>CAYRQT010000015.1:0-31848 GCA_964426655.1 uncultured Cuneatibacter sp. | reverse complement strand
AGCGTATCCGTGGCAGACTGGATGCGGAAATAGAAGAAAAAAGAAATCTGGAAAGCCTGAAAAAATATTATTTTGAAAGTCTTCCGGTTATGAGAGAACAGTTTCTGGGCAGCCTGCTGGAAGGCAAGGTGGAGGAGGAGCGGATTGGAGAACTGGTTTCCCTATACGATCCAAGACTTCATGCGCCTTTGTATATGGTGACGGTACTGCATGCTGATCCATATGGTTATGATGTCCAGGAAAATCATGATGATGCTTTTATGTACACCCAGTTATTGCCGGTTTCCCAGAAAAAGATCGTGGAGGAAAATCTGGACACGCTTTTTTCCTATCGGTGTTTTTTGTATCTGGAATGGGTGGTGGTCATTGCATTGTTGGACCAAAATGAGGAAATCCCGTCTTTTATTAACTGCATGGACCAGATTTGCAAAATCATTTCTAAGATTCTGGGCGTGAATGCCTCCGCCGGGATTGGGCAGCCTTGTAAAAGCCTGGAGCAACTGTCTCACTCTTATTCCGGTGCTAAAAATGCCTTTGAATATCGGATTTTGTTTGACCAGAACCAGGCCATTTATATTCAGGACATGGAACCACGCCCGGAGGAACAACTGGAGATTGATGAGAATGAAATTGCCCATATTCTGCGGGAGATGAAGGTGGGAAGCCGGGAATCCCTGCAAAAGGCCATAGAACAGGTCATTGGAAAAGTCAGAAAATCCCAGCTTTCCATTTCCCAGTTCCAGCTTTCCCTGATGGAGATTTTTGTTGAGATCATCAGGCTTGCCAGAGCCTATGACATGGATATGGAGGCAGTGGCAGGCGAAAATTTTAATCTGTACCAGGACATCAGTCGTTTTTCCTCTTTGGAAGAAATCGGCAGGTGGCTAACAGAAATTTGCCTGAAAGTGCGCAGTCGGATTCGGATTGAGAGAACGGACTCTGCAAAAAGCCTGGCGGAAAAAGCCATTGCCTATATAAATGAACATTATAGCAACAAGGACCTGTCCGTTGAAGTCATCTGTAATGCCCTAAATGTGAGTGCAGCTTATTTTTCCACTATTTTTAAAAAAGAAACCGGTATGGGATTTGTCAACTATCTGACGAAAGTGCGGCTGGAGCAGGCTTTGCGGCTGTTGAATACCACATCAGAAAAGGCATATACAATAGCCGGACAGGTGGGCTATGCAGAGCCTAATTATTTCAGCTATGTCTTCAAGAAAGAATATGGCATGTCTCCGTCCAAATACCGTACCAGTCAGGGAGAGCAGCATGAAAGAAAAAATTAGGCACTGGCTGGGGGCGGCAGTGCGCTCCTATCAGAAGAGAAGCATTCAGTTTACGGTCACCATTTCCTTTACGGCGATCGCCATCATCAGTATGGCTTTTGTGGGGCTAACCTTGTATGAACGGTATGTGGAAAACTTAAAGCAGGTGGTGACCCAGAAAAACATCCAGCTGCTGGATCAGGCGGCCTTAAATCTGAACACCTATATCCGCAACATGATGAACATCTCCAATGCCATGTATTACAGTGTAATAAAGAGCAAGGATCTGTCCTACGAAAGTATGGAAAAGGAAATGGCCATATTGTATGAAGTCAATAAAGACAGTCTGATCAGCATTGCCTGTTTTGATGATATGGGGAACCTCATCGCTGCATCGCCTGTTGACACCCTGAAGGATAAGGTGGATGTTTCTTCTCAGGAGTGGTTTGTGGAAGCCAATATAAAAATGGAAAACCTGCATTTTTCCACGCCCCATGTACAGGATTTGTTTGATGACAGTAACTACAGATATTACTGGGTGGTTTCACTAAGTCGTGTGGTCAGTCTGGATTTCCAAGGTAATACCAGCCGGGGAATTCTTCTGGTAGACATGAATTTTAGCGAAATTGAGCAGCTTTTTTCTAAAATTAATGCAAAGGGAGAGGGGTATGCTTATCTGACGGACAGTGAAGGAGAGATTATTTATCATCCTAAACAGAAAATGATCTATGCCTCTCTTTACCAGGAAAATAACCTGGAGGTTGCAGCCCTGGAGGATGGCACATACACCAATGCCTTCAATGGAGAAGAACGGGATGTCATTGTTAAAACAATGGGGTATACCGGATGGAAGATCATCAGTGTCACACCCATAAAAGAAATCACCTATAACCTGAATCAGTTTCGATTTTTCACCATGATTGTCCTTGGTGTATCGGTCCTGGTCATTGTGGTGGGCAATATCCTGATTTCAGATAAAATCACGAATCCTATCCGCAAGCTGGAAAAATCTGTGAAGAAATTGGAAAATGGTAACCTGAATGCAGCCATATATGCGGGAGGATCACCGGAAATCAGACATTTAAGTCGTTCCATCCAGGCCATGGTCAGGCAAATGCGCCAGCTGATGGAAGATATTGTCCGAGAGCATGAGGCAAAAAGAAGAAGTGAGCTGGATGCCCTGCAATCCCAGATCAATCCTCATTTCCTCTACAATACCCTGGACTCCATTGTGTGGACCATTGAATCCGGTCAGGCAGAGGAAGCCATTTCCATGGTCACTGCTTTGGCCAGCCTGTTTAGAATCAGCCTGAGCAAAGGGAAAAACATCATCACCATTCGGGATGAAATGGAGCATGCCAAAAATTATTTGAGCATACAGAAGATTCGATACAAGGACCGGTTCCGTGCGAGCGTAGAGGTGGATCCGGAAATTGAAGGCTACAGTACCATTAAGTTAATTGTGCAGCCGCTGATTGAAAATGCCATTTACTATGGTGTGGAATCTATGCGGGAGGAAGGCATCATTGCCATTCGGGGATATGCCAAAGGTGAGGATATATATATTGAGGTATCGGACAATGGTATGGGTATTCCGCCGGAGGAGCAGGCCCTTTTGCTGGCAGACAATAACAGAGCAAGAAAAAGAGGGTCCGGCATTGGTCTGATCAATGTCCATCAGAGAATCCGGCTGTATTTTGGGGAAGCTTATGGCATTGAAATTGAGAGTGAGCTGGACGAAGGCACCACTGTGCGGATCCATCTTCCAAAAATCAGATTTAGGGGGGATGAACAATGAAAGTAAAAGGAAAAATAGGCATCCTTTTGGGCATGGTTCTCTTTACGGGATTTATGGGGGTGGCCTGGTATATGCAGGAAGGAACAAACCAGGAAACGGATCCCAGGTACATTTCTGTAATTTTATACGGCAGTGATCTGGACAGATGGGAGAGCCTGAAACAGGGAGCGGATCAGGCGGCGGAAGATTATCATGCGGAGCTGACGTACGTGCTCATGGCAGAGGAGTATAACGAAGAGGCCCAGCTTGCCCTGATTCAGAGAGAAATAAATAACGGGGCGGATGGGATTCTTTTGGCCGCCAGTTCCAGTCAGATGGACCTGGGAACTTTGCAGCTGCCGCAAAATAAGTACCCCATTGTGTGTGTGGAATCGGGGGTGGAGAATGAGCAGACTTCCCTGATCAGTGCAGATAATTACGCTATGGGAGAAAGTCTGGCCCAGGCCGTGATGGAGAAAGAAAATGCCATTGCCAAAATTGCCATTATCATGGACAATCAGCAAAGGGATAGTGTGAAAGCACGGTATGAAGGGTTTTGCGATAAAATTGTGGAGAAATTTGACCGTCTTACCTTCTGGAGCAGAGAGGAAGGTGAAAATAAGGCAATGCTGTTTGTGCAAAGAGAGCTAACACAGGAAGCGGTGGATGTGGTGGTGGCTTTTGACAATTCTTCTCTGGAGGCCGTCATTGATGCGGTGCTCAATCTGAACAAGAAAGTAAAAATCTACGGCATTGCCAATTCGGATAAAGCAGTCTATTATCTGGATCATCAAAAAATCAGGAACCTGGTATATCAGGATGAGTTCAGCCTAGGATATGTGGGACTGGAATGCCTGCTGGAAGGAGAACAATATGGAGAGGATTCATTAAATGCCTATTTAAGTTACCGCATTGTGGATGACGTCAATTTGTATCTTGCAGAAAATCAGCGGATTCTTTTTCCGTTTGTGAAGTAAGGAGGCGGAGGTGAAAAAAAGAAGCTGGATGATTTTTTTGGGGGGCCTGCTGACTGCCGTACTGGTCTTGGGTGTGATTTGGGGCATGTGGTATGTGGAGCAAAAGAAAACGGAGAAGGCCATCAAAAGTATTAAAATCGGAATCAGCATTCATGATGAATATGATACATACATAATGGCGCTGATGCAGGAAATTACGGTTTGGGCCAGGCAAATGGAGGCACAGGAAGGAATTGCCATAACCGTGGACATTCAAAGTGCGGGGGGAAGTCAGATTACGCAGAATGACCAGATTGACGCCTTTGTGGTGAAAGGGTACAATGCCATCTGCGTGGGTCTGGTGGACAGAACAAATGCTTTTGGAATCATTGATAAAGCCAAAAGTGCAGATATTCCGCTGGTGTTTTTTAACCGGGAGCCTGTGAAGGAGGATCTGGACAGCTGGAATCAGGTATACTATGTGGGGGCAGATGCAACTCAGTCCGGACAGATGCAGGGAGAAATCGTAATAGAAGCCTGTGAAAAGGCTTTTGATCGAATCGACAAAAATCAAGACGGGATTCTTCAATACATTGTGCTGGAGGGGGAACCTGGTCATCAGGATGCGTTTATCCGTACGGAAACTTCCGTAAGCACAGTGGAGGATGCCGGATACACCCTGCAAAAACTGGGCGCAGAAATTGCCAATTGGAACCGGGCCCAGGCAGCCACGAAAATGACGTCTCTGATTGAACAGTTCGGAGAGGAAATAGAAGTGCTCTTTTCTAATAATGACGAGATGGCCCTGGGGGCCCTGGATGCCTTAAGAAAGAGCGATATTGTCCAGTATCCGGTCATTGTGGGAGTTGATGGCTTGCAGGGAGGGTTGGAAAGCGTAAAACTTCAGGAAATGGCAGGGACCGTTTACAATGATTACCGGGGACAGGCGGAGGCCATTGTGAAACTGGCCTGTGCAATGGCTCTTTCCCAGCCGATTCCGGAGGATATTGATATTCTGGAAGATAAATATGTGTATCTGCCCTATCAGAAAGTGACATATGATAATGTACAGTCTTTCATCCGACTGCTGAATTAAAAGGAAAAGACAGGTTTGAGGTTTGACTTTTTCCTGGGGAAAAGGTACTATATAGGGGATTGGAAACAGAATAATTTAGCCGGAGAGGGATTCAGAATGAAAGTCTTGGTTGTAGGCGGCGGCGGAAGAGAGCACGCCATTGTTTGGAAACTTGCCCAAAGTGCAAAAATAGAAAAGCTGTACTGCGCCCCCGGAAATGGCGGCATTGCAGCCCTGGCAGAATGTGTGCCCATCGGAGTAATGGAATTTGAAAAACTGGCGGATTTTGCCTGTGAAAAACAGGTGAATCTGGTAGTGGTAGGCCCGGATGACCCATTGGTGGGAGGACTGACAGATGTGCTTGAAGGGCGTGGATTAAGGGTGTTTGGTCCGGACAAAAAGGCAGCCATTCTGGAAGGCTCCAAGGCCTTTTCCAAGGAACTGATGAAAAAATATGACATTCCCACTGCTGCTTATGAAACATTTGAAGACCCGAAGGCTGCTTTGGAATACCTGGAAACAGCCCGTATGCCCATTGTTTTAAAGGCTGATGGTCTGGCACTTGGCAAAGGGGTCTTGATTTGCGAGTCCAGAGAAGCGGCAAGGGAAGGGGTAAAGACCCTCATGCTGGACAAGCAATTTGGAAGTGCGGGGAACCGAATCGTAGTTGAAGAATTTATGACCGGAAGAGAAGTGTCTGTTCTTTCTTTTGTAGATGGGAAAACCATCCGCATCATGACTTCTGCACAGGATCATAAAAGGGCAAAGGACGGGGACCAGGGCCTTAATACTGGCGGTATGGGCACTTTTTCACCCAGCCCCTTTTATACAGAAGAGGTAGATCGTTTCTGTCAGAAGCACATATACCAGGCCACAGTGGATGCCATGGCAAAAGAAGGCCGTCCGTTTAAAGGCATTATCTTTTTTGGGCTGATGCTGACGGCAGATGGGCCAAAGGTATTGGAGTACAATGCTCGATTCGGAGATCCGGAGACCCAGGTGGTATTGCCCCGTATGGAAAACGATCTGCTGGATGTGATGGAGGCCTGCATTGACGGAACGCTGGATCAGGTGCACCTGAAATTTGCGGATAATGCAGCTGTATGTGTGGTTTTGGCATCTGCAGGGTATCCGGAGAAGTATGAAAAAGGATTTGAAATTACCGGGTTGGAAAATTTTTCACACCGTGAAAAATATTTTTGTTTTCACGCCGGGACAACCATAAAAGACGGAAAAATTGTCACTGCCGGCGGAAGGGTGCTGGGCATTACCGCACTTGGAAAAGATCTAAAAGAAGCCCGAAAAAATGCCTATGAGGCTACGGACTGGGTCGCCTTTTCCAATAAGTATATGCGCAGGGACATTGGCAGGGCCATTGATGAAGCCTGATCTTACCGGAGGCTTTACAGCTCAGAAACCAAAATAAGGAACTGCTCCTGTTGGGCCGGAGAAAAACGGCACAACAGGAGCAGTTCTTTTTCAGGACTTATTTTCGCAATAGAGGCATTAGGAAACGGCGTCTCCCTTGACCTGTCGCAGGGCTCTGGAAACCTGGGGCACGCATAAAATAATAACGGTCATCAGCATTTCCGGCAAAATATAACCGGCATTATAGGTGATGGAATACCAGGCCACAGGTGTGCCTTCGGGGGCATAAGCCCCAAAGAAAAGAATACCGGACAGGAAAGCAAAAAACAGACGGCCAAAACCGCCGGCCAGATATCCCAGCAAAAGGCCGTATTTACTGTTTTTGTAGAAAAACCCGGAAAAACCAAGGGCACCAAAGGCCAGAATGTAATCCACAAAAGCCTGGGGAATGGTATAGAAGACTGGATCCAGAATGAACTGGAGCAGACCATAGGCCACACCGGCTGTAATGCCGATACGAGGCCCGAACACGTACCCTACCAGGCATATGAAAAGCATGCTGAAGAAGGTAATGGCTCCGCCAAAAGGCAGTTCGTAGGCCTTAATGAGAGACAGTACCATGGCAATGGCAATGGACGCACCGCAAAAAGTCAGCTGTTTGGCGGAAATTTTTTTCTGGGTTTTTTTCAGAAGGAGCAGCATCAAAACCAGAAGGCCGATGACCATCAGGGCCAGCAGAAGAAAGCCCCAGACTGTAGGGACAAAGACCTGTTCATCCCAGGAATTTGTAGTGGACTTAAAAAAAATGGACATAAAAAAACCTCCTTTTTCTGCAGGAGGGGAATGAAAAAAGTGAAGTGCTTCCTTACGCCGGCATTACCCGGTTCAAGTGATGAGGGTCAACTTTACATTTCTCAGCTCCATTGGGAGCGCCCCTAGCTACTGCTATGCTTACTCTACTAAAATCAGCCGCGTATGTCAAGGGGGCAGCCAGATTACTGGCCGCTCCGACGTTGTTTTTTTCTGAAGGCCTTATTGGAATACATGATGTTGTCCACGTCCAGCTGCATTTGGGCAAAATCTTCAGGTCGTTCTACCTTTCGCAGGACGGCACCGATGCTGCCGTGGACGATGTAAGGCTTTCCGGAAGTGCTGTTATACCGCTCCAGATACAATTCAAAATTTCTGGTAAAAGTCTCAATGTAATTATCATTATAAGCAAAGGTGCCAAGAACAAAAAACTCATCCCCGCCCATACGTATGCACAATTCCCCACAGATACAGCTGCTCATCAGGGCTTGTGCCAGGGTAATAATGGCGGAATCCCCTTCCATATGCCCATAGGTATCATTAATGCCTTTTAAATCATCCAGATCTGCCATAAGCAGGAAAACGGGCAGTTGATCCTGCTGAGCCTTATGAAGAATCATGGACTGGAGCTGTACATAACCAATGCGGTTGTAGGCCCCGGTCAGAGCGTCACACATGGAGGACATCAGCAACTTGCGGTTGGCCTGCTCTAGAGATGTGCGTATGCGGATCAGTTCCAGCGCATTACAAACATTGATGCTCCAGTTCCTGAAGACAGGATCAAAGGCCTGAGGTTTTTCGCCAAAGGAAAGGACGCTGTAGCCAAAGCATCTGTCATTAAAATGGACGGGAGTGAAATAGTACCCGGTTGGATAATTCTGCCATAGGGCATCCGGAAGCAGGTCTATAGTGGAAAAAGAAATGTCACCGGGAACAGGTTTATTGTTTTCAATGCGCAGCCGACAGGTAATGTGAGAAGGATAGCCGACCGCAGAATAACATTCTCTTCGTCCTGATTCGTCTTTATTGTCGGAGTTCCAATGGTCATCCAGCATAAGAAAATAATGCTGAAGATCCTTGATCATGTAGCGAAAGCCAATGATCTGATGAAGGCATTCTGGCAGGTCTGAAACAGTGGTCAGGATTTCAGACATATGGCTGTTGTAGAGAATGTCGTTGATATAACGTTGTTTGACTACCAGTTTGTTCTGTCGGGCGGCAATGTAGGCGGCAGGTGCTTCGCAACCACAGCTTTCCGAAAGAATGACGCCTTCCCGGTGAGAAAAGGTGACGGGGCGTTCTACAGGCAATCCCAATGCGGCCATAATCCGGCATACGGCCTCCCGCCCGGTCTGTAGGACACAGGGAACAGCAGAGGTGATGGAGGGGTTGTGGCTGATAGCTTCCGTGATGCAGTCAAAACCGGTGACTGCCACCTGTTCCGGAATCTTATACCCATTAGCGATCATGGTGCGTGTAAAGCCAAGGGCCATGTAGTCATTGGAACAGATCAGGGCATCCGGCAGCTCCAGCGTGCCCTGGATGATTTTTGAGGCCAGATCTATTCCTGACTGGTAACTCAGGTCCCCAAAATGAATAAAATTTTTATCAAAATAGAACGCTCTTTCCGTCATGAACTGTCGGTAGGCAGCCAGACGTGCACGGGTCTGTGGTGTGGAGGCAGGACCGCCCAGAAAGTAAATTTTTCTGCGTTGGTGAACATCTGCCAGATGGGCCGCCAGCTGGCGAATGATGGCCCCGTCATCGGTAAAAAGTGAGGGATAAAAAGAAGACTGATCATCTACCACATAAACCGGACAGTGTGCTTTTTCCCGGACTCGCTCTTCAATGGAACGATAAAAAGCCCGGTCAGCAAAAGTAGCCGGGCACAGAATTAGTCCATGTAGCTGATCAAAAGGGACCAGACGATAAATATTGTCCTCCCCGTCCTGTATTTTTTTATAGTCACAGTAGCCAATGAGATTTGTGAAAACCAGGACATCAAAATCCATGGCATTGGCCTGCTTGATAATGCCTTTCAGCAAACGATGCTGATACAGTTCATCTGTTTTTGAGATGATAACTCCGATTTTTTTGCGCTTATTCATACCCACCCCTTGTTCTGAAGACACACTTCCAGTTCCTTTGCATATTATACTGTAAAAAGCAAAGAAAAGCAATAAAAGTATACAATATGCACACAAAAAATAAGGAAAAGGGAAGAATAGCGTCAGCCATCATAAAAATCTTCCGGACGAACCCTTAGGACCAGGCAAAGGCGCAGGAAAGTGAGGGCATCCAGCTGACCGGGGGGCGTGTCATAGAGGGGAGCGAGGTCCAGACCGGAAATTTTTTCCAGATCAGGTAGAGATAACCCTTCTCTATTCAGATACTGCAGAAGAGAAATTTCAATGCGCATAGAGTATCCTTTCTTCTTGGCCGGAATAGAAATTCTGATTAAATAAGAAAAAATAAGACTTTTATACAGTATATTCTTTACAAATAAGACTGTCAATATAAAACAAGGAAGAGAAAATGCCAGTAGATTGACAAATATCCGCAGATTCAATAGAATGGCTGTATGAGTCGGCCTGAAAGGTGATTGGAAATGGAAAAAGATAAAAATCTCGACCGAGAGACAATTGGCAAAGTGTTGCGAAAATACAGAACAGAACAGGGATACACGGTAGATACGGTGGTATCCATGCTGCGGGAAAGAGAGTTCTCGCTTTCTGAAAAAACATTGTATGGATGGGAAGCAGGACATTCCCTGCCTACGGCGCAGCTTTTTATGGAACTTTGCCGCATCTATGGAATCAGGGATGTGCTGACCCTCATGGGAGAAGAGGGAGAAGATTTCCTGATTCTTACACCGTTGGAAAAGGCATTGGTTCAGGCTTACAGGCAGCGTCCCGGGATGCATCGGGCAGTTCTTCGACTTTTGGAAATAGAAGAGTGGGCAAATATAGAAGAATCTGAGACGCAGGAGAATACCGGTGAACCAAAAGAAAAGTAAGGCTGGATGGAAAAAGGGCTCAGGAGGAGCTCTTTTTTTTGTGAGGGAAAATGACCAAAGGCGGCTTTTCCGGGTGGAATCGTTGACAAGGAAAGCGCATATCAGTATAATGTCTTTAACTATGGATATTTGACATAAGGTTTTTGGCAGATTGATCGGATAGGAGTTAAAATGAAAAAAAGGAACCTGTTTTTACTGGGGACCCTTTGTGCCCTTGTAATCGGTACAGGGGTGGCACTGCATTTCGGTGCAGATACTTCAGCGGCATCCTATCTGGATGCCTACAATGGTAATTTTCAGGCGTATCTGGAAGCAAATTTTCCGGAGAGCTACTGGGCCAGTCTGACGGCCCTGCACGAAGCCCATCCCAATTGGGTTTTTGTGGCCCAGAATACAGGACTGGACTGGAATACGGTTATTACCAATGAAATGGTGTTTTCCAGAAATTTGGTGCCCAATAACAGCAGTACACCATCCAGCTGGAAGGATACCACTATATCGGGGTCTTTTGATTGGGTCAATAACAACTGGGTAACCATTAGTTCTCCTAATTGGGTACAGGCATCTAAAGCGGTTGTGGAATATTTTATGGATCCACGGAATTTCCTGAATGAAACCGACATTTTCCAATTTGAACAGCTGTCATATGATACGGAGCTTCATACCCTGGATGGGGTGGTGAGCATTCTGGCCAATACATTTATGGAGAATACCGCAATTGTGGATGCGGAAGACAGCAGCATAGTGGATGTGCTGGGAGAAAGTCACACTGTCCAGAAAGGCAGTGTGGCCATGGGGAGTACGGACTACTGGTTCACAGAGGATTATCTTTATGGATTTGAAGCAGGGACCACTGTTCAGACTGTGTTAAACACCATCCAAGTGGAGGGTGGAAGCGTTGTGGTGCATGATGCTTCAGACGCCAATAAAAGCGGAACGGACACTTTGGCCACTGGAGATTACTTCATTCTGCTGAATACTTCCAAGCAGGAAGTGGGAAGGGTTCGTGCAGTCCTTTATGGAGATGTAAACGGAGATGGAAAAATATCGGTGACAGATAGTACATATATCAGACGACAGTTGTGGAAAATCAGCACGCTCTCCGGGCCTTATGCAGAGGCAGCAGATACCACGCACGATGGAAAGGTATCTGTATCGGATAGTACCTATATTCGGCGACAACTGTGGAAAATCAGTAGCATTTCTCAGTCCCTTGGGAATGAAGAAGAGAGTACATCGGAGACGGGGTACCTTAGCTATGCAGAAGCATTTCTGGAAATTGGAAAGGAACTGGGAGTAAGTCCTTATATGCTGGCAGCCAGAGTGCGCCAGGAACAGGGCGTCAACGGAACCAGTGCATTGATTTCCGGAACATATCCGGGATATGAAGGCTATTATAATTACTTCAATATACAGGCTACAGGAACAACCCAGGAAGAAATCATCATCAATGGGTTAAACGAAGCGGTAGCCGGCGGATGGGTGACCTGGTACAAAGCGTTGCTTGGCGGAGCAAGAAAGCTGGTTAACAATTATATTTCTGTGGGACAGGATACCTTATATCTGCAAAAATTTGATGTGGATGACTCAGATGGTAAGCTCTATTGGCATCAGTACATGCAAAATCTGCAGGCAGCCAGGAATGAGAGCCGGACTACCCGAAGCACTTATGTGTCTCTGGGCATCTATGAAAGTGCCTTTGTGTTTAAGATTCCTGTGTACAACAATATGCCGTCCACAGCAGCAGAAATGCCAAGCGATAACCGTAACCCCAATTATAAATTAGGCAGTATTGCAGTGAATGGTGCGGCAATCAGTGGCTTTAGCACAGACACAACCACCTACACTGTGACTGTGCCGGCGGGCAGCACACAGGTTACACTTGCCGCCACAGCCTATGCCTCTACTTCAACGATTACAGGCACTGGGACAAAAACGCTGAATTCCGGCACACAGGATACTGTACTGAAAATTGTATGCGCTGCGGAAAATGGCACCTCCAGAACGTATACCATTACGATAAAGAAGGCAGAGGCCTCTTCGTCAGAGGCTTCATCCTCTGCTGAGACCACTGCAGCGGAGGACGTTTCCGCAGAAACGCCTGCAACATTACCCATACAAACAGAGGGGTAGATGTCCGGAACACTGGAAGCAGGTTTACGCCAATTCGATACAGGGCAGGTTCCTCTGACAGAGCGCCAACGGGCATGGGAACAGAAAACGCCACAGAGGAAACCGACATATAAAACAGAATAAAGAGAAAGCAGGAGATGTGATGAAATCATTATTTCAAAAATGGATGGCTGTAGGGGTAATGCTGCTGGGAAGCCTGTTCCTTTTGCTGATGGGGACACCGGTTATGGCGGCAGATTCAGCTGGCTGGGATCGTTCGAGTGTGACAGTTTCTCCAGGGGATACATTTTCTTTAACCTTCAGAGTGACCAGTGATCAGGATTTGGGAGAGCTGGTAGGTGTTTTAGAGTATAACTCAAGTATCCTAACCCTTGTTTCTGGGGGGACAGACATGGGAGGAACTGGTGGAGTTGGTGTGAAAAGCATAGAACTTACATATACTTTTCAAGCTATTGCACAGGGGACGTCTACCGTAAGTGCTCGATTTCCGGAAGCGGAAGGTTTAGGAATTACGTATGTGACAGGAGAAACACTAAGCATTCCTGAAACCATTTCTGCAACAGTAACGGTTTCTCTGTCAGGGGACAATTCACTTACCTCCATAAATCCTTCAACAGGAGCACTCAATGAAAGCTTTTCTTCTGATCGAACCAATTACACCATGACGGTGCCCAACAGCGTTACATCCATTTCCTTCAGCCCTCAGCCCGTTGATTCTTTAGCGACTGTAAGTATATCCGGAGGAACCAGCCTTGTAGTGGGCAATAACACGGTGACCATTACTGTTACGGCTCAAAATGGCGCCACCCGAACCTATACTGTCACGGTTACCCGGCAGGAGGCCGCTACTCAGACAGAAACGGAAGCACCTACCACCGCTGCCACAATTACAGGGGTAAAGGCCATTTACACTTATGCTGGCGATCATACAGTGGGAGAAACCATCGTGCCATCTGACATCCTGGTTTACCCTCTTTACAGCAACGGCACTCAGGGGAGCACAGCCCTGAATGGCTGGTCCTGCACCAATTACACCACGCCCCTGGTGGCTGGAGACAATGTGTTCACCGTTACCTATAACGGCCTTTCCACCACTTTTACGGTGTCAGTGGCCGGCGTCGCATCCACAACTGGGAGCACAACAGAAGCCTCTGCTGAAACCACTGCAGTAGAAGAGAGTACAGGGGAAGGATCTACAGAGGAAGAATCCACGGTGGAGACCACGGAAGAAGAAACCACGCAGGCCGACATTACATTTGGCGTTTTACTGGATCAGGAAATCAACGGTGAGCAGCTGGTTGCACCCTATACCTGGTCAGCATCTATTCCTGAAGGGTTTAATACATCTACCTATTCATATAAGGGTGAAAATCTGACTACGTTGCTGAATAGCCAGGGGATTCGACTGTTTTTCCTGACGGATACAGAAGAGGGCAACGGCACATATTATGTATATGACGAAGAGACAGACTCTTTTATTCTCTTTGTGCAGGGAACGTCTGAAGCCTTCACTTATATTTTCCTGCCCCTTCCCGGAGACTATGACCTTTCCGATTACACGCAGGTGACTTTGGAAGTGGACGGAAAGGAAGTAGATGCCTGGACAACAGATGAGGCACAGTCTGAAGGCCTTTATCTGGTTTATGTGCAGCCCTCCAATGGGGAAGCAGGCCTGTATCGCTACAGCAGTGAAACCGGCGGCCTGGTGCCCTTTCTGGAAGATGAAGGCATCACAGGTACGCAGGACCAGACGGATCTGGAAGACCAGCTGAACCAGACGAAGCAGGAATACAAGAAAAAAATGAACAGCCTCAGTATGATGCTGGTGCTGGCGGTGGTCATTGGCGTAGCCATTCTGGCTGCTCTAGTAGTGGTATCCATAAAACTTTGGAGAATATATAAGGATTACGAGTTTATAGAAGAGGAAGAAGAGCCGGAAAATAATCCTGAGGAAGAAAGTGCATTAGAAAAAGATGAGGGAGAGTCCGTAACTGAAGACGAGCATGCAAAAGGAACGGTTCCCGACGATGATGAGCTGGATTTGGATGAAATCAGCCGTCTGCTCAGTGCATACAGTTTGGATAAAGATGTGCAGGAGGCATCGGAAGAAGAAAAGAATGCCCAGACGGCAGCGGATACAAAGGAAGCACCGCAGAATAATAAAGAAGAAAAGCCAAAGAATTCTGGAAAAGATGATGGGGATGATTTTGAATTTATAGACCTTTGAGGCTTTATTTAATCATGAAAACGGGATTTATTTCTTAAAATAGGAATGAATCCTGTTTTCTTCATTTTCATTATAATTTTTTCACTGTTATTTTTTGAAGATTTATAGTAGAATATACAGATAAAGAAAGTGGATACTTCAACATAAGGGAGGTAGAGCAATGTTATGCGAGAAATGTAAAGTACGGGAAGCCACCATTATTTTTACCGAACTGGTGGACGGAGAAACCAGAGAACATAGATATTGCGGTCCCTGTGCTGCCGAATCCGAATGGGGGCAGCTGCTGGAGTCAGAATTTCCATTTGGAAAAATCTTATCCGGTATTCTGGCTATGCAGGCCGATCAGAATGGCGGCAAAACAGAGTCCTTTGACCAGGTGGTATGTCCCACCTGCAACACCAGTTATCAGCAGTTTGTAGAGAATAGTCAGTTTGGCTGTCCGGATTGTTATCATACATTTGGCCTGTTGATGGGCAACAACATCAAACGAATCCAGGGTTCAGACACACATACTGGAAAGCGTCCCCGCTTCCACCGGACGGATGGAGATGTGCCTGTGAAGATGCAGGCGGGTTCAGAAGTTAGTGGAAAAGAGCAGGATAAAAAAGAAATTCTCCGGATGAAGCTAAAGGAAGCGTTGGAGGAAGAGGCCTACGATCTGGCTGCAAAATACAGGGATGAAATCAAAGCGCTTTCGGAGGGAAATGAAAAATGAAAAAATGGTATGAAGATCCCGGACAGGATGCAGATGTGGTTCTGGCCAGCCGGGTGCGCCTTCAGAGAAATCTGCAGGACTACCGTTTTCCCATCAAACTGGACGAAGGTGAAAAACGGCGTCTGAATGAAGATTTCAAAGAAAAATTTGCGGACATGGGACAGCAGTTTGGTATGTCCATGACCGTTTGCGATTTGGATAAATTAAGTGAATACAGCAGGCAGGCTCTGCAGGACAAGCAGATCATCAGTAAAAGTGCATTGGCCCAGAAAGGACCGGTGCGGCTGTTCATGTCAGATGATGAGCAGGTCAGCCTGTTAACGAATAGTGATGACCATCTGCGACTGCAGATCAGTACCGGCGGCCTGAATCTGAAGGGGGCCTACGCTCTGGCTGATCAGCTGGATGATTACATGAACGAAAGCTATGCCTATGCGTATGATACCCGGTTTGGTTATATGACCACATTCCCGACCAACATTGGCACGGGCATGCGGGCCTATGCCATCCTACACTTGCCCATGCTTTCCATTGGCAGGCGTTTCAGGGTGGTAGCCAATGAATTCTCCAGATATGGGATATCCGTTAAAAATATGTTTGGAGAAGGTACCGAAAATTTTGGCAACATGTTTGTGCTTTTTAACCAGAAAACATTGGGCCAGACAGAGCAGGAAATCGTTGCCCTGGTTAGTCGTGTGGTGACACAGGTTGTCACCCAGGAAAGAAAAATGCGGATTATTACCCTGAAGACTCATAAAAGTCAGCGGGAGGATGAAGCTTATCGGGCTTACGGGCTGCTCAAATACAGCAGGCTTTTGTCCCTGAAAGATGCCCTGTTCTATTTGTCCAAATTGCAGTTGGGCATTCAGATGGGACTGTTGCCTTTTGAGGTACAGCCAAACATCTATGAAATGATGATGGGCATCCATAATGGCGCTCTGCAGGCCAGACTTGGAAAGCCTGTCAGTGAGGCGGAACTGGAAGCTCTGCGAAGCCGGTATGTCCGGGAAATGCTTCCACCATTAAAAAACAGCTAAAAATTGCTACAGCAAGCGGGAAAGGAGATCGTTTTATGAATGAACGTTTTACCATAAAGGCCCAGGAGGCCATCGCCCTGTCCTCTGTGGCCGCAGAAGAAATGGGGCATGCATACATCGGTACAGAGCATCTTCTGATTGGGCTTTTGCAGGAAGGGACCGGCATCGCATCCAGAGTCCTGCAAATGCATAAAGTGGATGTGGGAAGAGTAACGGAGTTGATCAGGGAAAGCATATCCCCGGTCAATGCCATGCTCTTTGTAGAGCCGGGTGGGTATACGCCCCGGTTGAAAAGGGTTATCCGGCAAAGTGAAGTGGAGGCAGACCGTATGCACTCAGTTATGATTGGCACAGAGCATCTGCTCATTGCCATTCTGAAGGAAGGGGACAGTGCAGCGGTGCGGCTCTTAAATGCCATGAATGTGGATATCCGGAAATTATACAATGATATTCTGGGAGCCATTGGAAAGGACAATGGTGGACAGAACTTTGGAAACGCAGGCGCAGGAGCAAAAAGTCAGAACAAGAATACCCCCACTCTGAATCAGTATGGCAGGGATCTGACGGAAATGGCGGCCAATCATTTGCTGGATCCGGTCATTGGTCGGGAGGAAGAAATTGCCAGAGTCGTACAGATCCTCAGCCGAAGGACAAAGAACAATCCCTGTCTGATTGGTGAGCCCGGTGTGGGAAAAACGGCCATTGCTGAAGGACTGGCCCAGAAAATAGAAGAGGGAAATGTCCCGGACACCATCAAAAAGAAACGGGTGGTAACCTTGGATCTTTCCGGTATGGTGGCTGGTTCCAAATACCGGGGCGAATTTGAAGAGAGAATTAAAAATGTCATAAATGAGGTGCGCAATGATAAAAATGTGCTTCTGTTCATCGATGAAATCCATACCATCATCGGTGCCGGAGGTGCAGAGGGGGCACTGGATGCTTCCAACATTTTAAAACCTTCACTGGCCCGGGGAGAAATTCAGATCATTGGGGCCACCACCATTGAAGAGTACCGCAAGCACATCGAAAAGGATGCGGCGCTGGAGCGGCGTTTTCAGCCGGTGGTGGTGGATGAACCCACCGTTGAAGAATCCATCAGCATTCTGAAAGGTCTGCGCAAGGCCTATGAGGATCATCATCATGTGACCATTACGGATGAAGCCATTGAGGCTGCCGTTAAATTATCGGCTCGTTATATCAATGACCGGTTCCTGCCGGATAAAGCCATCGATCTGATGGATGAAGCCGCCTCTAAACTACGGCTGACTGTGTACACCAGACCGGAGGAAATCAAAAAACTGGAGGAAGATATTGAAAATCTTTCCAAGCAGAAAGAAGAGGTCATTCGCCAGGAGGCCTATGAAAAAGCAGCTGAAATAAAGAAACGGCAGGAAAAGAAGCAGGAAAAAATTGATAAGCTTCTGGCCAAATGGGAAAGAGAAAAGGAATCCAGAACCCTTGTGGTAGGAGAAAACGAAATTGCGGGCATTGTTTCAGACTGGACCAAAATCCCCGTAAAGACCATTGAAGAAGGAGAAGCGGAGCGGTTAAAGAATCTGGAATCCATTCTCCATGAACGGGTCGTAGGACAGGATGAAGGGGTTACCGTAATTGCCAAGGCCATCCGCAGGGGCAGAGTGGGATTAAAAGATCCCAGAAGGCCCATTGGTTCCTTCCTGTTCCTTGGCCCCACAGGTGTAGGAAAAACAGAATTGTCCAAAGCTTTGGCAGAGGCCATGTTCGGTACCGAAAGTGCCATGATCCGTCTGGACATGTCCGAGTACATGGAAAAGCACAGTGTCAGCAAGCTCATCGGTTCACCGCCCGGATATGTGGGCTATGAAGAAGGGGGACAGCTGAGCGAAAAGGTGAGAAGGAACCCCTATTCCGTCATTTTATTTGATGAAGTAGAAAAGGCACATCCGGATGTGTTCAACATTTTGTTGCAGGTGCTGGATGATGGACAGATTACGGATTCTCAGGGGCGCAAGATCAACTTTAAGAATACCATATTAATTATGACCTCCAACCTGGGGGCGCAGAACATCATAGAGCCCAAACGGCTGGGATTTGGGACATCCACAGACGAATCCGAGAACTATCAGTATATGAAGGACCGGGTTATGGAAGAGGTTAGACGGGCGTTCAAACCGGAATTCCTGAACCGAATCGATGAAATCGTGGTATTCCACAGCCTCAACAAGACCCAGATTCGAAGCATAGTGGAAATCATGCTGGAGGGCATCAATAAGCGCATCAAGGAGCAGCTGGGGCTTTCCCTGGAAGTCAGTGAGGAAGCAAAGACATACCTCATTGATAAAGGCTATGATCCGAAATACGGGGCCAGACCTTTGCGCCGCACCATTCAGAGCAAGGTGGAGGATCCTCTTGCCGAAGAACTTCTGGGCGGGCATATCAAGAACGGTGATGTGGTGCAGGTGACGGCGGATGAAGCAGGTCTGCATTTTGCAGTGAAGCATGATTTGGATACAAAAGAAAAAGAAGAAGTGACAACGGGCTGAGAGGTGCGTTAGAAACATATTTTTTAGGAGGAAAATGGTATGGCAGTGGTTAAGGAGCTGTTGCGGGCAGAGGATAACGGCACACTTAGTTTTGGAAATTATGAGCTGAAGGCAAAGGAAAAGCTGGACAATTTTATGTTCCAGGGAGATATTTATAAAGTGAAGACCTTTGCAGAAATCACAAAACTGGAGCGCAATGGCTTATTTGCTTATGAGTCCGTTCCCGGTACAGCAGTGAGTCAGTACCGGATTTCCGGTAACGGTGTACGGTTTACCGTGGAAGGCAACAAAGAAACCCAAGTCATTGTAGAAGTTGAGGAATCAACAGAATACGATGTATATCTGGATGGGGAGAAGGTGGATGAGCTGACCACTAATTTAGGGGGGAAACTGGCCATCAGCCTGGACCTGGAGACAAAGCACACTGTACAGGTACAAGTCATTAAGTCCGAGGATTAAATATGGGCAAGCAGAAAGACACCGCATTTTTCTGTAAGGAGTGCGGCAACGAAAGTGCTAAATGGATGGGGCAGTGCCCTGCATGTGGCGCATGGAACAGTCTGGTAGAGGAACCCAAAGGAGGGAGGTCCGGCAGTCAGAGCCGGCCCTCTCTTCTTTCCGTTTCGCAAAGACCTGTAAAACTGAGAGAAGTTTCCGTAACCAGTGAGGATCGAATGGATTCGGGACTGCGGGAACTGAACCGGGTATTGGGTGGTGGCATTGTGCAGGGATCTCTGGTGCTGGTGGGCGGAGATCCGGGTATCGGAAAGTCCACCCTGCTGCTGCAGATGTGCGGACATCTGGGAAAAGCAGGCCGAAGGGTATTGTATGTTTCGGGAGAGGAATCCGAGAAACAGATTAAAATGCGGGCAGACCGAATGGGGGAGTTTTCTCCGGAGGTGGAGTTGTTTTGTGAAACAAATCTGGACATGGTCTTAAAGGTTCTGGAGATGGCAAAACCCCAGGTGGTGATTATGGATTCTATTCAGACCATGTACAGAGAAGATCTGGCCAGTGCCCCGGGAAGCGTGGGACAGGTGAGGGAGTGTACCAATACGCTAATGAATGTGGCCAAGAGTACGGGCGTTACCATTTTTCTCGTGGGACATGTGACCAAGGAGGGGGTGGTGGCCGGCCCCAGAGTTCTGGAACATATGGTGGATACTGTCCTGTACTTTGAAGGGGATCGTTCGGCTTTGTACCGGCTTTTGCGCAGTGTAAAAAATCGATTCGGGTCCACCAATGAAATTGGAGTCTTTGAAATGGGAGAAAAGGGACTTGATGAAGTGGATAACCCGTCTGCCATCATGCTGGAGGGGCGGCCCATTGGAGCTAGCGGTTCAGTGGTGACCTGTTCCATGGAGGGCACCCGGCCCATGCTTTTGGAAATTCAGGCTCTTGCAGGCCATTCTTCCTTTAACATGCCCAAGCGCACTACCGTGGGAGCGGATTATAACAGAACGAACCTGCTCATCGCCATTCTGGAAAAACGGTTAAAAATGGATTTGTCACATGAGGATATTTATGTTAATATAACAGGTGGAATGAAGATTAATGAGCCCTCTGTGGATTTAGGCATTCTCATGGCCATAGCTTCCAGCTATCTGGACCTGCCCCTGGGGGCGGGGACCATCGTCTTTGGTGAGCTTGGGCTGGCAGGAGAGGTGCGTGGAGTGGGATTTTGTGCCCAGCGCATTCAGGAAGCTGCTAAAATGGGATTTACCACCTGTGTGGTGCCGAAAGTTTCCCTTCGGGGTGTCCGGCTTCCGGCCGGTGTGTCCTGTATTGGCGTGGAAAATATTCGGGAAGCCATGGGGTGGCTACGTGCTCAGCAGGCCTGACAGATACTGCCAGGGCACAGTGCTACAACAGAAAGGGCGCAGAAGGACAAAAAAAATACACGCATCTGCGTGTATGAAAGAGCAGGGGTAACAGGATTCGAACCCGTATCTGCGGTTTTGGAGACCGACGCTCTACCATTGAACTATACCCCTAAATCAGTGGAAACCAACTTTATCAAGTATAATACAGAGTTGTATATCTGTCAAGAACAATTTGCGAAATGAGAGAGTTTATGGGAGATGAAAAAGCACTAAGAATTCAGTTGTTCGGCACCTTTGCCCTGGAGTGGCAGGGGCAGACCTATATTGTTGGAGAAGAAATGGGAAAGCAGCTGCGCTCTCTTTTTCAGATGCTTGCTGTGGCCTATCCTCAGTCATTGAGTAAAGAGCAGTTGATTGAACGGCTGTTCAATAACGGACAAAAGGGGACTAGCAGCCTGAAGTATGCGGTCTTTCGTCTGCGGGAGCATTTAAACAGTCTGCCGGGACTGGAAGACATGGAGATCATTGTGACCAATCGCATGGGCTATGGCATTACCGAGGAAATACCTGTAGAAGTGGACATTCGCCTGTTTGACGATGTGGTACGTGGGCTGGAAGATAAAACTTATCATAGCAGAGCTCAGCTGGAATCGGCTTACCAGACCATGCGGCAGTTGTATAAGGGGGATTTTGCCTGTGGTGCCATCCCGGACCATCAGCTACAGGAACAGCGCATCTACTACAGAAATCTGTACATGGAAGGCATGGAACACCTCTATCTGCTTTTGCGGGATCAGAAGCAATATGAGGAAGCACTGAATGTCTGCCGGGATGTTTTGGAGTTGGATCCTTTGCAGGAAAATTTTCACAGTCTCTACATCCGTGCTCTCATGGACATGGAAGAATATGACAGAGCACTGGTCTACTACAACCAGACCAATGAATTCATGTTAAAAAACACCGGTCGTCTTCTGTCTGATGAAACAAGGACCCTGTGGGGGGACATTGTGGCCCATCACAGTGTGCCCACAAAAAAATTAGCAGACATTCAGGGAGAACTGATGGAAAAAGAAGTTACCACTGGTCCTTTCTATTGTACATATGATCTTTTTCAGTATATTTATCAGCTGGCTGTCCGCAGACAAAAGCGTTCGGAAACGGCGGGGCAGTTCATCATATTACTGGAATTAAAGGGGGCAGTTTCCCAAAACCAGATGATGCGCTACATGCATCGGTTGCGGGATGCCATTCAGCGCAACCTTCGGGTGGGAGATGTGTTCACCCAGTACAGCAATTCCAGCTATCTGTTACTGGTTCCCTGCCAGGCCCAGGAAAATGGCTATGCATTGATTCAGCGTATGTCCAGGGCTTTTTATAACCGTGTCAGCAGTAAGCTGGTGAAATTCAACTATAATATTGAACCGGTCACGGGTGGAAGCAATCTGGCCAGGAAGGAAGCAGGAAAGCTGTCAAGCACCCCTAAAGAGCTGTCGGCTTCTGAGGATGTCCTTGTACCGGTACCGGACCATATCAACTAGGAGCAGCCAGGATGAAGGAAATCGGAGAGCGGCCCTTTGTGGTCTCCGTCAGGGCACTGGCAGAGTTTGTGTGCCGCACCGGCGATATTGACGACCGGATGGGGACAGGAAGAGACGCCAGAGAAGCCATGGCCATGGGTGTGGCCATTCATAAAAAAATGCAAAAAGAAATGGGGGAGACTTACCGGAAAGAGGTCTCCCTTTTCTATTGCTGTACCGTGCAATCGACTACCATCCGTTTGGATGGCAGAGCGGATGGGGTGTATCCGGATGAGGAAACCGGACTGTGGTGTGTGGATGAGATAAAAGGAATCGGACAGGACATGGAGGAGGCAGAGGTTCCCCAGCCTGTCCATTGGGCACAGGCCCTTTGCTATGGGTTCATGTATGCGGTTGAACAGGGAGAAGAAAACGTAGTGGTGCAACTGCGTTATTGCCATCCGGAAACCGGGAAAATAAGGATCTTTCGCCAGATTCTTGCGCTGGGGGAAATGCAGAAGTTGGTTGAGGCATATCTGGAGAGCTACGCTTTGTGGGTAAAGGACTGGGTGGACCATTGTCAAAGGCGTCGGGAAACGGTCTGGAATCTACCTTTTCCTTTTCCGTTTAGGAGAGGCCAGCAGGAAGTGGTGCGCAGTGTGTATGCTTCCATACGGGAAGGAGGCACTTTGTTTTTACAGGCTTCCACAGGACTGGGTAAAACGCTGGCAGTGCTTTACCCGGCAGTCATTGCACTGGGAAGGGGTTGCGGAGAGCGTATTTTCTATCTAACAGCAAAGACCATCACCGGTCAGGCTGCAGCAAAAGGCGTGGAGTTGCTGGAAAAAAAGGGTGCCTGTCTGCGCAGCCTCACATTAACTGCAAAAGATAAAGTCTGTTTCCTGGAAAAAAGAGAATGCCAACCAGATGTCTGTCCCTATGCCAAAGGGTATTATGACCGGTATAAAGAGGGCATGTGGGAGCTGATTCATATGGAGACACATGTGGACCGTAATAAACTCCGGGAAATCGCCCGAAGACATGTCCTTTGCCCCTTTGAGCTGGCACTGGATGGGGGGCAGTGGATGGATATTCTGATAGGGGATTATAATTATGCCTTTGATCCCCGTGTGCGGCTTCAAAGGTTTGTGGGAGAAGAGCAGGGGGGAGGGACAATCCTGTTGGTGGATGAGGCCCATAACCTGGGAGACAGAGCCCGAAAGATGTACAGTCCTGAACTGGAAAAGGAAGGATTTTTGCAGTTAAAGAAGGCCTTTCTGGAGAGAGAACCTCTTCTGGCCCGAAAGGCGGATAGGTGCAGTCGGGCCATGGCGCCGCTGAAAAAGGCCTGTGATGGATATGTGGTCTTTCAGGAGAGAACTGCCCTGGCGCCCCTTCTGCAGGCCCTGTGGCAGTTGTACTACACCTGGGAAAGATTGCTGCAAAAAAAACAGCTGGAGATGGATGAAGAGAGTCAGATGCTCTATTTTGCACTGCTTTTTTATCTGCAAATGGCAATGGAGCAGGAGGATGCCCATATTCCCTATGGATATATAACAGAAGAGGGACATTTTCGGCTGCGGCTCTTCTGCGTGGATCCGGGACCTTTTTTACGGCAGGTTCAGGATGTATGTCACAGCACCGTCTTTTTTTCTGCCACACTTCTGCCCATGCCCTATTATCAGGAGCTGTTAGGGGCGAAGGAGGCCTATACTATGTATGCCCGGAGTCCCTTTGATCCGGCCCGGAGATTCCTGGCCATTGCTCCCTTTCTTTCCAGCCGCTTTACCAGGCGCAGCCCTGATTCGTACCGGCTGACTGCAGATACCATTGCGGAAATGATGCAGATCCGCCCGGGACATTACATGGCGTTTTTCCCTTCCTTTGCGTATCTGGAGGGAGTGGCCAGTCAATGGCAGGCAGCCGGCGGCCGCCCGGGAGCTTTACTGGTGCAGAAGCGGCATATGACCGAGGAAGAACGGGAGGCCTTTGTGGAGACATTCCGACAGACCGGTGACAGTTTGCTGGGCATGTGTGTAACTGGGGGCTTGTTTTCAGAGGGGATTGACCTGGAGGGAGAGGCGTTGATGGGGGTGGCAATCGTGGGCACAGGTCTTGGGCAAATGGATGCGGAGGAAGAAATCCTGCGGGAGCATTATCAGGCTCAGGGAAAAGATGGTTTTGGATATGCCTACAGATACCCCGGTATGAATCGTGTGCTTCAGGCGGCCGGCCGGGTCATTCGCACAGAAGAGGACAGAGGGGTGATCCTGCTTTTGGATGATCGCTTCTTGGAAAAAGAAAATCAGCAGCTTTTTCCTCTGGAATGGGAGGATTGTTTTCTGGTGTCGCCCCAAAATATGCAGGAAAAACTGAAAGCCTTCTGGGAAAAGGCTTGAGGGTTTACGAACGGAAGGCTGTATGCTAAAATAGGAAAACGATTAGGGAGGCCGATATGGAAGAACAGGAATATAGAAAATTATATGAGCAGGAACTGGAAAACATTGTCCCCTGCACGGAAGAAGAAACTGCCCGGTTGCTTGCGGCACTCTTTTCCGGAGAGGAAGAAGCCAGGATTCGTCTGGCAGAAGGGTATCTGCACATGGTGTGGGAGCTGGCCAGAGAATATACCACGGAAAATGTGGGCCTGCTGGACCTGGTGCAGGAAGGAAATCTGGGGCTTCTGGAAGCCATTGCCGCCTATAGTGAGGGGGATTTTAAGGACCACATCCGCCGATACATTTTGCGGGCGATGGAGGATGCCCTGGATGAAGAGATGGAACAGAACAGGGGAGAGGAAGCCCTTCTGGCCCAGATTAATGCCGTGCAGGAGGGGGTCAGTGCACTTACCCTGCAGTTGGGCCGGGAGCCTTCTTTGGAAGAAATATCCGCCCACCTGGGCATGACCCAGGAGGAAGTGCGCATTCTTTTAAAACAGGCACTGGATGCCCTGACAAACTAAGAGAATAAGGAGCAAGGAGAGTAAGGCTATGTTAAATCCCATGACCATTATGAAAATTAAACAGGGCGGCGAAAAGTTCGCAGCTGCCCATCCCCGCTTTCTACGTTTTTTGCAGGTTGTAGCGGAGAAAGGGGTGCAGGTGGGGGGCGTACTGGATGTGACCCTCACTGCCCCGGATGGAGAGCAGATTCAGTCCAACATCCGGTTAAGCCAGGAGGATGTGGATTTTATAAAGGAATTAATGGCATTAAAGGATTCTGCCGGTTGACCGGGAAGAAAAGAAGGGGGTGGCCCCTCATCTGTGCGATGATGGAGCCACACCCTTCTTTTTAATTTCCGATAAGTTTATTCCTCGTCCTTCCGGTTTTTTCGATTCAGCCATTTTTCTATTTTACCCATCAGGATCACAATGAGGCTTATGATGCCTAACACCACAAAAATGGAAAGCATACCCTTCCACATAATGTCCAGGGACTGAAGGAAAACCTCACGGGAGGCCAGGTTGGCAAATGCCAGCAGATTCATAAAAGCTCCTTTCTGACAGCCTTAGAGCAGGCCTGTGACTATGCTTAAAATAACGCCTCCGGCAACAACGGAACCGATCTGTCCTGCGACATTGGCGCCTATGGCGTGCATGAGCAGGTGATTGGTGGGATCCTCTTTCAGTCCCATTTTCTGAATGACCCGGGCAGACATAGGGAAAGCGGAAATGCCTGCGCCGCCCACCATGGGGTTGATTTTCTGGCCAGGCAAAAGATTCATCAGCTTGGCGAATAGTACGCCTCCAATGGTATCAAAGATAAAGGCCAGAAGGCCGATGCCCATGATCATCAGGGTCTGCCAGGTGACGAATTCTTCTGCCTTCATGGTAAAGGCAATTGTGATCCCCAGCAGGAGGGTAATCAGGTTGACCAGATAATTCTGAGCGGCTTCAGCCAGAGTGCGCAGACAGCCGCATTCCCGCAGCAGATTGCCGAACATTAAAAATCCTACCAGGGCAACAGAGGCCGGGGCAATAAATCCGGCGATTAGAGTTACAATAATGGGAAAAAGAATCCGGGTCCGTTTGGAAACGGTGGCTTCCTTATAAGGCATGCGGATCATCCGCTCTTTTTTCGTGGTGACCAGTTTAATGGCAAAAGGCTGTACAACAGGCACCAGTGCCATGTAGGAGTAGGCCGCCACAGCAATGGCCCCCATGTATTTGGATTCCAGAATGCGGGAGAGCATGATAGCTGTAGGGCCATCTGCTGCCCCAATGATCCCGATGGAGGCTGCATCCCTTAAATCAAAGCCCATCAGCGCAGCGGCACAGATGGCAATGAAAATACCGAACTGGGCGGCGGCACCAAACAGGAACATTTTCGGGTTGGAGAGCAACGGACCAAAATCAATCATGGCACCAATACCGATGAAAAGCAAAATGGGCATGGCTTCCGATGCCTCAATACCCACATCGAACAGCCACTGTATAATGCCATGGGCCTCCACGTTGTTGCCCATGATCTGATCCAACACGCCGGAAAAGGGAATGTTAACCAGAATAGCACCAAAGCCCATGGGCAAAAGCAGGGCAGGTTCAAAATCCTTTGCGATAGCCAGGTAGATCAGAAGGCCACCCACGGCAAACATGACCAGTTCCTTCCAGGTCAGTGCGAGAATTCCCGCAGTTAAAAAATCCATACATACCTCCTTGACAGGTCATTTCTCATTTTACACACTTTTATTATTGTACCGTTCCAGGGAGGGGATGTCAATGTGGATTGCAGGGTGAAGCAAAGAAAAAATAATGTATTGACTTAAGATAAATAGATAGTATAATACAGGTAGCAGTTCAAAATTAGCTGCTGTATTTGTTAAAATAAAGACAACGCATGGATGAGTCCAGTACGACCGGAGGAATGTACAGAGAGGAAAGCAGACGCTGAAAGCTTTCTACGGAAACCCGGAAGGAACACCAGCTCAGAGTGGCTCTAATACAGCCCGTTCGTTACGTTATAACGAAATAAGTGGTCGCCATTCCTTTTCGGCGGCAATTTGGGTGGAACCGCGTGCCAACGTCCCTTTATAGCTGATGAAAGCTGTAAGGGTTTTTTTTATTTCATAAAAAGCAAAAAGAGAGGATGAAAGGATGAAAATCAAATTAAAAGACGGAAGTGTAAAACAATACGACCAACCTATGGCCGTGATTGATATAGCCAGAGACCTGAGCGAAGGACTGGCCAGAGCTGCCTGTGCAGGAGAGGTGGACGGAAAGGTGGTGGATCTGCGTACCGTTATCGATCAGGATGCAGAACTGCAAATTCTCACCGTTTCCGATCCTGCAGGGCTGGCGGCTTACAGACATACCACCAGCCACGTGCTGGCAGAAGCAGTGAAGAATCTGTACCCCAATGCCAAACTGACCATTGGGCCGGCCATTGAAACCGGCTTCTACTATGATTTTGACAGTGAAGCCTTTTCTCAGGAGGATTTGGCGGCCATTGAGGCTGAAATGAAGAAAATCATTAAGCGGGGCGATAAAATTGAACGGTTCACTCTGCCCCGGGCAGAGGCCATAGCGTTCATGGAGGCTCGCCAGGAACCCTATAAGGTGGAGCTGATTCAGGATCTCCCCCAGGATGCGGAAATATCTTTTTACCGGCAGGGAGAATTTGTGGATCTGTGTGCCGGCCCCCATCTTATGAGCACAAAGGGCATAAAAGCTTTCAAACTAATATCCTCCTCAGGAGCCTACTGGAGAGGCAGCGAAAAGAACAAAATGCTGGCCAGAATTTACGGCACTGCCTTTGGGAAAAAAGAGGAGCTGGATGCCTATCTGGCTCATTTGGAAGACATTAAGAAAAGGGATCACAATAAGCTGGGCCGGGAAATGGAGTTGTTTGCCACAGTGGATGTGATTGGACAGGGGTTGCCTCTGATCATGCCCAAGGGCACAAAAATCATCCAGACCCTGCAAAGATGGGTGGAAGATGAGGAAGAAAAAAGAGGATATATGCGGACCAAGACCCCCTTGCTGGCCAAAAAGGACCTTTACATTATTTCCGATCACTGGAATCACTATAAAGAAGGCATGTTCGTACTGGGAGATGAAGAGAAAGAAGGGGAGGAAGTGTTTGCCCTTCGTCCAATGACCTGTCCTTTCCAGTACTATGTCTATAAGCAGAGCCCCAAAAGCTATAGGGATCTGCCCTGCCGTTACGGGGAAACCTCCACGCTGTTTAGAAATGAAGACTCCGGAGAAATGCATGGGCTCACCAGAGTGCGTCAGTTTACCATTTCCGAGGGCCATTTAATCATTCGGCCTGATCAGGTGGAAGAAGAGTTTAAAGGCTGTGTGGATCTGGCCAAGTACTGTCTGACCACTTTGGGGTTGGAAAAGGATGTGACTTACCGGATGTCCAAATGGGATCCCAACAATCAGGAGAAATATCTGGGGACAGAGGCGCAGTGGAACTATGTGCAGGACATGATGCGAAAAATTTTGAACCATCTGGAAATCCCCTTTGTGGAAGCAGACGGAGAAGCGGCCTTCTATGGTCCTAAGCTGGATGTACAGGCCAAAAACGTATATGGAAAAGAAGACACCATGATCACCATCCAGCTGGATATGTTCCTTGCAGAGCGGTTTGACATGTCCTATACCGATTCCAATGGAGAAAAGAAACGTCCATATATCATTCACAGGACTTCCATCGGATGCTATGAGAGAACCCTGGCATGGCTCATTGAAAAGTATGCAGGACAGTTCCCTACGTGGCTGTGCCCGGAGCAGGTGCGTATACTGCCCATCTCTGAGAAATATTTTGAATATGCCGATCAGGTCAGGGAGAAACTGGCCCAAAACGGTATTCTGGTTACCGTGGATAAGAAATCCGAAAAAATCGGCTACAAGATTCGGGAAGCCAGACTGGACCGGGTGCCCTACCTGTTTGTTGTGGGACAGAAAGAAGAAGAGGAAGGAAAGGTATCCGTCCGCAGCCGGTTCCTGGGCGATGAAGGGATGCAGGATCTGGATCAGTACATTGACGCCATCTGCAAAGAAATCCGGACCAAGGAAATCCGCAAAATTGAAGCTGCCCAATAGGGGGCTTGGGAGAGTATATGAAAATCAGCGCCTGCCTGGAGGCATTAAAAACAAAGGATATATGCAGGAAGGGGGACACGACCCTGTCTCCCTCTGCTCTGGTCTGGGACAATCGAAAAATTGTACCGGATTGCATTTTCATTGGCATTAAGGGAGCAAAGTTTGACACCCATGCCTGCCTGGAAGAGGCCTGGAGGGGAGGGGCAGCCATGATTGTGGCAGCAAAAGAGGATGCCTTCCACCCGGATCTTTTGAAAAAAATGGAAGCCTCAGGGGATACTAGGACCACTTTGGTGCTGGCAGAGGACACCCGACTGGCCAAGGCCCTTTTGCTGGGGGCCTGGTATGGACATCCGGAACAGAAAATGACCATTGTGGGTGTGACCGGCTCTAAAGGAAAGACCACCACTACCCATATGATTGCCCATATTTTACAGGAGGCCGGTCATAAGACAGGGACCATTGGTACCAATGGGGCCATTTATGAAGATGTACAGTATGACTTGTCCAATTCCACCCCGGATTCCGAAGAAATCTATGCCTATCTGGACGAAATGGCCCGGCATGGATGTACGCATGTGGTGTTAGAATGCTCTTCACAGGGACTTATGCAGTATAGGGTGGGGGGGATTCCCTTTGCATGGGGCGTTTTTACCAATATTGTAGAAGGAGACCATGTGGGACCAAATGAGCACAGGGATTTTAATGAATACCTGCACATGAAGGCCCGCCTGCTGGAAAATAGTCAAAAGGTACTGGTCAATGGAGATGATCCCCATCTGCCCGCCCTGCTGGAAAAAGTGACTGCACCGGTCCTGACCTTTGCCATTGAAAAAGAGGGAGATTACAGGGCCGCTCAGATTGAAAAAATCTATATTGCAAAGCATCCCCATGTGCGTTTTCGTGTTACCGGAAAACTGGAAGATGTGTTTAAAGTGAACCTTCCGGGAGATTTTACAGTGGACAATGCTCTGGCGGCCATTGCGCTTTGCCATGAAATGGGTATTGAAACAGTATATATGAAAAAAGCCCTGCTCCACATTCATATCAAGGGCAGACTGGACATGGTGTATCAAAGCAAGGCGTTTTCTGTGTGTGTGGATTTTGCCCATAATGGACAGAGCACCCGGAATTTGTTAAAGGCTTTGCGGGAATACCGGCCCGGGCGGGTTGTGTGTGTGTTTGGAGCAGATGGAAACCGGGCAAAATCCAGGCGGTATGAAATGGGGGAGGCCAGCGGCGCTTTGGCTGACCTGAGTATCATTACCTCCGGGCATAACAGGCTGGAGTCCTTTGAAGATATTGCCAGAGACATCCATGTGGGACTGGATAAAACAGGGGGAGCCTTTCTAGAGATTAAAAATCGAAAAGAGGCGATTCGATATGCCATTGAAAAGGCCAGAGAGGGCGACCTGATTGCCATTATCGGGCTGGGGCATGAGAATTTCCAGGATGAAGGTGGGGTAAAATACCCCTATAGTGATACAGAGTATGTGCAGTCCCTCCTCAGAGAGAAGGGGCTGCTGTAAAAGAGGGAAATTAACGGTGCATGGAAAACCGGTCCATGGGATAGTGGGACAGGTTTTCGTGCACACCCCGTCCGTCAGCGGCAGAAAGGAGGGTATCCCGGTCCTTTTTGGCAGCATTTTCAGACTTCAGACCTGCGGGACCTCCCACGCAGCCGCCGGGACAGGCCATCCCTTCAATAAAATCAGCAGGAAGACGCCCTACCTTTAACAAGGTGAGGGCTTTTTTGCATTCTGCCCCGCCACTGCAGGTCATGACCTGAGGCTCAATGGACAGACCGGATTCCTTCATGCATTGCAGCACTGCGGCAGTGACGCCGCCCCCGTTTCCGAAACGTTTTCCGTAAATGCTGCCCTGCTGCATGGGATCTCCCAGAGGGGCAATGGTCACCTCTCTGGCTTTCAGGATGGCCATGGCTTCTTCGATAGTCAGAGCATAATCCGCATTACCGGTAATGCCAAAGTCCCGAACCTCGCTTTTTTTTGCAATACAGGGGCCCACAAATACGGTGACCACATCCGGACTCTGGGATTTGAGGCAACGGGAAACACCGCACATGGGGGATACAGTGGTGGACATATGTCCGGTCAGGGTAGGGAAATGTTTTTCAATCATATTGACGAAGGCGGGGCAGCAGGAAGTGGTCTTTTTCTCTCCGGCGGCGTAGGCCTCGGCCCATTCATCCGCTTCGGAAGCGGCAGTCATGTCTCCGCCAATGGACACCTCTACCATATCGCTAAAGCCTGCATCCATAAAGCCCTTACGAACGGCGGCCATGGTGATGCCGGGGCCAAACTGTCCTTCCAGGGAGGGGGCCACCATAGCTATTACAGGTCTGGGTGACTGGATTTCCCGAATCACCTCCGAAAGGGAGGACAGGGAATCGATGGCTCCGAAAGGACAGCTTTTAATACAGGCACCGCACTGGATACATTTTTCGTCATCAATGGAAACAATTCCCGTTTCCGGCTGCATGGAGATGGCATTGACAGGACAGCTGCGTTTACAGGGACGGGTGAGTGCCGCAATGG
>CAYRQT010000014.1:10780-42437 GCA_964426655.1 uncultured Cuneatibacter sp. | reverse complement strand
CAAATGGACTACCAAATATATGTGCGTTTTGTCGGGATGACAATATGTGCCAAAGGCCTTCAAGGGCATGGAAGAAAAAATATGAAGAACTGAAGAGAAGCAGTTCTTTGTAATAACCAATAAAAGACCACACTAAAGGTTTCATCCTTCGGTGTGGTCTTTACTGTTTTGGCTCCGCTTGAAGAGTGCCGGTTAAAAATTCTCTTGTTTCAAAGTATCCCTAATCGGCCTTACCTTTATGGGGGACATTCCCTTTTACGTGGGCATTGATTCCCTGGATGTCTGGTCGGCACAGGAGGCTTTCCTCCTGAAGAAAGACGGCACCCCTTCCTTTATTGCAGGTGTCCCACCGGATTATTTCAGTGCCACCGGACAGCGCTGGGGAAACCCCATTTACAATTGGGCCTATCTGAAAAAGACAGGATACCAGTTCTGGCTGGACCGGATTGCTTACAACAGCAAGCTGTTCGATATTATTCGCATTGATCATTTCCGGGCGTTTGACACGTATTGGAAAATACCGGCCTCCTGTGAAACGGCCATTGAGGGAAAATGGGTGGAAGCACCGGGATATGAAGTCCTGGATCTGATTTTAAAAACCTTTCCCAATGTGGAGATCATTGCCGAAGATCTGGGGGATCTGAGGCCGGAGGTACATGTATTAAAAGAGCACTTCCATTTGAAGGGCATGAACATCCTTCAGTTTAATTTTGATATACATGATGTGGAAGCATTTTACCGTATAGATCCGAACACTGTGATCTATACCGGCAGCCATGACAACCAGCCGATTAAGGCGTGGTACAGGGATCATTCTCCCGGAGAGCAGAGAGCCATCCGACGGGCGCTGGCAAAAGCCGGTTATCTGGATCCGCATACCACAAAGCGTTTTTTACGTCTGGCTATGGACAGCTCGGCAGACATTGCCATTTTACCCATGCAGGATATATTGCATTTGGGGGAAGAAAGCCGTACGAACTTACCGGGGACATTGGGGAGTCCAAACTGGGAATGGAAAATGACAGGCTTTACCGGGTTTACAAAAGAACTTCCTTTTTTAAAGGAAAGTATTGCCGCCGGAAAACGAGAAAACAGGCAGGAAGGTTGAATATGTTAAAAGAATTCATGGAAAAGAACAGCAAAAAACCCTTACAGGCGTGTACCAATCAGGAAATATATCATGGATTGCTGCAGCTGGTAAAAGAACTGGCCGCGGAAAGAACCGGAGAAAACACAAAAAAGAAAGTTTACTATATTTCTGCGGAGTTCCTGATTGGAAAATTGCTGTCCAATAACCTCATAAATCTGGGGATTTATGACCAGGTACGCAAAGAATTGGAAGAAAGCGGAAAAAACATCACGGAAATTGAGGAAGTGGAAGGGGAACCTTCTCTTGGCAATGGTGGCCTTGGCCGTCTGGCAGCCTGCTTCCTGGATTCCATGGCCACCCTTGGTATTAATGGGGATGGCATTGGATTAAATTACCATCTGGGGTTATTCAAGCAGGTGTTTGAAGAGAACAAACAAGTGGAAACTCCAAATCCCTGGATCACTGCGGTGGACGGAAAACCTGTTGACAGCTGGCTTACACCCCGGGATAAGCACTATGTGGTATCTTTTAAAAATTTGAAGGTGACCTCCAGTCTTTATGACATTGCAGTTACAGGATATGAGAACCGTACAAACATGCTCCATCTGTTCGACCTGGATTCTGTGGAAGAAGACATCGTAGAAGAGGGCATCCAGTTCGATAAAGAGGATATTCTGCATAATCTTACCCTGTTCCTCTATCCGGATGACAGTGATGAAAAGGGAAAGATGCTTCGTATTTACCAGCAGTATTTTATGGTCAGCAATGCTGCCCAGATGATTCTGGAGGAGTGTGAGAGCAAGGGCTGTACCGGCTATGATCTGGCGGATTACGCAGCCATCCAAATCAATGATACGCATCCGGCCATGGTCATTCCCGAGCTGATCCGACTGCTGACAGAAAAAGGCATGGATATGGATGACGCCATTGAGGTGGTCAGCAAAACCTGCGCCTATACGAATCATACGATTCTGGCAGAAGCACTGGAAAAATGGCCCATCCATTATTTGAAGGCAGTTGTACCCCAGCTTGTTCCCATTATTGAGGTGCTGGATGACAAGGTACGCCGCAAATATACAGATCCCCGTGTAGTCATCATTGATGGGGAGGACCGGGTGCACATGGCTCATATGGCCATCCATTATGGATACAGTGTTAATGGTGTGGCAGCTCTGCATACAGACATTCTGGAAAAAGAGGAGTTAAAACCCTTCTACGACATTTATCCGGAGAAATTCAACAACAAGACCAATGGCATTACCTTCAGAAGATGGTTGCTGCACGCCAATCACCCCCTGACAGCTTTCCTGGAAAAGCATATTGGTGAGGGCTTCAAAAAGGATGCGGATGAGTTGGAAAAACTGCTGGAATTTAAAGATGATGCAGCAGTGGCAGATGAACTTCTGGCCATCAAACAGCACAATAAGGAAGAACTGGCCGCTTACCTGGAAAGGACACAGGGCATTGATCTGAATCCAAAAGCCATTTTCGATATTCAGATCAAACGTCTGCATGAGTATAAGCGTCAGCAGATGAATGTGCTTTACATCATTCACAAGTACCTGGAAATCAAGGCAGGAAAGTTACCCACTACCCCTATTACCGTCATCTTTGGTGCTAAAGCGGCACCGGCTTATGTGCTGGCAAAGGACATCATTCACAGCATTCTCTGCCTGCAGGAAATTATTGCAAATGACGAAGAGGTCAGCCCCTATTTGAGAGTGGTCATGGTAGAAAATTACAATGTGACACTGGCAGAAAAACTGATTCCGGCCTGTGACATTTCCGAGCAGATTTCCCTGGCCTCCAAAGAAGCCAGCGGTACTGGCAATATGAAGTTCATGCTGAATGGTGCTGTTACCCTGGGAACTCTGGATGGCGCCAATATGGAAATTGCCCAGCTGGTAGGAGATGAAAATATTTATATCTTTGGGGAATCCAGCGAAGAAGTCATTGCCCACTATAACAACAGAGACTACGTTTCCAAAACCTTCTATGAGAAGGAAGCCATTAAACCACTGGTGGACTTTTTGGTAAGTGACACCATGCTGGAAGTAGGCGATAAAGTGAATCTTACCCGGCTGCAGCAGGAGCTGATCAACAAAGACTGGTTTATGACCCTGCTGGATCTGGAAGATTATATAGCAACAAAGGAGCAGATGTTTAAGGATTACGAGGACAGACAGACCTGGGCCGGTAAAATGCTGGTCAATATTGCCAGGGGGGGATATTTCTCATCCGATCGAACCATTGCAGCATACAATGATGAGATCTGGCATGCATAACCTGGCATGCACCTAATTGGATAAGATGCATTGTGCATTTTAGATATCATATTAAAGGAGAGATACTATGATGAAAAAGAAAGTGTTGGCATTTGTAACAGCAACAGCTATGGTTGCATCCATGGCTGCATGCTCCAGTGGCGGGGACAGCTCCTCCACAACTACCGCAGCTTCCGATGATACCACTGCAGCAGCAGAGGATACCACAACAGCAGAGGTAACAGAAGTAGAAGATGTGACTTTAAAGATCTGGGCACCTGAAAACCAGATCCAGACCGGCCTGATGGATTCCATGACTGCTTCCTTCCAGGAACTGCATCCGGAGTGGAACATCACCTTCACTGTGGAGACTCAGGGCGAAGATACTGCAAAAGATGAGATCCTGAAGGACGTATCTGCTGCAGGTGATGTATTCTTCTTTGCAAACGACCAGTTAAATGAACTGGTAAATGCAGGTGCCATTGCCCGTCTTGGCGGAACAACGGAAGAGATGGTTACTTCCACCATGGCAGAAGCTGTTGTAGATACCGTAACTGTTGATGGTGGAATCTATGCCGTACCCTTTACCCACAATACCTTCTTCATGTATTATGACAAGACCATTCTGTCTGAGGATGATATCACTTCCATCGAGAACATCATGGCTGTTGAGACGGCAGACAATGTTTACAACTTCTGCTTTGACTCTGCCGGTGGCTGGAAGCTGGGTGCCTGGTATTATGGTGCAGGCCTGACCATCTATGGAGAAAGCCAGGTTGATTTTGCAGCCGGTGCAAACTGGAACAACGAGACCGGTGTTGCTGTTACCAATTACCTGATTGACCTCATTAACAATCCTAAGACAGCTTACGCAGATGATGTGTCTCTGTCCGAGCTGACAGCAGACCACAGAGTTGGTGCTTGGTGGGATGGTTCCTGGAACTATGACCTGTACAAGGAAAACCTGGGCGATGATTTAGGCCTGGCCGTTATTCCTACCTTCAATCCTGATGGCACTGACTATCAGCTGAAAGGCTTCTATGGTTCCAAGGCAATTGGTGTAAACTCTCAGGCAGCTTATCCTGAAGTAGCCGTTGCATTTGCCGCATACCTGGGCAGCGAAGAAATGCAGCTTCTGCGTTTCGAAGAAAGCGGACAGGTTCCGACCAACCTTACAGCCGGAGAATCTGATGAAGTACAGGCTGATGAAGTGGCAGCTGTAATCGTAGAAGAAGCTAACATCGCTTCTGTAATGCAGCCCACATCCACAGAGTTCAGCTCCAGATACTGGACAAATGCAGGAAGCCTTGCAACAGAAATCCGCAGTGGAGATCTGAACAAGGACAATGTACAGGCAAAACTGGATCAGTTCGTAGCAGCTATGGCAGTTGAAGAATAAGGGTTAACAGACCAATTATAGGGGGGGGCAGAGGTGCAATCCATGCAGGAGATTTTCCTGCATGGGTTCTCCCTGCATAAGGAATATAGGGTTTGTAACAGAAAAGGAGTTGGATGATGATCCACAAAAAGGAAAAGACGACCGGGCTTTCCTCTTCCTATAAAAACGCTGGCATAGTGGAGGCCTTTTTGCAGGGGGACTGGAAAACAAAACTTTCCGCTTTAGTTTTTGGTTTTGGTAGTTTATGTCATAAGCAGTTTATACGGGCCATCCTTCTTCTGGGATTGGAAATTGCCTACATTTTGTATATGATTTTTTATGGCATAAATTCACTATATGATTTTGTAACACTTGGAACAACTTTACAGGAAGAAGTATGGAATGAATCCAAAGGGCTGTATGAATACGTGGCCGGAGACAACTCCATGCTCTGTTTGTTATATGGTGTCATCACCATTGCATTGACTGTTGCTTTTATTGTGATTCTGGGTACTTCCGTAAAAGCAGCCTATACCAGTCAGAAGCTGGCTGAGATGGGCAAACATATTCCTACCTTCAAGGATGATTTAAAATCCCTTCTGGAACAGAATATGTACAAGACTCTTTTATTCCTTCCGGTCACAGGTGTGCTGTTATTTACCATCATTCCTCTGATCTTCATGATTTTGATTGCATTTACCAATTATGACAGAAATCACCAGCCGCCGGGCAATTTATTTGACTGGGTTGGTTTTGATAATTTTTTGGAAATGTTCGGGCAGAATGCCAAATTGTCCAGTACTTTCTGGCCTGTGCTGGGATGGACCATGATCTGGGCAGTCTGCGCCACATTTACTTGCTATATTTTAGGCATGTTGCTGGCCATTGTTATCAACAGGGAAGGCACAAAGTGCAAGAGCTTCTGGCGTTTCGTTTTTGTGTTGTCCGTTGCGGTACCTCAGTTTGTTTCCCTGCTGACCATGCGTACCATCTTTAACACAAATGGACCGGTAAACTCTATTTTAAGAACTCTTGGCATTATTGGACCTACTGCATCCGTACCGTTCCTGTCAGATCCACTTCTGGCTAAAATTACCATCATTGGTGTGAACATCTGGATTGGTGTTCCCTTTACCATGCTGACCACCACTGGAATTTTGCAGAACATTCCCAAGGACCTGTACGAAGCTGCAAAGGTGGATGGGGCCAATGCGGTGGTAACTTTCTTTAAAATTACCCTCCCCTATATGTTATTTGTAACCACCCCTTATCTGATCACACAGTTTGTAGGAAATATCAACAACTTCAACGTTATTTTCCTCCTTTCCGGAGGTGGGCCGGATACTCTGGACTATTACAACGCAGGACGTACGGATCTGTTGGTAACCTGGTTGTACAAGCTGACCATTACCAATAAGGACTACAACTTGGGTGCGGTTATCGGTATTATCGTGTTCATCATTCTGGCAACCCTGTCGCTCCTTACTTACCGGCGTACCAGTTCTTACAAGGATGAGGAGGCCTTCCAATAATGAGCAAAACAAAAACGACGTCATATAAAACGAAAAAGGCCATTACCAACAGCCTGGTTCATATCTTGCTTGGCATATTGGGCATCATCTGGGTACTTCCCATTGCTTTTGTTATCCTGACCTCCTTCCGGGAAGAGGGGGGGGCCTATAAGAGCTATGTGCTTCCAAGAGGATATACTTTACAGAACTACATCAATCTGTTTGATTCCAGTAGCAGTTTGACCTTCCCAAGATGGTTTATTAATACCCTTCTTGTGGCCATTGTATCCTGTTTACTTTCTGCTTTCTTTGTGCTGTGCGTGGCCTATGTTATGTCAAGGCTTCGTTTCAAAATGAGAAAGAAAATGATGAATGTGGCCATGATTTTGGGCATGTTCCCGGGATTTATGTCCATGTATGCCATCTACTACATCTTAAAGGGCTTTGGCCTTCTGGATGCAGGCCCCTTAAAGCTTGTGGCGCTTGTTATGGTCTACTCCGGGGGCTCCGGACTGGGATATCTGGTGGCCAAGGGATTCTTTGACACCATACCCAAGACCATTGATGAAGCAGCTTTCATTGACGGTGCCACAAAGTGGGATGTCTTTCGGAAAATCACGATCCCTCTGTCCAAACCCATTATCGTAACGACCCTGTTGAATGCCTTCATGGCACCCTGGGTGGATTACATTTTTGCAAAGGTTATTCTGGGACAGGATCGTAAGTACTTTACCGTTGCCATCGGTCTTTGGACCATGTTGGAGAAAGAATTTGTTGAGTATTATTATACCCAGTTCTTTGCAGGTTGTGTTCTGATTTCCATTCCTATAAGTATCATATTCCTGATCACTCAGCGTTTCTACGTAGAAGGTGTATCCGGTGCTGTAAAAGGTTAAAAAATAAAAAGACGGGAGTGCTGAGTGCGTGTCAGCACTCCCTTTTTCAATTAAAAAGTTATAAATTCAAGGAGGAGAGTTCATATGAGAAAGTACCGGTATGGATCTGCCATTCTGGCGGTATTGCTGCTGTTTTCCGGTTGCGGCACGGGAGGCAGCACAACAGAAACCACATCGGCCCAGGGCACGACCACTGAAAGTACCCAGGCCGAAACGGAAACCACAGAAGAAAGCACGGAAGCGGTCTATGAAGAGGTGGTCTACAATTATCAGCAGGAGCTTCAGCTGCAAAATGATGCATATCGCAATGTCTATGAAATATTTGTGTATTCCTTTTATGACAGCGACGGGGATGGCATAGGGGATCTGAACGGCGTCACGGAAAAGCTGGATTACATTAATGACGGGAATCCCGGAGAAGGGGATGACCTGGAAATGGATGCCATCTGGCTGATGCCCATTATGCCATCTACCACATATCATAAATACGATGTTACAGATTATTATGACATTGACCCGGAGTACGGTACACTGGAAGATTTTCAGACGTTGCTGGAAGAGGCCCATGCCCGTGGGATTGAAATTTACATAGATTTTGTGTTCAATCACACTTCCGCAAAACATCCCTGGTTCCAGGCGGCAGTGGAATATCTGGAAAGCCTGCCGGAGGGAGAAGAGCCTGATCTGGAAGAGTGTCCGTATGTGGGATACTATTATTTCACCCAGGACAGTGACAGCCCATCCTATTATCAGGCCGGAAATTCCTCCTGGTATTATGAAGGCGTTTTCTGGGATCAGATGCCGGATCTGAATCTGGATAATCCCCTGGTGCGTGAAGAAATAGAAAAAGCTGCCAAATACTGGCTGGATATGGGGGTGGATGGCTTCCGACTGGACGCAGCAAAGGAATATTTCAGTGGGGATACCGGAAAAAATACGGAAGTCCTGCAATGGTTTTCTGATTACGTAACCTCTGTGAAAGAGGATGCCTATCTGGTGGCTGAAGTGTGGGATACCTCCACGGCCATTTCCAATTATTACCAGAGCGGTATTCAAAGCATCTTTAACTTCCCCGTTGCCCAGTACAATGGTCTTATTGTCAGTGCAGTAAGAAAACTGGGAACCACCACAGGAAAAAGTTTTGTCACTGGGCTGCTTAGCTTGTATGACATGTATAGCGCTTCCAACAGCAGCTTTATGGATGCCCCTTTCGTGAGTAATCACGACACCACTCGTATTTCCGCCCAGTGTGTCAACAACCTGGATCAGATGAAAATGAGTGCCGGTGTGCTGCTCACCATGAGTGGCAGCCCTTATGTGTACTATGGAGAAGAAATCGGCATGAACAGCCAGGGTTCAAAGGATGAAAACAAGCGGCTGCCCATGCAGTGGTCCGCCACAGACTTGTCCGGCATGACGGATGGACCTGAGGATGCGGATGAAGTGGAACAGACCTTTGCTCCTTTGGATGAGCAGATGAAAGATCCCCTTTCTCTGTACAATTACTACAAAAGTGCCATTCGTCTGCGCAATGAAAATCCGGAGCTGGCCAGAGGCACCACCACTGCGGTGGAGAGCCTGCTGAGCAAAAATATCGGGGCTCTTCAAAAGACATGGGAGGACAGCACTATTTATGTGGTATACAATTTCAGCGCAGAGGCTTCCACAGTGGATCTTACTGGTTCCGGACTGGAAAGCACTGCCATTCGGGGCTATCTGTCTGTGGATGGGACAGAGGTGACGTTGGAGGGAAGTACACTGGAAATCCCGGCTTATGGCATAGTCATCTTGAAATAGGAGAAGAATTATGAAATTTGTGTATGAAAGAGAGTCCTGGCCTAACTTGGAGCGAGGACTGGAAAACTGCTATCTGGTGACCAATGGTCTGGGGGGATATTCCTCCCTGACCCTGACAGGGGCCAATAGCCGAAGTGATCACACCCTGTTCATGGCCTGCCTGAAAGCACCCAATGTACGGGTGCAGATGCTGGCCAATATTAGAGAAAGATTACTGATAGGAAATAAATGGACGGATCTGTCTGTTCAGACCTACGTAACGGAAACCAAAAACAGACAAGGGTTTCGATATCTGGATCAGTTTGCTTTTGAAGATTATCCGATATGGTATTACCGGGTTCAGGGGGTTTCTCTGCAGAAAAGGCTGGTGATGGTCCATGGAGAAAATACGCTACTGGTGGAGTGGAAAGCGGAGAATCGGGGAAAGGAAAAGGCTGTATTGGAATTGGTTCCCCAACTGCAGTGCATACCCAAGGGAGATCATCTTTCCCCTCATCAGACCTTTGTACTGTCAGAGGACGCTATAAAGGGAGGAAAGTATACGCTTTATTTTCGGACCAATGGGCAGATCATGGAAGAAGAGACCACCCTGGAACGAGATATCTATTATCCCAGAGATGGGGTGGACGGCCGGGATGCGGTGGGGGCGGTGGCCCGCAACCATAGGATAGAGGGAGAGATTTTTCCAGGGGAAAAGAAAACCTTTTATGCCATTTACAGTTCTTCTCCCTTATCAGGGGCACCGGATTGTGAGGCCATTTTTACAGCTGAAGAAAACAGAAGGGGAGCCCTGGTCTCTCAGGCGGGTATCACTGCACCGGTGGGGGCCATGCTGGTCAAAAGCGGGGATCAATTTCTGGTGGAAAGGGCTTCCACCGGTGGAAAAAGCATTATGGCAGGGTATCCTTTCTTCACGGACTGGGGCAGGGACACTATGATTGCCATGCTGGGCTGTACCATCGCTGCGGGGAGAGCAGAGGAAACCAAAAGCATTCTGCGAACCTTTATGCGCTATGCCCACAACGGTCTGATGCCAAATGTATTCCCAGAAGGGGATACGCCGCCCCTGTATAATACGGTGGATGCTGCCCTGTTATTCATTCTGGCAGTGCGGGAGTATTATGTGAGGAGCAAAGATCTGGATTTTGTCAGGGAAGCCTGGTCAGTGATGGAGGATATTCTTTCCTGGTACAGGAAAGGGACGGATTACCACATCCGCATGGAAGAGGATGGACTGATTTCGGCGGGGGGCGGTTTGGAACAGGTGACATGGATGGATGTCCGGTTCGGAGAGATTCTTCCCACCCCCCGACATGGGAAGCCGGTGGAGATCAACAGCTACTGGTACAATGCCCTCTGTATAATGAATGAGTTTTCCGGACTTCTGGGAAAAGATCCCCATGACTATGCCCTGCTGGCAAAAAAAGTTAAGGCAAGTTTTCAAAAGCTGTTCTGGAATCCGGATGCCGGATGTCTGAAAGATGTCATCAGTCCTGGTGGGGGAAAGGCAGACACCCAGATTCGCTGCAACCAGATCTGGGCAGTGTCCCAGCCATACAGCCTTCTGGATCCGGAGCAGGAAAAACAGGTGGTGGATGTGGTGTTCAGCCGTCTGTATACGCCTCTGGGACTGCGTAGTCTGGACCCGGCCGATCCGGATTATCATCCCACATATGGGGGAGCTCATTTTGACCGGGATATGGCTTACCATCAGGGAACAGTTTGGACTTTCCCACTGGGGGCCTATTATCTGGCATATCTGAAAGTCAATGGATATAGCACAGAGGCAGTGGAAACAGTCAGAGCTCAGCTACAGGCGCTGGAAGGCGCTCTGAGAGAGGGCTGTACTGGTCAGCTGGCAGAAATCTATGATGGAGATTGCCCAGGTATTTCTCAGGGCTGTTTTGCCCAGGCCTGGAGTGTGGGAGAACTGATCAGGGTATTTCTCGCCCTGGATAAAACGGAGGAATAACAGATGGGAGAGAAACACAAATGGTGGGAGAATGCGGTAGCCTATCAGATATATCCCAGAAGCTTTCAGGACAGCAACGGGGATGGCATAGGGGATTTAGCCGGCCTCATTTCCCGTATTCCCTACCTTCATGAACTGGGGGTGGATCTGATCTGGATCTGCCCCATTTACCCTTCCCCCAATGATGACAATGGATATGACATTTCCGATTACGAAGAGGTGGATCCGGTTTTCGGCACAATGACAGATATGAAAAAACTTTTGGAGGAGGCCCATGCCAGAGGGATTCGGGTCATTCTGGACCTGGTCATCAATCACACCTCCGATCGTCATCCCTGGTTTGTGGAATCCCGCAGCAGCAGGACAAGTGCCAAAAGAGACTGGTACATCTGGCGGGACGGGAAGGGAGAGCTACCTCCCAACAACTGGGAAAGTATCTTTGGAGGATCTGCCTGGGAATGGGATGAAAAGACAGCCCAGTACTACCTACATGTTTTTGGAAGGACCATGCCGGATTTGAACTGGGAAAACCCGGATACCCGGGAGGCTCTGTTTGCCATGGTGCGTAGCTGGCTGGACTTTGGCATTGACGGCTTTCGGGTGGATGCCATCAGCCATATTTATAAACCGGATCTTTCCGATTTGCCCAATCCGGAGAGAAAGCCCTTTGTCAGCAGCTTTGTCCGACATATGAATTACCCGGGTATTACGGATCTTTTGCAGCATTTAAAAAAAGAAGCCTTTGCAGACAGGGATATTTTTACGGTGGCAGAAGCCAATGGGGTGAAAACCACGGAAATTGGAGATTGGGTGGGCAGGGAGCAGGGGGTCTTTCAGGCCCTGTTCCAGTTCGATCATCTGAATCTTTGGAATGTGGAACTGCCGGAGGGCGGTGTTTCCCTGGTTAAGGTCAAAAGGGCTCTCAGCAAATGGCAGAATGCGACAGATCAGGATGGCTGTGTGGGGCTGGTTATGGAAAATCATGACCTGGTCCGCAGCATCAGCCGGTTTGGAGACAGTAAAACTTACTGGAAAGAGAGCGGAAAATGTCTGGCTCTTTTATACTTTATGCAAAAAGGGGTGCCATTTATTTATCAGGGACAGGAGATTGGGATGCTGAATGCAGATTATACCTCCGTTTCCGACTTTCGGGATGTGCCCTTTTTAAAACGGTATGAAGAAAAAATGCAGGAGGGAATGGACCCTAAGGAAGCTTTTGCCCTTCTTTCGGAAATCACCCGGGACAATACCCGAACGCCCATGCAATGGGATACCGCTGAAAATGCAGGCTTTACCACGGGTATACCATGGATTCCGGTAAATGGCAATTACACCTGGCTGAATGTGGCTGCACAGAAAGAAGATCCAGATTCCATCTGGCATTTTTATCGCAGACTGATCACGCTGCGCAAAGAAAATGCCTGCCTGCGATACGGAAAATACACCCTTTTCATGCCAGAAGATCCCCAGGTATATGTTTACACCAGGGAGGATGGACAGGAAACATGGTGCATCTTGGGAAATGTATCCCCCAAAAAGGCGGCCCTGGCGTTGCCCTTTTCCCTGGGTAAGGGGGAATGTGTGTTAAGGAATCTGGCAGGGCCCATGGATTCCCAATGGCTTGCTCCTTACGAATGCCGTTTATATCGAATGTAAAATGCAGAAAAAGACTTCCTTTGACATTTGTTTTAAAGGAAGTCTTTTTTTGTATACTTTTATTTAAAAGAGGGCAGGACACAGAACGTTCAGTTTTTTTTCACATTCTATACGCAGAAAAATGACATTTCCCCCCTAGACTGATTGTAAATTCTATAGGAGGAGGCCGCATGTGAGTAAGAGGCAGAAAACCACAAAAGAAAAAAAAGGAAGAGGACGGGGGAAAAAAATAGGCATTTCTCTGGCCATCCTTTTGATAATCTGTGCAGCAGGGGGGATCATCCTATGGCGTCTGGGACTGTTTTCCAAAGACCAGGACAGCAGCGCTGCTTGGCAGAACCAGAACCAGGGAAGTATGAATAGCAGTGATTTTTCCAATATGATCAGTGCATCCGGCACCACGTCCATCAGCATGACCAATGAAGTGTTTTCCGTAGAGGGCCTTAGCGCGGCGCTTACTGTGGAGGAGGTTTACATCAGCAGCGGAGATACCGTGGAGGCAGGGGATCCTCTGCTTAAAGTGACGGATGACTCTGTGGAGGAAGCATTGGCAGAGCTGGAGGATACGCTGACAGAGGCGGACCTGGCTTTAAGGGCCGGGGCCATTACGTATGCCCAAAGCCAGATTACAGCAAAGTACACTTATGACAGTACCACCTTGGAGGCTCAGCAGGCAGAGGCTGTATATCAGGCATCTCTGGCAGAGCTGGAGGCCCAGCTGGCATCGGCAAAGGAAAGCTACGAGGAGGCCCAGACCCAGATTGCCCAGTATCAGGCAGATCTGAGTGGGGATACCTATGTAGATACATACAGTGTTTCAGATGCCAAAGCAGCTTATGAGGCTGCCGAAGCTGCGCTGGCAGAGGCCATGGCCGCAGGAAATATCACAGAAGAAGAGATAGAAGCGTATCTGTCATCACAAGATACCGAAGAGCAGGGAAATACCCAGGGCTTCTCCCCCATGTCTGCCACCACAGAAACTTTGGAAGGCAGCAGCGAAGAGCAGCAGGAGGGGAATATGCCGGGGGCAGAAGTTGAAACTGAAACGGAAGCCGCCACAGAAGCTGAAACAAATGCAGCATTGGAAGAAGCTGCCCAGTTGTATCAGGAAGCAGAAACGCTGAAGGCAGCATATGAATCTGCGCAGGAAGGATACCAGCAGGCGGTCTCCAATGCAGAGAGTCAGATTACAACACTCACGGCATCATTGCCCACACTGGCCCAGTCCTATGTGGAAATGCAGGAGGAGTATGAGACCCAGTTGATTTCTCTGCAGGTGGAATATGAGACAGCTGTGGCAAAGGGAACATTGGCCCAGAGCGATTATGATGCGGCCCTCAGTACAGCGGAAGAAACCTATCAGGCTTTGGAAGATGCCTACACAGAAGCCCAGGAGGCGCTAGACACCTTTAATGCTCTGGTGCAGGATGGGGTTTTATATGCTGCGCAGAGTGGTACGGTACTACGAACCGGAGTGACGGCAGGAGGGACCATTTCCACAGACAGTGTACTGGTATCTTATCGGGATTCTTCCACAGTATCGGTAGTGGTTTCTGTGGATCAGTCGGATATTGCCCAGATTGCAGTGGGAGACAGTGCCACCGTCATCATTGGCAGTACCAGCCAGTATACGGGTACGGTAGCAACTATTAATCCAGTGACTTCATCCACCAGTAAGACATCCGTTACCTATGAAGTCACAGTCACTCTGGAAAACCAGGAGGAGGCCCTTTCGGAAAATACAACGGCCACCGTCTATTTTAGCAGCCAAGGAGACGCATCATGACAAAGAAAAAACGACTATCCGGTAAATGGAAAATAGGACTTTTAATTCTGGGTGCGGTGCTGTTGGTGCTTGGTGCCGTTTATACCCTTTGGATTTACCCCAATCTGGATCAGGAAACATGGGTATATAAGGAGACGGAAATTACAAAAGGAAATTTGTCCGTTGGGGTTACAGAGAGTGGCAGTCTTAGTTATGCAACGGATTCATTGGAATACACCCTGGACCTGGATACCAGCGGAGATAGCAGTTCCGATACAGACACAGAGGAAACGGATAGTGATTCTGAGGATGAAGAGACTGTGAAATACCTTGAAATTGAAACCATGGATATTGCCATGGGGCAGAAACTGGAGGCGGGAGATCCAATACTGACATTCACGACTGCATCTGTTGAAAAGGTCAGAGCTAACCTGCAGGCAGCCCTCACAGAAGCACAAAATGACTATGCAGAAGCCCAGACCACATATCAGGTGGATGCCCTAAGTGCCAGGGAAACGTATGAAACGGCTCTGACCACTGCCAGTTATGCCCAGGCCATTTATGAAAATACCCTGGCGGCATTGTCCGCCAATATCACTTCCCTGGAACAGCAGATTGCCAACTACAGCGAGGAAGAAGAAACCACATCCTCTTCTCAGACGATGGGGGGAATGTCAGGCAGCGGCGGCGGGAGCCAGTCCCTGAGTCTGAAAGAATTACAGCAGGAGCTGGCACAGGCTCAAAGCAGTCTGAGCATGGATCAGCTGGAAGCCAAACAGACTTATGAAGCATCGGTCAGTGCAGGGGAAACGGCCCAGCTGGTTTATGAAAATACCCTGGCTTCTTTGCAGACCACATTAGATGAGGCCCAGGAGGATGCACAGGATGCACAGGATCTTCTGGATACCTTCAATACCTTTGTAGGAGACGGCACCCTGTACGCAGAGGAAGCTGGAACAGTGACGGCAGTCAGCTATGAGGCAGGGGATTCACTGACCCAGACCGGCAGCATTTACACATATGCAAAAACCACGGATATGACCATTTCCGTAGACGTTTCCCAGGAAGACATTGTGACCATGGCGGTAGGGGACAGCGTGGAAATTGTATTTGGTGCCTATGAGGATGAAACCTATGAGGGAACCATTCAGTCCATTACCACCACACAGACATCATCGGGTTCTGCAACAGTCAGTTATCCGGTGACCATTCTGGTAGAGGGAGACACTTCAGCCCTGTACGGTGGCATGACTGCGGATGTGACCTTTGTAACGGAGTCCAGAACGGATGTGCTTTATATTTCCGAGAAGGCACTGGTGGAACAGGATGGAAGCCAGTATGTCTATGTGGAACAAAACGGCAGCTATGTGCTGACCCCTGTGGAAACAGGGCTGGGCAACGGTGTATATGTGGAGATAACCGACGGATTGTCTGAGACGGACACCATCTATGTTGCCACGAAAGTGACATCGGAAGCCAGTGCTTCCAGTGAGGCAGATGAAGAAAATACAGAGGCTTCCGGTACAGATGCCACCACAGATGGTACGAACAGCGGCAGTTTTGGAGATATGCCCTCCGGGAATGGCATGCAACAGGGCGGACAAAGCGGTATGCAGGGCATGCCGGGAAGTAACTTGGAGGGGAAATGATGAAAAGAATGATGTTTAAGAAAAAATGGATCATCCCCCTTTCTATAGGACTGGTAGTTCTTCTGGCTGGCACAGGCATAGCCGTGGCCCTGTCAGGCAGTGGGGAAGAAGAAACTGCGTACAGAGAAACGCAGGCGCAGGTAGAAACGCTGACAGTGGGAAATACCATTGATTCCAGTGTGGATATTGGTACCGTCACAGACACCTTTACCCTTGACATTTCTTCCCTTGTGGGAACATCAGATACCACCTCATCCTCTGGAAGCGTAAGCAGTGGAGGAAGTTCCGGAGGTATGGATTCCGGTGGAATGGGTGGCACCATGGGGGGGAGCAGCTCTGGCTCTGGGACAGATATTTTTTCCCAGCTGACAGGCCTGGCCCAGGGCGATACCACGCAGAGTACATCCAGCAGTGAGAACAGTCTGGAAATTGCCTCTGTAGAAGTAAGTGTGGGGCAGCAGGTGGAAGAAGGGGCGGTTTTATATACCCTTACTGAAGACAGTGTGGATGCTATTCGGCAGGAACTGGAGGACAGCGTAGCTACGGCACAGAATGCATTGGCAACCCTGCAAAATGAACAGGTCACTTCCAGACTGACAGCCAGCCAGACTCTGGAAACCAGTACCGCTTATGGAACCTATGCCCAGCAGCTTTATAACAGCACTGTTTCCCAGTTGCAGAGCAATATCACATCTGCGCAGGAGGACCTGGAGGAAGCCCAGGAAGCGCTGACGGAAGCCCAGGAGAATTATGCTGAGGTATTGGCAGAGTACAATGCAGGAGATACCACACTGGAAAGTCAGGTGGAATTGCTGGCCGAAACAGTGGAAACTAGGCAGGAGGCTGTAACGGATGCCAGTGCTTCTCTGGCAGAAGCCAACCGTCAGTATACTTCCGGACTTCTCTCGGCCCAGGAGACCTATGATCTGCAGATACTGGCCTACCAGAATGCACAGGAAACCTATAATGTGGCCATTGCCTATCTGGACAGAAGCCTGACGGACGCCCAGGAAACCTATGATGAGGCGGTAGAAAAACTGGAGACATTCAACACTTATATTGTAGATTATCAGTTAACAGCCACCCAGAGCGGGGTGGTAACGGAAGTAAATCTGGCGGCAGGAGATGCTGTTAGCCAGGAGACCACACTGGTTCAATTATATGATAAGACAGCAGTGACCATGACGGCCACGGTGGAAGAAGAGAATATTGACCGGATTGCACTTGGCGATGTTGTAAATGTGGAACTGGACGCTTTTCCGGATGAGGTCCGTAAAGCGACAGTGACGGAAATATCGGATGCCACTTATAACAGCTCCACGGAGACCAATGAATATGAGGTAACCGTTACATTTGAAGAGGAGACTACAGACCTGTATCAGGATATGACGGGTACAGTCACCTTTGTAACAAAGGAGGTGGATGACGTGCTGTGCGTACCGAACCGGGCCATTATCCGGGAAGGGGTACATTCCTATGTCAAAGTAAAGGATAGTGATGGCAGTTATGAAAAAGTGGAAGTGAAAACAGGATTTTCAGACGGCACCAATGTGGAAATTCTGAATGGTCTGGAGGAAGGCACGACGGTACTGATTGAAAGTAAGGTAGGTGAAGCATGAGACTATCAGAATTATTACGCCTGGTTTGGATTAACCTGGTACAGAATAAATTAAAAGTGATCCTCACCTCCATTGGTATTGTGGTGGGGGCGGCCACCATTATGATGGTTATTGCCATCGGCACTGGGGGCAAAATGGATGTGGCCGATCAGTTTAAGAACCTGAATGCCGGAGCAGTGGATGTTTCCTATGAATCGGCTTCTTCCACTGGAGATTTCAGCAGTATCTTTGGCAGCAGTGACTCCGGCAGCTCCACTTCCATGCCGGATTTCAGCAGCATTACCGGGGGCAGCAGCGGATTTAGCGGTGGTATGTCTGGCGGCATGAGTGGCGGCTTTGGAGGCGACATAGGAAACAGTTTTGGCAGCAGCAATGATGACAGAATGAATCAGGAATCAGTTACGCTGACCACGGATGATCTGGAGGATCTGGAAACCTTTATTCCCGGTATTGAATCGGGAACCATAACCTACACCACTTCCGCAGATGTAGAAGGAGGCACACTGGATGAAGCCACCAGCTACACCATTGCGGGAACGCTGAGCAATTATGCGGAACTGAGCAATCTGACCCTGTCCATCGGGGAATATTTTACAGATGAGAACAATGAAAATAAAGAAAAGGTATGCGTTCTGGGCTATTCCACCGCACAGGCCATTTTTGGAAGTGCCTATGATGCGTATGATGAGGTGCTGTATATTGATGACCGGCCTTATGTAGTGGCAGGGGTCCTGGAAGAAATGGGATCCGTATCCTCTGGTATTAGTCCGGATACTGCCGTGTTCATTCCCTATGAAACAGGGGTAAAATACATCACCGGAGACAGCATCAGTCCCACCATTACGGTTATTGCATCGGATGTGAATGATGTGGACCAGATTATGGAGGATGTGGAAACGGTGCTTGCAGACAGCTATCCCAACACCACGTTTACACTTTCTGATGCAGGATCAAAAATGGATGCAGCTTCTGCCTCCAACACCACACTTACACTGCTTCTGATCTCCATGGCCATTATCGTTTTTATGGTAGGTGGCATTGGTATTATGAATGTGTTGTTTGTTTCCGTTAAGGAACGAACCAATGAGATTGGTATTTTAAAGGCACTGGGATGCTCCAAGAAGGATATTCTGCTGGAGTTTCTCCTGGAAGCCAGTTGTATGAGTCTGGTGGGATCTCTGATTGGGGTTTTGCTTTCTATTGGCATTACGCCCATTGTGGAGAGTTTTTCTGTAAGGGTAGAGCTTTCCCTTTGGGGCGGAGCCATTTCTTTCGCCTTTGGGGTCATTACAGGAACCGTTTTCGGCTTTTACCCTGCCTATAAGGCATCTAAACTTGTGCCGGTGGAGGCATTGAATCATGAATAAAAAGGAGAGCAGCATGGGAGAGGAATGGAATCAGAAGGGGAAGAAGAAAAAACGCTGGCTGATCTGGGTGCCGGTGCTGGTGCTGGTTCTTGCAGGGGCATGTGTGTGGATATATTTATGGAAGTTCCAAAAAAAAGAGGACACTGACTCCACCACCGTAGATATCACTTTGGAGGAGAATCAATCCATTGTATATGGTCAGATTGAAGAAATCAACGGAAATGAAATGTCCTATTATGTGGTCAACGTGACAGAGGGCACTTCAGGAGACAGCACTGGAGAAATGCCCTCCGTGGCGGAAGGAGAAAGCGGCGGCTTTGGGGGAAACAGAGGGGAAATGCCTTCCATGGCGGAGGGAGAGTCCGGCGACTTTAGCGGTGGTTTCGGGGGGAACAGTGGGGAAATGCCTTCCATGGCGGAAGGAGAGACTGGTGACTTTAGCGGCGGTTTTGGGGGGAACAGTGGGGAAATGCCTTCCATGGCCGAAGGAGAGACCGGTGACTTTAGTGGCGGTTTCGGAGGGAACAGCGGAGAAATGCCTTCCATGGCCGAAGGAGAGTCTGGCGAAGCCTCAGGAGGAGAATCCTCTTACGAAGTGACAGATGAGCTTGTCACCGTGACCATACCTGTTGGTACAACGGTAACGACAAAACTTGGGGCAGAGACCACTTTTTCCCGTCTGGCTGCAGGGGATGTCATTGAAATGGTAGTGGAAACAGTGGACGGAGAAGAAACCATAGTCGGCATATGGATTCTGGAATAGGATGGCAGACATGATACAGATGACCAATATCAATAAAGGATATCAGCTGGGAGAGGATGTGGTCCCCGTACTGAAAAATGTTAATTTTAAGGTGGAAAAAGGGGAATATGTGGCCATCCTTGGTCCTTCCGGTTCTGGAAAGACCACATTAATGAATATTCTGGGCTGTATGGATGTGGCGGACAGCGGTGCATATTTTTTAAATGGCCGTGCCATTCATGAAACTCCGGAAAAGGAACTGACCCATGTGCGGAATAAAGAAATTGGATTTATTTTTCAGAACTATCAGCTGATTTCCACCTATAATGTGTTGCAGAACATAATGATGCCCTTGCTTTTGCGGGGGTTTACCAAAAGAGAAGCAGAAGAAAAGTGTATGGAGACCATAGGCTTTTTGGGCCTTTCCGATCGGCTGGAACACAAACCAAATGAACTTTCCGGCGGACAAAGACAAAGGGTATCCATTGCCAGAGCGTTGGTGGGAGAACCTGCGGTACTTCTGGCAGACGAGCCAACTGGTGCGCTAGACTCTGCCAGCGGAAAAGAAGTGCTGAAACTTTTTGGGAAATTGAATGATATGGGATATACCATTGTGATGATTACCCATGATCTGGGCGTGGCCAGTTCTGCCGGAAGGATTGTGAGAATTATTGATGGCGAATTGACAGAATCATAGAATCATATGTTTTGAAAGCCAGAAACCTGCATTTTTGCAGATTTCTGGTTTGTTTTATTTGAGCTATATACATTTTGTGCGGTTTTTCTTGACTTTCATACCCTAATGGGGTATGAAAGAACAATAGGTATGTTTTTATGATTTACAGGAAAAACGGGGTGAGTAATGGATAAAAATAGTTTCTATAGTAAGAACATGCAGGAACTGCAGGACGAATACAGAAATATTAACGGAGAGTGGCTGCGCATTCACTATGCCATTTGTCTATGTGTAATTTTTTCTTCTTTTCTTGTGGAAGTTATGATGGGCTATATTTTAATGCAGACAGGGAATGTGGAGTCCATTTCCCGTTACATATTAAAATATATTTTGACTCCAACAGGGATAAATGTCAGTATTGGACTTGTAATGACCTTTTTCATTTTCAACAAGAAAATCCCTCAGGAAGTTAAAATATATATCGTATCCCTGGAAATGCTTTTTATCAGCCTGGTGCTCTATAGTGTTCATAAAATCTTTATTATAACCAGTTTTATGTTTGCAGTCTCCATTCTTCTGACCATGATTTATGCAGAATATCTGCTGACTTCGCTGGCTATAGTGGTGGGAATGGGATTTTCTCTGATTGGGGAACTGCTCATAACCTGGGATCCGGATGTGACCAGTGTATTTTCAGATCCACATCGGCTGGGGGAATATGTTTTGTCCCTGTGTATGATTTTTTGTACATATCTGTGCTGCATGATTGGGGTGTTTTTTGGCAGAATGAAAAATGAGGCCAGTATCAAAAAAGAATGGCAGCGACTGCAGCTACTGGAAAAGGTCAACAGAGATGATCTGACAGGGGTGCAGGGACGCAGAGCCCTCCATGAGGTCTTAAGAGGTGTGGAAGAACAGGGAGATGAACAGGGAGATGAACAGGCCTATATTCTGGTGGTAACAGACCTGGATCATTTTAAACTGGTGAATGATCATTATGGACATCAGGAGGGAGATAACTGCATCATTCACTTTGCCAGAATTCTGGAGAAAAACAGTGCGGCGGCTGCAGTTTTTCGTTACGGTGGGGATGAATTCTGCCTTCTTTTTCGGGGAGTCACTCCGGAAGAAGTAAAAGCTGTTTGCCGGAAACTCCAGGAGGAGACCAACCAGTTCTTTCAGAAGCAATTTCCGGAACTTGCCATCACAGCCAGCTTTGGGCTGGCTTCCTTTCCAGAAAAAGGAAATGCAGCACATTTTTTTGTGGCAGCAGATCAGGCCCTGTATGAGGCAAAGAAAAAAAGAAATCATATCATTTATTATTCAGATATGACGGAGTCAGCTATAGAAAATGGATATATCCAACCATAGGAAGGATATGTTACCTCTTTTGTTCTGCTTTGTGTATAATGAATCTAACAAAGAGATTGCAGGAGGTTTTCCATGAGCGAAAGATTTCAGACAGTGGGCAGTTTATTAAGACCCGCAAAACTATTATCCTATAAGAGTAAAATCGAACAGACAGATGCCATTACTTATCCTTTTTATAAAGAATTTCCCGGATATGAGGAGGTGGAAAAGGAAAGTACAAAAGAGGTGGTGGATAAGGAAATTGCCCATCATCTTCCGGTCCTTTCTGATGGAGAATTTTCCAAATCCATGTGGCATCTGGACTTTATCTGGGGATTTTCCGGCATAGAGCGTTATATCGCTGACCATGGCTATTTTTTCCGGGATAAGGATCAGCAGTCCAAATTCGAAACCAGAAAAGACATTGGTATTCGCATCACGGGCAGGTTGAGCGGAAAAAATCATCACTTCGTAGAAATTTTCAAGCGGTTGAAGGCCCTGGCCGGGGATAGATCCGTGAAACTTTGTATTCCTTCGCCTTCCCATATTTTCGGGGAACTGTCCTGGTCGGATAATATTGGCGGGAAGGATGCCATATATCAGAATACCGATGAGCTAAAGGCGGATCTGGTAAAAGCATATAAAGAATTTCTGAAAGAATATGCCGAAGCAGGCGGGAAAATCATCCAGTTTGATGACTGCCTCTGGGAACTGTTTGCAGATGACAACCCGAATTCTCCTTTTACCGGGGAAGCGGTTAATCAGGAGCAGGTCCAGAAACTTGCCAGTGACTTTATTGCCATCAATAATGAGGTGATTGACTATGGACATTCTCTTGGACTGACAGTTTGGACCCATAACTGCCGGGGAAATTACAGCAGCCGTAATATGGGGGGCGGTTCATATGTTAAAATTGCCAACCTTTTCTTAAAGCAACTAAATTACGACCGGTTCTTCCTGGAATGGGATGATGATCGGGCCGGTTCCCTGGAAGCTTTGAAGGTTTTTCAGGATAAGCCTAATACGGAAGTGGTGCTGGGGCTCTTGTCCAGTAAGACCAATACGCTGGATGATGAGGAGAGGGCACTGCACCTTTTGGAGGAAGCATCTCAGATCATCGATAAGGACCGGCTGTATCTGTCTCATCAGTGTGGCTTTGCTTCCTGCGATGGGGGAAATGAGCTTACGGAAGAAGAACAGTGGGCCAAGATTGATCAGGGGCAGAAAATAGCCAAAAAATTCTGGGAAGAATAATGCCATATAATGATTTATAGAAAATGCCTGCATTGCGCAGGCATTTTTTGTGAAATTCTTTTCAGAAAGAATTAATGCACTTTTTACTGAAAGGCCCTCCCCTGAAAGACTGGTCCATGTTATATTGCATGAAAGCTGAAAAATGGCCAGGCAGAGAAGGGAGCATAGCATGATTTTACATATTGCGGGGGGATGTGGAGAGCATGGCAGAAATTGCTTTTATGTGGAAGGGGAGAAGCAGTCTTTTATGGTGGACTGCGGCATCAGGGCACAGGAGGGAAGGGGAGGCTATCCCCATCTTAGCTTGCAGCAGATTGAAGGGTGCAGAATACTGTTTCTGACCCATTCTCATCTGGATCATGCAGGGGCATTGGCCTGGATTATTGAAAGAGGATTTAAAGGAACGGTCATTGCCTCCGGGGAAACACTTAGGCAGATAAACTGCGCCATGAGAAGTAAAATTGCGCTGGAGGAAATTGGCCCGACTGGTAAGGGAGAGTATAGGGACATTGATATTCAGTGGGGAAGAAGCGGGCACTGTATGGGAAGTGTCTGGTATCTCTTTAAAACGGAAGAAAAAAATCTATTATTTTCCGGTGATTACATAGAAGAGACGAAGGTATATGCCTGTGACAAAATCCGGGGAAAAAAGGCAGATATTGCTGTGCTGGATTGTGCTTACGGACGGGATCAGACATCCTATGCCATATATTGCAGCCGAATCATCAAACGGGTAAAAGAACTGCGGGAAGTGTACCCTGTGTTGTTTTTTCCAGTGCCCGGGTATGGACGGGGTATGGAACTTCTGGTATTAATGCTGGCTTCGGGGATAGAAGGCCCTTTTTATGGAGATGTACAGTTTGTGCGGGAATGGCAGGGAATGGCTCGAGATAATTACTGGAAGAAAAAGGATATTTTCCTTCCGGCAGAAATGGTGCAGGTTTATCAGAATGCCATATCTGCCGGTATCGTTTTCTTAAGTGATCCGCAGCTAAAGAAAGAGAGAACGAAAATATGTGCAGACAGAATATTGTTCAAGGGAGGACATGGTATTTTGACGGGCAATGTGGAGGCAGATGGGTACAGTGCCTGGCTGGCGGAAAAAGGAAAAATGACTTTTCTGCGCTATCCGATACACGGAGGACTCCTTCAGCTTCGATGTCTGCTTAATAAGAATACCTTTCAACAGGCCATCCCTTACCATACGGAACAGTGGAAGGTGCCGGAAAGGTTTCTAATTTAATAATACAGCGTGCCGTCAGGGGATAGGTATACGAAAATGAAATTGTGGATTTTTTGTGAAAAAAGGGGTATAATGGGACATAACAAAACACAGCAAAGAAAGGAGTATTATGAGGGAAGGTATCGTGATTGTCCTGGCTTACCTGGCTGGCAGTGTGCTATTTGGTCCCCTGTATGCCCGCCTTTTTTTGCATCAGGATATATTTGAAAAAAGTCCGGATGGAAATCCAGGTGCGGCAAATGCCTTTACCTATGGAGGTATGGGATGTGGGCTGTTTACTCTGATCGGCGATATATTAAAGGGGTTTCTCCCCGTATTTTTTTTACGAAGGGGAGAGATTCTGTTTGTGACATCTCTGTGGGGCATGGGGCTTTTGCTGGCAGCACCGGTAATCGGTCATATTTATCCCGTGTTTTATCACTTTAAAGGGGGGAAGGGCATTGCCACCACCTTCGGCGTGCTTTTAGGATTGCTTCCTGCAGTGGAGCCATTGGCAGTGCTGGCCATTGTTTTCATCCTTTTTTCCACCATTTTACGCATTGAACCCCATTTTTCCAGAACCTGGGTGACCTATGTGGCAAGTCTGGTATTGATGGTGGTGCTGCTGCATCAGCCGGCCCTTTCCTTTGGATTTCTCGTCATTACAGGGGCAGTTTGTATTCGTCTGGCCACCAGCAAGGAGCCCAGAGAAAAGATGCAGATGCATATGGTGACCTTATGGAGGCGCTGATTCTTTCCTGCAGCACCGGCGGGGGGCATAATGCAGCTGCCGGGGCTTTGCAGGAGGCTCTTAGTCAGAGGGGACATCATGTCTGCGTGGCAGATCCATATGAAGAAAGAAAAGCAGGGTTGGGCAAAGCAGTGGGCAACCTGTATGTAAAACTGGTGCAGAAGGCACCCCATGCATTTGGGGTTGTGTACCAGATTGGGGACCTGTACAGGCGGCTTCCTTTTCGCTCTCCGGTTTATCTGGCCAATAAATGGATGATCAAAACGGTGGAGCACATGCTGAAAGAGCATCCTGTGGATGTGGTGATTATGCCCCATCTGTATCCTGCGGAAATTTTGACCGGCATGAAAAACAGAGGCATTTCCCTTCCCATGACGGTGTTTGTGGCCACAGATTATGCATGTATTCCGTTTACAGAGGAAACAGACTGTGACTTTTATGTGGTGCCGGGCCCGGATCTGCAAAAGGATTTTAAAAAAAGGGGCATTCCTGAAAGAAAGATTCGACCTTTTGGCATTCCGGTCAAACCGGCATTTTATCAGCCGCTTTCAAAAAAAGAGGCCCTTATGGCGCTGGGACTGAATCCGGGAAAAAAATATCTCCTGCTTACCGGCGGCAGCATTGGGGCAGGGCATCTGGAGGCTGTCATTGACCAGATACTGGGATATATGGCTTTTCATGACTGTTATGAATTGCTGGTTTTTTGCGGAAATCATAAGGCACTTTATGACAGACTTCTTGAAAGAAAAATGACACATGTACAGGTCATGATGTCTACGGATCAAATGGATCTATATGTAAAGGGTGCAGATGTGCTGCTGACCAAGCCGGGAGGCCTTTCCTCCACGGAGGCGGCCATAGCAGGAATTCCGCTTATGCATCTGCCTCCCATTCCCGGATGTGAGCAGTTAAATATGTTGTATTTTTCCGGAAAGGGGATGTGTTATCCTGTAAGAGATGTGCAGCAGGATGTGCAGGAGGGACTCGTCTATCTGGAAGATCAAAGCAATCTGGAAAAAATGAAGCTGAGGCAGAAAGCGGGCATTCCGCAGGATGGCCTGGAGCAGCTGTGCCTTTGGCTTGAAGCTGAGGTGCAAAGCCGGAAAAAGAGAGAGTTCCTCTCCTGAAAAAAATATTGACTAAATGACCAAATAGTGGTATGGTAGGACAAAAGAAAGAGCAGACCATTCCACGTTCAAAGGGGCACAATAGGAAACTATTGTGCCCCTTTTTTGCGGGACTGAAAGGAGGAATGGCATAATGAAACGCATAAAAACACAGGAAGCTGTGGGTCATGTGATCTGCCATGATATTGTGGAAATTGTAAGGGGAGAAAAAAAAGAGGTGGCTTTTTCCAAAGGACATGTGGTAAAGCCGGAAGATATTCCGGTGCTTTTACGTCTGGGAAAAGATCATTTATATATTTGGGAGCAGGATGAAAGTACCTATCATGAAAATGAGGGGGCGGCTATTTTGTTCAACATCTGTAGAGGAGATCATATGTCTCCATCCCCTGTCAAAGAGGGAAAAATCGATATTTTTGCCGATTGTGATGGCTATTTTACGGTGGATCTGGAAAGGCTGAATCGCCTTAATGGACTGGGGGAAATGATGATTGCCACCAGGAAATCTGATTCTCCAGTAAAAAAGGGGGATCAGCTGGCCGGGACAAGAGTCATTCCCCTTGTGATAGCCAAAAAGAAAATGCAGGAGGCTGTGCAGCTTTCCGGAGAAAAACCTCTTTTGCAGCTTGTGCCTTACAGGCCCAGAAATGCGGCGGTAATTGTCACCGGAAATGAAGTGTTTTACGGAAGAATCCAGGATCAGTTTTCTCCGGTACTGGAGGAGAAGCTGAAAGCTTACGGCGGAACAGTCGTGAATAAAATCTATTGCCCGGATGATCCGGATACCATTACCAGGGCAATTCGAAAGGTTTTGGAAGAAGGGGCAGAACTTGTGCTTTGCACAGGGGGCATGAGTGTGGATCCTGATGACAGAACTCCCCTTGCGATTAAAAATGCAGAGGTGGAAATGGTGTCTTATGGCGCACCTGTTCTGCCGGGAGCTATGTTCCTGATGGCTTATACAGCGAAAGGAATCCCGGTAATGGGACTTCCAGGTTGTGTTATGTATAACGGCAGAACAATTTTTGACCTGGTACTGCCTAAAATTTTTACGGATCAGAAAGTGACCGGGGCATGGCTTGCCTCTCTTGGAAATGGAGGACTATGCCTGAAATGTCCGGTCTGTATATATCCGGCCTGCGGATTTGGCCGGTAGGAGGTAGGAGATGGCATACAATCAGATGAATCATTTTGATGATGAAGGCAAAGCCGTCATGGTAGAAGTGGGAGGAAAGCCGGTGACCACCCGTACCGCAGAGGCCAGGGGCAAAATTTTCCTGCAGGAGGCAGTGTGGAATAGAATCCGGGAAGGCACTGTGGAGAAAGGGGATGTCTGCGGGGTTGCCCGGATTGCAGGCATTATGGGGACAAAAAAAACAGCGGAACTGATTCCCCTTTGTCACCCCCTGTTTCTTACAGGAGCAGCGGTTGATTTTGTGTTTCTGGAAGAGCCAAGGGCCATTGAAGTGCGCTGCACGGTGAAGACGGAAGGAAAAACCGGCGTGGAAATGGAAGCCCTTACAGGCACCATGACAGCCCTGCTGACCATTTATGACATGTGTAAGGCACTGGATAAAAGTATGGCCATTGGGGAGGTGGCCCTGTGGCATAAAACCGGGGGAAAAAGCGGGGACTTTGAAAGGAAAGAGTATGAAAGATCAATGGAATAGAGAAGTATCTTACCTGCGCATATCCGTAACGGATCAATGCAGTCTGCATTGTGCCTACTGTAGACCGGCAGGAGAGCCCCTTCAGCCTCCCGCAGTTCTCCTTTCCGAAAATGATATTGTAAAAATTGCAGAAGCTGCCGCCCGGATAGGGATACGTGCCATAAAATTTACGGGTGGAGAACCCCTTCTTAGAAAAAACATTTTGCAGATTATTGAGCGGGTAGGACAAATTCAGGGGATTGAGGACATGACCCTGACCACCAATGGCGCACTTTTGGGAAAAATGGCACATCAGCTCTTTGCGACCAGCCTTTCCCATGTGAATGTAAATCTGCCCTCCTTGGATCCGGATATATATAAAGCCATTACCGGGGAAGACATTTTGCCCCAGGTTCTGGCAGGCATTCAGGCTGCAGCCCTTTCCGGACTGGGGGTCAGAATCAACTGTGTCAATCGGAAAAGCCTGACGGAAGGGGAGTTACTGGCCTTTGGTCAACTTCTGGAACAGGAAATGATAGATGTGCGTTTTATTGAAATGATGCCCATGGGAAACGGGGTGGTGTATCCGGACTGGAATAATGACCGCCTGCAGAAAAAATTGGAAAAGCTTTGGGGGGAACCGTTGCCCATGGACTATACCGGGAATGGTCCGGCCAGATATTGGCAATACCCTGGGAAGAAAGGAAGGGTGGGCATGATTAGTGCCATTACCCACCAGTTTTGTGGCAGCTGCAGCCGGATTCGCCTCACTGCGGATGGAAAATTAAAGCTGTGTCTGGAATATGATGCGGCACTGGATTTAAAACCTTATCTGGAGAAGGGATGGAGTACGCAACAACTGGCCGGACTCATGGAAAAGACCGTTTTTCATAAGCCCCGGGCCCATCATTTTTGTGAAGGGGGGATAGCCAATGCAGATCACAGAAAAATGTATCAGATCGGCGGATGAGAGCCTGAACTGGAAGGGAGAAGTAAAGGCGGTATGCATTAGTCCCCGTAAAGGAACTGCAAAAACGCCGGTAAAACAGGGACATCTGCTGGAAAATCACGGCCTGGAAGGGGATGCCCATGCAGGGACCTGGCATAGACAGATCAGTCTGTTAAGCTTTGAACAGGTGGAAGCTTTTCGAAAAAGAGGGGTTCCGGTAGAAGATGGGGCTTTTGGGGAAAATCTCCTGGTATCCGGCATAGATTTTAAGACCCTTCCCATAGGCACCCGCCTGTATTGCAATGATGTGATTCTGGAAATTACCCAGATTGGAAAGCAATGTCATACCGCCTGTGCCATCTTTCAGGTGGTAGGGGACTGCATTATGCCAAGAGAAGGGGTCTTCGCCAGAGTCCTTCAGGGCGGGTATATCCAAAGGGGGGACATGGTATATGGCTAGAGAATATAGGGCGGCCGTAATCACGCTAAGTGACAAAGGGGCCAGAGGAGAAAGAGAAGACACCAGTGGCCCTGCCATTGTCCGCATCTGGGAAGAGGCAGGCCAGGAGGCAGTGCACTATACCCTTTTGCCGGATGAAAAAGTCCTTTTGGAGGAGACATTGATTACCCTTTGTGACAAAGATATATGTGATGTGATCTTTACCACAGGCGGAACCGGACTCAGCCCCAGGGATATTACGCCGGAAGCCACAAAAGCGGTCTGGGAGAGGGAAGTACCCGGTATTGCCGAGGCCATTCGGGCCTACAGCATGCAGATTACCAAACGGGCTATGCTTGGCCGGGGCGTCTGCGGCATCCGGAAAAAGACTCTGATTTTAAATTTACCTGGCAGCAGGAAAGCGGTGGAAGAAAGCCTGACCTATATCCTTTCTTCTCTGCTCCATGGGCTGGATATTTTAAGGGAGGAGGCAGGGGAATGTGGGAGAATGTAAGACTTTCCTATCAGTCAGCACTGAAAGAAATCCGGCAGAACACCCCCTCTCTTATGTGCTTTGATCTGGAGAAAGGGCTGTTAAAACGGACAGTGGCCCCTTTTTCTGCCGGGCAGGAAGCCATTATGGCGGGAGGCTTACCGGTCTATTGCCCAGAGGAAGCCATGTATATGGAACCCCTGTATCCCGGTGAGCGGCTGGTGGTACTGGGGGGCGGGCACATTGCACTGCCCCTGGTGGAATTTGCAGCCAGATGTGGGTTTCGGGTCACTGTAGTGGATGACCGGCCTTCTTTTGCCAATTCAGCCCGGTTTCCTCAGGCGGAGGCAGTGATTTGTGATGCCTTTGACAAAGCCATGGATTGGATTAACCCCACTGGCAGTGACTTGTTTGTGATCATCACCCGGGGGCATCGGCACGATAAGACCTGTCTGGAAAAACTGTTAAGGGGTCCGGAGCCCTTGTATGTGGGCATGATCGGTTCCAGGCGCCGGGTCGCAATGGTGCGGGAAAGTCTGTTGGAAGAGGGGGCAGATCCCCGGCGTCTTGCGGCAGTGAAAAGCCCCATCGGGTTGGAAATCGGTGCCGTCACCCCGGAGGAAATTGCCATCTCCATTCTAAGTCAGCTGATTTTACGGCGCAGAAAGGAGATTCCTGCAGGGTATCCTGCAAATCGCTCCGATCTGGAACCGGAAGTAGTGGAAGCCTGGCTTAAGGAAAAGGCAGAGCCCTGCTGCATGGCAACCATCATATGGACACAGGGCTCTGTACCAAGGGGCATCGGCGCCAAAATGTTTGTGTATCCGGATGGCCGTCTTTTGGGAAGTATTGGCGGTGGCTGCAGCGAAGCAGGCATTTTGCATAAAGCCAGAAAATGTATCGGCACCGGAAAATGGACGGTGGAAGATATTGATATGGAAGGCACTGCTGAAGAGGCCGGCATGGTGTGCGGCGGACAGATGAAAGTGCTATTAATGGATATCCGTTCCTAAAAAGGAGAATGCATGAGGATGGAAGGTATTGTTCTGGCAGCGGGCTATTCCTCCCGGGCTGGCGGCATGAAAATGACATTTTCTCTGGGGGGACGACCACTGTTGGCCAGGAGCATAGATATTCTGCTTCCTTTTTGCGAAACAGTTTATGTGGTGACAGGGTATCGGCGGGAGCTCCTTTCGGACATTCTGGAGGAGTACGGAGAAAAGGTGCAGGAAGTGTATAACCCGGACTACCCATCCGGTATGTATAGTTCTGTCAGGGCGGGCATGCAGCAGATCAAAGAAAAACGCATGCTTCTGACGCCGGGAGACTATCCCTTGCTTACCACAGGGGCAGTGAAACGGCTGCTGGAGATGCCGGAGACGGAGACAAAATGCTATATTCCCAGTTATAAGGGACGGGGAGGACATCCTATTTTGCTGCCGGCAGTCTGGATTCCGGACATTATGCAGGGAAATGAGAGCTCTCTGCGGGAGTTTCTAAGAAATAAAGAAAAACAATATGTGGATATGGAAGAGCCCGGTGTGTGCCAGGATGTGGATACCCCTGAGGCCTTTCGTGAAGCAGTCAGAATATGGGAAGGGGGAGCATACAGGGATGGACATTCGTGAGACAGTGAAGAAAGTGGATTATGCAGAAAAGGTACAGGGACAGGCGCAGTATGTGGCAGATATGGAAATGCCCGGTATGCTGCATGGGGCCATGGTCCGGGCGACCATTGCCCATGGCATTATACGGGAAGTACAGGCCCCGCCTCTTCCGGAAGGGTATCTTTATGTGGATGCCCGGGACATTCCGGGGAAAAACCGTTTGAAGGTCATCGGAGATGAGCAGCCTGTCTTTGCAGATGAAAAAGTCTGCTTTCAGGGAGAGGCTCTGGGGATGGTGGTGGGCCCGGATTGCAGGCTGGTTCATCAGCTGGCCGCCCGGTTCCAGGTGGAATATGAGGCGCTTCCGGCCATCTTTTCCATAGAGCAGTCCCAGACGCCCCTGGTGGATTACCGGTATTCACATGGGCCGGTGGAGG
>CAYRQT010000014.1:0-10595 GCA_964426655.1 uncultured Cuneatibacter sp. | reverse complement strand
TGTGTATCCGGAAGGGGATAAAGTGACTGTCTGGGGCTCCATGCAATGCCCCTATTATGTGAGGGATGCGGTGGCCCATATGATGGGGATGGAGGGAAGTCAGGTGCAGATCATCCAGACCACCACCGGAGGAGGCTTTGGGGGAAAAGAGGATTTTCCTTCCTTGCTGGCTTGTCAGGTGGCAGTGGCAGCGCTTAAAGCAGGTCATCCGGTACAGGTGATCTTTAACCGACGGGAGGATATGGCCGTAACCACAAAACGCCACCCGGCGCGGCTTCACTATCGGGCTGCTCTGGATGAGAATGGAAACCTGACTGCCCTGGATACCGAAATTGACCTGGATGGGGGGGCCTATGAGGGCCTTTCCAGTGTGGTATTGCAAAGAGCCCTGATTGCCGCTGCAGGGGTTTACCGGCTCAAAGGGCTGCAGGTGCATGGCAGGGTCATGGAAACCAATACCGTACCTACCGGTGCATTCAGAGGATTTGGTGCCCCCCAAAGTTTCTTCGGGGTGGAACTGCTAATGGAGCATCTGGCCAGGTTTACCAGCCGGGACAGTCTTTCCTATAGGTTGTCCCATATGGTGGAACAATTTGATCCCACAGCCACCAGAGGAGAATTTCGTTATCCCATCATCATGACCCAGATGGTGGAGAGAGTACTGACCCTTAGTGATTATGAAAAGAAAAAAGCACTATATGCTGATCAGAGAGGGCGGTACCGGCGGGGGATCGGCATTTCCTTGTTCCTCCATGGCTGCGGCTTTACCGGATCGGCGGAAAAGGATTTTATTCGTTCGGTCCTGCGGCTGGCCAGATATGAGGATGATACCTATGAAATCCTGGCCAGCAACACGGATATGGGGCAGGGACTGAAAACCACTTTTAGTAAAATTGCGGCGCAGGTACTGGAGGTGCCCATCTCCCGCATTCGAATTGTGAACCCGGATACGGACAGAGTGCCCAATTCCGGGCCCACCGTTGCTTCCCGTTCCCTGATGGTGGTGGGAAAACTGGTGGAGCGGGCTGCAAGACAGATGAAAGAGGAGGAACAACCAGGGAAGGCCCATATGGTGGAGGTTCATTACCAGCATCCGGATATGATTCCCTGGGAGTTATCTACTTTTACCGGGGATGCAGGGGGTTTGGGCGGTATTTGACGTAGGGCGTCCCATTGATGCCAGCATAATGAAAGGCCAGATGGATGGGGGAATGCTGCAGGCTATCGGATATGGTTCCATGGAAAGAATGGTCAGCCGGGAGGGGAGAATCCCACAGGCCAGCATGACAGATTACCTGATTCCAACCGCCATGGACACCATCCCTTTTGTGACGGAAACCATGGATAATCTATATGACGGTGGTCCTTTTGGGGCAAAAGGTGCGGGAGAGCTGACCATCATCGGGGGAGCGCCCGCCTATGCCATGGCGGTGGAGATGGCCATAAAAAGACCGCTTTCGGCCATCCCCATTACGCCGGAAACCATCCTGGAAGCTTTGGAGGAGAGGAAATGAAGTTCACTTTAAACCAGAAAACGGTAGAATATAAAGGAAATCCGGGCCGTCGCCTGCTGGATGTTTTGCGGGAGGATTTTGGCCTTACAGGCACAAAGGAGGGATGTGGAGAAGGAGAGTGCGGGGCATGCAGCGTTTTGCTGGATGATGCCCTGGTCCCTGCCTGTCTGACCCCTGTGGGGGAAGTGGCCCACAGGGAGGTAATGACCATCGAAGGACTTCAGGCACTGCCCGCTTATCGGGTGTTGGAAGAAGCATATGGGAAAGCGGGAGCCGTGCAATGCGGTTTTTGCATTCCTGGAATGGTAATGGCCTCCTATGCCCTTTTACATCGTACGCCCCATCCCACACAGGCCCAGGTCAGAGCAGGTATATCCGGAAATCTATGCCGGTGTACCGGGTACAACACCATTGTGGAGGCTGTATTACTGGCCGCAGAAGAAGGAGGAAATGTATGGTAAAGTGGCTTTACCCGGAAAATCTGAAAGAAGCGTTGCAAATGCTGAACGATTATCCCGGCTGCATACGGTTTGGAGGTGGTACGGACATTATGGTCAGGGGCCTGCCTGAGGAGGGAACCGTCCTTTCCCTTCATGGCGTTCCGGAATGCCGGGGCATTCATGTGGAACATGGAGAATGCATTCTTGGAGCAGCTTGCACCTATCAGGAATTGTTGGATCACGCAGCCATCCCTGCCATCTGGAAAGAGATTCTGGAGGATATTGCAGCACCGGGCATTCGAAATAAAGGGACCGTTGGAGGCAACATCTGCAATGCTTCCCCGGCAGGAGATACCCTTCCCTTTCTATATTTATGGGATGCCAGACTGGAGCTGGCCAGGTGGGAGATGGGCAGAGTGGAAATTCGGGAAGTGCCCATTGAGGCATTTATTCAGGGGGTTAGAAAAACGGATCTGCACCCCAATGAACTGCTCACCCGTATTTTTTTACCGGATACCTATCCTCTGACATACTGGATGTACGAAAAAATTCGAGGGAGACAGGCCCAGGCCATTGCAAAGCTTTCCTTTGTGGGAATGCTTCGTATAGAAGAAGGAAGGATACGAGATTTTCGAGTGGCCTATGGGGCTGCCGGACCAACCATTATTCGCCAGAGAGAGTTGGAAAAAGCCTTTTTTCCCTGTAGCATTGCAGAATGGAAAACGAAGATTCCGGCCATTCTGGCAGCCTATGGGGCAGCCCTGCATCCTATTGATGACCAGAGGTCAACGGCAGAATACAGGAAGAAGACGGCGTTGGCCCTTTTAGGGGAACTGGTGCAAAAACCGCTGGAAGCCGCTTCTTTGCGCACCCTGATCCGGAGTGCTTCCATTATGGATGGAAGCGGAAAGCCTGCTTATAGGGGGAGCGTACTTGTGGAAGGAGAGAGAATTGGGCAGATTTTCAAAGAAGGAGAATTGGTCCAGGGGCCCTTTGACAGAATCATTGACGGAGAAGGGCTGGTGCTTTCCCCGGGGTTTATAGATACCCATAGCCATAGCGATTTAAAGGTGCTGACAGAGCCGGAAGTGCTTCCAAAGCTGATGCAGGGCATTACCACAGAGGTGTTGGGGCAGGATGGCATTTCCATGGCACCTCTTCCTGCAGAATTCATTACACCCTGGCGCAAGAACATTGCAGGCCTGGATGGGGTGAGCGATGGCATTGACTGGGACTATCAGACCACTGCCCGCTATCTGGAGATGATTGAAAAGGCGGCGCCTGCCGTAAATGAGAGCTATCTTCTGCCCCATGGCAATATCCGTATGGAGGCCATGGGCCTGGAGGATCGGGCGCCCACACCCCTGGAGCTGGAAAAAATGCGGGAAATCACCAGGCGGGATATGGAAACAGGTTGTCTGGGGGTATCTTCCGGACTGATTTATATGCCCTGTGCCTATTCCCATACGGAAGAGTTGATTGAAATCTGCAAAGTGGTAAAAGAATTTGACGGCATTTTTGTGGTACATCAGCGGTCCGAGGCGGATACCATTTTGCCTTCCATGGAAGAAATTCTAAGAATTGGACGGGAAAGCGGTGTACGCATCCATTTTTCCCACTTTAAAGTGTGCGGGAAAGAAAATTGGAAGTTTTTACCGGACATGTTTTCCCTTCTGGATCGTGGAAAGGAAGAAGGGCTGACCATCTCTTTGGATCAATATCCTTATGTGGCAGGCAGTACCATGCTGGGGGTGATTTTACCGCCCTGGGCCCACGATGGAGGAACAGACCGGCTGGTGGAACGGCTGCAGGATCCTCTGTTGCGGGAAAAAATGAAGACAGACATCCAAAATGGCATTCCCGGCTGGGATAATTTTGTGGCCTTTGCCGGTACGGAGGGGATTTTCATTACCAGTGTAGCTTCTGAAAAGAATCAGGACGTGATTGGCCTGAGCCTGGACCAGTTAGGGGAAAAATGGGGCAAGAACCCTTTGGATGCCACTTTTGATCTGTTGCTGGAGGAAAAAAACGGGGTGGGCATGGTGGATTTCTACGGATTGGAAGACCATGTCAGACAGATTCTGAAACGGCCGGAGATGAACGCCTGCACAGACGGCCTTCTGGCGGGCATGCCCCATCCCCGGGTGTATGGTGCCTTCCCCAGAATTCTGGGAAAATATGCCCGTGAAGAAGCCGTCCTTTCTTTTGAGGAAGCCATTCACAAAATGACTGGGAAAGCGGCAGAAGCCTTTGCCTTAAAAGACAGGGGCTTTGTCCGGGAAGGGTATTTTGGGGACCTTGTGCTCTGGGATCCCCAAACGGTGGAAGACAGGGGCACCTTTTCTGATCCCAGACAATATCCTGCAGGAATTGAATGGGTGCTGGTCAATGGGACCATTGCAGTGGAAAAGGGGAAATTTACCGGGGAACGGAAAGGCAAAGTATTGCGGAAAACCAGGGAGGAGAAGGATGTACACATTCCTGATTAATGGAAAAAAAATAGAAACAGACCAGGAGAAAAATCTTCTTGCTTATCTGCGGGATGATCTGGATATAACATCCTTAAAGAATGGATGTGGGGAAGGGGCCTGCGGTGCCTGCATGCTTTTGATAAACGGAAAAAAAATGCGGGCTTGCCTGCTGACCACAAAAAAAGCGGATGGTTCTGTTTTGCAGACGGTGGAAGGCTTTTCTGAACAGGAAAAGGCGGTTTACACCTATGCTTTCCAGAAAGCGGGGGCAGTACAATGTGGATTCTGCATTCCCGGAATGCTCATCAGCGCTAAAAGTCTGCTGGATGTAAATCTTTCCCCGGATACAAAGGCCATTAAGCAGGCCATAAAGGGGAATTTATGCCGGTGTACCGGTTATAAAAAAATTGAAGAAGCCATTGCATTGGCTGCAGCTATTTTCAGGGGGGAAGCAAAAGTGGAGCACCCGACCTTTACGGGCAGGGTGGGGGAAAGAACCTTTCGGCCGGACAGCGCGCCTAAAATTCTGGGAGAAGCCAAATTTGCAGATGATCTGAAGGCAGAAGAAATGGTCTATGGGAGCGCATTGCGCTCCCCTTATCCCCGCGCTTTGGTAAAGGCCATTGATCTGGAACAGGCGAAGAAACACCCGGATTGCGTAGGAATTCTTACTGCAGAGGATGTGCCGGGAGAACGGGTCATCGGGCACCTCACACTGGACTGGCCCGCATTGATCGCAGTGGGAGAAGAGACCCGCTATACCGGAGATGCCGTGGCACTTGTGGCCTCTAAAACCAGGGAAAGCCTGGAGGAAATTAAAAAACTGATCCAGGTAGAGTATGAGGAGCGCATGCCCCTTCTTACCCCGGAGGCTGCCATGGCACCGGATGCACCGTCCCTGCATGAAAATGGGAACATTTACCGGGTGGAGAAAATCCAGCGGGGGGATGTGGAGAAAGCATTGGCCGATGCGGCCTACGTGGTGACCAATATCTATGAAACCCCGGCCCAGGAGCATGGGTTTCTGGAACCGGAAAGCGCACTGGGTATTCCTAAAGGTGACCACCTGATGGTGTATACCGGCGGACAGAGTGTTTATGATGAATACCGGGAAATTGGAAGGCTGTTAGGCATTCCCAAAGAAAAACTGCACATTCGCAGCGCCTATGTGGGCGGTGGATTCGGCGGGAAAGAGGATATGAGCGTACAGCATCATGCTGCTCTTTTGGCGTATGTACTGAGGCGGCCTGTGAAAGTTACTCTCACCAGAAAAGAAAGCCTTCGGGTGCATCCCAAACGGCATCCCATGAAAATGGAGCTGACCACAGGATGCGACAGGGAAGGCAAACTTCTGGGCATGCGTCTCAGGCTGATTGCAGACACAGGAGCCTATGCCTCTCTGGGGGGGCCTGTTTTGCAGAGAGCCTGTACCCATGCTGCGGGGCCTTATAATTATCAGAACATCGATATTATTGGAAAAGCCATTTATACCAATAATGTACCAAGCGGGGCTTTTCGTGGATTTGGGGTAACCCAGACCATGTTTGCCACAGAGTGTAACCTGAATCAGCTGGCAGAATTGGTGGGCATAGATTCCTTCGAAATCCGTTACAGAAATGCCCTGCGCCCCGGACAGGTGTTGCCAAATGGGCAGATTGCTGATGAAGGAACAGGGATTGTGGAATGTCTGGACAGCGTCAGAGAAGTGTATTATGCCAATGTGCAAAGGGCCGGCATAGCCTGTGCCATTAAAAATGCCGGAGTGGGCGTGGGCATTCCGGATACCGGCCGGGTGAGGCTGGTGGTGATAAACGGGGTGGTCAGCCTGCGGACCAGTGCAGCCTGTATGGGGCAGGGGATTGCGGAGACCATGCGCTCCATCCTCTGCGAGACCACGGGCCTGCTGCCAAATCAGGTGGAGGTGGCATTGCCGGACACGGATATTACCCCTGACTCCGGTACCAGTACCGCCTCCAGACAGACTGTCATTACCGGGGAAACCACCCGCAGGGTCAGTCTGCAGCTGAAAAAAGACCTGGAACATCACACACTGGATCAGCTGGAAGGGAAAACATACTACGAAGAATTTGTGGGCATAACCGATCCCATGGGGGCAGATAAACCCAATCCCGTCAGCCATCTGGCCTACGGCTACGCTGCACAGGTGGTACTGTTAGATAATGAGGGAAAAGTGGAAAAAGTGGTAGCCGCTCACGATGTAGGCAGGGCAGTCAATCCCACCAATGTGGAAGGCCAGATCGAAGGAGGCGTGGTGATGGGACTGGGATATGGCCTTTCTGAAGATCCTCGTATCCGAAACGGAGAGGTAACGGTCAGCTATGGCAGGCTGGGGCTGTTTAGATCCACGGATGCACCGGAAATCGAAACCATTTTAATTGAAAAAAATCATGCCCAGCTGGCTTATGGAGCAAAAGGCGTGGGAGAAATACCGTTAATTCCCACATCCCCGGCAGCCCAGCTGGCCTATTATAAAAGAGATGGCATTTTCAGAAAGAAACTGCCGCTGGAAAAAACGCCCTATCACGAATAGGAGGAAAGGGGAAAATATGGTACAGCAAAATAAGAATCTGCTTGTGGGAAACGGGCCCCTTCTTACTTTAGATGAACACATGCCCTTTCTGGAAAACGGGGCGGTATACATGCAGGATGGGCGGATTCTGGATGTGGGAGAGTGGAAGGTATTAAAAGAAAAATACCCTCAGGCACCACTCCTGGATGCAGAGGGGATGTTGATCATGCCGGGCTGGATCAACGGCCACCATCATATCTACTCTGCCTTTGCCAGGGGGATGCTCCAGCCGGGGCCTGCGCCCAGGGATTTTCTGAGCATTCTGGAGAAGGTCTGGTGGAACATTGACAGGCACCTGACACTGGAACAGGATTATTACAGCAGCGTGGCCACATTTCTGGAATGTATTCGAAATGGTGTGACTACGGTCATCGACCATCATGCTTCTTATTTTGCCATTGAGGGGAGCCTGGATGCATTGGCAGAAGGCGCATCCCTTATCGGCATCAGAGCCTGCCTCTGCTATGAGATATCGGATCGGGACGGAAAAGAGAAGGCGCTGGCCAGTGTCAGGGAAAACCGCCGTTTTCTGGAAAGCCTGAAGACCCGGGATCAGACCATGCTGGCAGGACTGATGGGGATGCATGCCTCTTTTACTTTGCCGGACTGGCTTCTGGAATATGCCAGGCAGGAAAACACCACGGGGGCGGGGTATCACATTCATGTGGCAGAAGGAGCATACGACCAGGAACACTGCCTTTCCCACTATGGCTGTACCGTGGTGGAACGGCTTGTAAAATGGGGAATTCTAGGACCGGATTCCCTGGCAGGGCATGGCATTCACATTACCGCAAAGGACAGGGCGCTTCTGATGGCCTCCGGTGCAACGCTGATGCATAACCCGGAATCCAACATGGGAAATGCAGTGGGGTGTGCGCCGGTTTTAGAGATGGTGCAGCAAGGTGTGCGAGTCGGGCTTGGGACGGACGGATATACCTCCGATATGTTTGAATCCTGGAGTCTGCCAAAACAGCCAATATTCTCCAAAAACACCGGGGGATGCCAGATCGTGGATTTTCTGAGACCATGGAAATGCTGTTAAGAACCAATGGGGAAACAGCTTCCAGATTATTTGGCCTGCCTTTAGGCACTTTGCAGCCTGGTGCGGGGGCAGATCTGATTCTGGTGGATTACCAGCCCTACACCCCATTGACAGGAGAAAATTATAAAGGACATATTCTGTTTGGGTTAAGCGGTGCCATGACGGATACCACCATTATCAACGGAAAGCTGCTCATGCGGCACCGTAAATTCACCCTGCCGGGTGTGGAGACATTGTTGGAAGCCAGTCGGAAAGAGGCGGCTGCCTTATGGAGAAGTATGTATGAATGATCAGATGACGCCATTGCCGTTTCTGGCAATGTTAAAAGAATTACTGGAAGAATACCCCGGAAAAAAAAGTTTTTTCGGGGTACCTGTACAAAGAGGAAACAGGGAATTTGTTTCCCCCCTGGGGCCTGCAGCGGGTCCCCATACTCAGCTGGCACCGAACCTGGTGGCGGCATTTGGCGCAGGGGCATCGTTCTTTGAACTGAAGACCGTTCAGATTATGGAGGGGGAGGCTCTTGGCCTTCAAAAGCCCTGTATATATACAGGGAAGGAAGTGTACAATACGGAATGGTCCACGGAACTGACTGTGGAGCAGGCTGCTGCCGAATATCTGAAGAGCTATTGGCTGATTCATCTGCTGAGCATGGAATTTTCTCTTGCTAAGCCACAACATCTGGTGTATCTGCCCAGTATAGGGTACAATCTGGAAGGCCTTAAGAGCCGGAAAATCAATGGGTTTCTGGAGGTGATGGCAGATGGCAGAAAGGCAGAAATCTGGCAGGAAATGAAAAGAGATACATTGGAAAACCTCCATTTGTTTCACCATGTTACAAAGCAGCAGGTAGAAAAGATTCCCACCCGTATAGCGGATACAGTGACCTTATCCACCATGCATGGCTGCAGAAAAGAAGAAATTTTTGATATGGCCCGGTACCTGATGGAGGATAAAGGCTTTCATACCTATATTAAATTAAATCCCACTCTGCTAGGCAGGGAGCGGGTCAGAGAGATTCTGGATGCCATGGGATATTATCAGGTGGTGTTGGAGGAAACTTCTTTTCAGGAAGACCTTACCCTTGAGGAGGCAGTGGATATGCTGGAAAAACTGCTGCAGACTGGACAAAACTGTGGCTGCAGGTTTGGGGTTAAACTGACCAATACCCTCCCAGTGCGTATTGTGGAGGGGGAACTGCCGGGCCAGACCATGTACATGTCCGGGCCGCCCCTTTATCCCCTGGCAGTGGGGGTGGGGGCATGCCTTGGAGGGCATTTTGGCAACAGACTTCCCATGTCCTATTCCGGAGGAGCGGATCCGGACAATGTGAGTGCCCTTACCGCCTGTGGATTTTATCCTGTTACCATATCTTCTGCGCTGTTAAAGCCGGGAGGATACAGAACCCTGTCCAGGATGAATGATCGGATTCCGGAAAGCTATAAGACCCTGGGTTATGCCGAGAAAACAGAAAAGATTCTGCCAAAAGTTCTGGCGGCCCTGGCAAAGACCGTGTTGCAGGAAGAGACATATCGTTACAGAAAAGGTCCGTCATTTCCCCCCAAAGAACCATATAGTCCTGTGTGTGCCAAATGCAGAAACTGTGTAGATGTATGTCCCAATCGGGCCAACAGGAAGCTGACAGAAGGGGGCGTGGAAAAGGTCTATAAAATTGAGGAACTTTGTAATGCCTGCGGCAACTGCGCCTGCTTTTGTGTCATGGGGCATAGGCCCTATATGGAAAAAACCGGTCTCAGTTATGCAGAATATCTGAAAAAGACAGAAAATGAAAAGGAAATATCCTAGAGGAGGGAAACATGGGATTTGATTTGGTTCACTATGGAAAAGAGGATCCGGCCAGGGGGACGGCGCCGGACATTTCTCATTTAGGGAAAAAAACAGCAAAGAAAGTGAATGCGTTTCACAAAAGCTTTCCGATGTATGCGCCCACCCCCCTTCGTTCCCTGCAGGGACTGTCCAAAACACTGGGGGTAAAGGAAATTCTGGTAAAGGACGAATCCTTTCGGTTCGGACTGAATGCCTTTAAAGTGCTGGGAGGAAGCTATGCCATTGGCAGCCACCTGGCCGAAAAACTGGGGGTGGATATTACGGATCTGCCCTATGAAAAAATGATATCCCCTGAGGTGAAAAGGAAACTGGGAGAAATGACCTTTATTTCCGCAACAGACGGCAATCATGGCAGGGGCGTAGCCTGGACAGCAGCACAGCTGCAGCAAAAGGCGGTCATTTATATGCCAAAGGGCAGTGCCAGGGAGAGGCTGGAAAATATACTGGCACTGCCCTTAAGGGGAGAGATTACCGATCTGAATTATGACGATGCAGTCCAGTTTTCCGCAGAAAAGGCAGAAAAAAACGGCTGGGTTTTAGTACAGGATACCTCCTGGCCCGGGTATGAAAAAATCCCCACAGCGATTATGCAGGGCTACACTACCATGGCCTATGAAGCCTATCGGCAGATGGCGGGGGCAAAACCTACACATATTTTCCTGCAGGCAGGAGTGGGCTCCATGGCAGCGG
>CAYRQT010000013.1:25728-43605 GCA_964426655.1 uncultured Cuneatibacter sp. | reverse complement strand
CGAAACGCTGGGATTGCAGTCCAAGCTGCAAAACCTGCCCAATAACCTCTCCGGCGGACAGCAGCAACGGGTCGCCATCGCACGCGCTTTGGCTGCAAAGCCTGCCATCATTTTGGCGGACGAACCCACCGGCAATCTGGATTCCAGGACCAGTCAGGATGTGCTGGGGCTGCTGAAAGTCACGAGCCGGAAATTTGCCCAAACCATTGTCATGATTACGCATAACGAGGAAATTGCCCAGCTGGCCGACCGCATCGTCCGCATCGAGGACGGCTTGATCGTTGCCCGATAAGGAGGTGCAAGGTATGAATGTAGCCAACAAAAAATGTATTCGCCGGCTGAGCATGAAAAGCATGAAAGCGGCGAGAACAAGAAACCTCATCGCCGTGCTTGCCATTGCTTTGACCGCCGTACTGTTTACTTCCCTGTTCACGGTGGCGCTGTCCATCAACCACTCCTTCCAGCAGGCCAACTTCCGACAGGCCGGAGGCTGGAGCCATGGAACGTTCAAGTATATGACCCGGGAGCAGTTTGACGAGATTCTGGAAAAATGCGAAATTCCCAGACCGGCCGGGCACACAGTCTACACAGTGGAAGAGGCTTTAAAGGCTGCCAATTCCCTGGGATACCCGGTTCTGGTGCGCCCTTCCTATGTGTTGGGGGGCCAGGGCATGCAAATCGCCATCAATGACAATGATATTGTGGAATTTATCGGCATCATTAACCGGATTGCCCAGGAACATCCTATTCTGGTGGACAAATATCTGATGGGAAAGGAACTGGAAGTGGATGCAGTGTGTGACGGGCAGGATATTCTGATTCCCGGTATCATGGAGCATATCGAACGGGCCGGCATACATTCCGGAGACAGCATTTCCGTATATCCGGCCAGAACCATCAATGAGAAGACGAAGGAAAAACTGGTGGAATACACCCGTCGCCTGGCCCGGGCCCTGCATGTGAAAGGGCTCATCAATATTCAGTTTATTGCAGTAGGGGAAGATGTCTATGTGATCGAGGTTAACCCCCGTTCCAGCCGGACGGTGCCCTATATCAGTAAGGTAACGGGCATTCCCATTGTAAAGCTGGCTACGGAAGTGATTGTGGGAAAAACCATTAAAGAACTGGGCTACACCCCTGGGCTGCAGAAAGAGGCAGACTATGTGGCCATTAAAATGCCGGTGTTCTCTTTTGAAAAAATCCGGGGGGCAGACATTGGCCTGGGGCCGGAAATGAAATCCACCGGTGAGTGCCTGGGCATTGCCAAAACCTTTGAGGAAGCCCTGTATAAGGCGTTCCTGGGCGCAGGCATCAATCTGCCAAAGAGCCATAAAATGATCATGACGGTAAAAGATGCAGATAAGCAGGAGGCGGTGGAAATTGCCAGACGGTTCGCCGCCATCGGCTATGAAATCTATGCCACCAGAAGCACCTGCCGTGTGTTGAATGAAAATGGAATTCCTGCCATAAAGATCAATAAGGTGGAGCAGGCCTCTCCCAATCTGCTGGATCTGATTCTGGATCACCACAATAAAATTGACCTGATTATTGATACGCCCAACCAGGGGGCACAAAAAAGCCATGACGGCTTCATTATCCGTCGCCATGCCATTGAAACCGGTGTCAATGTCCTGACAGCCATTGATACGGCGGAAGCACTCATTACCAGCCTGGAACGTGCAGGTGGTCCCCTCACACTGATTGATATAGCAACAATATAAGAAAAGGGTCTTGAAAATATTTAGAATATTAAGCTGGAAATGTGTTTGTGAATTTTTCGTAAAATATTGTTGAATATTTAAAGACCCTAAATTATAATAGGGTGTGTTATCAAATTGATACATAGGAGGAGAGAATTTATGAAGAAATTACTGAGCATCTGCCTGGTGGCCGTTATGTCTGTGGGTCTGTTGGCTGGTTGCGGAAGCAGCAGCACCACAGAAACCACCACTGCAGCCGAGACCACCACTGCTGCAGCGGAAGAAACCACCACTGCTGCTGAAGGTACGGATGAGGAAACTACAGAGGCAACCGGGTTATTCCCTGCCATTGCAAAGGAAGACATCAAGGTAGGGGTACTTCACCTTTCCGATCCTGCTGAAGGATCCGGATATACCTACACGCATGATGTGGGTATCGTGGAAATGCAGGAAGCTTTGGGACTGGATGACTCTCAGATCATCCGGAAGAACAATGTCAGCGACAGTGATACTACTGCCATCCAGACTGCTCTGGAAGAGCTGATTGAGGCTGGTTGCAATATCATTTTTGCTACAAGTTATGGCTACATGGATACTGTGGCAGAGTTTGCAGAAGAGTATCCTGATATTCTGTTTGCACATGCAACCGGATACAAGAGCAACGGCACCAACTTTGTAAACTATTTCGGACGTATTTATCAGGCCAGATATTTAAGCGGTATTGTGGCCGGACTGAAGACCACCACCAATAAAATCGGCTACGTGGCTGCATGGGGCAACACCAACTCCGAGGTAACCGGCGGCCTGGATGCCTTTGCTATGGGCGTTTACTCTGTAAATCCCGATGCGGAAGTATATGTAAAGATCACCAACAGCTGGTATGATCCGGAAGGGGAGACCGCTGCCGCAGAGGCACTGGTGGCTTTAGGCTGTGATGTAATTGGACAGCATTGTGATACCCCCAACCCCCAGACAGTTGCTGAAGAAAACGGCATCTATGGTATAGGGTACAATTCTGATATGTCCAAAGACGCACCGGATGCAGTATTGACTTCTGTAATTTGGAACTGGGGCGCATATTATACCTATGCGGTAGAAAGTGCCATTGAAGGCACCTGGACAGGTGAGAACTATTTCGGCGGCTATTCTGAAGGCATGATCGGTATCTCTGACCTGGCTTCTTTCGTGGCTGATGGAACGGCTGAGAAAGTACAGGCTGTAGAAGATCTGTTCCTGAGCGGGGAATGGGATGTCTTCACTGGCGTAATTGAAACGAACGACGGCACAACAGTAGGCGAAGAAGGCAAGAGCCTGGACGATTCCACCATTCAGGGCGGTATTGACTGGTACTTCAAGAATGTTGTTGTAAAATAAAAACACAGGTTATATATTAAAAGAAAGCATAAGGGTGTTGCCGGACCAGCTATGACGCGCAACACCCTTAATCTGCTTATTTTACCCAGAGAAACCATAAAGGGGAGGTATAGGCATGACCGAGGTCCCAAAAGAGCAGTATGCCATTGCGTGCAGGGGGATTTCCAAAAGATTCGGCAGCGTGATCGCCAATGACAAAATTGACTTGAAGGTGAAGGCCGGAGAAATTCTGGCTCTTTTAGGGGAGAATGGGTCTGGAAAGACCACCCTGATGAACATGATTTCCGGCATTTACCATCCGGATGAGGGAGAAATTCTGGTGGATGGGAAACCGGTGGCCATCAACACGCCCACGGATGCCATGGATCTGGGGATTGGCATGATCCATCAGCATTTTAAACTGGTGGAGGTATTTTCTGCCATGGAAAACATTGTGCTGGGCACAAAGGGAAAGCTAAAGAATAAAAAAGTTCTGGCAAAGGAAATTGAGGAAATTTCCGCCCGGTTTGGCCTGGAAATGGATCCCTGGAAAAAAGTGTATAATATGGCAGTCAGTGAAAAACAAACTGTTGAAATCTTAAAGGTTCTGTATAAAGGAGCCCGTATTCTGATTCTTGATGAACCCACAGCAGTGCTGACACCCCAGGAAACAGAAAAGCTGTTTGCCATTCTGCGACGCATGAAGGAACAGGGCAGTGCTATCATCATCATCACCCATAAATTAAATGAGGTGCTGGAAATCAGCGACCGGGTTACCATTTTGCGAAAAGGAAAGTCCATTGATACTGTCCTGACAGCAGAGTGTGACACCAGGCGTTTGACGGAACTGATGGTGGGCAGACCCATCAGCCTGGAAATTTCCAGGCCTGAAGTGGAAGAAAAGCATACCGTGCTGAAAATTGTGGATCTCACCATCCAGAGTGCTGATGGCACAAAAGGGGTGGAGGACATCAATTTCAAGCTGAAAAGCGGGGAAATTCTGGGCGTGGCCGGGGTAGCCGGCAGCGGGCAGAAGGAATTGTGCGAGGGTATTGCGGGGTTGCTCAAGGTACAGAAGGGGGCCATCCTTTATCATAAGGAAAACATTGTGGGGAAATCTCCGGAGGAGATATTAAAACTGGGCATTAGTATGAGTTTTGTGCCGGAAGATCGTCTGGGCATGGGACTGGTGGCTTCCATGAACATGGTGGATAATATTTTGCTGAAACGTTACCGGGCTGTTAAGGGGCCGTTTATCAGCAAGAAAAGCTCTAAGGAAATGGCAGAGAAGCTGGTAAAGACCCTGCAGATCGTCACACCAAATGTGTATACACCGGTCCGTCTTCTTTCCGGTGGAAATGTACAGAAGGTCCTGCTGGGACGGGAAATAGAATCCAGTCCCAATGTGCTTATTACCGCCTATCCGGTGAGAGGGCTGGACATTCACTCCTCCTACACCATTTATGATCTGCTCAATGAACAGAAGGAACGGGGGGTGGCCGTTCTGTTCATTGGAGAAGACCTGGATGTGCTTCTGGAACTGACAGACCGGATCATGGTCCTTTGCCACGGACGTGTAACAGGCATTGTGGATTCCCGGGGAACCACAAAGGAGGAACTGGGCATGCTGATGACAGGTGGTAATCTGGGAGAGGGGCAGGAGGAAACAGAATGAAAAAGGAACATTTGAAGAACAATGAACCTCTGGTACGCATCATAAAAAAAGCGGAATTATCCACCAGGCAGACATTGCTTTTGCGCCTGCTGGCCCTATTGATTGCCATTGTCTGTGGAGGCCTGTTTATTCTGGCCATTGGTGCAAATCCTCTGGGCGTATATAAAACCATGCTAGAGGGGGCTTTTCGCAGCAAGCTGGCTCGTGTTGGTACAATCAAGATCATGATTCCCCTTCTCATCAGTTCCCTGGGCATCACACTGGCTTTTAAGATGAAATTCTGGAACATTGGAGCAGAGGGACAGATCATTATGGGCAGTGTATTTGCCACCTATTTTGCGCTTTATCACAACAACTGGAATCATTATGTCCTGTTGACGGTAATGCTGTTGGCCGGTGCTGTGGGCGGTGGCCTTATGGCCCTGCTGCCTGCCATATTTAAAAGCCGGTTTAACACCAATGAGACTCTGTTCACTCTGATGCTCAACTATGTGGCTCTGTATCTGGTGGTCTATCTGATCGATGGCCCCTGGCGGGATCCGGAATCTGCCGGATTTTCCAAAATAGCCACTTTCACTGAAAATGCCAGGCTGGGAAAAGTGCTGGGGGTACAAAGTGGCTGGATCATTGCCCTGATTCTGCTGGTGGCTGTGTTCGTGTATCTGAAATTCACCAAGCAGGGCTATGAGATTGCGGTTGTGGGTGAAAGTGAGGCCACGGCCCGCTATGCAGGAATGCATGTGCGCAGGATTATTCTGCGGACCATGTTCTTAAGCGGTGCCATATGCGGCATTGGTGGCATGATACAGGTGAGTGGAACTGCAGGTACGCTGACCACCGGAGTGGCAGGCGGTGTTGGCTTTACTGCCATCATTGTGGCGTGGCTCTCCCAGCTAAATCCTCTCACCATTTTTGTGGTTTCCTTTTTATTCAGTGTAATGGAAAAAGGAAGCAGCCTGGTGGAAACGGATTTTGGACTTTCCAGTGCCAGCTCTGCCGTACTGCAGGGCATTATCCTGTTTTTTGTCATTGGATGCGAGTTCTTTATTCGCTATCAGTTTGCTTTTCGCAAGAGAGAAAATAAGCAGGAAAAGGAGGCCGCCTGATGGAAAATATAGTACTCTTTATTGCTGTATCCGTCGCTTCCGGGACACCCATTTTACTGGGTACTCTTGGGGAAATCATCAGTGAAAAGGTGGGGCATCTGAATTTGGGTGTAGAGGGTATGATGTCCATTGGAGCAGTGGCAGGTTTCATGGTGGGTTATCAGACGGATAATTTTGCCATTGCGCTTCTGGCGGCATTTATAGCTGGCGCCCTTTCGGCACTGGTGTATGCAATCCTTACGGTGACCTTTATGGCCAATCAAAATGTGACTGGTCTGACCCTTACCATTTTTGGGGTAGGCTTGGCTAATTTCATTGGGTATTATGCTATCCAGCACAGTGAGACCGGTACGTTAAAGTTGCCTGCAGCCATCACGTCCCAGATGAGAAGTGTCAGCATCCCGGTGCTTAGCAATTTGCCCATTTTTGGGAAACTGCTTTTTTCTTATAATCCCTTTGTATACATTGCGGTGATATTAGCCATTGTGTTGTGGGGATATCTTTATCACAGCAAAAAAGGGCTGAACCTGAGGGCAATCGGGGAAAATCCTGCAGCGGCTGACGCAGCAGGTATAAAAGTAGCCCGTGTGAAGTATCTGAATTTGCTTTTAAGCGGCGGTATTTGCGGTATTGGCGGTGCCTATACCATAATGATCATCAATAAAGGGGTATGGATCAGTGACTGTGTGGGAGGCCTGGGGTGGATTTCCGTGGCTCTGGTTATTTTTGCCACATGGAATCCGGCAAGAGCGATTTTGGGCTCCTTTGTCTTCGGTATGCTCAGACAGCTGAAATACTATGTGCCTTCATCTTTCAATATACCCCTTGCATTTTATGACATGCTGCCGTATCTTATAACTATCATAGTTCTGATCATCACATCCGTGCAAATGGCAAGGGAAAAATCCCAGCCGGCCGCCTGTGGATTGAATTATTTTCGAGAAGAAAGATAATAGAAAGACAGTTAGGAGAAATTATGAATGTAACGTATACCAGCACCAGAGGTAGCCAGACACCCCATACCGCATCTGCGGCCATTTTAAAGGGGCTGGCAGAAGATGGCGGATTGTTTGTACCGGACCATATCCCTGCATTGCCCGTTTCCCTGGAAGCTTTGACAAAAATGACTTATCAGGAAACCGCCTATGCCGTGATGCATGCATTCCTGACAGACTACACGGAGGAGGAGCTAAAAGAGTGTATTGACCGTGCTTATGATGACAAATTTGATGTACCTGAAATTGCGCCCATTGTTCGTGTGGGAAACCGGTATCATCTGGAGTTGTTCCATGGGGCAACCATTGCTTTTAAAGACATGGCCCTGTCCATACTCCCTCATCTGATGGTGAAGGCGGCAGCTAAAAACCATATGGAGAAGGAGATCGTTATTCTGACAGCCACATCCGGTGATACAGGGAAAGCCGCTCTGGCCGGATTTGCAGATGTGCCGGGCACGAAAATCATAGTCTTTTATCCCAAGGCCGGTGTCAGTGCCATTCAGGAGAAGCAGATGCTGACCCAGAAGGGGGACAATACCCATGTGGTGGGGATTCATGGTAATTTTGATGATGCCCAGACAGGGGTAAAGCAGATTTTTGGTGACAAAGCGCTGGAAAAGGAAATGGCAGATAAGGGGTTCGTATTTTCCTCTGCCAATTCAATTAACATTGGCCGGCTGGTGCCCCAGGTGGTCTACTATGTATATGCCTATGCCCGGCTTACCGTCCAGGGCGTTCTGAAAGCGGGAGACCCTTTGAATGTGGTAGTGCCCACCGGTAATTTTGGCAATATCTTAGCAGCATTCTACGCAAAGGAAATGGGTATCCCCATCGGAAAGCTTATTTGTGCCTCCAACGAGAATAAGGTGCTTTTTGATTTCTTTGGCAATGGCTGTTATGACAGAAACCGCCCCTTTGTACTGACCAGTTCTCCCTCCATGGATATCCTGATTTCCAGCAATCTGGAGCGGCTCATCTACTGGCTTACAGGCGCAAATGGTGCACAGACCAATGCCTTTATGGAAGAATTAAAGAAAACCGGACGATATGAAATTACCGATACCATGGTTGAAAAATTAAAGGATTTTGCCGGATTTTTTGCTTCGGAGACGCAGACAGAAGCCCAGATTGCCAAAGTGTATCGTGAAACAGGGTATGTTATGGATACGCACACAGCCGTGGCTTCAAGTGCGGCAGACCAGTATGAAGCAGTCAGTGGAGACCACAGGCCTGTTCTGGTGGTATCCACCGCAAGTCCCTATAAATTTGCCGGAAACGTGGTAAGGGCCATTGCCGGTCCTCAGACAGAAACGGATGATTTTGTGCTGGTGGATCAGCTGGAAAAATTGTCAGGAACCCCTGTTCCTCAGGCTGTAGAGGATATTAGAAAGGCGCCCATTCTTCACCATACGGTTTGTGATAAAGAACAAATGGTACAGGCTGTGCGGGATTTCCTGAAAATATAAATTGTTCTGCAGTGAGGCTGCGCATCTGTCTTCCTTTTGGAAGCAGATGCGTTTTTTGTTTTATTTTCCCGGATTGTTCACAAGGTCTTCACAAGCTGCGGTCATAATAAAGGAGAAATGTAAAATCTATGTAAAGGAGGAAGCCTATGGCAGCAGAAGTTTTCCGTAGATATGAAAAAAAATACCTGTTAAATACCAGCCAGTATGAAGCCATTTTAAAGGAAATTGCGCCGTATGCCCAGGAAGATGCCTTCAGCAGGTCTTCCGGATTTTATTCCATTCAGAATATATATTATGACACATTGGATGACGCACTGATTCGAACTTCTCTGGACAAACCGGTCTATAAGGAGAAGTTGCGACTGCGCAGTTACGGCACGCCCATCCTGACAGATCAGGTATTTCTGGAGATCAAAAAAAAATATAAATCAGTGGTCAGCAAGCGCCGGATCAGTTTGCCCCTGGAAGAGGCTTATGATTATACTCTGCAAGGCATTCGTCCCCGGGAGGAAGGGATTAATCCTCAGATTTTAAAGGAGATGGATTTTTTCCTGCAGACTTACCCGGTGGTGCCAAAGATATATTTATCCTATGAAAGGAAAGCGATGGCCGGAGTGGAAGATCCCCAGCTGCGGATTACCTTTGATCGAAACATCACCGCCAGGAGGGATCATCTTCGGTTAGAACTTGGCAGTTTTGGTTATCCGCTTCTGCCAGAGGGCAGCTGGCTGATGGAAATAAAGGTGCTGGGGGCCATGCCCTTATGGCTGTCTCATATTCTGAACAAATATCTGAGTTTTCCCACCTCTTTTTCCAAATACGGAACAGAGTATACGCAATATATTACACATTTAAAAGATAAAGGAGAATCAATTTATGTTGGAGAGCCTCTTACAAACTACGAGCAGCACCTCATTTTCCCTGCATGACGCCATCATCCGCATGGTGGTAGCCTTGATCTTGGGGTTAGTAATCAGTGGAGCTTATATCTTTGCAGGGCGGAGAAAACATTCCAGACATTTTTCTATTATGCTGGTGCTTCTTCCCCCGCTAGTCGCTATGGTCATCTATATGGTGGGCAGTGATATCGCTAAAGCCTTCTCTCTGGCTGGTATTTTTTCGTTGGTTCGGTTTAGAAGCATTCCGGGGGACTCCAAGGACATTATGAACATTTTCTTTGCCATGGCTGTTGGGCTGGCTGCAGGGCTTGGTTTGCTGACGGCAGCCTGCCTCATTGCGCTGGTCATTGGTGTTGCTCTGGTAGTTTTATCCCGCAGTACATATGGAGAGGAAAAGGAAGAGGGCAAAACCCTGAAAATCATGATTCCTGAAAATCTGAATTTTGAAGGCACCTTCGATGAGATTTTTTCTGCCTATACCAGCCACAGCGAGCTGGAGCAGGTGCGGACCACCAATATGGGCACATTGTATGAACTTACCTATACGGTATGGCTGAAACCAGGCACCAGTGCCAAAGCCTTTATTGACGATCTGCGTACCCACAATGGAAATCTGAATATCACCCTGGTCCAGAAAGGAGAACCGAAAATATCCACACAGCTTTGAAAGAAATTCCATTTTATTTACATGTGCTATGGAGTATAATGGACATTAAAGTTGACGAATGCCCGCATGGTCGTGTAAACTGATAGTGGTTTGCTGATGGCGGACAAATAAGAGGAGGATATATGAGATTCTTTATTGACACGGCAAATGTAGAGCACATTAAAATGGCAAATGACATGGGAGTGATATGTGGGGTCACAACTAACCCATCCCTGATTGCAAAAGAAGGACGTGTGTTTGAGGAAGTTATTGCAGAAATCGCTTCCATAGTAGATGGACCCATTAGCGGAGAGGTAAAAGCCACCACCACAGATGCACCCACCATGCTCGAAGAGGCAAAGGCCATTGCGGCCATTCATCCCAATATGGTGGTGAAAATCCCTATGACGGCAGAAGGGTTAAAAGCCACAAAAGCCTGTTCTGCTCTGGGCATCAAAACCAATGTTACCCTGGTTTTTTCGGCTGCGCAGGCCCTTTTAGCTGCCCGGGCAGGTGCCACATATGTTTCTCCTTTCCTAGGCCGACTGGATGATATTTCCATGCCCGGCATCGATTTAGTCCGCTCCATTGCAGATATTTTTGCTGTGCACGACATTCCGACCCAGATTATTGCAGCCAGCGTGCGTAATCCCATCCATGTTATTGACTGTGCATTGGCAGGGGCAGACATTGCCACGGTGCCTTACAATGTCATCATGCAAATGATTCAGCACCCGCTGACCACTTCTGGAATTGAAAAGTTCAAAGCAGACTATCTGGCAGTATTTGGCGACAAATAAGGGAAAAGAAGGGAAATTATCATGCAGAATTCAGATCTTATGGCAGTCAATGCCATACGTGTATTGGCAGCGGATGCTGTACAAAAGGCCAATTCCGGGCATCCCGGTCTGCCTCTTGGCTCCGCCCCCATGGCTTATGAACTTTGGGCAAAACACATGCAGCACAATCCGGAGAACCCAAACTGGGTCAATAGGGACCGTTTTGTCCTGTCCGGAGGGCATGGGTCCACACTGTTGTATGCACTGCTCCATTTATTTGGCTACGGACTGAAAATAGAAGATTTGGAGCAGTTCCGTCAGGATGGCTCCCTTACTCCCGGGCATCCGGAATATAAGCATACGGTGGGCGTGGAAGCGACGACCGGCCCCCTGGGCGCCGGCATGGCCATGGCTGTGGGTATGGCCATGGCTGAGGCACATCTGGCAGCAGTCTTTAACAAAGAGGCATATCCCATTGTGGACCACTATACTTTTGCACTGGGCGGGGACGGCTGCCTTATGGAAGGCATTTCCTCTGAGGCCTTCTCCCTTGCAGGCACATTGGGGCTAAGCAAACTAATCATATTGTATGATTCCAACAAAATTTCCATTGAGGGATCCACGGATATTGCTTTCACGGAGGACGTCCTCAAAAGAATGGAAGCCTTTGGGTTCCAGACCCTGGTGGTAGAGGATGGAAATGATTTAAAGGCCATCGGAGAAGCCATAGAAGCCGCAAAGGCAGATAAGGACAGGCCCTCCTTTATCCAGGTAAAAACACTGATCGGCTATGGCTGTCCCGCAAAGCAGGGAAAAGCTTCCGCCCATGGAGAGCCTTTAGGTGCGGAAAATGTGCTGGCCATGAAAGAAAATCTGGGCTGGCTCAGAATGGAGGCCTTTTACATTCCAGCGGAAGTATATGCCCACTATCACCAGCTGGCCCGGGAAAAAGCAGGTGCGGAGGAAGCATGGAATCAGCTTTTTGAGGCCTATTCTCAGGCTTATCCGGAAAGCAGATCCCTTTGGGATGCTTTCCATGACCCGGATCCGGGGAAGAATCTTCTGGAGAATGAGACATTCTGGGCAGTGGATGACAAGGCGGATGCCACCAGAAATCTTTCTGGAAAAATGATCAACAGGTTAAAGACACTGGTGCCAAACCTGATTGGAGGCGCGGCAGATCTGGCTCCATCTACCAAAACCTATATGGCAGATATGGGAGATTTTTCCAAAGACAATTACGGTGGACGGAATTTACATTTTGGAGTAAGGGAGCTGGCAATGACCGGGATCGGCAACGGTCTGATGCTTCACGGTGGCTTGCGGGCTTTTGTGTCGACCTTTTTTGTGTTCAGCGATTATGTTAAACCTATGGCCAGACTATCTGCCATCATGGGACTGCCACTAACCTATGTGCTGACTCATGACAGTATCGGTGTAGGAGAAGACGGCCCCACACACGAGCCGGTTGAACAGCTGGCCATGCTGCGGGCTATGCCCAATTTCAGCGTGTTTCGTCCCTGCGATGCCACGGAAACAGCGGCGGCCTGGTATTATGCCATTCGTTCTCAGTCCACACCTACAGCCTTGGTGCTGACCAGACAGAATCTGCCTCAGCAGAAGGGCTCCTCTAAGGAGGCACTTAAGGGTGGGTATATCATTGCGGATTCCAAAAAGCCGGTACCGGATGCCATTATCCTTGCGTCTGGCTCGGAGGTCCAGCTGGGCATTTCGGCAAAGGAAGAACTGGCAAAGGAAGATATAGATGTGCGAGTGGTGTCCATGCCTTGTATGGATGTGTTTGAATCCCAGTCGGCAGAATATAAGGAACAGGTGCTGCCCAAGGCTGTACGGGCCAGAGTGGCAGTGGAAGCACTTTCCGATTTTGGATGGGGCAAATATGTGGGCCTGGACGGCACGACCGTTGCCATGAAGGGCTTTGGAGCATCTGCGCCTGCAAATATTCTGTTTAAGAAATTTGGCTTTACCACGGAAAATGTGGTAGCGGCGGTTAAATCTACATTGGCATAAAAAGATTCCCCCGATATTTCCTGCCTATTGAGGCAATATCGGGGGATTTTCATAGGGATTCCCAGGGATTGGACTTGTCACTCAAAGGAAAATGCTTTATAATGAAATACTGAGTAAACGGGTTGAATTGACTGGTAGGAGAATCTATATATGATACAGAAATGGAAAAAGGGACTGGCAGCGGTGCTGTGTGGTTTGTTACTATTGCCCTTTACAGCTGGAATTGCTGTGCAGGCTGAAACGGAAGACTTTGAGGGGCCGGATGTTTGTGCAGAGGGTTATATTGTGATGAATGCGGAAACCGGAGAAATCCTGGCAGAAAAGAACATGGATGAAACCTATTACCCCGCCAGCATCACTAAAATCCTTACGGCACTTGTTGTCATTGAAGAGGTGGATGATTTATCGGAAGAAATTACCTTCACCAAAAGTGCAGTAACCAATATCACAGAGGACAGTTCTACCCTTGTTCCTGTGGCGCAGGCAGGAGAAACCATGACAGTAAGGGATGTCCTGTATGGCCTTTTGTTGTCTTCCGGAAATGAATGTGCAAACATGCTGGCAGAATATGTGGCCGGAAGCAATGAGGCCTTTGCCAAACTGATGAATAAAAAGGCGAAAGCTCTGGGAGCTGAAAACAGCCATTTTACAAATCCGTCCGGCCTGCATGATGATGATCATTACACTACCCCGCATGATATGGCACTGATTTTTCAGGCAGCACTGGAAAATGAGACCTTCCTGGAAATTGATTCCAGTTGCAGTTACACCATTCCGGCCACCAACAAAAGTGCGGCAAGGGAATTGACCATGGGACACAAATTTGTCAATGGGCTTTTAAGCTTTGATGGTGTGTTTGCTGGAAAAACAGGTCTTACCACGGAAGCCGGGCGCACCCTTGTGACTGCTGCAAAGCGCACGGGAACAGTTTCCGGGGAAGAAACAACACTGATCACTGTCATAATGAAATCAGAAGAAGATAAATTTTATGCTGATACCAAAATTCTGCTGGAGTATGGATTTGCTCTGGTCAATCATGAAATAACAGAAGTAAACTGGACAGATGTTGAAGAAACGGTGGTGGCCACCGGTAGTGTACGGATAAGGGAATACCCTAGCATATATGCGGATATTGTGGGATCTCTTCAGGAAGACAACACGATTACCCGACTTGGTACCTGGGGAAAATGGAGCAAGGTGGAATACAATGGCGGAATTTATTATGTAGCCAGTGCCTATTTAAAAACAAATGGTACGGATGCTTCTCCTGCAGAGACGTCCACCGCCGCAGAAACGGTACAGAATCAGACGGATAGCAGTGAGGAACTGACCACCATCGCAGAAAGCAATACCCAGTCTGCCGTTACGGAGGCGGAGACTACTTCCACACAGGCTGAGGTGACTACTGCAGAACAGAGTAGCAGTGGCTGGAATGTTTTGCAGATTACCATTGCGGTCTGCATTGCATTAATGGTGTTGATTGCTGCAGGTTCTATCGGATACGCAATTTACAGCCGTCATAAACGGAAGCATGATAACAAAATCAGCTCTTCACTATGGCAGGATGATGAATGGTTCCGTTAACCTTTCCGCGAGGCCTCAGGGTCTCGCGGCTTTTTTTAAGAAAGGAAGGCAGATGAAAGCAAAACGAGTTTTTTTAACCGTACTGGATAGCGTAGGCATTGGGGCTTTGCCGGATGCCGCCGCATATCAGGACGAAGGGAGCAACACTTTAAAAAGTTGTGCCAGGAGTCCCTTTTTCCGTATGCAAAACATGGAAAAACTGGGGCTTTTTCATATTACAGGAGCACCTTTTTATAGAGAAGGAACAGATTTTACAGGCATGGTGGCCAGAGCAGCAGAACGTTCCATGGGAAAGGATACCACTACCGGGCATTGGGAAATGGCAGGACTGATTTCCAGGGAACCGCTCCCCACGTTTCCCCAGGGATTTCCCACGGAACTTATCAGGGAAATTGAAACCCTTTCCGGCCGTCCCGTCCTTTGCAATAAACCTTTTTCCGGTACAAAAGTCATTGAAGAATATGGGGAAGAAATGATGGAGAAAAAGGCGCTGATTGTGTATACCTCTGCAGACAGCGTTCTGCAGATTGCTGCCCATGAAGAAGTGGTGCCTCTGTCGGAGCTGTATGAAATCTGCGGAAAAGTAAGGGGGATTTGTCAGGGGCCATGGGGAGTGGGCAGAGTTATTGCCAGGCCGTTCCGTGGCGAACCTCCACATTTTTCCCGGACACCGGGGCGCCACGATTACTCCCTTCTTCCTCCGGGAGAAACGATGCTTGACCGACTGGTACAGGGCGGAAAGGACGTGATTGCCATTGGCAAGATTTCTGACATCTTTGGAGGGAGAGGAATAACCCGTCAGGTGCCCTCCAAAAACAATATGGAGGGAATGGAAACCATGTTGCGCTGGCTGGACCGGGATTTTAATGGACTTTGTTTCACAAATCTGGTGGATTTTGATATGTTGTACGGTCACCGTAACGATGTGGACGGGTACGCCAGGGCGCTTGCTGCTTTCGATGCATGGATTCCGGCTGTTCTGGAAAAAATGGGGCCGGAAGATGTGTGGATCATTACTGCAGATCATGGGTGTGATCCGGGAACGCCTTCTACGGACCATTCTCGTGAATATGTACCAGTAGTGATAACCGGAAAAACGATGCCTTCAGGTGTGAATATGGGCACCTGGCCAAGCTTTGTACCTATTGGACAGCTGGTGGAGGAGTTGCTGCTTCAAAATCAGCCTGTTCTCTCCGAAGAAATGCTTTTGGAGAAAGTGGATCATACCCTGCTGGGGGTGGAAGCCACCTGGAACCAGATTAGTCAAATCTGTGAAGATGCATTGACATACCATACTGCTTCGGTCTGCATTCCGCCCAATTATGTGGAACAAGCTGCAGCACAATACGGGTCCCGTGGGCTGAAAATCTGTACCGTCATTGGTTTTCCTAATGGATATATGACCACAAAGGCCAAAGTGGAAGAGGCCAGAGATGCACTGAATAAAGGGGCAGATGAACTGGATATGGTCATTCCCGTGGGCTGGCTCAAGGATGGAAGGTTTCTGGAGATACAGGAGGAAATCCGGCAGATGAAAGAAGTCTGCAAAGAGCATATTCTGAAGGTAATCATTGAAGCATGCCTGTTGACGGATGAGGAAAAAATCCGTATGTGTCAAATTGTAGGGGAGGCAGGAGCTGATTATATTAAAACGTCGACAGGATTTTCTTCCGACGGTGCAACCTTTGCAGATGTGGCACTTTTTGCAAGACATGTTCCGGAAGGGGTAAAAATAAAGGCTGCAGGCGGCATAGCATCCTTTGAGGATGCCCGGCTTTTTGTGAGGCTAGGAGCGGATCGTCTGGGCACCAGCCGGCTTGTAAAGGAAAAGAAGAAGGAGGAGAGCTTTGGAGAGTATTGAAGAGAGGACCCTTTTTTCCCATCTGGCTGTAAAGGCCCTTGAGGCGAGAGAGCAGGCCTATGCACCTTATTCCCGTTTTCGTGTGGGCGCAGCTCTTTTCACAGAAGAGGGTGAGGTGGTTACAGGGTGTAATGTGGAAAATGCTTCCTATGGCTGTTCCATTTGTGCAGAGCGGACAGCCATGGTAAAAGCCATTTCCATGGGTCATAAACGCATTCTGTATGCGGCAGTTGCCGGGGGACCGGACCAGGGGCTTACCAGATTCTGCCCACCCTGTGGCCTGTGCCGGCAGTTTTTAAGGGAATTTAGCCTTCCTCATCAAAGTAAATGGATTCTGGCCGAAAGCAGCACCAGTTATCGGGTATACGATATGGAGGCCCTTCTTCCGGAAAGTTTTGGTCCGGATCAACTGGACTAGGAGGAATACTTATGCGCATGTATGACGTGATTCATAAGAAAAGAGAGGGTTTTTCCCTCACGGATCAGGAAATCGCCTTTTTTGTACAGGGATATGTCAAAGGAGAGATCCCGGATTACCAGGTCTCTGCACTGCTGATGGCTATTTTTTTTAAAGGGATGGATTCCCGGGAGACGGCTGTTCTTACCCGGGAAATGGCAGCCTCCGGAGACCAGGTGGATCTGTCGGCCATTCGGGGGATAAAAGTGGATAAGCATAGTACAGGCGGGGTGGGAGATAAAACCACACTGGTGCTTGCTCCCCTGTTGGCAGCCTGCGGTCTTAAGGTAGCCAAAATGAGCGGCAGGGGACTGGGGCACACGGGCGGCACTCTGGATAAACTGGAGGCTGTGCCGGGGGTAACCACGACTTTGGCACAGGAAAAAATGGTGCGGCAGGTCAATGATATCGGCCTCTGTGTGGCTGGGCAGACAGGAAATCTTGTGCCGGCAGACAAGCTGATATATGCCCTTCGGGATGTGACGGCTACGGTGGACAGCATTCCCTTAATTGCCTCCTCTATCATGAGTAAGAAACTTGCAGCCGGCAGTGATGTGATTCTGTTGGATGTTAAGGTGGGTAGTGGGGCTTTTATGAAATCTCTTTCTCAGGCCAGAAAACTGGCGCAGGAAATGCTGGAAATTGGGGAGAGAAATGGCAGAAAAATGGCGGCAATTCTTACCGATATGGACCAGCCCCTTGGACGGATGGTGGGCAATCAGCTGGAGGTGGAGGAAGCCATGGAAACCCTGCAGGGAAAGGGGCCTAAGGATCTGACCACGCTTTGTCTTACTATGGGAACGCTGCTTTTGCAGCTAGCAGAAAAATGTGAACCTAAAGAGGCACGGAAAAGAATGGAGCAGGCGCTCTATGGGGGCGGTGGATATACCTGTCTGCAGGCTATGCTCCTGGCCCAAGGCGGACATCCTGATATGGTGATGCACCCGGAAAAGTGGAGCAGGGCAATGTACAACAGGAAATTATATGCGCCGATCTCAGGATATATCACGCATATGGATACGGAAGGTATTGGCATTGGGGCGGCGTTGCTGGGAGCCGGGCGGGAAACCAAGCAGGCTGTACTGGACTATAGGGCCGGCATCCAGCTGCTTGCTAAAACTGGCGACTATGTGGAAAAGGGTGCGCCCCTGGCTGTATTATATGCGGAAAAAGAGGAGAAGCTGGAAGCATCCGGGAATTATCTGGAAAAGCAGTATAGCTTTGGCTCTGTTGCCCCCCCATCATTGCCCCTGATTTATGAAAGCCTGATCGGCTCTTTGGAGGAACAATGATTTATCTTGCAATTTCCTTCTGAATGCCCT
>CAYRQT010000013.1:5980-25718 GCA_964426655.1 uncultured Cuneatibacter sp. | reverse complement strand
CTATAATAAATTCAGGTAAACCAAATGTTGTCCAGATGCGAACAACAAGGGCGGCTGTGTCCTGGAATGTTCGACCAGCTATATTATTTTGAACCTACATCTCGACATACGGGAGCCTTATATTGACTGGCGGATGTCAGGCCTCCTTTTTGTGTGGAAGGCAGAAGCGCAGTTTGCGGGCACCCACCTAGCAGGGCTAGGGCGTCAAACTTATAGAAACGGCATTTTGGGACACCCCTATCAGGGACATCTGCAATGGCAGATGTCCCTTTTATCTTGCAATCTTGTTCGCCATAAGATATAATGGCATCGAGAAAAGTGAAAAACTTAACAAAATGCGGCATGAACCAGGAGGAGAACATGGCAAAAATTCAAATGACTACACCGTTAGTTGAAATGGATGGAGATGAAATGACCTGCATCCTTTGGCAGTACATCAAGGATGAACTTCTTTTCCCTTTTGTGGATCTGAAAACAGAATATTATGACCTTGGCCTGGCTTACCGGGATCAGACGGATGATCAGGTGACAGTAGAATCTGCAAAAGCAGCTTTAAAATATGGTGTGGCTGTTAAATGTGCCACAATTACCCCTAATGCTGCCCGGGTAAAGGAATATGGTCTAAAGGAAATGTGGAAGAGTCCCAATGGAACAATCCGCGCCATCATGGATGGAACAGTCTTTCGGGCCCCCATCATTGTAAAGGGAATCGAACCCTATGTGCGCACATGGAAAAAGCCTATTACACTAGCCAGGCATGCATACGGAGATGTGTATAAAGCCACAGAAATGAAAGTGGATGCAGGCAAATGTGAACTGGTATATACTGCATTGGATGGAACGGAAAAAAGGGAACTGATTCATGACATGAAGGGGCCCGGCATTATTCAGGGCATGCACAACACTGTTGCCAGTATCACCAGCTTTGCAAAAAGCTGCTTTAACTATGCGCTGGACACAAAACAGGATTTATGGTTTGCCACCAAAGATACCATTTCCAAAAAATACGATCATACCTTTAAAGATATCTTCCAGGAAATGTATGATACCACATATAAGGAAGCGTTTGAGGCAGCAGGATTGGAATATTTCTACACCCTGATTGATGATGCCGTGGCCCGTGTGATCAAGTCCGAGGGTGGATATATATGGGCCTGCAAAAACTATGATGGGGATGTTATGAGTGATATGGTGGCGACTGCTTTTGGCAGTCTGGCCATGATGACTTCTGTTCTGGTATCTCCGGAGGGATGTTACGAGTATGAAGCTGCCCACGGCACGGTGCAGCGTCACTATTACAATCACCTGGCGGGAAAAGAGACTTCTACAAACTCTGTGGCCACTATTTTTGCATGGTCAGGAGCGCTCCGCAAGAGGGGCCAGATGGATGAACTGCCTGAATTGGCTGCTTTTGCAGATGCACTGGAAGCTGCCACAATAGAAACCATTGAGGCAGGAGAAATGACAAAGGATCTGGCACTGGTAACGACCGTAAAAGAGGTAAAGGTATTAAACAGCCTGGATTTTATCCTGGCAATTCGAAAGAGACTGGAAGAAAAGCTTGCCTGAAGAAAATGCATAACAAAAGGGCAGCCAGACAGGCTGCCCTTTTGTTATAAAAAAAGATAAAACCAAAAAGATGGTTTTATCTTCATGGAAATGCAGTCGACGGGACTTGAACCCGTACGAGCGCAATGCTCACTAGATCCTTAGTCTAGCGCGTATGCCAATTCCGCCACGACTGCTCGCCAACGACGTTCATTGTAGCATATTCTTTTCTTCTTGGCAAGGGCTTTTTATGGATAAACAATTTGGGAGGGCGAATGGAACAGAAAGAGCGATATGGCATTTTTGGAAGGCTCATTGAGGCCATAGATGATGGATTCCGACATATGACAGTCTATGATGGGCAGCTTCACGATTACAATGGAACCATTCTGTATCAGGCGGAGGCAAAGGTAATTTGCGCAGTAGGACAGACGCCGGGAATTACCATTTCAGAGCTGGCAGCAAGGGCTGATAAATCCACAAGTGCCTATTCCCAGCTCATCCGAAAGCTTCGGGCTAAGGGGTGGGTGATGCAGGAAAGAAACAGCCAGAACAACAGAGAGTATAATTTGTTTTTAACAGAGGAAGGCAAAAAAATATTTGACGGCCATCAGAAATTTGAAGAATACTGTTACCAGAGAACCTATCATATGCTGGATGCATTCAGTAAAGAGGATCTGGAGACCTATATTCGCATACAGGAAAAATTAAACCAGGCCTTTAAATTGGATGTTGAGGATAGTAAGGCTGTGAATAAAAAATACAAATAATAAACACCCATCGTCATGGCGGGGGAAGTTTCCGAAATTGGAGCTTTCCCCGCCATGACTTATTTTTTGAAAGCAGATTATCTGTTTTACTTTTAAAAAACAATAAATACGTCATAATACACAAAAAAATAAAGATTCAAAAGAAATATTGACAAAACTGCACAATACAAATACAATTAGCTTATATATTAACCTAATTAATAATTAAGCAGGTTAATAAAGTCGGGAAATAAATTTTGACTGGAAGAAAGAGCAGAAACCCTAAAGAGGGAGAAAGAGGTGTTAATCAACGATGAAAGAGGAACAGGGTAAAAAACTGAATTTGGGAAACATTGTAGGTTTGGGGCTGGGGGGCGCCATTGGATCTGGTATTTTTGTGCTTTTGGGCTATGGGATTGCATATACAGGCCGATCCATTGTTCTGGTGGTGGCAGCCGGTTGTTTGTTTATGCTATTGGCTTACTGGTACAATCTTGCCATGCCAACTATGTTTGTCCTAAAGGGTGGGGACTACAGTATGAAGACCATGCTGTTTAATCCGTTACTGACAGGTGTGGGTGCCTGGATGACAATTGTAAATGGACTGGCCATATCAAGCTATGCCATTGCCATATCCGGATATTTGGGGATTGCCATTCCGGGATTGCAGAACCATCAACAGATTACTGCATTTGTTACGGTTACAGTGTTTTTCCTAAGTACCATAAAAGGGTCCAGGTTCGTTACGATCATTGAAAATCTGGTTACCATTTTACTAATTGTTGCACTGGCTCTTTTTGCTGTTTTTGGCCTTCCCAAAGTGGACTGGACACATTTCCTTTCTTCCACGTATGATGGTGGCTTCTTCCGGGGCGGATTGGGAGGCGTTGTTTCTGCACTGGCCATTATGGGATGGGCCTGCCAGGGGACGACAATGGCACCTATTTCCATGGCTGCTGTAACCAAAAAGCCCAAGTGGACCATCCCGGTGGCAATCTTGATTGTCACCGTCCTTCTTGCTGGCATCTATGGCGTCATCGCACTGGTGGCAGGGGGCGTGCTGCCTTATGATCAGGTAGCAGGAAATAATCTAAGTGTGACTGCAGAATATATCTTCTCAAAACCTCTCTACATGTTTTTTGTGGTGGGTGGCGGTATTAGCGCCATAGCTAGTTCCCTGCTGGGAGGGCTGGCAATGTTCAGGTATCCTCTGATTCAGATTGCAGAAGACGGATGGATTCCCGCAGTGTTCAAAAAAACTACCAGAAATGGATACCCGTATCTGTCCTATCTTGTTTTTTATATTATTTCCGTGCTTCCTATCATAACCGGAATGGAATTGGATGCGGCCATTTCTCTTGTCATGATTCCATCCATGCTTATGAATATCTATATGAATCTGGCATGTATTGGATTGCCGAAAAAAAATCCGGAGCAATGGGCCAAGAGAAGCGTCAGATTGCCTGTACCGGTGTATACTGTTTGTTGCGCACTGGGCGCTATTTGCGCAGGGGTAGTAGCATGGAATTTGTATGTGGAATTATCTTTCAGAGATGGTATGATTGCCATAGGTATTCTTATGGCACTGGTGTTGCTGTCTGCTTTGCGCCTAAAGCAGGGGGCGGTACATCCGGAGAAACTAAAGGCAATCAAGAAGGCCATCATAGATGAAGCACTGACTATGGATAAAGAATAAAAGGAGTAATGGAGGATATATACAATGAAGTATGATTTTACATCAATTATGGATCGGCATGGAAAAGATGCTATTGCCGTGGATGGATTAGGACTTGTGCCGGGTTTTGCACCGGATAAACCCAGGGAAGGTTTTTCTCCCATTCCCATGTGGGTGGCAGACATGAATTTTCCCACAGTGCCCACCATTCCTGCAGCCATCATTGAAAGGGCAAAGCATCCTGCCTTTGGCTATTTTCAACCGACAGAAGCTTACTTTAACAGCATCATTCAATGGCATAAAAGCAGAAATGGTGTTGACGATATGAGGCCAGAACATATAGGATATGAGAATGGTGTATTAGGGGGAGTAGTCTCTGCACAGACATCCTTTGCCGCCCCCGGGGACGCTGTTTTACTGCATAGCCCTACGTATATTGGATTTACCATGTCCATCGAGAACAATGGCTATAAAATCATTCATAGCCCACTTGCCAGGGACGAACAGGGCATATGGCGGATGGATTATGCAGATATGGACAGAAAGATTAAGGCACATAAAATTCATGTGGCAGTTTTTTGCTCCCCCCACAATCCCTGTGGACGTGTTTGGGAACAGGAAGAGATTGAAAAAGCCATGGAGATTTACAGGGAAAATGACTGCCTGGTGATTTCAGATGAAATCTGGTCGGATATTTTATTGGACGGGCATGCACACATTCCCACACAAAGCATTTCAGAAGATGCCAGGAATCGGACAGTGGCCCTCTACGCCCCCAGCAAGACCTTTAATCTGGCAGGCTTGATAGGAAGTTACCATGTCATTTATAACAGTTATTTGCGGGATCGTATTGTGACAAAGGGGACAAAACCACACTATAATGACATGAATGTGCTCTCCATGCACGCCTTAATTGGCGCTTATACAAAAGAAGGACAGGAGTGGGTGGATGAATTGTGTCAGGTCATCACAAAGAACGTTCATTATGCCTGTGACTACATTCAGACGCATTTTAAAGGGGTGGAAGTGAGCCGACCGGAAGGGACTTATATGCTTTTCCTGGATTGTACAAAATGGTGCGAAATTCACCATAAAACCATTGATGAACTGGAAAAGGCAGGATGGGATGTGGGTGTAAGCTGGCAGGACGGAAGAATGTTCCATGGACCCTGTGCCATCAGAATGAATCTGGCTCTTCCATTCACATTAATAGAAGAGGCTTTTGACAGATTAAATACCTATGTGTTCTAGACAGGAGGAACGATGACGCAGCTTTCAGCAGGCGAATATATGCCGGATTTTATGTTTTCCACACCTTTTGAAAAGGAGCTATTCTTTTCAGAGACAGTGAAGAAAAAGGAAAAAACAGCCCTGCTTTTTTTGCGATACTATGGGTGCCCCGTTTGTCAGCTGGAAATGCGTAATCTGGCAAAAATGTATACAGAACTGACAAAAGGGCATGCCCAGATTCTGGTGGTGTTGCAGTCAGATCCGAAAAATGAGAGAGAAGCTAAAGGATGCCCCCCTTCCCTTTGATGTGATCTGTGATCCAGAAAAGCAACTTTATCAGAAATTTCAGATTAATCCGGCTACAGGAACCGGTGGATTAATGGATGTAAAAACCGTGGGAACGTTGGCCAGAGCCATGGTAGCAGGCTACAGGCATGGAGAATATGAGGGCGAAGAATTGCAGCTTCCAGCCACGTTTGTGGTCAATCGGAATATGAAGTTGTTATATGTCCATTACGGAAAAAGTGCAGCAGATGTGCCATCTGGAAAGGTGTTGCAGAAGTGGCTGGACAGGGATAAATAACGTTTGTTAAAAAGAATAGGATGGATTTTCTTTGGGGTGGGCATCGGCATATGACCGGCTCATCTCAAAGAGAAAGAAACGGAAAGCCCTTGGTCAAAAACGGAAAAATTATTTATTTTCATGTTGACAGATGCCTGAAAATGAGATATAATTCATTCGTTCGTCTGAGACGGACAAACAGTTTAAGCAGTTGTGGCGGAATTGGCATACGCGCATGATTCAGGTTCATGTCCACGCAAGTGGGTTCGGGTTCGACTCCCGTCAACTGCATTGTCGTTTAAGAATCACCCGAAAGGGTGGTTTTTTTGGTTTGATCTGACGGAAATGGCTGTTATTCAAATAATAAGTGGGTTATGTCTAAAGGCAGTCGGATGGCCTGATAAACCAGGATCAGAGTGTGGAATCCTGCGATTTATCAGGCTTTTTATTTGAAAAGTTTTTGTGGGCACTATCTGGCCCTGCCCCTGATTTGGCCGGCTGGGTGTTCCATTTATACCGTGAAGGCGGTTCACCCCAAAATTTTTAAAAGCTTTGCTGAAATGAAATTCGTCACAAAAGCCTAAGTTTGCAGCAATTACCTTAAAAGGCATAGAGGGGTTCATTGCCATAAGTGAGCAGGCACTGTTAAGTTTGAATTCCATTTGATATTGGAGAGGCGTTTTTTGATAAGCAGCAATAAAGGCATTTCGAATTGTTCGCTCTGAAATATAAAGCATTCCGGATAAATCCGCAGAAGTTAGAAGTGTGTGGGGATTTGCGTGAATAAGTTTGGCCGTCTGCTCGGCCAGAGAATTGGAAAATCCGGAAGAATCTGTACGGCATAGTTCGCAAAAAAGATATTGGCACAGGGCAGAGATTTTCAACTGCCGAATCGCTGAGTTGCTCCAATAGGTCTGAATCACCTCCTCAAAAATCATTTTGATTTGAGCATGATTCTGGCAGTGAGTCAATGCATGAATATATATACGCTTGGAAAGATCAGGCGAATTGGAACTTTGCAGATCCAGAGGTGCCCGGCTCATATGAATAAACATGGTCTTTGTCCCTGGGAGGCAGGGGCGTTTTCCGGAATGATGTGCGCCTGCATGAAGAAAGACCACATCTCCCGGCCCGGCCTGAATGGTTTGTGCCCCTTGAAGGATTTCCCACTTTCCTTCCAGAATATAAATAAGATCGTGCTCGGTCATTATTCGATCAGGATGCACTGCCCCTTCTTTATAAAAAACGTAATTGGCCAGGGAAACAGTCCGCGGGGCTGACAGATCATACATTTTACTCATACAAATTTTTCTCCTCATTTCCAAAATACACATGCATAAATTCCGAATTGTCAATGGCGAAATACATCGGAGCGGCCTATATTAGTAGTATAAAATTATGAGGAGATAATTGCAATGAATAAGGTGAATGTGGCACTTGTCGGGCTGGGATTTGGTGGAGCATTTGTTGAAATATACAAATGCCACCCGTATGTGGGCGAACTGAGCATATTTGATATTGACAGGGAAAAAATGAGTACTTTTGGAAATAAGTATCATATAGCAAAACAATTCAATTGCTTTGAAGATAGATTACAGGACAGGGCAGTGGATGCTGTTCATCTGGTTACGCCCATCCCCCAGCATGAAGAACAGACCATCAGTGTGCTGGAAGCTGGTAAACATTGCGCCTGTACGGTGCCAATGGCCATTTCCCTTGAGGGAATACATAAAATAACAAAAGCTGTTCAAAAGTCTGGAAAGAATTATATGATGATGGAAACAACCCTGTATACATACCAGTTCTTTTATGTAAAAAAGTTATTGGAAGAAGGCAGGCTGGGAAAAATTCAGTTTATGCGAGGCTCTCATTATCAGGATATGGCAAACTGGCCGGATTACTGGATGGGGCTTCCCCCAATGTACTATGGCACACATGCCATTGCGCCAATGGTGGCCCTGTCAAATTCTCGAATTAAACGGGTGCATGCGCTGGGAAGCGGGACCATGGCATCCTGGATGGAAAAACCGTATGGCAATCCATTTCCTGTAGAAAGTGCACTATTCGAGTTTGAAAATGGCATGAAAGGAGAGGCTACCCGCACGCTTTTCGAAACGGCAAGGGCATATCAGGAAGGATTTTTTGTTTATGGGAGTCATATGAGTTTTGAATGGGGATTCAGAGATCACAGTGGTCCCTTTGTCACAACCGCTGTTGAGGCAAAGGATGGCAGTCGTGGAAGAGATGCATTGGTGGAAGAGGTGGAGATGCCCAATTTTTACGAATATCTGCCGAAAGAAATCCAGAAATTTACAGTTGGGAAAAATTATGATCCACTCAATCCGCAGGAATCTATGAAAAAAGGCGGAGGAGCCGGACACCATGGTTCCCACCCGCACCTGGTTCATGAATTTCTGACCAGTATTGTTCAGGGAAGAAAACCCTGGATTAATGAAAAACTGGGAGGGAATATTACTGGGGCAGGCATTTGCGCACATCTTTCTGCCATGCATGGAGGCGAGCCTGTAGAGGTAAAAGAATATGAATAAAACGCACATGTAAAGGGGCGGCACTTCACTAATGCGATGAAGTGCCGCCCTGCAGTTTTCAATTCGGATTATCAGGAAAACCCATTAGATTGTTTCGGAGTAGGGTGAGGTAGGATGATTGTATCCTTCTGCAACCCGGTTGACATTGTTGATGAGAAAATAGGTGGCAACAATGTTTCCGATACCAAAAACCAGACTGCCAAGCAATGCCCACAATAGAAGAATACTGCCGTCTTCCCGGATTTCCACATTGTAGCGCTGTCCAGCCCTCTGCAGACGATTTCCCTGCTTATAAAGCCAGAAGAAATAGTAGATGCCACATGTGATCAGAGAAAGAAGAAAGACTACGATGTAATTGGGGGATGTCTCTCCATCCTCACCGCAAAGTGTGTTAATGTCCTCTGTCATACTGTAGAAAAAGAAGATGGAGTAAATGCCGCATGTGATAAATGAAAGCAACAGATACATCCAAAAGCTACGATCGGTACGCACCATAAATAACCTCCCATATGGAATAGATGATAGATGAACGAGGAGAAAATACGACAACCTGATCTGATGAATTTGCCAAGCGCAAAAGGTACACCACCAGAAAAAGAGCTGCAATCCCTAAAATACCGTTTCTCCAGAGGGGACGATGCCATTTGTGTTCTGCAAAGATGCAAAAGAGGAGAAGCGGGGCAAGAAAAAATAAGGGATGAAAATGCAGTGCTACGTAAAAATCGCCATGAAGAAGGGCTGCCCAGGCCCTGGTCATGCCACAGCCCGGGCAGGAAATGCCGGTCCAGGCTTTAATGGGACATCCCCAGATATGATACAGCAGCAGAAGAAAAGCCAGTGCAACTGCTGTCAGAAGGAGGGAAGACACCTTTTTTTTCATGGAAAACCTTTCTCTCTGATACATTTATTCTGGTAATAGTATACGGGACAGGGGGCGTACTGACAAGCGATATTCTTTGACGAATTTCTTTCAATTATCTTAAGGAGTCATTGTAATGAGCTCTTTCGCCTCCGATGTAACGGGGCCTTGTTCGGGCGCAGACCACCCGTGCGCTCCCAATCACATTGTGGGAAAGTCGCACCGGTACAGCCACCCGTCTCAGATGCATGCCAATCAGGGTGTCTCCGATATCAATGCCCCCATGCCCTTGAATGGTTTCTACCACCGTGGGTGCCTCCAGGGCTTTATAGGCAGCTGTAGCAAAAGAGCCCCCTGCTTTTACCTGAGGGACTGCATTTACCTCTTCCAGTCCGTAGGCTTTTGCACAGGCCTGATCCACCACAAGGGCCCGATTCAGGTGCTCGCAGCACTGTGCAGCAAGGTAAACCTCCCTGTCTTTGCAGGCCTTTTGCAAAATGCCATAAATCAGTTCTCCCACCTCTGCACTGGAGTGGGTGCCGATACGTTCTGCCAATACCTCACTGGAGGAGCAGCCCACCACCAGAATTTCTCCTGGCTTAAGGGGGACTTTATCAAAAAACTCGTTGATCATTTGCTGAATTTGTTGTTCCATATGTAAATCCTTCCTGCTGCTAGAACCAGGCAGCTAATTGTTCTACTCCTAATAATACCACGAAAAATGCAATATTCAAGCCGGTGAACTGCACAACAAAGATCCGGCCTTTTTCCGGGACCATTTTCTTGCAGAAACTATAGGCAATTAAACTGGCCAGGGAAGCAATCAGGGTGCCGCAACCTCCAATATTCACCCCTTTAAGAAGGCCCGCATAATCATTCGTAAACTGAGATAAGAGCACAGCAGCGGGAACATTGCTGATGACCTGGCTGGTAAGGGCACTGACGAGAAGCGGCTGACCGGGTACCAGTGTTTTCAAAAAAGCGGACATGGCAGGAATGCGGGCCATATTGCCGGAGAACACAAAAAAGGCCAGAAATGTTCCCAGCAAAGGGTAATTGATTTTTTTGTATATGGCGGGGTCAAAAAACGCCAAAAAAGCCATAAGGAATAAGGCCCCCCATAAATAGGGGATCAGGCGCAGAACCAGCAAAACACCATAACAAAATAAAATACCGTATACCAGTGCCTTCTTTTTGCTCACAGTAGCTTCGGGAGGGGGGAGGATGCGCAAAGGCGTTCGGGGGACCAGAAAGCAACATATCATCAGAAGCCCTATGGAAACCAGAAATGGTCGCATCATAATTTGCAGAAAGGTGGATGTGGGGATTTGAAAATAGGCAAACAGGTATAGGTTCTGAGGGTTTCCAAAGGGGAGGATCATGCCCCCCAGATTTGCGGCAAGTGCCTGGAGGACAAATGTGAAGACCAGGTATTGGCTCTGCCCCGTTTGTGTCAGCACGTAAAAAGAAAGGGGCAAAAGCGTTAAAAGTGCCATGTCATTGGTAATGAGCATGGAGGCCAGTGCAGTCAGGGCTACCAGGCCGGAAACAGCCATACGAGCATTGCGAAACCCTACGGCAAGTCTGCTCCCCGCCAGGGAAAACACCTGGGATTCATGAAGACCGGCAATAATAGCCAGCATGCAAAAAAGGGGAGAAAGGGTCTGGCCATCAAAATAGGAAAAATACAGGCTGTCAGGGGGAACAAAAAAGCAGGTGATCAAGGCAGCCAGAAGGGCAGCGTAAAACATAAAACACCTCCGCATATAAGCTTTAGGAGAGTATAGTACGAATGGAGACAGATGTAAACCATACTTTTTTCATTGTGCATTCATCCGGTTTATGGCATAATAGGACTGTATATGGCAAAACGACACATCTAATGCAATTAACTGGAAAGGATGGGTGACGGTGAGAAAAACAAACAAAGTCGAATTAACAGAAATTGAGGCATTGTCTGCCTACTGCCTGGAAAATGATTTGATTGACCCGAATGAATACACGGCCCATGATGTGAAACGAGGCCTTCGTGATATTAATGGCAAAGGGGTCATGGCGGGGCTGACCCGTATTTCGGACATCCAGGCATATGAAACCATTGACGGAGAAAAACGACCCTGTGAAGGGAAATTAAGCTACAGGGGAATTAATATCCGGGACCTGTGCAGCGGTTTTTTGAATGAGGATCGATTCGGGTTTGAAGAGGCTGCCTATCTGTTGCTTTTTGGAGAACTGCCTACAAAAGAACAGTTGGAAAAGTTCCAGATCCTTCTGGCAAAGGAGCGAACACTGCCCAGGCATTTCACAAGAGATGTGATTATGAAAGCGCCAAGCAAAGACATGATGAATACACTGGCCAGAAGCATCCTTACACTGGGGTCATATGACCCACGCATGGATGACACCAGTCTGCCCAATGTATTGCGACAATGTCTTATGCTGATTAGCGTATTTCCCATGCTGGCGGTGTATGGATATCAGTCCTACAACCATTTTGTCAAGGGGGAAAGCCTGGTCATTCATCATCCCCTGCCCAAGCTTTCCACTGCTGAAAACATATTGCGCATGCTGCGGCCGGATGGGCAGTATACCCATTTTGAAGCAGTGGTGCTGGATCTGGCTTTGGTGCTGCATATGGAGCACGGCGGCGGCAATAACTCCACTTTTACCACCCATGTGGTAACTTCCTCCGGAACGGATACCTATTCTACCATTGCAGCTGCCCTGGGTTCGTTGAAAGGACCGAAACACGGCGGGGCCAACATTAAGGTGGCGGAAATGTTCGAGCATATGCAGAAAACTGTTCTGGACTGGAAGGATGAAGATGAGGTGCGTGCCTATCTTGTGCGGCTTTTGCATAAGGAGGAGTATGACAAAAAGGGTTTGATTTATGGTATGGGTCATGCTGTCTATTCCATTTCCGATCCCCGTGCGGAAATGTTTAAACAGTTTGTGGAACAACTGGCCCATGAAAAGAAAAAAGACAGGGAATATGCGCTGTATGCCATGGTGGAACGACTTGCGCCTCAGGTGATTGCCGCAGAAAGGCGGATTTACAAAGGGGTCAGTACAAATGTGGATTTTTACAGTGGATTTGTGTACAGTATGCTGGGTCTGCCAAAGGAGCTGTATACCCCCATTTTTGCGATTGCCAGAATTGTGGGATGGAGTGCCCATCGGATGGAAGAGCTGATCAATCAGGATAAGATCATCAGGCCTGCATATCAGAATGTACAGATAGCCAGGTCATATTTCAAAATGAAAGAGCGCAGATAGAAATGGAATAGAGATTCTGGAAAATTAAAGCCAATAAAAAGAAGGCGCAGGGTTGCGCCTTCTTTTTATTGGCAGATACATTATTCCAATACTTCATACAGAGCCAGGGCCAGGGCACCTGGCCCAATGTGGGTGCCGATGCTTAAGGAGAGGTGATCAAGGTGAATGGAAAGACCGGGATAATGCTGACATACTTCTTCCTTAAAAGAAAGAGCAGCACTTTCATTTTCACAATGTACCACTGCCAGCGCAAGCCTGCCCTGGGCCATTTCCTGAGGGAACCGTTCCCGAATGTCTTTATCAACAGCGTCCATCATGATGTTTTTGGCATTTTTCAGATTTCTGGCAAGGGAGAAAGCGTCCAGTTTGTCCCCCTGAATCTGCAGGACGGGCTTGATTTTCAGCAAAGTCCCAATAGCGGCAGCTGCGGGGGTCAGACGACCACCCTTTCGCAGATATTTCAGGGTGTCTACCATGATGTAGATGCTGGCATGATACCGGGTTTCTTCCAGAATGGTCTTGATTTCAGAGGCATAGAGGCCTCTGCGGGCCAATGTCAGTGCATCCAGGGCGGATTGGCGCTGTGTTACGGAAATGCGCAGGTTATCGACCACCTGAACCCGTCCATCAAAATCAGCCGACAGCGCATGGGCAGTGGAACAGCTGCCACTTAGTCCGCTGGACATAGGAATGTGAACGATGGCATCATGGGTCTTTAACAGATTGTTCCAGAGGGCAAGAATGTCCTGGGGAGCGGGTTGAGAGGTGGAGATCTCTGCATCAGCAGCCATACAGGCATAAAACTGGGAAGCCTGCAGGGTGGTATCTTCAAAATAGGTCTTACCGTCAATAATAAAGGGCATGGGCACAACATGAATGCCCAGCGCTTTCCCCTGGGCCTGTGAAATTCCACTGTTACTGTCCGTGATGATGGCAATTTTCTGCACGATTTAGAACCTCCAATTTTTTTGCAATAACTTATTCTAACATTAGACAGGGGCATTGTAAAGGGAAAAACTTGACAGCTTTCGGCATTGTGTTACAATAGGTGTGTCGGTATTGGCGTAGAAAGGTACAAAATGGCAAAAAAAATATACCTTGTAGACACGGAAAATGTGGGAACGGTCTGGAAGGTACTCCTTTCCGAATTAACAAAAGAGGATTTGCTTCTTTTGTTTTATACGGAACACTCACCGGGCATTTCCTATCTTGACTTTAAAGAAATCAAGGACTTTAAGGGGGATATGGAAATGATCCCTTGTTTTACCGGCAGAAACGGGTTGGATTTTCAGCTGGTCTCCTATCTGGGTTACCTGATGCAGCAGAGGGTAGATCAGGAATATGTCATCGTTTCCAACGACAATGGCTATGATTCGGTGGTCCATTTCTGGACAGAGAAGGATTATAGCATTAGTCGGATAACTTCCAACATGTTGATGCCTAAAGGGGTTCACAAACGGGCGGCTATTCAGTTAAAAGAAGGCACCGTTTTGACGCCTTCCCATAAGGAGCCTAAAAAGGCTTCCCTGGCCGGATCCAGGAAAGAAGAAGTGGAGATGGAAAATGAAATCCAGATCACTGCAGTACCGGCCGGTCAGATCAATCAGGAAAAAACAGAAAAAGCAGAGGTTTTACCGGAGCCTGTTCGGGCAACCAAAGCACAGACAGATACAACCGACGAAGAGAAAAGAAAAACAGGGCATAAAGCGGAAAAGAAAGAGGCCATTCCCTCCCAGCCACATGGCACGGTGCAGACCCCGGAAAAAGAAGGGAAGGGCAGCAAGAGCAGTAAAAATGCTATGCTGCGATTCCTGGAAGAAAAAATTCTGCGCGCGCCCCTTCAGGGAGAAACCGGAGAAGTTTCCCAGAGGGAGAACATGAACCGTAAGGCAGAAAAATCTTATAAGACAGCAGAGGAAAAGGCGCAGAAGGAGGAAGAACAGCCGGTCCTTCGGATTGAGCCGGTCTTTAAAGAGGAGGAAAAAGAAACGGTTCCTGTAGAAGAGGTACATGTGAAGACAGAAGAACGACCCAGAAAGAAAAAGGAGGGCATCCCTTCCAGAAAAGAGAATGCCGGAACAGAGGAACATAAAGAGGCAGAAAGAAAAGTGCGTAAGGCCGTCAGCAGGGAAGAAGCAAAGAAAAAATGCGTGAACCTGCATCGGGAGGAGGCGCATACGGATGCCGGAACAGTGAAAAAGAACGGCAAAACAAAAAAAACTTCCAAACCGGCAGTCAGAAAGCCAGAGGAAATCACCCCTCAGCCAGTGGTGGCCGTGGCTGTGCCCAGCGGACGAACAGAACAGATCATGTATTTGGTGCAGCAGGCCAATCCGGATGCTCCGGCTGCAGACGTGGATCAGGTGGTACAGATTATCAAAGGACTGACCAATGACAGAAGGCAGGAAATCCATACCACCCTGGTCAAATTATATGGACAGGAACAGGGAACCGCTTTCTACAAGAATACGAGGCCCTGTCTGTCTCAGATTTACGCTTTATTAGCCAAATAGGAAAAGAAATCCCAATACCGCATCATAATAGCCGTCGGGCTGCATTGCAGCAGGCGGCTATTTTTGATGATGGAATCAGAAATCCACTGGGGCATAATAGTAAACCGTGCAGTTCCGGCCGTTTTTTGCCTGATAAACAGCTGCGTCAGAATCATTAAGCCAGATCCCGCAATCGGTTATCTGCGGATCATAACAATGGATAAAGCCAATGCTGACGGTTAGCGAGGGGGGGCTGCTGCAGGTAGCGGGCATCATTGTGAATTTTCTGTAGGACCTCCTCCATGGGTTTTTGATTTTTCTAAAAACTCAGGCCAACGAACGCCTCCCTTCCATAGCGAAAAAACAGAAGGGGGAAAGTGGTTTTCAGGGCCTGAAAAAAGCTGGCCAAAAGCACGGAGGCAGGCATCACCGGTACTGCATCCATACGCATCATGGATATGCTTGAAGTAATCCAGACCTAACATGAAAATGGCACGGGGAGGCATTGCCTCGTGGGGGAACCGGTGGATTTCTTCAAAAAGGGAACGGCTGTTTTTGAGTCCGGTCAGGGAATCAGTAGATTTTTCCAGATACAAAAGTCTTTGTGTTTCAAAAGAATGAAGACGGTTCTCAGATAAAAATAACGGAAGGGACGTCGATGGAAGGAGAAAAACCGGACCCGGAACATCAAAAAATAGCGCCACTGACCAGGGTGGCAAAACTGAAAAATTTGGTCGAAGTATTGCTTCATGGCCTTTTGGTTCTGATAAAACAGAGCTTTTAAATGGGGTGACAGGTTTTGAGATGTTTCCTAAATATGGCCATGGCAAATCCTCCTCGTTTCATATAGTTACGGTGATTTTTCTAAAAGAACACCGTAAAAACTTGTTATCCTGTAAAGAATATGGGATAATTAACGTAACAGACGGAGGGCGTTCTGCGACCCGATCTTATCTGAATACTATTAATCTCTGAAAGCAAGAGAAAACCACCATTCGACCGCCGTTGGTGCGGTTGTGCGGAAAATGTGTAATATCATCTTCACAATACTTAGAGAAAACAGACCATATGAGGCGGTAGCGCCAAAAAATAAAACCATGGAGGGGTAATTTCATGAATGTGCAATTTGTACGCGCTGTTTTAGAGGACGCTGATAGCCTTATCTCCATACAGAACCAAAGCTTTTACGTAGATTTTATCAAGTATGGCGTTTGTCCCGGATATGCACGCTCTCGCGACAGCATGATAGAAAGCATATTACACAATTTCGTTTACAAGATACTTTGCGATGGCATAGTCGTTGTCGACATCATTGTCAGGGATAAAGGTAACGCTGACTACTATTTGGGTTGTATCTGTGTCGTTCCCGATTATGAAAACGTAGGAATTGGGCAGCTTGCTATGAATTTTATTGATGAATGCTTCCCTGATGCGCAACATTGGTCTTTGGAAACGCCCTCCGACAAACTTAGAAATCACTACTTCTACAAAAAGCATGGTTATGGTATTACCAAAGAATATGTGGTCGATGGTGTTGGCATTTCTTTCTTTGAAAAATGCCTATGATCCTTGCTTTTTCCTATTGACTTTTTATAGCTGGTCTTGTGGAAAAGATGACTATCCTTAAAATGGGTTATGTGTTAGAATAGGAAAATGAATCAGTAATTGTTCTCATGTTTTTCTTCCCTCAGGTATATACAAGAGAGACAGAGAAACCGTAAGAAAAAGAACACAAAGGCGGGACAGGCTGGTGCGGTATTATATTGCAGATTTGCATTTTTTTCATGAAAAACTAAATACCCATATGGATCGCAGGGGATTTCCCAGTGCGGAAGCCATGAATGCCTATATGATTCAACAGTGGAACAGTCGGGTCAGGAAAAAGGACGAGGTCTACATTCTGGGCGATTTGTCCTACGGAACAGTGGAGCAGACCAATGAAGTACTGGCACAGCTGCAGGGAAAACTGTACCTTTTGGAAGGCAATCATGACAAACTGGTATATAAAACCGGATTTGACAGGGAAAGGTTTGAATGGATTCGGCCTTATGCAGAACTTCATGACAACCACAGAAAGATCGTGCTTTGCCATTACCCCATCCTTTGTTACAATGGACAGTATCGTCTGGACCATCAGCAAAGTCCCAGAAGTTTTATGCTCCATGGGCATGTGCATAATACGGCAGATATGGACAGACTGCAGCAAAGTGAGGCACTGTTTAAAAAAGAAATCCCTTGTGAACTGTACAACTGCTTTTGTATGTATTCCGATTATGTACCCTGGTCCCTGGAGGAGTGGCAGTGCTATTTTAGAGGAAAATTTACAAATTAAGTCTTGCCTTTTGAAAGGAGTTATATTATAATTCTCCACGATAAGTGCGATAGAGCCTTATTGATCGAGCAGAACATGCTTTAAATTTTATGAGTTGGTTACTTATAACCGTACGCCTTCAATGGCACACCACTTGTGAAACAATCAATAAGAGTAGTAAAAGTGAGAATTTACTATATAGACTCTGTACACGAATCGCCTGTTCTTGATGACTTTTCGATTGATGACACCCAAGGGAAATGTGGCCATTGGCCCATACCCCGGGTGTTTTTTTGTTGCAGGATTAGGCCTGCAGGAAAGCCCCCTTTATGCCTGGCAGCTGCCGCAATAAAATAAAGGAGTATCTGGAAACAGAAAATGACATGGAAAATAAGCTGACACTTTATGGATTTAACAACCTGACCAAAGCCCTGAGCTTTAATATTTATGATGTGTGCTATGCCAAGACCCAGCGGGAGCAGTTGGACTACATTGCCTACATCGATGAACAGTACAACTCAGAACGACTGACTAAAATTCTGACCCGGGTAACGGAAATGATCGGTGCCAGAGTTTTAAATGTTTCCAAGCAGGACTATGAGCCCCAGGGGGCCAGTGTGACCCTGCTCATTGCAGAAGAGAGCATGCTCCAAAATCTGTCCGGGGAAACAATGGTAGCCCATCTGGATAAGAGCCATGTCACGGTTCACACCTACCCGGAATACCATCCGGAAACCTGCCTGGCTACCTTCCGGGTGGATATTGATGTGGCCACCTGCGGGGAGATCTCGCCCCTGAATACCCTGGATTACCTGATCAGTAGCTTTGATTCAGATATTATCACCATGGATTACCGGGTCAGAGGGTTTACTAGGGATATTTCAGGAAGGAAGCTGTTCATGGACCATCGCATCAGCTCCATACAGGATTACATTGCAGCAGAAACCCTGGAACGTTACGATGCCATTGATATGAACATGTATCAGTCCAATCTTTTTCATACAAAAATGCTGATTAAGGAAATTGATCTGCAGAACTACCTGTTTAAAACAGATGTCTATGAAATTCCGCCTAAGGTGCGGCTGGAAATCACCAGAAATCTGCGCCAGGAGATGATTGAAATTTTTACGGGAAAGAATATTTTTTAGAAAGGACCTCCATGGATCAGCAAAGTGCCCCTATTTATGAAGCTTTACAGGAAATGAAAAAAACCAGGCTGGTACCTTTTGATGTGCCCGGGCATAAACGAGGGAAAGGAAATCCGGAACTGACAGCCTTTTTAGGACAGGCCTGCATGAGTGTGGATGTGAATGCCATGAAACCGCTGGATAACCTCTGCCATCCGGTTTCCGTGATCCGGGAGGGGGAAGAACTGGCTGCCCGGGCCTTTGGGGCTGCCCAGGCTTTTTTTATGGTGAACGGAACCACAGGGGCTGTACAGTCCATGATCATGGCAGTGTGCAAACGGGGAGAAGAAATCATCATGCCCAGAAACGTGCACCGCAGTGCCATTAATGCCCTGGTCCTTACCGGGGCGGTGCCGGTCTATGTGAATCCGGAGGTGGATAAAAGACTGGGCATTGCACTGGGTATGACGGTGGAAGAGGTGAAGCAGGCCATGGATGCCCATCCCCGGGCCAAAGCGGTGCTGGTCAATAATCCCACCTATTATGGGATTTGCAGTAATATAAAAGAAATTACCCGTCTAGCGCATGAAAGAGGCATGATGGTGCTTGCTGATGAGGCGCATGGTACGCATTTTTCCTTTGGAGAAGGGCTGCCCCCTTCTGCAATGTCAGTGGGGGCGGATATGGCTGCAGTAAGTATGCATAAGTCAGGTGGCAGCCTGACCCAGAGTTCCTTCCTTCTGACGGGGCCCCGAATCAATGGTGACTATGTGAGAAAGGTCATCAATCTGACCCAGACTACCAGCGGTTCCTATCTGTTGTTATCCAGTCTGGATCTGTCCCGAAAGAATCTGGCCCTTCATGGAAAGGAAATTTTTGGACAGGTGAAGGAACTTGCAGCTTATGCCAGAGAGGAAATCAACCAGATTGGCGGATATTATGCCTATGGAAAGGAACTGATCAATGGAAGCTCCATTTATCGGTTTGATGATACGAAACTGTCTGTCTACACCCTGGATATCGGTCTGGCGGGTATTGAAGTGTATGACCTGCTGAGAGAGGAATATGACATTCAGATCGAATTTGGGGATCTGGGCAATATCCTGGCCTATATTTCCGTGGGAGACAGGGAAAGGGATGTAGAGCGGCTGGTGGGAGCCCTTTCGGAAATCCGCAGACGTTTTCGCAGGGAAAAAACAGGGCTGATGTCCCATGAGTACATTTCTCCCAAAGTGGAAATGACCCCCCAGGAGGCATTTTATGCGCCACAGCAGACGGTGTCACTGGAAGAAAGCAAGGGAAGGGTGTGCAGTGAGTTTGTGATGTGCTATCCTCCGGGTATTCCGATTCTGGCCCCTGG
>CAYRQT010000013.1:0-5874 GCA_964426655.1 uncultured Cuneatibacter sp. | reverse complement strand
ATCCTCAGGTGAATTCCCTGAAAGTGATGATGTAAAGGAGGCAGCCATGGAACTGTGGTTTACAGAAAAACATACCCCTCATGTGAAACTGTCCATACAGGTGGACCGGCAGCTGTACAGCGGCCAGAGTCCTTTTCAGAGAATTGATGTGTTTTCCTCTCCGGAATTCGGAAGATTCCTGACCCTGGATGGCTATATGATGCTTACAGAAAAGGACGAATTTATTTACCATGAAATGATTGTACACGTGCCAATGGCAGTTCATCCCCATGTCAGGCAGGTGTTGGTCATTGGGGCCGGAGATGGAGGCGTGGTGCGGGAGCTGGCCAGATATCCGGAAATTGAATCCATCCATATGGTGGAAATTGATGAGGAGGTAGTAAGGGTGTGCAAGACCTGGCTACCTCAGACTGCATCCGCACTGGAAGATCCCAGGCTTACCATTTTTTATCAGGATGGGTTGAAATATATCCGCAAAAAAGAAAATGCATACGACCTGATCATCGTGGACTCTACCGATCCCTTTGGACCGGGAGAAGGGCTTTTTACCAGAGAGTTCTATGGCAACTGCTATAAGGCTTTGCGGGAGGATGGCATCATGGTCAATCAGCATGAAAGTCCCTTTTACGAGGAAGATGCACTGGCGATGCAGCGGGCTCACAAACGAATTGTAGAATCCTTTCCCATCAGCCGGGTATATCAGGCCCACATTCCCACCTACCCATCCGGCCACTGGCTCTTTGGTTTTGCTTCAAAAAAGTATCATCCTAAAAAGGATTTCCATCCATCGGAATGGAAAAGCAGGGGCATATCCACCCGGTATTATAACCCTAAACTGCATAAAGGCGCTTTTGCCCTGCCCACCTATGTGGAAGAGCTTTTGTCCCATGTGGAGGAAGTGGACGAGGGCTGATGCAAAACAGAAAACAGGGTTCAGAAAGCAGGCACAGTGCACACCTTTTGACAGAAAGCGAGGATAAATTTTAAATGGGAAAATGTATGATTATTGGATGCGGCGGCGTAGCCTCTGTGGCTATTCACAAATGCTGCCAGAATAGCGATGTGTTTACGGAAATAATGATTGCCAGCCGGACAAAGGCTAAATGTGATGCGTTGAAAGAAAAACTGGCACCTTCTACCGATACGGTGATTCACACAGCCCAGGTAGATGCGGATCAAGTGGAGGAACTGGTGGCCCTGATACAGAGTTTCAAGCCGGATGTGGTGCTCAATCTGGCGCTTCCCTATCAGGATCTGACCATTATGGAAGCCTGCCTCCAGACCGGAACCCATTATGTGGATACCGCCAATTACGAGCCCAAAGACAATGCCAAATTTGAATACAGCTGGCAGTGGGCCTACCAGGAACGGTTTAAGAAAGCGGGCATTACGGCCCTTTTGGGAAGCGGATTTGATCCTGGGGTTACGGGAGTATTTTCTGCATATGCCCAAAAGCACATTTTTGATGAAATTCACACCATTGATATTCTGGATTGCAACGGAGGCGATCACGGATATCCCTTTGCTACCAATTTCAACCCGGAAATCAATATTCGGGAAGTTTCTGCCAAGGGAAGCTACTGGGAAAATGGGCACTGGGTGGAAACGGAGCCTATGGAAATCAAAAGGGAATATACCTTTAAGGGGGTCGGCCCCAAGGACATGTATTTACTGCATCATGAAGAAATCGAATCCCTGGCCATTCACATCCCCCATGTGCAGCGTATCCGCTTTTTTATGACTTTTGGACAAAGCTATCTGACACATTTAAAATGCCTGGAAAATGTGGGCATGACCTCCATTGAACCCATTATGTATGAAGGAAAAGAGATTATTCCCCTGCAGTTTCTAAAGGCGGTGCTGCCGGACCCGGCCAGTCTTGGACCCAGAACTGTGGGAAAAACTAATATTGGCTGTATTTTCACAGGGGTGAAGGACGGAAAAGAAAAGACATACTATGTATACAACATCTGTGATCACCAGGCCTGCTACAAAGAGGTGGGATCTCAGGCCATCAGTTATACCACTGGTGTGCCGGCCATGATCGGCGCCATGATGCTGATGACTGGCAAATGGCAGGGACCGGGCGTATTTAATATAGAAGAGTTTGATCCGGATCCCTTTATGGAGGCCCTGAACAAATGGGGACTACCATGGGAAGAGGATTTTGCCCCCACGCTGGTAGAGTAGGAGCGTAGAGAGATGACATATAACAGGAGCAATGTGCCAACACCCTGCTATGTGGTGGAACAGGAAAAGCTGGAAAAAAATCTGCAGATCCTAAAGGACCTTCAGGAGAGGACGGGGGTTAAGGTACTGTTAGCACAGAAGTGCTTTTCCCTGTTTGCCCTGTATCCTTTGCTGGGGCAGTTTCTGGCCGGAACCACGGCCAGCGGCCTTTATGAGGCCCGTTTGGGAAAAGAAGAAATGGGAAAAGAAAACCATGTATATGCCCCGGCTTACGCCCCAAAAGACATGGAAGAGCTGGTGAGCATTTGCGACCATGTCAGCCTGAATACGCCAAATCAGTGGCTGGCATACAGGGCGTTGCTGATGGAAAGGGGGGTTTCTGCAGGCTTACGAATTAACCCGGAATACTCCACCCAGAAAGGGCATGCCCAGTATGATCCCTGTGCGCCTGGTTCCCGTCTTGGAACCACAAGGGCTATGCTGGATAATGCCATGCTGCAGCATCCTGATTTGATGGAAGGGCTGGAGGGACTGCATTTTCACACTTTGTGTGAGCAGGATGCAGACGCCCTGGAGGAGACTTTACAGGTAGTGGAGAGGCATTTTTCAGATTTGCTTAGAAGGGTGAAATGGGTCAACCTTGGCGGTGGGCACCACATCACCAGAGACGGATATCAAATGCATCGACTGGAGAAATGTATCCGACACTTGCAAAACAGGTATGGGGTTCAGGTATATCTGGAGCCTGGGGAGGCGGTGGCTTTGGAAGCGGGGGTACTCATCAGTACGGTTCTGGATACCTTTTATAATGGAATGAATCTGGCAATTCTGGATACTTCTGCCACCTGTCACATGCCGGATGTATTGGAGATGCCTTATACGCCGCCTATTGAAAGGGGAAAACCTCTTAACGGGCCGGCAGAGAACCATCCAAAAGAAAATTGCTGGAGGCTTGGGGGGCCCACCTGCCTGGCCGGAGATCTGATCGGAGATTATCTGATGGATGGCCCTTTAAAACCGGGGAGGCGGCTGGTTTTTCAGGATATGGCCATCTATACCATGGTAAAGAACAATACCTTTAATGGTATGCCCCTGCCTGCCATTGGTGTGGAAAAGAATGGAGAAATACAGCTGATTCGGACATTTGGGTATGAGGACTTTAAGAACAGACTATCTTAAAAACCTTGACAAATGGTAGGTTATCTTCTATGCTAGCCCTATGACCCACAATAGGAAATGCCATGAACGGAGAAAGTAGAAGCAGTAGCGCCCAACAGAGAAGCATTGCCATTGGCTGGAAGCGGTGCGGGCAGGCCTGTTTTGAAGTGCCTCCGGGAGCAGGCCGGGTGAAGTTTTTCAGTAATCCGGTCCGGTTTGCCGCCGTTACAGGACTAAAGGAAGACCATTGGTCTTTGAAAAAGAGTGGAACCGCGATCATACGCCTCTTGGGAAATCCAGGAGGCTATTTTTTTCGAAATAAGTCAGATAGAAAGAAGGGGACAGCATGTTTCGCTATATAAAAGAGGAAATTGCAGTGGTCAGGGAACGGGATCCGGCCATAAAGACCTGGACGGAAATTCTCCTCTATCCCAGCTTTAAGGCCATTTTATATTATCGGGTTTCTCACTGGCTATACCGTCATAAAAGATATTTCTGGGCCAGATATGTGTCGCAGAAAGGGGTAAGGAAAACCGGCATTGAAATTCATCCCGGCGCTGTAATTGGAAAGGGCTTCTTTATCGACCATGGGGCGGGAGTCGTCATTGGAGAAACCTGTGTCATTGGAGATAATGTGACCCTTTTTCAGGGCGTGACGTTGGGAGGGACCGGTAAAGAAACAGGCAAGAGGCATCCCACCTTGGAGGACAATGTCATGGTGAGTGCCGGGGCCAAGGTCCTGGGCTCTTTTACCGTGGGCCGCAACTCTAAAATAGGGGCAGGCAGTGTGGTCTTACAGCCAGTTCCCCCAAACTCCACGGTGGTGGGCGTTCCGGGGCGGATCATCAAGCAGGACGATGTGGTCATTCCCCGTCAGCAAATGGACCAGGTACATCTGCCAAACCCTATTTTAAACGATATCGAAGAACTGAGAAAGGAATGCAGGGCTCTGAGAGAGGCGCTGCAGGCCTTAACGGAAGGAGAACAGAAGAACAATGCTGCGGATTTATAACACCCTGAGCAGAAGAAAAGAGGTCTTTAAGCCCCTGGAACCGGGGAAAGTAAAAATGTATGTGTGCGGCCCTACCGTGTACAATTTTATACACATTGGCAATGCTCGCCCCATGATCATTTTTGACAGCTTCCGCCGTTATTTGGAATATAAGGGGTATACCGTCAATTATGTGAGCAATTTCACGGATGTAGATGATAAAATCATTAAAAAGGCCAATGAAGAAGGGGTCAGTGCCGATGAAATTGCAAAACGCTTCATCAAAGAGTGTCAGATTGACATGCAGGGACTTCACGTAAAGCCGGCAACAACCCATCCTCTTGCAACCAGAGAAATTGATGGGATGATTGATATGATACAGACCCTTCTGGATAAAGGGTATGCCTATGTAAAGGAAGGAACGGTTTACTATAAAGCCAGAGCCTTCAAAGAGTATGGCAAGCTTTCCCATAAAAATCTGGATGATCTGCAGTCCGGTAACCGGTCTCTTCTGGTCAGCGGTGCAGAGGAAAAAGAAGATGCCAACGATTTTGTGCTGTGGAAGCCCAAAAAGGAGGGGGAGCCCTATTGGGATTCGCCCTGGAGCAAGGGGCGTCCCGGCTGGCATATTGAATGCTCTGTGATGGCCAAAAAATATCTGGGACCTTCCATTGATATTCACGCAGGGGGAGAGGACCTGATTTTTCCTCACCATGAAAATGAAATTGCCCAAAGTGAGGCTTGTAACGGGGTTCCCTTTGCCAAATACTGGATGCATAACGCCTTTTTAAATATTGATAATAAAAAAATGAGCAAATCTCTGGGAAACTTTCTTCTGGTGCATGACATAGCCAAAAGCTATGATCTGCAGGTTCTGCGTTTCTTCATGCTGAATGCCCATTACAGAAGTCCCCTCAATTTTAGCCGTGAACTGATGGAAAGTGCCAAAAATGGTCTGGAACGGATGCGTACCGGACTGGAGCGGCTGGAAGCCCTGAAACCATCTGCAAAGGAAGAGAGCCCCACAGAGCAGGAAAAGGAATTGCTGAAGATTAAAGATGGTCTGCAGGCGAAATTTGAAGAGGCCCTGGACGATGATTTTAACACCGCTGATGCCATCGCTTTTGTATTTGAGCTGGTGAAGCTTTCCAATATTGCAGGCAATGATAAATCCACAAAACCCTTTCTGGAGGAATTGGAAAAAACATTTTTACAGATGACAGATGTGCTGGGGCTGGATTTGTTGCCCCGGGAAGAGGCACTGGATCCGGAATGCGCCAGCTTGATTGAAGAGCGGACGAAGGCCAAAAAGGAGAAGGATTTTGCCAGGGCCGATGCCATACGGGCGCAGCTTCTGGCGCGGGGCATTGCCCTGGAAGATACCCGTCAGGGGGTCGTATGGAAGAAAATCTGACAGAAAAACAGGAGGAGGGCCTGCCGGGACAGATTTTGTCTGCGTTTCATCAGATTCTGCCGGGGCTGGAAACCTATTCTCCCCTGACCCTGGCCTATCTGGGGGACAATGTCTATGAACT
>CAYRQT010000012.1:0-48303 GCA_964426655.1 uncultured Cuneatibacter sp. | reverse complement strand
TCCGGTTCTTCTGCAGGTTCCGGCTCTTTTGCCGTCTCTTCTGCCTGAGCGGTTTTCGATTCTTCCTGCAGGGCCTCCTGAGTGCTCTCCTTTTTTAGGGCTATAAAACGCTGTTCATACTTTTCCTTATTTTCCAGTTTGTCTCTTTGAAACGGCGTGAGCGGCACATATTTCTGTTTGATTTGCATGGCCTCTTCCACATAATCGCCAAATGCAAACATCATAATGATTTCATCACAGATAGACACACAAGCCTCTTTCTCTCCGGCCCGATCATACAATTTGGCCAGCTCTACTGCCCATTTTTCGTCCATGTCATTCTGCACATATGCCTTCAGCAAAGGAATCAGTTTTTCAGGTGCAGCTTTTTTTCCTACCTGAAGCTGATATTCCAGGAGCAAAATAGTCTTATCTCGGGGTGCGATTTGTTTATACTCCTGGATGTAATCTCCGGCATCATCCAATCTCCCTGTAGAAATAGCCAATTCAATCAGATGATACAGCACCTGCCTTCCAATGGCAGTATATTCATAGGCCTGTAGCAAAAGATTTCTGGCCCTGTCCAACTGCCCATTCTTTTCATAAATATTGGAAATCATGCAAAGAATGCGGGCATCCTTGACGCGTCTGAAATCCATGGAGTCCGCAATTTTTTTGGCTGTTGTAAAGTCTTCCTGCCTTGCCAGTTTTCGAATCTGCTCCATTTTCAGACGATATTCGTACTTATCCACAATTTCACCTCTACAATTCTGTCCGACCTTCCAAGGCCCTGAGCAGGGTCACCTCATCAATATACTCCAAATCCCCTCCCACGGGCACACCACTGGCAATTCTGGTACATTTGATCCCTGTGGGTTTAATCAGTTTACTGATATACATTGCCGTAGTTTCCCCTTCCAAGCTGGAATTTGTGGCGACAATGACTTCATTTATATCTTTTTGAAGGCGCACCATGAGTTCTTTCAACCGAATATCTGCCGGCCCTATGCCTGCCATTGGCGATATGGCGCCATGCAACACATGATAAACCCCCTCATACTTCCCGGTTTTTTCATATGCTGCCAAATCCCTCGTGTTTTCTACTACCATTATAGTGGAATGATCCCTTTTTTCATTTGCACAAATGGGACAGATCTCCTGGTCAGTAAGTGTAAAACAGGAAGCACAATACCGCACCTGCTCTCTTGCCCTAACCATATTTTCCGCCAATTGCTTCACCTGCTCCTGCGGCATGTTAATAATATGGAAGGCAAGCCTTTGGGCCGTTTTTCCACCTATTCCGGGCAGTCTTGACAATTCCCCAATCAGGCTGGTAATTTGTTCACTGTAATAATTCATATACTCTCCATTACCCACAAAGTGTCGCAATTACCTCCGCATATATGGCGGATGCTCTGTACAATTCTACTAATGGGATATTTTCGTCTGCGCTGTGAAGATTTGTTTCTGTCTCCAGTTCCACCGGACCGAAGGCCACTCCATTGGGAAGACCATGCACATATGTCCCGCCTCCAATGGCCAGGCACTTTCCTGCCCGACCTGTATATGCCTCATAAATGCGTAAGAGCTCCTGAATAAAAGGCGTTTCTTCAGGCACATAATGAGGATCTGTCCAGGTTGTTCCAACAAGTTCTAATCCCAGACTACTTAACTTTTTTTCCAGCTTCCCTACCAGCTCATCCCTGGTGGTCCCCAAGGGCAGGCGACAATCAAACGCCGCACAAAAAGCAGATGCATTCATTTCCATTGTATTCAGACTAATAGTCAGACTTCCTGATTTTGCATCCTGCATCTGTATTCCACTGCTCTTTCCTCTGAAGTCTCCATGAGGAAAAACTCCCTGTAAAGCCGCCAGATACTCATGCATATCGCTCTTGGCAAGCGGAAGTTCCATGAGAAGTTGCAGCAATGCTGTAAGCGCATTGTTGGCCTGCTCCGGAAGAGATGCATGCCCGCTTACGCCTATCGAGGTAATGACACAGCCATCTTTTTCATCTGTAAGAGTGAAAGCGACCTTGGTTTGCCGCCGCACTTCCTCTACATATGGCAGGATATCTCTTGCCCTAATTCCCCATACCCGTGCCAATGCTTTTCCCGGAATTACATTGATCTGTGTCCCTGCTTTGAATTCGCTTATATATGGCCCCTCTGCTTTTTCCTGCGACACCTTTGCTGTACAGCAACCACTAAACCTTCCTTTTTCCAAATGGATTACCGGAAATTCTGCATCCGGAGACAGTGTAACAGGAGCCGCCTGTTCCTTCTTGTAATAATGGGCAATATCTGCGCTCCCGGTCTCCTCGTTACATCCCAAAATCAATCGCACATTTTTTTTTAAGGGGATTTGCAGATCCTTAACTGCTCGCATGGCATAAAGCGCCATTACAGCAGGTCCTTTATCATCTGCCGCACCGCGCCCATACAGTTTCCCCTCATACACTTTTCCCTCAAAAGGCTGCGTGATTTTCCACTCTTCCGGAGAAGCCGGTACCACATCCAGGTGTGCAAGAATATCCAGCTGTCTCGGCTCCTGGTTCAAATCCACTGTCCCCACATGATTGTCATAATTGCTGGTTTGGAAGCCATACGCCCGTGCCTTTTCAAGAGCCAGTGCCAATACCTCCGCATTGCCTTTTCCATATGGCATGCCCTCTTCCGCCTCTTTCCGGGTGCTGTCAATTCGTATCAGATCACAAATATCCCGTATCATTTCCTCTTTGTGATTCTCGATATACTGCAAAATGGCTTCTTTCCATTCCATTACATCAACCCTCCAAATCCCCCTAATCCACCGGTCAGTTTAGACATGTTGGCCTGGCTTTCTTCCTCCAATTTTCGAATGGCTTCGTTAGCTGCTGCCATTATTAAATCCTGCAAAGTTTCAATGTCTTCCGGATCCACCACTTCCGGCTCCAATCTGACTTCTGTAATTTCTTTTTTCCCATTAACGGTAATACTAACAACTCCGCCACCTGCGGTGGCAGAAAATTCCTTGTTTTCAAATTCTTTTTGCTGTTCTTCCATCTGTTTCTGCATTCGCTGGGCCTGCTTCATCAGATTATTCATATTTCCAGGCATACCGCCTGAAAAACCACCTCTTTTTGCCATTCCCTTATATCCTCCTATATCTTATCGTTAGATTATAGCAAACTATCCCCTTTTACTCAACATTTATTGGAAAATCCACACCATCCACCTTATATTGTGTACTTCCATCCGATTCATTTTTCTCCTTGTGTATATATCGCACTTTTTCCTTCTGTGCTTTCCATCCAAATTCCATATGTATGCTTTTTCCAAGGACCTCTTCTGTCCGCTTTTCCAGTTCCTGTAAATTTTTATCCTCTTTCAACAAAAGGGAATAAGAAAAATCGTCTTTTACATTCACAACAAACAGCTGTTTTTTTTCATCAAAACTAATCCAGGCATCTGTCAGGAGCCCTCTGACAAATCCACCCAAATTTCCCACGATCTGTCCCCAGTGAACTTTTAATTCTTCCAAATCCGCATATGTCCCGGGCGTGAGAGACACCACCACCTCTTTTTCCGGTTCCTGCGGTAACACTTTTCTGCTATCCTCTTCAAAAAAAGTACCAGCCGGGCCCCGCCGCTCCAATGCCTCTACCCTTTCTTTCAGGCTTTCCACATCTGCTTCCATGGACGGCCGCATAGCTTTGATCAGTGCCACTTCCAAAAGCACTCTTTTATCTTTTGCATATTTGATGGATGCACTCAGCTCAGAAAAGATCCGGATGTAGCGCATTACCTGATCAAGCGATATTTCCCGGGCCGTTAACTGCAGTCGATTTTGCTCTTCCCGGGAAACATCCAACCCCTGGGCATCTCCCCCGGCGGTTTGAGCCATAAGGAGATTGCGTAAATGCCATGTGAAATCACTGCTGAACTGCCCCAATTCCCGTCCCATCTTATTTAGTTCCTCCACCAGGCCCAATGCCCCGGTCACGTCCTTTTTCACAAGATATCCAGTCAGCATATGGAACACTTCCGTGTCTACCGCTCCAAGTACCTCCAGAACCTTTTCGTAGGTGAGTGTCTGCCCATAATAGAAAGCCACACACTGCTCCAGGAGGCTTAAGGCATCTCTCATAGCCCCATCGGAAACCCGGGCAATATATTGCAGTGCTTCCGGTTCACAGGAAATCCCCTCCTCTTTAGTCAGGTTCTCCAACTGATTTGCAATAGTTGTGGCTGTGATCCTTTTAAAGTCATATCTTTGACAACGGGAAAGCACCGTCACCGGAATCTTATGTACTTCTGTTGTTGCCAGAATAAAAATCACATAAGCAGGTGGTTCTTCCAATGTTTTTAATAATGCATTAAAGGCTCCTAAGGACAGCATGTGCACCTCATCAATAATGTATACCCTATATTTACCTTCCGTGGGAGAATAACGCACCTCATCCCGGATTTCCCGTATATTATCCACTCCGTTGTTGGAAGCCGCATCTATTTCCACCACATTCATGGAGGCCCCGCTTAATATGGCCTGGCAACTGGGACAGGCATTGCAGGGACTTCCATCTACAGGCTGCTGGCAATTTACTGCCCTGGCCAGGATCTTTGCCACTGTTGTCTTTCCTGTACCCCTTGTTCCGCAGAAGAGATACGCGTGCCCGACCCGGTTGTTCTTCAGCTGATTCTTCAGCGTGGTCACAATCGCATCCTGCCCGCGTACCTCCTGGAATGTGCTCGGCCGCCATTTTCTATATAGCGCCGTATAATTCATCTTTTCTCCTAACAATCCCCAAAACTGATTCCCATCAGCCTTGCTTCCTTAATAATGGCCGATGAAGGATCCACCATCTTTAACTTTCCTGCCACATCCTCCAAAGGAATTTTCACTGTGCTGTTATCTTTCATTCCTACCAGATAGCCATACTCCCCATCCAAAATCAGCTGTGCCGCTGCCGCTCCCAGCCGTGTAGATAAAACACGGTCAAACGGGCAGGGGGCACCACCCCTTTGCATATGCCCTGGGACAGTCACCCGAATCTCCTGACCTGTGAGTTCTGTGATCTTTGCCCCTATTTCATATGCTGAAGATGGGTAAAGTGTAGATTTTTTTCTTTTTTCCTTCAGTTCTTTTTTGGAAAGCGCCGCATCTTCTTTACTAATTGCCCCCTCTGCAACAGCAACAATAGAGAATTTTTTTCCAGCTTTCGCTCTTTTATCAATGGCCTCTGCCACAATGTTCAGGTCATAAGGAATTTCCGGAATAAGGATGATATCTGCCCCCCCTGCAAGACCTGCATGAAGGGTCAGCCAGCCTACTTTATGCCCCATTACCTCCACCATAAACACCCGACTATGGGATGCCGCAGTGGTATGAATGCAATCTATGGCATTTGTCGCAATGTTCACTGCACTCTGAAATCCAAAGGTAATATCCGTGCCCCATAGATCATTATCTATAGTTTTGGGTAAACCAATGACATTCAACCCTTCTTCCCTTAACAAATTGGCTGTTTTCTGGCTACCATTCCCACCCAGAACCACCAGACAGTCCAGCTTGCATTTCTTAAAAGTGTTTTTCATCAAAGCCACTTTGTCACGTCCATTTGCATCTGGCTCCCGCATTAGCTTGAATGGCTGTCTGGAGGTCCCCAGAATGGTCCCTCCCTCCGTCAGGATGCCGGAAAAGTCCTTTGGTTTCATCACTTTATAGTTCTCATACATCAGCCCTTTATACCCGTCATAAAATCCGGTTATTTCCACATCACCCTCCAGGGCATTATAAAGAGCTTTTGCAACGCCCCTCATGGTGGCATTTAAACTCTGGCAGTCTCCTCCGCTGGTTAACATTCCCACTCTTTTCATCATTTCTCCCATCTGCCTCCCTGTTCTCACCGACCTGGAAGCCCTCTTTCTCTTTTCTCATTATATAATAGAGTCCCTGTATCATCAAGAGTTACTTTCTTCCTCTCTTTCCCTCAGAAAAGATATCAGTTGACAAGGCCGCCCCCAACCGCTATGATTAAGGGGCGCAGCCGGGGAGTCAGCGGTGCCCTGTACTTGCAATCCGCTACAGCAAGGGTGATGTCCTGCCTCGGGAATTGTTCTGTAAAGCTGCCCTTGGTACGTGATGTTGATGTCTGAGTCTTACGCAATAGAAGCCCGGGAACCGTGTCAGGTCAGGAATGAAGCAGCACTAAACGGAATCTTTTATGTGCCGTGAGGTCACTTGGGCTGAGTCAACGGCCAAGGTAACGTTTATGGGGCGTTCACAAAGCAGGACGCGCACAAAAAAGTCTATTTCCTCCGCCGTATTCGGCAGGAGGATTTTTCGGGCCTTTTCAAAAAAAGTTCTTGCTTTTTTCTTTTCATTCATATATAATACATCTTGCGTCTGAAAAAGGTGTGAAAAAAATAGCCTGCGCGATTAGCTCAGTTGGTAGAGCACCTGACTCTTAATCAGGGTGTCCAGGGTTCGAGCCCCTGATCGCGCATTGAAAGTCCTTGTTTGGCAGAGAATGAAGCTGCTGGGTAAGGGCTTTTTATTATGCCAGTTTTTTATTTGAAATCTTTTCAGGGCATTGCAATCACCATTTTACAGATGGGATGTCCCATGCCTGCAAATTTTTCTTCATATTCCGTCATAACATTTCCTTTGTTCATTTCAGGGTCATTATGCAAATCTGTGGTTGCTGACACAATCCGCCATCCTTGCTTCTTTGCCGTTTCCAAAGAATAGGAAAAAAGAGGTTGGTTATCTGTTTTGAAGGAAACTACCCCTTCTTTTGACAGGTAGTTTTGATACCCAGCCAGAAATTCCGGAGAAGTAAGCCGCCTTTTTGCGTGCCTTTCCTTGGGCCATGGATCTGAAAAATTCAGATAAATTCCTTCCACTTCCCCTTCTCCAAATATTTCTGATAAAATACAGGCATCAACATTCAGATAATACAAATTCTGAAGGCTATCTTCCTCTGTCCTTTTTTCTAACGCACGAACCAGAACAGATGGATATTTTTCAATTCCAATGAAATTATATTCTCTATGATTTTGGGCCATTTCTGTGATAAATCTCCCTTTTCCCATTCCAATTTCCAAAAAAACAGGATGAGAATTTCCGAAAAAAGTCTTCCAATTTCCCTTCCATTCAGCTGGTTTCTGCACCACCAAAGGACTTGTCTGCAATTTTTCTTCCGCTCCGGTCACATGTCTTAAGCGCATTTATCTATGCTCCTTTTTGAAAATCTGTCTTGGCCAAGGATACCTGAAAGGATTCTTTCTGTCAATGGTCCGATCCCCTTCTACAAAGTAAATCCGCCGTAAAACATTGATTTATAACTGGTTTTTTTTAAAAAAAAGTGTATTATAGTAGGAAGAGAAATCAATGATAGAAAAAGGAGGGTGCGGTATGGATGCCATTATTTCACGTATTATAGAAATTGATGCCGCTGCAGCTGCCATTGTGGAAGATGTTACCGCCCAGAAACAGGAGATTGCTGCTCAAATGCAGGAAAAGACCACTGCGTATGACCAGGAAGTGGAAAAAGATACTCAGGACACCATTCAGGCTATGCAACAGGAGATGGAAAAAAGCTTGGCCAGGGAAATGGAGAAGCTTCGTCTGGATACCTCTGAGCAAATGAAGTTTTATGAATCGGATTATCAGTCCCATCACCAGCAGATGGCACAGGAAATCCTGGCTTCCATCCTGGAGGAATGACATATGGGAGGTTCGCGCAGTTATATTGCCATAACTACAAAAGTCCGGGCTATGAGCAAGAATTTGTTTACCGATGCCTCATATGAAACGTTAAGGAATTGCCGTACCGTAGGTGATTGTCTGGGCTATTTAAAGACCACTCCGGCATATTACTCCATTCTCAGAGACTTTGACGAACAATTCAGCCATAGAGGTGCCATTGAAAGTCGTCTTGCTCTGTCTATGTATAATGATTATGCTAAGTTGTACCGCTTTGCCACTTTAAAGCAACGGGATTTTCTTAAAATGTATCTGATGCACTTTGAGGTAACCTTCATAAAAAAATCTCTTCGTATGCTTTTTAATCACGAGCGCATTCGCTTGGATCTGGAAGACTTTACAGACTTTTTCAACCGCCATTCAGCATTAAACTTTTCTCAATTAAAAGAAAGTCTCTCAATGGATGAGTTTATAGAGAACTTAGCTGGTACCCCTTACTACAGTGTATTGAAGCCTTTGCAACAAGAGGGGCACTCCACCTTATTTGACTATGAAATTGCTCTGGATCTGAATTATTTTACCCGAATCTGGAAAGTGCGAAAAAAATATCTTCACGGAACAGAGCTGGCCATTGTAACCAAGGCTCTGGGCATAAAATTTGACACGCTGAATCTTCAATGGATTTATCGAGCCAAAAAATATTTTCATCTCAATAGTTCACAGATTTATGCCATGTTGATTCCTGTGGCATACCGCCTGTCTTTCGAAACGCTTAAAGAACTTACAGAGGCAGAAACCCTGACCGATTTTCAAAAGCTCATGTATACTACCTACTACGGAAATGCCTTTCGCCCCTTTACTGATACCGGGTTGGAGGAGTTGTCCAGACAACTTTTGCATCATGTGTATGCCAGAGAAGGACAGCTAAATCCCTATTCTGTTGCTTCCTTGCAAAATTACCTTTATCGAAAGGAGCAGGAGATTGTACATATTACAACCATAATAGAAGAAATCCGCTATAAAGTCCCAACAACCCCTTTTAGGAGGAACTCGCTGTGATTGTTAAAATGAAATTTCTACGCATCACCGGCCCCGCCGATCAGATCGACCGGGTCGTGGATCAGTATATCTCCAAGTATGAAATCCACTGGGAAAATGCATTATCCGAATTAAAAACTGTTCGGGATCTGCGCCCGTTTATGGATACCAACCCGTATAAAGAGCCGCTAAGTAAGGTCACGGACTATATGTCATATTTGAAAGAAGGATCTGACAAAGTACCCATCCCTCTTTCGGCAAAAGAGGCTGCCACCCAGTTGCGGCAATTAGAGGAGGCTTTAGCCCCGCTTTTTGCCAAAAAGGATTCTCTGGAACAGGAATATGATAAAACCAAAGATACCCGGCTGAAGTTTCGGCCATATAAGGGGCTGGAATTTAATGTTTCCGACATTCTTCACCTTACCTATATCAAATATCGTTTTGGCCGAATCCAGCGGGAATATTATGAAAAATTTGAAAAATATGTAAATTCTACTCTGGATACCATTTTTTACCCTTCCTCCTCCAGCAAAGAGTATGTCTGGGGCGTGTACTTTGTTCCAGCCACACAGGCCGACCGCATAGATGCCATCTATGCCTCCCTCCATTTTGAACGCTATTTTATTCCAGACGGCCTTTCCGGTACCCCAGATGGCATATGCCAGAAGCTGGTGAACAAAGAGGGCTATCTGGAAAAAGAGTTGGATAAAATCTCCCATCAGATAGAAACCTTTATTCAGGAAAAGGAGGACATTGTAAGAGCCCTCCATATAACCTACCTAAAGCTATCCAATATCTTTGATGTTCGAAAAATGGCTGCCTGCACAAAAGAGGGACATGATTTGTATTTCATCCTTTGCGGATGGATGCCGGAAAAGTCCGCCAATGCCTTTCAAAGGGATATTCTTAAGGAACCGGATATCTATTGTATTGTAGAAGATGACCCCAGCCATATTTTCAGTGGTCCTCCTACAAAACTGCATAATCCACGACTGTTTAAACCTTTTGAAATGCTGATCCGCATGTATGGGTTACCCGCATATGATGAATTGGATCCCACTATCTTTGTTGCCATAACTTACTCCTTTATTTTTGGCTGGATGTTTGGCGATGTGGGACAGGGGTTGGTTCTGGTGGCACTTGGACTATTTTTGTTCCTTAAAAAGAAGCTGAATCTTGGAGCTATTATGGCCAGCGCCGGGGTCTTCTCCACCTTTTTTGGTTTTATGTTCGGCAGTGTCTTTGGCTTTGAAGATGTTCTGGATGCGGTTTGGCTCCGTCCCTTGACCGATACTTCCACTTTACCAGTTATTGGAAAACTAAACTCTGTTCTTGTATATTCCATAGTATTTGGTATTTTTCTAATCATTACTACCATTATTTTCAATATATACAATGGTATCCGCAGTAAAAGTTGGGAGAGTGCCTTCTTAGGGCCAAATGGTATCGCAGGTTTATTTTTTTACGGAACGCTGATTATATGTCTGTTTCTCATTATAACAGGCCACGCCGTGCCTGGCGGCATTCTTCTGGGCTTCCTTTTAGGTCTTCCAGTTATTGCCATCGCCTTTCGTGAACCGATTTCCAATTGGATTGAAAAGAAGAAGGGGGAAAATCACACAGGTCCGGTAATGTTTTTTGTTCAGACCTTCTTTGAAATGTTTGAGGTGTTGCTCAGTTATTTTTCCAATACCCTTTCCTTCGTCCGAATCGGTGCTTTTGCCATCAGTCACGCCGCCATGATGGAAGTAGTCATGATGCTGGCCGGGGCGGAAAACGGCAGTCCTTCCTTGATCGTAGTCGTTTTAGGCAACCTATTTGTGTGCCTTCTGGAAGGTTTGATCGTAGCTATTCAGGTGCTTCGTCTGGAGTATTATGAGTTCTTTTCCCGTTTTTATAAAGGTACCGGAAGGGCTTTCCATCCCTTCTCCAATACCGCTGAACATAAATAATTTTAATATTGGAGGATTTCTTATGTTGATCAAAATAACCATTGTAGCTGCCCTGCTCTTAAGCATTCTTATCCCTTTTGGCTATTTCCTTATAGGTGAAAGAAAAATGTCCCGTTTTAAACGAACGTTGGCCACAAATACCTTCTTTTTCTTTTCCACCTTTCTGATTGCAACCATATTGATGTTCCAGGGCAATCCTGTCCTGGCTGCAGAAGAAACCACGGCCGCTGCATCTGCCTCATCTAATGGACTGGCCTATCTGGCAGCAGCCTTATCCACCGGCTTATCCTGTATCGGCGGTGGAATCGCCGTTGCTTCTGCGGCTTCCGCTGCGCTGGGTGCGATTAGCGAAGACGGCTCTATTTTAGGTAAATCTCTGATCTTCATTGGTCTTGCAGAAGGTGTTTGCCTGTATGGCCTGATTATTTCCTTTATGATTTTGGGTCAGTTGTAAAGGATGTGCCTATGAAAATGTATTTGATCAGCGACAATGTGGATACCTACACCGGAATGCGCCTTTCGGGCGTGGATGGCGTGGTCGTCCATACTGCTCCGGAAGTGGAGGCGACCTTTCGTGAAATTCTGGCAGACAAATCCATTGGAATTCTGCTTATATCCGAAAAATTCTCCAGGGATTTTCCTCAGCTTATCAATGATTTTAAACTTAATCATAAGATGCCCCTGGTTGTGGAAATTCCGGACCGGCATGGAACCGGACGGAAGCCGGACTTCATTACTTCATACGTTAATGAAGCCATCGGCTTAAAACTTTAAATATGCCATTATCATATAAAAGGAGGTAAGACTCTTGACAACAGAAGAAAAGTTACTTCATTTTCAGGAGTATGCCATGACCAGTGCCCGGAACAAAAGCAATGCCTTGCTGGATGATTATCGCAGTGCATTGGAGGGAATTTTCCAGGAGCACTGCCAGGATGTCAGGCGCCGTGCAGATTTGCAGGTTGAGGTCGAAAAAGAACGTCTTCGCCGTAAAAAAAATAAATTGCTGTCACAGGAAATTTTAAATGCCCGCAGTCAGCTGGACCGGGCAAAAATTCAAGTCCGTGATCGAATTATCGGAGAAGTCATCCAGGGACTGGAGACTTTTAAAACCACTGCAGCTTATCCCGCCCTGTTGGAAAAGAAAATCCGGTCTATAGAGAAATATGCTGGTGAACAGGATTGTATTTTATATGTGGACCCTTCTGATACAGCTCTCATCCCCCAGTTGCAACTGGTAACTCGTCTGCCTTTGCAAAAGGCGGAAACAGCTTTTATTGGTGGAATTCAGGGGTTTATTCCTTCCCGCAACGTTATGGTAGACCTGAGTTTTTCCGCAAAGCTTGAACAGTCTAAGGAGAATTACCAGCTGGGAGGTGCCCATCATGCCTAGAAAAGGGATTATTCAGGGCGTAAATGGTCCTGTTATTTATCTTGCCGGCAACACCGGCTTTAAAATTTCCGAGATGGTCTATGTGGGCAAACTTCGCCTGGTAGGAGAAGTCATTGGCCTCACAAAAGAGCGCACTACCATCCAGGTCTTTGAAGAAACCACTGGTCTGCGCCCCGGCGATGTGGTTGAAGCCAGTGATAATGCCATATCCGTGGCTTTGGCCCCTGGTATCATATCTAATATATTTGATGGCATCCAGCGTCCCCTTATTGAAATTGCCAAATTTTCTGGAAATTACATTGCTCGAGGTGTTTCTGTTGATGCATTGGATGGAAATAAAAAATGGAAAACACATCTGACTGTCCAGAAAGGGCAGACCATTTACGGCGGTACTATTATTGCCGAAGTACCGGAAACGCATTCCATAATACATAAGGTCATGCTACCTCCCCTGATGGAGGGTGTTATCACCCGCGTTTCTCCGGATGGAGACTATACCATTCATGATCCCCTTATTTCGATTCAGCTCCCAGATGGTTCTTCCAGGGATATTCCCATGTTGCAGATATGGCCCATTCGGATTCCCCGTCCCATTGCCAAACGATTCCCTGCCTCTCAGCCTCTAGTTACGGGTCAGCGAATCATCGACACACTCTTTCCTATTGCAAAGGGTGGCACTGCAGCTATTCCCGGAGGTTTTGGCACTGGAAAGACCATGACGCAGCATCAGATTGCAAAATGGTCCAATGCAGATATCATCATATACATCGGCTGTGGTGAACGAGGCAACGAAATGACACAGGTGCTGGAGGACTTTTCTCATCTTGTAGATCCCAAAACCGGAAATCCCCTTATGGGACGCACCGTTTTGATTGCCAATACTTCCAATATGCCTGTAGCCGCCAGAGAGGCCTCCATTTACACGGGGCTTACCCTTGCAGAATATTATCGGGATATGGGATATCATGTGGCCATTATGGCGGATTCTACTTCCCGGTGGGCAGAAGCTTTACGTGAACTGTCCGGACGACTGGAAGAAATGCCTGCAGAAGAAGGCTTTCCTGCTTATCTGGCCTCTCGTCTATCTGCCTTTTATGAAAGGGCCGGTATGATGCAAAATTTAAATGGTACTGAAGGGTCAGTTACAATTATAGGCGCTGTTTCCCCCCAGGGCGGAGACTTTTCTGAGCCCGTAACCCAGAATACAAAACGTTTTGTGCGCTGTTTCTGGGGATTGGACAAAGCATTGGCCTATGCCCGTCATTTTCCCGCCATTAACTGGCTTACATCCTACAGTGAGTATCTTGGGGATCTTGCCCCCTGGTATGAAAAAAATGTGCACCGGGATTTTTTGGACAGCCGCAATCAGATTGTCTCTATTATGAACCAGGAAAGCGCATTGATGGAAATTGTTAAGCTGATTGGCAGTGACGTCCTCCCTGATGACCAAAAGCTCATTTTGGAGATTGCCCGCGTCATCCGGCTGGGTTTTTTACAGCAAAATGCTTTTCACCCGGACGACACATGTGTCTCTATGGAAAAACAAATGAAAATGATGGAAATTATCCTGTATCTGTACAAAAGATCCAAACAACTAATCGGTCTTGGCATGCCCATGGGCATTTTAAGAGAGGACCCCATTTTTGAAAAACTGATTGCCATCAAATATGACATTCCCAATAATAACCTGGCCTTGTTCGATGATTATCACAAGGCTGTAGATCGTTTTTATGAAAAGGTACTGGAAAAGAACGCTTAGCAGAGAGGACATTCCTATGTCAATTGAATACATTGGTTTAAGTCAGATCAACGGCCCCCTGATTGCCCTGGAGGGCGTTGAAGATGGTTCTTACGAGGAAATTGTGGAAATTCAAATCGCCGGGAAAGGGAAACGCATCGGGCGCATCGTAGAAATTTATGAAAACAAGGCTGTAATTCAGGTCTTTCAGGGAACAGAGTCCATGTCCCTTTTGAATACCAGAACAAAACTTATGGGGCATCCCATGGAAATTGCTCTTTCTCCTGATATGCTGGGAAGAACCTTCAATGGTATTGGGAACCCTATCGATGGACTTGGCCCCATCATTTCCGACATTCATCGCGACGTGAATGGCCTTCCCCTTAATCCTGTCCGCCGGGAATATCCGCGGAATTACATCCATACCGGTATATCTGCCATTGATGGCCTGACCACTTTGATTCGTGGACAGAAATTGCCCATTTTCTCTGGAAATGGACTTCCTCACGACCGGCTTGCTGCCCAGATTGTCCAGCAAGCCTCCCTGGGGAATAATTCAAGTGAAGATTTTGCCATTGTCTTTGCTGCTATGGGCGCTAAACATGATGTGGCCGATTATTTCAGCAAGACTTTTGAAGAGAGTGGCGTTTCCGACCATGTGGTGATGTTTTTGAATCTGGCCAATGATCCTGTAGTAGAGCGACTGATAACGCCTAAGGTCGCTTTAACAGTTGCAGAGTATCTGGCTTTTGAATGCCATAAACACATTTTGGTTATTTTAACGGATATGACCTCCTTTGCAGAGGCTATGCGTGAAGTTTCTTCTTCCAAAGGAGAAATTCCTTCTCGAAAGGGTTTTCCCGGTTATTTGTATTCTGAACTAGCAACCATATATGAAAGAGCTGGCATTGTGGAAGGGGTACAGGGTTCCGTCACCCAAATTCCCATTCTAACCATGCCCAATGATGATATCACTCATCCCATTCCGGACCTGACAGGTTATATCACCGAGGGTCAAATTGTACTGGATCGGGGTCTGCATGGCCTGTCTATATATCCCCCCATTAATGTGCTTCCCTCTCTGTCCCGGCTGATGAAGGATGGTATCGGAGAAGGATATACCAGAGCCGATCATCAGGATTTAGCCAATCAGCTTTTTTCTTCTTACGCAAAAGTTGGGGATGTCAGGGCTCTGGCCAGCGTCATTGGAGAAGATGAGCTTTCTGACCTGGATAAGCAATACTTAAAATTTGGCAAAGCCTTTGAACGGGAATATATCAGCCAGCGGGAAGATGAAAACCGTACCATTCTGGAGACGCTGGATTTGGGATGGAAGCTGCTGCATCTTCTGCCACGTGAGGAGTTGGATCGAATCAACACCAAAATTCTGGATCAATACTATCCAGCTTCTGAAAATGCCATTTCTTCTTATGGAAATTAATTTTTTCTGAAAAGGAGTTAAAATGAATCCAAATACATACCCCACAAAGGGAAATTTAATTCTGGCCAAAAACTCCCTTCGTCTAGCCAGACAGGGCTATGAATTAATGGATAAAAAACGAAATATTTTGATAAAAGAGCTGATGGAACTGATTTCTCAGGCCTCTGATATCCAGTCCCGTATTGATGAAACCTTTACCCAGGCTTACCAGGCGCTTCAAAGAGCGAATATAGACAGTGGTATCAGTTATGTCCGGGAAATTGCTTCCACTGTACCTATAGACGATGGTGTGCGCATAAAAATTCGTAGCATCATGGGAACAGAAATCCCCCTAGTAGAACACACCTCTGTTCCAATCACACCCACCTATTCTTTTTTTTCCACAACAGAATCTCTGGATATGGCAAAACAGAGGTTTGAAGAAGTGAAGGAACTGACCATTCGGTTATCCATGGTGGAAAACTCTGCCTATCGTTTAGCCATGAATATCAAAAAAACACAAAAGCGGGCAAATGCCCTGAAAAATATCACGATTCCGTCCTATTCCGCCCTTGTGAACACCATTCAAAATGCTCTGGAGGAAAAAGATCGGGAAGAGTTTACCCGATTAAAGGTCATCAAACGCAACAAGCAGAAGGAAGCCTTATGATTAACTGGAAGAGCCGATTACTTTGTGTGCTATTCTCCATTTTTACATTTCTGGCCATTGTCATTTCTTCAATTGAATTGACGGCCTATGGAGATATGAATTTTTACAAAACAGAATATGAAAAATATAATGTCCTGGATACTGTCGGCATGTCAATGAATGATTTAATGGACGTCACCAGGGAAATGATGTCCTACCTTCATGGCAATAGGGCGGATCTGGTGATAGAAACTACCATAAACGGAGAGAAACGGGAATTTTTTAACGAGCGGGAAAAACTCCATATGGCTGATGTTCGTCAATTGCTCCTAAATGCTCTCCGTGTGCGCAACCTATCCGCTGCAGCAGCCCTTATTCTGTTGTTGTCCGGCCTTTTTCTGCACAAAAAAACACTTTCCCTTTTTCTATCCACCCTTTTTCGATCTATCCTTGCCACTTTTGCAGGCATTTTGATTTTCATCTTACTTGCAGGTCTGATTGTGTCCCGTAATTTTACCTATTACTGGACCATTTTTCATGAAATCTTTTTCACCAATGATTTATGGCTTTTGGATCCAGCCACTGACTTACTCATTAACATCGTTCCTGAAGGGTTCTTTATGGATTTTGTCTTTCGTGCTGCCTGTATTACGGGCACCATTCTCCTGGCCGTGCTGGGCTCTTCAGGCCTTTATCTCCTGTATCAGAAGTTCCGTCGCAGCCACCACCCTGTCATCTGCCTGTTTATGGTCTTTTTACTGGGAGGGCTTTTTTCTTTCTCTTCTCCTGTACAGGGGGCCGAAAGCAATCCGTCTTTAGAAGAGGTGGAAGATACCCTTTCCAATTTGCCCTCAACCGGCGTCTGGGCTGATTTTCCGGAAATCAGTGCCAAAAATGCCATAGTAATGGAAGCCACCACCGGCACAGTCTTATATGCCAGGAATGCCACTTCCCTCGCTTATCCTGCCAGCATGACTAAAATCATGACTGCTCTTTTGGCATTGGAAAACAGTTCTTTGGAGGATGAAGTTTATTTTTCATCTGTTGCCGTAAATCTTCCTGCGGGAAGTAGCCATATTGGTATGCGTTCAGGTGAAATCTTATCCATGGAAAATGCCCTGTATGGGCTGTTACTTCCTTCGGCAAATGAAGTGGCCAATGCCATTGCAGAAACGATCGGAGGATCCATTGACAATTTTGTGGCTCTGATGAATGAAAGAGCTACCGAACTGGGTGCAGTACGAACTCATTTTGCAAATCCCAGCGGACTACATGATGTGAACCATTACACCACCGCCTACGATATTGCTAAAATTTATGCCTTCTGTGTGCAAAATGAGACTTTTTTGCAAATCAGCCAAACCACCAATTATGTCATTCCTGCAACAAATCTGGTGAGTGAGACCCGCCCAGTTCAAACGACAAATAAATTTTTACTGCCTTCCAGCCCCTATTATAATGAAAATGTAATTTCCGGAAAGACTGGCACCACCAACGAAGCCGGCAGCTGCCTAGTCACGTATAGTCAAAAAAATGGGCTCTCTCTTATTATTGTGGTAATGGGTGAAGTCAGTCCGGCACAGTATACCGATACTGCTGCGCTTATGGAATATACTTTTTCCAATTTCATGATAACCACCATTGAAGCACTGGATACAGAATATGCATCTGGCAGTAATCTCTCCCTATCCCCCCTCCAGGGAAGTGATTTCCCCTCCTTTATTGCCTTGGAGAATAATTCTTCTCTGGTAATCCCCCAAACCGCCACTCTGGAAGACCTGACAAAAACCATTTCTCAGGAGTCGGGTTCCCTTAACGAGGGAAATTATTCGGGTTTAGTTACTTACTCCTGGGATGACTATGTATTAGCTGAAACCGGCCTGAAATCCAATGCACTGGCCCTGTCCCAAATGACTCCTCATGATACAGATACCTATCCCGCAGACCAGCTGGAATCTCTCCCCATTATTACCTCTTTTATGTGGAAAATGATGGGTATCGGCCTTCTCCTTCTCATTCTGCTGACTATTGGCTATATACGATACAGAACTGATCCTCGCTACCGCTATCTCCACAGGAAGAAACAGCTGCCTCATTCTCGAAAAAAGAACCGTCTCAAACTGTAATAGCGAGTCGGGAGGAGTAGGTGGGGGGCCCCCTCCTATTCCTCCCGGTCCTGCATATGTTTCTTTCGCTTTTCTCTAATTCGCTTTTGCCGTTCTCCCAGCCGCAAAACATCTTCTCCTGAAATGCTCCGGCATGTTTTCACCACATATGGCATTTCCTCATGTTTTTTTAGCCGTATCTTTCCCTTCATCCACCCATGCTGCTCACAGAATCCAGCACAATAATACTGTTTATAATTTGGTGTGAACCACCTGATTTTTTTCCTGAGCAGTTTTTTACAGATACAACACTGTAATCCGTACACCTGCTTATCTGATAAGGCTTCCTCTCTTGTGGAAAACCCTCTGGAAACATATTTTGTGTATTTTCTAAAATCCAAAAAAATTTCCTGTTTTTTTTCCAGTGGAATACGATGATAATCCACTGACTTATATATTTCCAGCACTGGCATATCCATTCTTGCCATTATCTTTTCCGTATACCACACATCTTCCATCGCTCTGTGGAAAGGTCTGCTCTTTTCAATCTGCAGCATTTCTACTGCATGTTCCAGACTTCGTCTAAGCTTTCCATCTTCAAACTGAATACTGAACAACTTTTGCAAGTCATAATACAATAACGGAAATGGCAGTGGATTCTCTATCTCAAAGTAGTCCAAATTATTTTGTAACTCCTCCAAATCCATGTTCCCCCAGGTACAATACACACAGTTATCGCCGCTCCAGGAAAAGAACTGTTTCATGGCCTCCTGAAATGGAATTCCCTGTTCCAGTTCCCCTATAGTCAAATGTGTAATATTCTTCATAATTGGAAATAACTCTTTATAAACCTGAGGCTTAATAATGGCATGAAATGCACCATCATTTATTCCCTGCGCATTTACTTTCACAGCGCCGATTTCGATAATTTCAAACCTCAACTGTCCCTGTATGAAAGGGTGCTGGGGAAAAGGGTTCTGGTTCCATTCCAAATCCAGGATTACATATTCCATTTTTCACCTCTGTATATTTATCCTGTTCTTATCATACTATATTCTGTTCCAGGCAACAACCTGTCAGTTTTTCACAATTAAGAAATTTTTTATTTGCTTTCCTTCTGTGTTATTCTATAATGTAGTTATGTGTACTCATGAATTAAGTCTCCAATGAAGGAGTTCTGTATGACATTAAATGAACAGTATTTTTCAAATTTATATGACTTAATATTGTGTATGACCCGGGCAGTGGATCTGGTCAGCCCGGAGATGACAGATCATCATCAGCAGGTGGCCTATCTTTCTTACCACATTGCCGATGCCTTACAGGAAACCCAGGAAGATAAACGAGCACTGGTAGTCTCTGCATTGCTACACGATGTGGGCTCACTGGCTTTACAGGATCGATTTGATTTTCTGTACAACGAGCGGGCCAATGAAGATCAACATGCCATTATCGGTGGGAGACTTTTTGCAGAATTTCCTATTTTTAATAGAGTCTCCAAAATAATCACCTACCATCATACCTATTGGAATTATGGAAAAAACCGTATGGTGGATGGCATGGAAATTCCCTATTCCAGCCATATTTTGCACCTGGCAGACCGCATTGCTGTCCACATTCACAAGGGAGAACATATCATCAGTCAGATGAAATATATTGAGGATTATGTTCGTTCCCAAAAGGACATCTCGTTTGAGCCACGGGCAGTCGATGCTTTCTTAAGCATTTGCTATAAAGAATCTCTTTGGCTGAATCTGACCTACCGTCCCTCTATTACCCAGTTAATCAGTTCTTCCTCTTTGCAAAATATTGATTTGACACTGGATGAAGTCGTAGATCTTACCCATATTTTTTCTCAAATCATTGATTTTAGAAGCCCCTTTACAGCCATGCACTCTGCCGGGGTTGCCGCTACAGCAGTTCAGCTTGCCAAACTTTGCGGGTTTTCAGAGGATGAGTGTAAAATGATGGATATTGCCGGGAACCTTCATGACATCGGAAAACTTGCCATTCCCGTTCAAGTTCTGGAAAAACAGGATAAACTGGATCCTGGAGAATTTGATGTCATCCGATCCCATTCTTTTTATACGTACCGCCTTCTGCGCCCCATCCGAGGTTTCGAGAACATTACGGAATGGGCTGCCAATCATCACGAAAAACTAAGTGGCAATGGTTATCCTTTTCACTTTAAAGGTCCTTCTCTATCTTATGGGGCAAGAATCATGGCCGTTGCGGATATTTTTGCCGCCATCACAGAAGATCGCCCCTACAGAGCCGGACTGGATAAGGCTCGTACAGTTGCCATTTTACAGGCAATGGTGAACAACAACAGCATTTCATCCCCCATAACCCAAATCCTGATTGAGAATTACGAGCAGGTCAATATGGCCAGAAAACAGGCTTCTGATGCTGCTGTAGAGCGATATGGCAAAATTCTTCTGAAAGAAGTTTAAAAAATTGCATTAATTAATTTATATATACGCTCCAATGCCTGTGGACAACCGGCTTTGGAGCGCATTCTATTTATGCACCTTTCTCTCCGAACAGATTTACAGGTTCTTCACTTTTTTGCGGAATTCCCTGGGCGTACACCCTTCCACCTGTTTAAACACTGTCTGAAAATAACTTTGAGAAGAAAAACCCAGATAATCGCTAATTTGCGCCACACTGATTCTGGATGAGGATAGCATACGCCGGGCCTCTTCCATTTTTGTATCCTTAATGAATTCTCCCAGAGATTTTCCTGTCTCTGCTCTGAATTTTTCACATAGATGGGAACGATTTACCCCCACTGCTTTTGCAATTTCCGAAAGTGCCAGTTTTTTTCCACATTTTTTAAAACATATCGCATAGTCTCCTTTACCAGTGCCGAATTGCTTTCGCCGCATTTTATCGCCTCTACACGCTGTGTGTAATCCATAATCATTAACATATGCAGTGCAGTCAAATCTCCATCGCTGTTCATCAATTCTGCCTTTTGAATATAGCGGTCACTTAAGGCAAAAGCCATTTCTGAGGGCATTCCTCCCTCTATAGCTGCACGACTGATTAGTGTAGTCGCACAAACAAAGGTGTTTTTCTTCTGTCTCATGGCATTGGGAGATAGTTTTCCGATTTTTCCGGCTGGGGGCGTCTGAATAAACCTGCGAATAGCTTCCACATTTCCCGCAGAAACCATAGAAAGCATTTGTTTTTCTGTTTCGTAAATATCAAATGCCTCTACAGATGTTTCTACAACTGGCACCTCCCAGTTTTCCGTATTTTGCATATGCATCTGATCACTTCCTCTGATAATATCTCCCACAGAAAGAGCTACTTCATTTAGTGCATAGTGAATAAAGCACATGATCTGCAAAAAAGTTTCGAACGGATAGGGAATCATATTGGAAAAATAAGCTTGCAATTCCGGCAATCGTCCGTGTCCTTCCCCTAAGGTATATAAAATGGCAATCTCTCGCTGTTTGTCCGGATGAAGTTGCATTGTGGGCCCTATAACCAGCATATGCTGATCAGATGGGATTCTGATTACTCCAAAAATCAGCAAATCCTCTGTTTCAGTATAAAATACATTTTCTTTATGCCTGGGAATTTCATGAAATATCAATCGGGCAATATCCGGTGAAAAAGCATACTGCGCATAATGCTGCACCTCTCTGCTGCCACAATAGGCCCGAATCTCCAACCCCGTTAGCTGCCCGATGCCCTGGCAAAGGTATTTATAGTCAATCTGCACAATTTTACTCCCCTTTTTTTTATATAAATATTAAAACAAATCCGACGATATTGCAAGAATTTATGTGTGATTCTCCTTATACTTGGATTAATTAGAGCGTTTCAGTTATATACTGGAAAGGAGCACCCATGATTGCACAACGGCTACGCACAGAATATCTGAATAATCCACTAGGAATTGATTTTTCCTCCCCCAGGTTATTCTGGCAGGTTTCCGGTGGAAAAAAACAAACCGCCTATCAGATTCAGGCTCGCACATCCCAAGGGATTTTCTGGGATAGCGGAAAAATTCCAAGTTCTTTCATGGCTGGCCTCCCATGGCAGGGTCCTTCGGTAAATAGTCGCACTCTTGTATTCTGGAAAGTGCGCCTATGGGATGAAATGGATACGCCTGGATTATGGAGTGAAGAGGCCCGTTTTGAGACAGGTCTGCTGCAGCCAGATGACTGGAAAGCGTCATGGATAACCGGCAGCTACTCTCCCCACAGGAGAAAACGTTACCCTGTTGATTATTTCAAAAAAAGTTTTTCTGTTGATAAATCTGTAAAAAATGCCCGCCTGTACGTGACCGCATGTGGCGTATATACCGCCGCCGTCAATGGTGTTTCTGCTGGTAATTTTATTCTGGCGCCTGGGTTTACCGATTATCACAAGAGAATATATTATCAAACCTATGACGTGACCCCTCTGTTGCAGCCAGGCCAGAATACTCTGTCGCTTTCCCTTGCCGATGGGTGGTTCCGCGGAAGCCTGGGTGCCTTAGGCGTTACCGGTGTATATGGAAAACAGACCAAACTGCTGCTGCAACTGGAAATAACCTATATGGATGACAGTCAGCTAATGATCTGCAGCGATGATTCTTTTTCATGGAGCAATGACGGGCCCCTGTTGTTTGCAGACCTTAAGGATGGAGAAATCATTGACGCAAGAAAAACCCCCTCTTATGCAGGAAAAGCTACTATAACATCTTATCCCATTACGCCTACCGCTTCTAATAGTCTTTCTGTTGTGGAGAAGGAACGATTTCAACCTGTTCTTTCCAGAACTCCTTCTGGAAAAATTTTACTGGATTTCGAGCAGAATCTTGCCGGTTATATTTCTTTTTCTATTCAGGCCAAAGCCGGTCAACGTCTTCTCATTCAGTTAGGGGAAACTTTGAAAGCAGGGGAACTGGATATGGCTAATATTCAGCTTCGTGCCAATACGTCCAAGGCAACGCCTCTTCAGAGAATTTCTTACATTTGCAAGGAAGGCCTAAACACTTATAAAACTACTTTTGCCATATTTGGCTTTCGATATGCCTCCTTAGAAGCAGACTTTCCTGTTCGTGCAGAAGATTTTACTTCCATTGCCCTTTATTCCGATATGCCTCAGACAGGACATTTCTCCTGCTCCAACCCCTTGATTAATCGTTTTGTGGAAAATACTCTCTGGAGTATGAAAAGTAATTTTCTGGATATCCCCACCGATTGCCCTACCAGAGAAAGAGCCCCTTGGACAGGAGATGTTCAGATTTTTTGTAAGACTGGGTCCTATCTTATGGAAACAGCCCCTTTCTTCCGAAAATGGCTTTATGATTTGCAGGATCGCCAAAACCGCAACGGAAAGATACCCTGTCATGCTCCGGATGTCCGTAATAATGAATATCTGCCAGGCATAGACTTTATCAAACGCATGGACGGTTGCTGTGGTTGGGCAGATGTTGCCGTGCTACTCCCCTGGAGAATGTTTCGGATGTATCAGGATAGAACCTTTCTGGAAGCTTTCTATCCCATGATGAAATCACATATCCAGTTTCAGATTAGCCGAACCGGAAAAACTGGTTTATTCGGAAAGCCCTTCCCTTCTCCCGATAAAACCTACATATCTAACGTTGGACAGGCTTTTGGGGAGTGGTTGGAGCCACCGGAAGTGTATCAGCAAAGTGTACTACAGGATTTTATGGCTCCACATCCGGAAGAGGCTACCGCATATCTTTCCTATATATGCGGTATCATGCAGAAAGTGGCCAAACTTACCGGTCATTTAGAAGACCTTCCCCTGTATGAGGAATATCACAATGGATGTAAAATGGCCTATAATCATCAGTTTGTCCACCAAGGCCACATAGACACCTCCCGCCAGTCAAAACTTGTAAGGCCGCTTGCCTTTAATCTGCTGGAGGATGAAACAAAGGCAAACGTGCTCTCCCGCCTTGTTACAAGTATTAAAGCCCGAAACTACAAGGTGGGAACCGGTTTTCTCTCCACTCCCCTACTGCTCCCTACCCTCACCCGATATGGCCAGTTAGATACTGCCTACAAGATGATGGAAAATGAAGCCTCTCCAGGGTGGCTGGCAGAAGTAAAGGCCGGTGCAACTACGGTATGGGAAAACTGGGATGGCACAGCCTCTAACAATCACTATTCTCCCGGATCTGTTTGTGAATGGCTTTTTGAATCAGTCTGTGGCATTCGCATTTTGGCAGAAAATGAATTTTCTCTGGCCCCCTTGCCTGGAGGAAATATAAAGGAAGCCTCCTTTGTCTATGACAGCATTTATGGCTCTGTAAGCAGTTCCTGGAAAAAACTTCCCGATGGTATTCAATTTATGTTTTTAGTCCCCGATGGCTGTGAGGCTCATATATCTCTGCCCGGTGGATCTGTTTATGACGTCCCGGCAGGATATTACCAATACTTTGAAAGGCAGGAATCCCAATAAATGAAATTATCCATTGAAGAAACGCTTTCCAGACTTTCTCTTCCAGAAAAAATCGCCCTGTGCAGCGGTGCAGATTTCTGGCACACCAAAGCATTTCCCCACCTTCACATCCCCTCTCTTATGGTTGCCGATGGCCCCCATGGCCTGCGCAAACAAGAATCAGCTACAGACATGCTAGGGGTAAATGCTTCCATTCCCGCAACATGTTTTCCTACAGCAGCTTCTTCCTCCTGTAGCTGGGATATCTCTCTCCTTGAGGAAATCGGAGAGGCTATTGCAAAGGAAGCCGCCGCTCACGGGGTGGGCGTCATTCTAGGTCCAGGTGCAAATATTAAAAGAAACCCTTTATGCGGCAGAAATTTTGAATATTTTTCAGAAGATCCTTACTTGACAGGTAAACTGGCAGCCGCCTTTATTCGTGCTGCGGAGAAGGTGGGCGTCGGTGCTTCTCTTAAGCATTTTGCCCTGAATAATCAGGAGTATAAGCGCTTCTCTTCAGACAGCATTGTGGATGAAAGAACGCTCCGGGAAATTTACTTAACTGGTTTTGAAATTGCCGTGAAAGAAGGACATCCTTCCACTGTGATGAGTGCCTATAATAAAATCAATGGAGAGCATTGCTCAGATAACCGATATCTCTTAACAGACATTCTTCGCAAAGACTGGGGATTTAAAGGCATGGTTCTGACAGACTGGGGCGGAATGGGCAATCGCATCAAAGGCTTTCAGGCAGGCTGCGATCTGATGATGCCCGGTGGATCTGCCTATATGGAACCGGAAGCAGCACAGGCCGTTGCTACAGGTAACTTGGATGAGGCCGATATTCAGGCTTCTGCCTCTCGAGTCTTAACGCTCGTTAGTGAAAAAGCTGCTTTTTTATCCAACGCCGAAAAAGAAGTAGATATGCCCAGACATTATCGGCTGGCCCTGAAAGCAGCAGAGGAAAGTGCGGTTCTTCTTCAAAATAAAGATCAGCTTTTACCCCTTTCTGATACTCAGAAAATAGTATTTATTGGAGATATGGCCCGCACCCCACGCTATCAGGGAAGCGGAAGCAGTCATATCAATCCATGGAAATTAGTCAGTGCCACTCAGGCTGCTCCCCGTATTCCTTTTGTTCAGGGCTGCCTGGAAGATGGCAGCACCTCGCCTGCTCTACTTGAAGAAGCAGAATCGGCGGCCAAAAAGGCAGATGTGGCAGTCGTGTTTGCCGGCCTTCCCAACCACTACGAATCTGAAGGATTTGACCGGGAAAATATGGACATGCCAAAAGGGCATGTCCAGTTGATTGAACGTGTTGCAGCTGCCAATCCTGACACCATTGTGATTTTATCCTGCGGAAGTCCTGTGGAGCTTCCCTGGGCAAGCCAGGTTAAATCCATTTTATATATGGGCCTGGCTGGAGAAGGAGCCGGACAGGCTGCTGTTAATATTCTGTTTGGGCAGGTTGTTCCCTGTGGAAAACTAACAGAAAGCTGGCCGTTCCTCTATGAAGACTGTGTTTCCTCTTCCTATTACGCCAATGGACAAAAAGATGCTCATTATCGGGAAGGCATTTATGTGGGGTATCGCTTTTATCTAAGTGCCAACAAGCCTGTTCGATTTCCCTTTGGCTATGGCCTTTCCTACAGCACTTTTGAATACAGCAATCTTAGGCTTAGCGAAAGCAATGTGTCTTTTACAATCACAAACACCGGTATGTACTCCGCCAAAGAAATTGTTCAGGTTTACATTTCCCCTCCTAAAGATGGATATTCTCGTCCTCTCAGGGAATTAAAAGCCTTCTCTAAAATATATCTTTTCCCTGGAGAAAGTCAGGAAGTTTCCCTGCCTTTATCTGACAGAAGTTTTGCCCTCTGGTCTGGCGAATGGATTATTCCAGGAGGGCTTTACCAGGTACAGGTAGGCTCCAGCTGCGAAGATATTCGACTGGAGGGTGCCTTGCACAAGAAAGGCCTTCCCATCAGGGATGTGGTCCCTGCCTGGTATATCCATCCTCAAGGCCCCCCCACCAAAGCAGACTGGGAACAGCTCCTGGGTCACACTGTTCCAGATCCTGTCCTAATAAAAGGGGCTTTTACCATGGATAATACCGTTATGGAAATGAAGAAGTATTCTTTAATTATGAAAATCATGTATAAAGCCATTGAATCCACTGTTGCCAAGGGATTCAATGGAAAAAAAGATTATGAAAATCCGGATTTTCGAATGATGATGAACTCTGCTGCCGATGCCTCCCTTAGCGGTATGAAAATCAGTGGTGCTATGCGCAACTATGTACTTGATGCCCTTTTGGCGTTAGCAAATGGACATATTCTTAAAGGCCTGTCCCTGTTTTTTAAAAAAATGCCCCCTGACCCTCAGGAAATATCTCATTGATCAGATGAATCAAAGGAGGTTTATGTGTCAATAATCTTCAATCCCCTGCTTCCGCTCAATGTATATATTCCGGATGTAGAACCCCATATTTTTGGCGATCGACTGTATTTGTTTGGCTCTCATGATCAGGAGGGTGGCACCACTTTTTGCATGCTGGATTATGAAGTTTTTTCTGCCCCCGTCTCTGACCTGACGCAATGGCGCAGCGAAGGAATCATTTACAGATCCAGTCAGGATCCCTTGTATTCCGAAAAATACAGGTACATGTATGCGCCAGATGTGGTACAAGGCAGGGATGGCCGCTATTATCTTTATTATGCTCTTGCCGGAGACAGGGGCCGGAATGGCTTTGATGGGCCTATCCGTATTGCTGTATGTGCCAGTCCTGCCGGAAAATACCAGTATTATGGCTATGTCAGGTCTTCCGATGGAATGCCATTTACCCGAAAAATCCCTTTCGATCCGGCAGTGATTTGTGATGAATCAACCACTCATTTATATTATGGCTGGAGTCTCCCCGTGGACCGTCCAAAATCTTTGTTAAAGAAATGGATTGTACAGCACATTATGTGCGCCATGTTCCATAAAACCCCTGCGCAAATAAACGCTGAACCTGAGGGAATTATGGGGGCCTACTCCGTTTGCCTTGGCTCAGATATGTGCACAGTGGAAAAAGGCCCTTCTCTTGTGGTTCCCGGTCAACCAGATGCCAAAGGCACTTCATTTGAAGGCCATGCTTTTTTTGAAGCAAGCTCTATTCGAAAAATTGGAGATATATATTATTTTATTTATTCTTCCCAAAAGAACCATGAGCTCTGCTATGCCACCAGCAAATTTCCAGATCGGGACTTTGTATTTGGAGGTACCATTATTTCTCAAGGTGATGTGGGATTGGCACAACGTGCGGAAGCGGATCGGCTAAACATGACAGGCAATAATCATGGCAGTCTTGTTCAGGTAAATGGACAATGGTATGTTTTTTATCATCGTCATACGCATGGAAACAGCTACAACCGACAGGCTTGCGCAGAGCCTGTCACCATATCACCAGATGGCTTCATTCCCCAGGTGCCTGTTACTTCTTCCGGGCTTTATGGTGCTCCCTTGCCAGCCAGTGGACTATATCCTGCTGTCTGTGCCTGTATCCTGACCAATGGGCACATGCCCCATGCTGCAAATCGTCTTCGTAAAAAAGTTTCCTTTCCCCATATCACCCATCAGGGCAATGACCGCTTCATTGCGGAAATAAGAAATCGAACCTATATCGGCTATCGTAATTTTATTTTTTACGAAAAAACCCGTCTTACCCTTCGGATGAGAGGCAACATGAGAGGGACTCTCTTTCTGTTTTACCAATTAGACGCCAAACCAATTTGTACACTCCCCCTGACTCCATCTGAAGATTGGGCAGACTATTCGGTAGATTTGGGTTTATCCCTCTTCCCCTTAGAAACGCCGTTATACCTGCTTTACACAGGGAGAGGATCCCTTTCCCTGTTATCCCTGTATTTCTCAAAATAAAATCAAATAAGGAGCCATTATGCTGAACATTTCCAAATTCTATGTTGATGGACTGTCTGATCAGCCCTGCACGGACAGACCCCATCCTGTATTTACTTATACAGTTACCTCTTCATTACAAAATGTGTTTCTTCAAACGCATCAATGCCTCGTGTTTTTTAACGATACCCTTATCTGGGATAGTACGTCTCTTCCTTTTTCTCAATGGCAGGGATTTGTATATCAGGGACCTGCGCTCTCCCCTTTTTCTTTTTATCGGGTGGAACTGCATGTCACTGATACAATGGGCGAAACAGCTCAGGCATCCCTCTTATTTGAAACAGGACGCATGGAAACCCCTTGGAAAGGAAAATGGATTTCCAAAGGGGGGCCTTCTTTTTTTCTGTTTTCTCCCCGACCTCTGGTCTTTAAAAAGTCCTTTACCTTAAAGCGCAAGTTATCTTTTGCAAGAATTTATGCCACGGCATTTGGTATTTATGAGTTAGACTTAAACGGAAAGAAAATCGGGCAGGATTACTTTCGCCCTGGATTTACCAGTTACAATAAGCTTCTGCAATATCAGACATACCCCCTTTCGTCTCAGCTAAATGGAACCAATACTCTGCATGTAATCCTGGGAGGCGGCTGGGCAGTGGCTGACTATACCATGATGCATAAACATAAAATCTATGCTGATCGTCCAGCTCTTCTCCTTGAAATTCACCTTGTCTACCAGGATGGCAGCCGTGAAATCATTAAAACAGACGATACCTGGGAAGTGACGGATCAGAGCAACTATCGTTATGGTGATTTCTATATGGGCGAACACTTTGATGCCCGTATTTCACTTTCACAAGCCCCCTTTAAAAGAGCAATCCTTCATACCCCAAGATATGCACCTAAAATCCTTGCGGAGTATGGTGCCCCTGTACGCAGGCAGGAATCATTTTCGCCCATTGACCACTGGCCCTCTAAAAGCGGCGGTACCATCTATGATTTTGGGCAAAATTTTGCGGGCATTATTGAAATGACTGTTGAGGGAAAATCCGGGCAAAAAATCCTCATCCGACATGCAGAAATCTGTGTGGAAAAAGAACTTTTCACGCGCCCGCTTCGTCTGGCCAGAGCAAGAATAACCTACATATGTAAAGATGGTCGACAGTCCTATAGCCCTCGCCTAACCTATATGGGATTTCGCTATATTCAAGTTGATGGCATATCTCCAGATAAAATACAAATTTCTGCTCATGCCCTATACTCCAACATACAACCTACTGGTACCTTCTCCTGCTCTAATGATGATTTAAATCAACTGCAGAACAATATCAGCTGGAGCGGAAAAAGCAATTTTGTGGATATTCCAACAGACTGCCCTCAACGGGATGAACGAATGGGTTGGACAGGAGATATCTCTGTATTCTCGCCTACTGCTGCATTTAATTTTGATATGCGCCGTTTTCTGGACAAATGGCTTTTAGATGTGATTGCAGAACAATCTGAAGACGGTGGTATTCCTGACGTGGTCCCGCGCTCTAAATATGGCCATCCCAGAACCACCGACTGTTGGGCAGACTGCGCTGTAATGGTGCCCTGGTCCCACTATATGGCCTACGGAGAGGCTCCCTTGTTGGAAAGGCAATATCTCTCCATGAAAAAACATGTGGATGCAGAACTACGACTTGCTTCCAAAGACAGTTCTGCCGATTCATCAGAAAAATACATTTGGCGCCAAGGTTTTCATTATGGAGACTGGTGTTCTCCAGGGGAAAGTCGAAAACAATGGCAGGAAAAGACCCCCTGGGTCGCAACAGCTTTTATGGCTAATTCTTGCAGGCTTCTTTCTCAAATGGCCGAAGTTCTAAAGCATACAGAAGATTCAATATATTATAAATCTCAGTTTGAAAAAATTAGCCAGGCTTATCTGACCGTCCATACAAACGGTGAAGGCGTCCTTCATCAGGAATTTCAGACAGGTTACGTTCTGCCTCTCTATTTTGATATGGTATCCGGAAATATTCGAAAAAAAATGGCGGAACGCTTATCTTTACTGGTAGAAAAAAATGGAAATCAGCTGGCAACCGGTTTTTGTGGGACTCCTTATTTGCTGTTCGCTCTTTCTGACAACGGATATGCCGATGTGGCTTATCGACTTTTGCTTCAGGAAAAATGCCCTTCCTGGTTATATGAAGTGAAAGCCGGGGCCACAACTGTATGGGAGAGATGGGATGCCCTTCGGCCAGATGGCACTATAAATCAAAGCAATAACATGGTTTCTTTTAACCACTATGCCTATGGAGCTGTGGGTGACTGGCTTTACCGACGAATTGCAGGCATTGAAATGTTGGCTCCCGGATATAAGGTTTTCCGCATCGCCCCTATTCCCGGAGGCGCACTTACCTGGGCAAAAGCCTCTCTGTCTTCCCCTTATGGCCTGATTTCTTCCAGCTGGACGATCGAGCAGGATTCTATATTCCATATTGATATTCAGGTTCCCGCAAACACCTCTTGTCAACTTATTTTTCCTGATGGAACAAAAAAACAACTGGGAAGTGGTTCCTACGTATTTTCCTGTACACTTTTCTGATTCTGTCACCTAATATTGTTATGCTTACAAATATGGTTATGCTAAAATGTCCCTATGTGTTAGTTTATAATCCAACATATAGGGATTATTTTTTTTAAAAAAAAGACCCTTTAAGGGTCTGTAATTAAGAATATCATTCATTATATAAGTACTCCCAGCAGGAATCGAACCTGCAACTGTCCCTTAGGAGGGGACTGTTATATCCATTTAACTATGAGAGCCAGTATGGGAGGAAATGTTTCCATTTCCTCCTGTTTTTCAGACTTTTACAATTCCCTGCATCCAGACCTGTCCTTTGAAGCGTCGTCCAACTTCAGGAATGCCCAAAAGACAATCTTTATTAATGGCAACCGTCAGAGGCATGTCATTACTTTCAATAACAAACAGATATACCTCTTCCCCTGTCAGTTGATTCTTTTCAGTGGTCATGGAAAGAATGTCCCCCATAACGGTGTACTGGTCGCACTCAATTCCAAAGGGCATAACAAAGGAATCTACCACCGTATACAAATCATCCTGCGCCAACCGCCTGCTTACAGAAGTATACGTGTTCATCTCCTCCGTTGTCAAGGTGTCAATTGCATCTTCATCTCCATTTTTTGCCAATTCGATTAATTGGGATCGCTGCGTCCGAATGGATTTTGCCCGTTCTATATCATCCACTGATTTTTCAATAGGCAGTAATATTTTTCCGCTTGCCGCCAATCCGGATAAATATATGGCTTTGGGTTTAACATTTCCAAAATTAATGCCATTTCTTTTCCGTAATTCAACATAATTTGTCAGATAAAAAATCAGAGAAACACCTAAACGAAAATCTTCACAAATACAGGCATAAGAATCTTTTTCTCCCTGTTTTTGCACCCCACATTCCATATCTGTGGAAGCCGTTTCTCCGCACACATAAGGATAGTAATATATGCGCCTATAAACGCCGTCATATAAGGCTCCACAGGACGCCACACCCATATGAGTGCCATAATTTTTCTTATATACCACCATGGTATACCCGTCCTGAAGGACCATCTGCGTTTCATCCGGATTTGTTTCCACGTCAGATAAAAGGGTCCGCATAACGGAGATTTCGTCATATTTTGAGAAACCAATGGTTTGTAGATAACTATGCATAGACACCTCCTATAGACTTAACAATGGAGTTATTATACCTCAAAGCCATCCATCCGTCAAACCCTGTTCCTAAAGGTTCCTCATTTATTCACTGCGAAGCGCTTCCACTGCATCCTTTTTAGATGCCATTTTTGCCGGGATATGACCTCCCATAACAGTTAGCACCGTACTTAGCAGTACAAGAACTACCACATGATAAATTTCCAACTGTGCCACATTTTTTAAATCTGTCATATTGTAAATAATCTGATTAATTGGAAATGTCAGCAGCCAGGCGATTAGAACTCCCAACGTTCCGGAGAAAATCCCCAGGATTGTCGTTTCTGCATCAAACACACGGGTAATATCTTTTTTCCTTGCACCAAGGGCTTTTAATATACCAATTTCCTTCGTTCGCTCAATCACGGAAGTATAGGTGATGATACAGATCATAATAAGGCTGACCACCAGGGAAATTCCGGCAAAGGCCAACAGAACTATGGTTATGGCATCCATAATGCCGCTGGTCATACTGGTCAACGTACTGGCCAAATCAGAATAAATGATAGTGTTTTCATCCGTTTGATTTGCATTATATGCGTCCAGATAGTCTATAATGGCGTCCTTGCTGTCAAAACTGACAGGGTAAATGGTAATCAGGTAAGGTTTTGCATCCCCTCCAAGATAAGAAAGCATTTGTGCCTTCCCATCTTCCGTTAATTCTTCCATCGTAATGACATTTTTACTGCTTTCTTCCTGTGCTTTTACAATATCTGATGCGGTATTATTCGCTATGATTTCTTTAACCAGGGAATCGCTGTAGGAAATCCCTGTAGATAAGATGGATGTCCCTGCAGATTCCTTTGGTCGAACAACGGCCGTGATTGTCAATGTGATGCTGTTCGCATCTTCATACATGCCTTCATAATCTGTGGACGGCAGAAAAGTTCCGTATTCCGTTTCTTCATAATAAGTATTATTTCCAATCAACTTAAACGTCGTTCCTATAACATCAGAAAGCAGTATTTCATCCTGTCCTTCCACATCAAAACCAAAACTTGTCAACAGACTGGCATCAAGACTGTTGTGTTCATCCACAATCACCACAAGATCCGTGGATGAAGTTGGCATTGTTCCGGCAATCACATCATAATTTCTCTCCAGATAACTTTCCTCTCCCTCGCGTAATGCATCCGGATAAGAGCTTAGTCCAATTCCTGACATACTGGTCAACCCGCTGGTGGATGAAAGGCCATTGATGCCGGTAGAAAGCGAGATCAAATTATAGGCATCTCCCTGCTTTTGAACCAGATTCATGCCAACTACATAGGTATATCCAATGGTACTGGCTGTATCGGAAGGAATCTCCTGCAGGTAAGAAAGAAAATCCTCACTTAAATTATTGACATGGGTAATGCTCTCATAGGAACCATTATATAAATTGATGTGATCCGTATCACTGTACGCTTCTATCTGATCAATGCGATCCATCTCCTCCTGTAATGCCTTTGAGGCTTCAGAGTCCATGGAAACAGAGGATTGAGAGATGGTAATGGGAAATTCTGCCAGCGCATCTTCCTGGTAGGCATCAATCTGTTTCTGAAAGCCATGACTGAGGCTTAAAATTACGGCAATACCAATAATGCCGATACTGGAAGCAAAAGCTGTGAGGAATGTCCTTCCCTTTTTAGTCATAATATTATTAAAAGACAAATGCAAAGCCGTGCGATATTTCATGGCTGTCTTCTTTAAGTGAAAAGAATCCGGCTTTTCTTTCTCCTGATGTGGATTTGTATCAGAGATAATTTTGCCGTCCGAAAACTGTATAGTACGGTCCGCATACTGTTTTGCCAATTCAGGATTATGGGTGACCATAATGACCAGACGATCCCTTGCCACATCTTTGATTAAGTCCATGATCTGAATACTGGTATTTGTATCCAATGCACCGGTTGGCTCGTCACACAGCAATATTTCCGGATCATTTGCCAAGGCTCTGGCAATGGCCACACGCTGCATCTGTCCACCTGAGAGCTGGTTTGGTTTTTTATGCAGATGCTCCTTTAACCCAACCTGCTCCAGAACCTCCAAAGCACGCCTTTTTTTCTCCGCACTGCTTACACCGCTTAAGGTCATGCCCAACTCCACATTGTCCACAATGCTAAGGTGTGTAATCAGATTATAACTCTGAAAGACAAATCCAACCGAATTGTTTCGATATGCATCCCAATCTCTGGCTTTAAAAGATTTGGTACTTTTCCCCCTAATGACCAGATCTCCGGAATCATAATGATCCAACCCCCCAATAATATTCAAACATGTGGTTTTTCCTGATCCGCTGGTTCCCAGAATGGCCACAAATTCCTTCTCCCGGAAAGCCACACTAATGCCGTCCAATGCCTTTGTTTCAATATCGCCTACCACATAGGTCTTTTTTATATTTTTTAATTCTAGCATAAGTCTCCTTATATTTGTTTTGTGTTTGTATAAAGGGGGATCAACTCATCCAACGTTTTCATGGCACTGTCAAGCCCCTTTATCAAGATTTCCATCGTTTCCAAATCCGTGCTCTCTATGATCGGAATGAGGATCTGATGCATTTTTTCTTCCATCTTCTGGATCTTTTCTGTCCCAGCCGGTGTCAGGGAAATCTGCACAACCCGCTCATCCTGGGGAAGTCTTTTTTTCTCCAGCCAGCCTCCCTCCTCCAATTTTTTACATAGAGTAGAAATATTACCCTGGTTTCCAGCCAGTTTCCTGGTAAGTTCCCCCATGGTTATAGATTTGGCAAAGCGGATATGAGCCAGAATAACAAAGGAAAAGAATGATAAACCTTCCTGCTCCGCCATTATCTCCATTACATGCCTCAGTCTGACATTGACCAATTGCATTTTCATCCAGAGCTCCTTCTCCATTTCTTTTCGGGGGTATATCTGCTCCATTTTGCTCCTTTCCAATTGTATTATATTTATTTTAAATATAGTTGTATCATACTATATTTACAACTAAATCTGCAAGCCTGTATCGCCCACTTAACGAAAGTTTAAGAAATATAAATTTATCGGATATTTTGCCTTTCTGCCAGCTGGGCAAATAACTCATATCAAAAAAGGGAACCATCCTTTCGAATGGCTCCCTCTTACTGTTATTGTGCTTTATTACTCAATTCCCACCATTACAGATGTGGCTTTTACAAGAGCATATGCCTCTTTTCCCACTTCCAGGCCCAACTCTTTAACTGCCTCAAGAGAAATCGTAGCGCTCATTTCGTTACCGCCTCCGATATCTAAAACCACAATAGCATTCACTGCTCCTTCCTTTATGGATACAACAGTTCCCTTAAACTGATTTCTGGCACTAATTTTCATAGATGCCTCCTTTCCTTGAATAAACACAAAAATATACATATATTTGAAGCAGGAAGGCAGATTACTCAGCCATTCCGGCATGCTTCAGCTTACCTATAAATTCCCCTACATCCCCTTCTGCATCTTCCTCGTCCAAGTCAAATTTATCCATCAAAGCCTCAACCATCTGTTTTAGAGAAGCGCCATCTTCCAATTTCCCCCAGAGGAAAATACATCTTTCATTCATAAAGACCACCCGGGATGGATCGGCCTCTTGTTCTCCCTTTTCAATGGCAATAAACTCTCCCCCCAGTTCTCTCATTTCAAACTGAGGCAACAGACGGTAATGACTTTTTATAGCAGTATATTTTCCCATCTGCCTCACCCCTTACACAGAGAGCAACTTGCGCAATCTGCAGGTGAACAGGAGGGCATCCCTTCGTTAAAAGGCAGCAAGGTAAATCCATTTTCCTCCAGATTAAAGGGTCCTTCAGCGCCAAACATCACACCTTTTGGTGTGAAACTAATTTTCATTCCCACTATCCGAGGCCCTTCTTCCGGGTCTCCTGAGGGAATCACCTGAGGGCCAAACATCAGAAGTCTTTCGTCATTTGTCTGAACAGCAACTTTATGATACATGGTCACTAGGGATTTCAGTTCCCCTTCAGGAGAAAACACCAGCGAATTGCTGTCTGCAGAAAGCCCTACGGCCTCCGGATCATAAGCCATCAGTACGCCAATGGGTGTTTTGATCATGACCGGTTGCAAGGATTCACAGGATTGCAATGTACCATCTTCATACAGCGAAATTCCGTTTCTCACCTGAATGTCTCCGTAATTGGTCTGCACTGTAATCTTCTCTCCCGGAAAAAGCGTGATACTGCGAATATTACCTGATGGATAAAAACAAATACTGTTTAAAAAAGCCTGAAAGACCGTAAACCCTAAATCAAAGGAAAAGGGAATCTGCAGTTGCCGCTCGTCTTCCTCGCTACGAAAACCATCCAGGCGTCCTTCCAGTGGAAAGACCCTGCAAATTTCACCGGTTTCATAAAAAGTAACCATTTCTGCAGGGAACTCACCAATTGGTGTTTCCAGTTCCTGGCGCTCTTCCAGATACACGGATTTTATCATACCATTTTTATAATAAGCAATAGCTGGCTTATTTTTCCTTCTTTCATTAACTGTAAAGTAGGGGACAAGCTCTCCTGCATGGGTTACCACCATATTTTTCCCTTTTAACATCACCGATTTCAGTTCTCCCGTATCATATACCTCATAGGAAGAAACATCACCCAAAATGCCGTAAGCCGTTTGAATATAACCGTTTTCTAACACCATCATGTTTTGCATATGCTTTCCTCCTCTTCTCAACTTTCACAGGTTTTCTTTTGAATACGATATTCCGATGGACCAGTTTCTGTAATATCCCAAAGTCCTTCCCGCTCTATCCAGGGGGGAATGTGGCTGCATTTTATGCGAAGTTCCCAGAAAGAGACTGTTTCAAGGAAGGGTTTTAAAGCTTTTTTGGAAGTAACTTCCGGATGCTCTGCCTGCAGTTTAATTAAATCCAGAAAATAACAACCTTCCTCTGCAGATGGCCTGGGTCCAAAATCATCATCCCTTTTCTCACTCTGCAAATTCTCAATTTCAGATTCTATAGAGGAAAATAACTCATCAGACAAATCCCTGGCTATAAATATACAATAACCAGCTCTGTCAAATGTGGAAAAAGGAATTCCGGATAAATCTTCTGCCACAATTGCCTCACATCCCTTTATTACCTCACTTCTATACTGGGCCTCCCTTCGCACCGTTCCCATCTGCACCTGCGGAATAGGTTCTAATTCTATTACGGACATTTTCTCCCAGCCCTGTTTTTTTTCAAAAATTGTAAAACTGACGGCTTTAAAAAAATCTGTTACATTGCCCTGAAGGTCTGTAAAAACAGCAATTTTCATTCCCATGGAAACTCTTCCTTCCTCATCCGTTTTCATTTAAAATTCCGCAGAAAATATCCTGTACCACTTCTGCTTCATCCAACCGTATACCTACATCATACAGGGGAGAAATCAGATTCAACAAATCTACCATATTGCAATTTCCACTTCTTTCTCCAATGCCGCACAATGTTGTATCTCCAAATGTAGCTCCTGCCTTTAAAGCCTCCGCTGTATTAGCCACTGCCATACCCAGGTCATTGTGAACATGAATTTCAATTGGTATGTTTGTAAAGTTTAAAATCGTTTTCACCAGGTCCCGGATCATATATGGTGTGGACACGCCTACCGTATCCGTAATTCTAAGAATCTCCGTCCCATATGGTTCCAAAATAGAAGCGAGTCGCATGAGAAAAGATAGCTCTGCTCGGGATGAATCCTCAAAGCCTACGGATATCTTACAACTGGATTGGGAGGCCAGCTCCAGCACTTCCGTCAGCGTCTTCAAAATCCAGGCTTTATTTTTTCCAAGCATAGTGTATATATGTCTATAAGATACCGGCACACTGATGTGAATCACATCTGGCTCACATTGGATTGCTTTCCTGATATCCTCCTTCTGCATTCTGCACCATACGGAAATTCTGGATCTTTTCCTTTTCTCCATAATCCTGGAAATCACCCGTTGCTCTGAAAGACCCATGGCCGGTATCCCGGCTTCTATCTGATAAATGCCGATCTGATCCATCAGTCCGGCAAGATGTACTTTATTTTCTGCAGATAAATGCACAAAGGGACTTTGTTCCCCATCTCGCAGGGTTGTATCAATGATCAGTCGCCTTTCCTTCATCTTCTCTGCCTCCTAATAATACCTGCTGCGTAATTTCCCTAAACTCTTCATCGGAAAGGCTTTTATTCATCGCCTCCGCCTTTTCCTTTATTTTCTGCGTAAGTAAATGAATTTCTTCCTCAGTGGCAAAAAAACCCATCTCCTGTACCTTGTAACGAACAGAAGCGGTTCCGCTAAACTTGCCATATGTAAATTTTCGTTTTCCTCCAACAGACTCTGGTGGAAATGGTTCAAAACATCGTGGATGCTGCAAAATACCCTGTATATGAATGCCTGATTCTACTGTGAAAATGCCTGAGCCAGTAATAGGATCCCAAAGAGAAAAAGGCTGTTCCGTAATATCTTCCAATATATCACATATCTGCGGAAGCACTTCGTACTGTGTTTGTGGATGACGTCTAAAAATCTGCCTTAACGCAATTAAGACCTGTTCGAAGGGTGCAAAACCACCTATCCCTCCGAAAGAGGTCACAATTGTATCTCCACATCCCATATTAATCCATTCCATCGCTGCTGCAACACCTGATTTATATGCATTTCCCGGACAAAATTCATTTTTTTTTGGTAAAAGCTTTTTAATATGTAAAAGGCTACTCTCTACCGGCAACTGAAATAACTGATCAAACCCTGTAATTCTAAGCATCCGATCCTGCCCATGCTGCATAATCAATGTGGCATCATGGCTATCGTGTACAATGAGCTCCCCTATGACATGCCTCTTCTCATCATATTTTTTCGGACAGACGAATCTGTCAAATTCAGGATACTGATCTGCCTGTTCAGGAGAATGGATGCGCAAAACATAATTTCCAAAAGGCAACAATCCCCCCAGCGTCTGATACGTCTTTTCTGAAAGTTCCAGATAATCCGCATCACACGCCAAAAGCAGGGTTATTAATTTTGTCAGTTGCTTTGTAGTGGCTGAATACCCATCCAGACAGGACAAGGTTCTGTCGCATATTTTAATCATGGCACCCCTCTCCCTTATGTCAGATCTATACTATATTATATACTGTATTATATGATGTAATCTTCTACTGGTACACCTCCCTCCAGATGTTCCTCACAAATTCGCTCAACTTTCTCTTCATCCAGGTCACCATACCAGACTCCTTCTGGATACACTACACAAATCGGTCCCTTATCACAAATGCCAAAACATCCTGTATTGGTTACCATTACTTCAGAAGACAACTCTCGGTCATCTATTTCCTCCATAAATTTCTGCACCAGGTCTACGCTTCCATTTTGAAAGCAATATCCCTTTTGCACACCATTGATTCGACAGCTTGTACAGACAAACACATGATACCGGGGTTTAACCATTTTCTTTCCTCCTCTTCTTTCACCCTTTTACTGCAGATAACACTGCATTTTCTATTGTGTCATACGTTGTGATGGACTGAATACCTTTATTCTTTAATTTCTCCTTGGGCGCAGCTCCAATCCTCAATGCGAGAACATAGGTACAGTCCTGGATGGTCTGGATAAGTCTGTCTATTTTATTATCCTCTTCATCACAATGCTCCTGCCCGTCACAATACTTATTCACATCTCTTTTTTCCAGGAAATTAACGGTTTTTCCATCTGTCTCATAGATATAAAAACTATCTGCATGGCCAAAATGCATGTCCACTATCATGCCGCTTTTTGTTGCCACTGCCATTCGCTTTTTCTTAACAACTGGTTCCGATTCTGTTTCCTTTGGTGTATCCCTGAACTGAATGGACATATCCTGATCCAACATACCTATGGCATCTGCCCTGCATTGTCTACAATGACGCATCTGTTTGATATTTACCTCACAGTCACTGCGCAACTGTTCCAGTTCTTTATTATTTAAACGGGGAAGATCTTCAAAAGCAGATCCTACAACCGGAATGTGAGGCATAATATTGGTCATAAATGCACCCAGCTTCTTCGCCATTTTACTTACTTCTTCCAAATGCCTGTCATTAACCCCTTTAATGGCCACACAATTTACCTTTACCATTATGCCCCGGTCTGTCAGCAGTTTAATGCCTGTCAACTGATTGGCCAGTAAAACAGATGCTGCCTGAACACCCTTTAACAGAACGCCCATATAATTCACATGATGATAAATTTGTGCACCTATCTCAGGATCCACCGCATTCATGGTTACCGTTACATGGGTCACCCCTAAATCCACCAGTTCCTCCGCATATAAAGGCAACATCAACCCATTTGTAGAAATACAGAAGGTTACATCCGGATCATATTCCCTTATAAGGGATAAAGATGCCTTGGTTTCTTCAAAGTTAGCCAGTGCATCTCCGGGACCTGCGATTCCCACCACGGATAAATTAGGATACGCCGCCTTTACTCTCTTATATTTTTCAAATGCTTCCTGAGGACTTAATACAGCAGTTGTCACTCCCGGCCGGCTTTCATTTGGACAGTCAAATTTTCTTACACAATAATTGCACTGTATATTGCACTTAGGTGCCACTGGTAAATGCATCCTCGCATACTGCCCACAGCCGGAACAGCTATAGCAGGGATGTTTATTCGTCTTTTCTTCCATCTCCTCTGGAGTTAGTCTTCTTTTCTTTTCCACTATTTCCGGTTCCACCTGTTCCTTTCCCAGATATTTTTCTGCAATATCTTTTCTGTAGGTCTGGTGTGTATGATCCAGCATTGTATTGGCAATTTCATCCAGAAGATACAGGGACCCATCAAACCCAATTGTTCGTACACGCTGTCCACCCACATGATCGTGAATGGGAAATGCACAACGAATCAAAGGAATCCCCTGTGATTCAGAAATTCTCCTCCCTTCCGAACTTCCTATCATTATATTTACCTGAAAAGTCTTACACCATTCCCCGATATGGTCAAAGTCTGCATCATCGGCAATCATCTGGGGTCCTGCAAAAACACGATCAGCTGCCTCCTTCATAGGCTCCTCCAGCCTGCCTTTTAAAGAAGGACATACAGACCCCGTTGCCACCACCACAGGCACAGCCCCGATTTCACAGCAAAATCTGGTCACAGACTCCACAAAGTCCGGTTCACCAAAAATGCAGACTCTTGCCTGGGCCACATATTTATGTGCATCCACCATGGCATCCAGGTAACGGCCCCTTTCCTTATATGTTTCCGTGGGGAAAAAACCACCCTGTTCCGTTAAAAATGTTATAAGCTGTTCCATGGCAGAAATTCCTACCGGAAGCCCCATTCTCAATAAAGGCACACCATATTTTTCCTGTAAGTAACGGCCCGGAGACGCCTCTTCACTGATATAGGTAGACAGCTCCAATGTGTATTTAGCCCCTCCCATTCTGGAAATATCCTCAGGCGCAGTTCCTTCCGTTTTCAGGCGATCATACTCACTTACGGAAATGCCATCCAGATTTTCCGAAACATCCGGTAATAATATGTAGGAAATACCTGCAGACTCCAGAAATTGTTTCAGCCATCGGGTATCTGCCGGAGAGATCTGAGGCGTAATCACATTGATGTAACCACCTTTTTCACAGGGAACTGTCAATTGTTCCACCACTGCTCGCAACGCTCTGAAAAATCCCTCATACTGGGTTCCATCATATCCGGCTGCTGCTATGCTGACCAGCTTTACATTGGATTCAGGGTGCTGTTCCCGGAATTTTTTTAGGATAGAAGGTACATCTTCCCCTATTGTTTCTGCCAGGCATGTTGTTGCCACACCGATAATTTCCGGATGGTACAGTTTGATCAGGTTTTCCAGTCCCTTCAACAGATTTTTTTCTCCCCCAAAAACAGTGCCCTCCTCTGTTAAAGAGGAGGAGGCAATATCAATAGGTTCATTATAATGTGTTGCCATGTGACGGCGAATATATGTTGCACAGCCCTGGGATCCATGAAGAATGGACATACAGCCTTTAATTCCGCAAAGCGCAGAAGCAACCCCCATTGGCATACACATTTTGCATGGATTGACATTCATATTCACAAGGTTTCCGCTCATTGGGCATTCCCTCCTTATCCATCTTATCTGTTTTTATCCAGGTATTTCCAAACCGGACTGTTTACAGAAAGATTAATTTCCTGTACAAAATTTTCAATTCCGTCAAAACCCCCTAAAGCGTGCTTACGCTCATGATTATGATCACAAAATGCAATCCCTAACTTGTAAGCCAACGGCCTCTCCTTCACGCCTCCTACCAGTATATCTGCTTTTTTCTCCAACATGAACTGTTCCAATTCAGCTGGATTGGCATCATCCAGGATAACGGTTTCCTGATCCGCCAGTTCCTGGATGATTTCATACTCATCTTTTTTCCCTGTCTGGGTGCCTACAACCACTGTTTTAATGCCCAGTTCGTTGAACTGCCGCATGAGAGATATGGCCTTAAAGCCACCACCCACAAAGATGGCTGCCTTTTTCCCTTCCAGACGAGGTTTATATTTCTCCACAATAGGTGTTACCCTGTTTACCTGCTCCTCTACAAATTGCTTAGTCTTTTCCTTAATTCCTGAAACACCAAGAGCATCTGCTATTCTAAATAAAGAAGCGGTGGTATCTTCTATTCCAAAGAAGCTCACCTTGATATAAGGAATGCCAAAGGCTTCTTCCATCTGATTTGCAAGATACGTGGAGGATCCTGCACACTGCACAATATTCAATGTTGCAGCAGGTGCCTGAATCAATTTTTCATAACTGGCATCTCCGGTAATAGTTGCAATTACCGGAATACCTATTTTCTTCAGATAATTCTGAATTATCCACATTTCTCCAGCCAGATTATAATCTCCAAGGATATTAATTCCAAATTGCTTTGGCCTGTCCTTATGGGGCATCATCAATTCTGTCAGTGCATTGCAAGCCAGTTTATATCCCTTGGATTTTGTTCCGGAAAATCCGGATGATGCTACCGGAATCACACGGATCCCATACTTCTCTTCTGCTTTCTTACAGACGGCCCGAATGTCATCGCCAATGACCCCTACAATACAGGTGGCATAAACAAAAATAAGTTTGGGCCGCGGATCTGCTTTTTCCATTAATTCATCAATGGCCCGATCCAGCTTTTTTTCTCCGCCAAAGATTACATCTGTTTCCCGCAGATCCGTTGAGAAACTATTTCTGTAGAGTTCACTTCCTGAGGACAGGCTACCGCGAATATCCCAGGTATAGGAGGCGCAGCCAATGGGGCCATGGACAATATGGTAGGCATCTGTGATGGGATTGAGCACCACCCTTGCTCCACAGTATACACAGGCTCTCTGGCTGACGGAACCTGAAACACTTTCTTTTTCACAGCATAATCCTTTACCATCCCCCTGACATATGGCAATGGAATTTTTTCTCTCATCCAAAATGTCTGTTTTTTCAGGCATAGGCTACATCCTCCTTTCTGAATCTATATGTAAAATGTTTTCACATTTTTTATAAAACTGCCTCAAAATCTTCTTCAGCCACATCCCGGTCAAACCGATCCAGAAGAGCATTAACTACTTTCTCTGCAAAATACACGCCGCCCTTATATCCACAAATGGTCTGGATGGTAGCACCATACCTGTCAAGTACAGGGAAGCCGGCACGAACAAAGGGAATATCCTCTGCTCTGGCAATGTATTTTCCATAACTGCTACCGATTAAGATATCTACTCCTTCATTTTTAATAAGTTGATGGAGATAGAAAAGGTCAGTGTCAGCCTTTACAATGCATTCCTCTTCCAGTGCATAGGAAGCAATCAGCTCCTTCACCTGTTTTTCAAATTCACTCTTAGGCGTTCCGGTAATGACATATTTAGGAATGATTCCCATTTCCAGGCACAGGCTGGTCAGTCCGTAAACCACATCCGGATCTCCATAAATAGCTGCTTTTTTATGATAGGTATAGTTAGAAGCATCCATAAGCAAATCCACCAACCGGCCTCTTTCTTTTTCCAACGTAGAGGTTACTTCGTTCTTTGTCATGCTGCGCAGCGCCATCACATATTTGTCTGTCAGCTGAATACCAACCGGCATGGGCAGTACTTCTCCCGAAGTTTTGAATTTCTTTTTCATTAATTCAAAGGCTTCCCCACTGGCAAAATAGCCAAGTGCAATCAGCTGATCCAAGTCTCCAAGAGACTGAATTTCAGGAATGGTGGTTCCGCCTTCGCCGTAGTATTCAAACTTACCGGTCATGGGTGCATCCATTGTTCCGTCGAAATCTGGGAACATCAGGTAATCCGCTCCCATTTCTGTTGCAATGCGCTTTAACTCACGGCAATCCCCAGGATTTACCCAACCTGGGAAAATTCCAATCTTTCCTGTATAATTTCCGGTTTTCTTTGCCAGATAATTGATAAATCCCATAGCCATATTGGCAAAACCCTGGATATGAGAGCCTTCATAACTAGGGGTGCTGGCATGAATCACATACTTACCTTCAGGAATGGTCATATCCATGATGTAGGACCCCACATCATCCCCGATGGTCTCAGAAAGACAGGTAGTATGCACTGCAATGATATCCGGATCGTAAATATCAAATATATTTTTTACAGCCGTATTCAAGTTGCTTCTCCCACCAAATACGGATGCGCCCTCTGTAAAGGAGCTGGAGGTTGCAATAGCTGGCTCCTTGAAATGACGGGTCAGAACCGTTCTATGGTATGAGGAACATCCCTGAGATCCATGGCTGTGAGGCATACACTTATGCACTCCCAGTGAAAAATACATGGCCCCCACCGGCTCACAGGTCTTACAAGGGTTAATGGTAATTCCTGAACGTTCTTTTACCTCTTTTGGTGTCAAATCCAGCATTAAACTTCACCTCCTGTCAAAGTTCCCGTTAAAATGGGTGTGTTTTTCCATGGTGCTTTTACAAGTGCCCAGGAAGGGGTATACAAAGCCATGGTAACATCTTTTGCAAAAATAACAGCGCCTCTAAAACCGGCATATGGTCCTGAATAGTCATAGGAATGCAGCTGCCTGGATCCAATTCCATCTTTCATGGTAGAGTATTTGTCCTTTATTCCAGAGAAAATAATATCTGGTTTCATTGTTTTACCCAGTGTATCTACCTCATGGAAATTATAATCATCTACTACCATGTATCCAGGTTTCATATCCTTGAACATACCATTGTAGGTGTCCAGTTCCACGCCATCTGCTTTCAGCTTTTCAATTTCCTCATCTGAATATTTCCGATGGAACAGTTCAGGATCCTTCTCAACTGTAAGTTCCTCAATATTTTTGGAATCAGCATCAGATTTAATAAAAGGAATGACTTCCCGCCCTTCGTAATCGTCTCTATGGGCAAATTCATAACCAGCCATAATGGTTTCCATCCCCAAATCTCGAAGAAGTGCCTGATAATGATGGGATCTTGATCCACCTACAAAAATACCTGCTGTTTTTCCCTTCAGCTTGGATTTGTAATAAGTCATATCATCACTGATTGCAGCCATTTCATCTGCAATAACTTCTTCGACCCTTGCGGTAAGCTCCGGATCATTAAAGTACTTGGCAACCATTCGCAGAGATCTGCATGTGGCTCCAATGCCAATGAAATTAACCTTGATCCAGTCAATTCCATATTTTGTTTTCATCATCTCTGCCACATAGTTAATGGAACGATGGCACATTACAAGGTTCAAATCTGCAAGATGGGCATTTTTCATGGTTTCATAAGAACCATCTCCGGTAAAGATAGATGTAACCTCTATACCGCATCTTTTCAGGATTCTCTCCTGTTCCCATCCGTCAGCACCAATATTGTATTCCCCTAAAAGATTGACACTGTATTTCCCAGTGGGCTTTTTATCACCTGTTCCAATGATATGACGCATCAAACCATTGTTGGCAATATGATGCCCAGCGGACTGGGATACTCCCTTATACCCTTCACAGGAAAAACCAACCGCTTTTATTCCATACTGAGCTTCTGCTCTTCTGGCAACGGCCTGCACATCATCTCCAATCAGACCAATAGGGCAGGTAGAACAAATCATAATACATTTAGGATTGAAGATATCCATAACCTCTTCGATTGCTTTTTCCAGCTTCTTTTCTCCGCCAAAAACTATATCCGTAGGTCGCATATCTGTTGAGAAGCTGTATGGAACAAAGTTCTTATTATCGCTGTCCTCGTCGGCCTTGGCTTTATTTCTTCTTGTTCCCCAGGTATAAAAAGAACATCCAATCGGTCCATGGGTAATAACTACCACATCCTTAAGGGGACCGACAACCACACCTTTACATCCTGCATAGCAGCAACCTCTTGCTGTCATTGTTCCTGGAATTGCCCTGGTATTTGCTGTAATTGTATCCGGATCTTCACCAAATTCCAATTGGGTAATGTGCTGCTTGCGATTTTTAAAAACTTTCGCCGAGTATTTATCCAGGAGTTCATCTCTTTCTTTCATGGGGTCACCTCCTTAATAAGCGTCGTTTGAGACTTCGCCATTTCTTACCTGGTAAGCCTCCAGTATCGGGAGTACGAATATTTTTCCATCTCCTTTATTTCCGGTTTTATTGGCAGATATAATGGTCTCAACCACCTTATCCACTTGGTTATCTTCCACAATTAATGTGAAAAATCGCTTTGCAATCAAACGTCCTGCCTCTGTTACGGCCTCTCCCGCTGCATTGGCGGGTAGGGACTCCTGCTTTAATACAATTTCCAGCAGTGCAGGATCAACACCAACCTTACCTCTTCCCAATACCGGGCGGCAGGTGAAGGCAGGAAAGCCGTTTTCAGCTAAAGCAACTTTCGTTGCATTTACTTTATTTGCCCGAATAAATGCTAAAATCTCTTTCATGGCTTCCCCTTTCTACAGGCCTTCCTTTCCGGTACTGATCGTATATGCAGTTTCCACAGGCGTAACAAAGATTCTTCCATCTCCAAATGAACCGCCATTCGTCTTTGCTGTACGAAGGATCAATTTGATCAGGTCATCCTTATCCTTATCTTCACAAACAATCATCAACATTTCCTTCGGAATTTCATCATAATGTACTTCACCAACTGTAATACCTTTTTGCTTGCCCCGTCCATATACATCCATTTTAGTTACAGCAGGAAATCCTGCTTCTGCCATTTCTGCCATTACCACACCCGATTTTTCAGGACGGACAATAGCTCTGATTAATACCATGCCCATGTTCATCCTCCTCCTCAATCCATTACGCCATATTCCATCAAAATTGCTTCCAATTCATCAATTGCCATTGGCTTAGGGACTACAAACATATCATTTCCGTCGATTTTCTGTGCCAATGCTCTGTATTCATCTGCCTGTGGTACTTCAGGACTATAGTCAATTACCGTACGCTTGTGGATTTCCGCACGCTGTACATCATTATCTCTAGGTACAAAATGAATCATCTGTGTTCCAAGTCTTCTGGCAACTGCTTCAACAAGGTCAGATTCTCTATCTACCTTTCTTGAATTACAGATCAGCCCACCTAATCTTACACCACCTGTATTGGCATATTTTGCGATACCTTTGGAGATGTTATTGGCAGCATACAGTGCCATCATTTCTCCGGAACATACGATATAAATTTCCTGTGCCTTTCCTTCACGGATGGGCATCGCAAATCCACCGCATACAACGTCACCAAGAACATCGTAAAATACATAATCCAGTTCATCTTCATAAGCGCCCAACTGCTCCAGCAAATTGATGGAAGTGATAATGCCTCGGCCTGCACATCCTACCCCTGGCTCCGGACCACCGGACTCAACACCTTTAATACCGCCATAGCCGACCTTCATGATTTCTTCCAGATCAATATCGTCACCCTCTTCCCGCAGGGTATCCAGAACGGTTTTCTGTGCAAGCCCTCCAAGAACAAGTCTTGTGGAATCTGCCTTCGGGTCGCAACCAACAATCATGATCTTTTTTCCCATCTCCGCCAGACCTGCTGTCAGATTCTGTGTGGTCGTGGATTTTCCAATACCGCCTTTGCCATAAATCGCTACCTGTCTCATAGATGCTCCTCCTGTTTTTTGAAATAAAATAAGGCGAACAATTTCTGTTCGCCCCTTTGCGGATGATAACGATATTGGATGCTTGAGTTCGGCCGCTATCAAGTTCTCCAATATGTTGGACTTATTATAGCAACCCGTTTCTCCCATTACAATGCACTGAATTTTACAACTCAATCTATATTTATTTATTGTACTTGTGCACATTTTAGTATAAATCGATAGCGTAAAATATCTTGTGTAAATAGAATTAGTCATAGAAAAAGGAACG
>CAYRQT010000011.1:34295-49264 GCA_964426655.1 uncultured Cuneatibacter sp. | reverse complement strand
AAGGCTGATAAATAAAGGCTTTTTTGTACAACTTCACTAAAAATATACAGAGAGGAAAGCAATGTATTCTTTGCTGTGCATGAAGCGACGCTTTCCCTTTCCTCAGGAAAGCTGGTTGCCTTGTATGGCAGATCAGGGAGCGGAAAAAGCACCCTGCTGAACATGCTGTCCGGCCTGCTGGCCCCCACCATGGGCAGAGTTCTGTTAAACGACATGGATGTCTATCAAATGGAAGATTTGCCGCTCTCCCGGTTCAGAAATCAGCATTTTGGCGTCATTCCGCAGGGACAGGCCGCCATCATGTCCCTGACTGTGCTGGAAAATGTGCTGCTGCCCGGTGTCATTTATGGGGCGGCAGATGCCCGGATGGAGAGCCGGGGAATGGAACTGCTGGAGGAAACAGGAATTGGAGATCTGGCAAAAGCCAGGCCGGCAGAATTGTCCGGCGGGGAGATGCGGCGTATGTCCATAGCCAGAGCTCTTTTGCAGGATCCGGATGTGATTTTGGCAGATGAGCCCACGGCAGATCTGGACGATGAAAACACGGAAATTGTGCTGGGTATGCTGAAAAGGGCAGCGGACCAGGGGAAAATAGTGCTTATGGCAACCCATGACAAAGAGACATTTGCTTACGCAGATGAAATCTACCGCATGGATGCCGGAATAATCAGGAAGGAGAGGTAGAGATGAAGGAATCTGGCAAAAAAATACGTTTTGGAAAATTCCTGGGTGTGGTGTTGCTTTCTTTGCTGCTGCTTCCGGGGATGGGGCTGCAAAGTACCAGGGCGGAAGAAGTATATTATTCCACCTGGGCAGAATATCAGGCATCTGGACAACCGTCCTCCACATGGAATGATGTGGTGGATGCCATGGAGGCAGTGTTTGAAGAGGCGAAATCCCTGTATGCACAGGGGGATGCCAAAGGCGCCTATAACGCCATAAACGATGGGTATTACGGTTATTACGAAACCACCGGTTTTGAACGCATCGCCATGGGATACATCTCCGGTTCCAGAAAAACAGAGATGGAACTGCAGTTTTCCCGTTGCAAGGCGGTAACGAAAAACGGGGGAAGCACAGACGAATTTAATGAAGAGGTGGATCTTCTGGCCTCCATGCTCAGAGAGGACGCCCATGTTTTGGACGGTACAACCCCCAGTGAAGAGACTGGAGAGGAGACCGGCAGTGAAACTTCCGGAAGCACTTCCGGCGGAACCTCGGCGGCAGTGGCCACATTTGCAGCCTGCTTTTCCATTATTTTAAGAGAGGGGTTTGAGGCCATCCTGATTGTGGGAGCCATTGTGGCTTATCTGACAAAAACTGCAGGAGAGGATATGCTTCGCCGCAAAAAACTGGTGACGCCGGTATATGTGGGCTCGTTGGCGGGTATTGTGGCCAGCTTCCTTCTGGCCTGGCTGCTGAACCTGTTTAAACTGGCAAACAGTGCTTCTCAGGAAGTGATTGAGGGCGTTACGGCTTTGCTGGCAGTGGTTGTGCTGTTTTATGTTAGCAACTGGATGTTATCCAAAACAGAGACAGAAGCCTGGACAACTTATATCCAGACAAAAACAAAGCAGTCTACAGAAAAGGGAAGCGGCTTTGCCCTGACCTTCACGGCTTTCCTGGCTGTGTTCAGGGAAGGGGCCGAGGTGGTGCTGTTTTACCAGCCCATGCTTTCCAATGGCAATACAGGCAGTGTATGGGCCGGCTTTATTCTGGGCTGTGTGTGCCTGGTAGCTGTATATCTGGCCATTCGTTTCCTCAGTGTGAACATTCCCATCAAGCCGTTTTTTACAGCCACGGGTATTTTGATGTCGCTGATGGCCATCTCCTTTCTGGGGGCGGGCATTAAGGAACTGATTGAAGGGGACATCATTACCATGACCTCTCCTGACTGGCTGGCCTGGATTCCCTCCAACGATGTGCTGGATGTGCTGGGAATTTATCCCATTCTGGAAACATTGATTCCACAGCTGATTTTATTGGCCATCTCCATTGTGCTCTTTGTCCTGCAAAGCCGACGGAATAAAAAAATCCGTCTGGAGGCAGAGGCCCGGAAAAAAGAGGCCCTGGTTATACAGCAGGAAGAAGAAAAAAGAGCCCGCCATGAAGCCTTACGGGCTGAAGTCAAAGCCATCTTGCTGGAATTGCAGGAGGAAGAGGGCTGACATAAACATTCGTTAATTACCGGATCTGCATTTGCAGGACGGAATTAAAATATCATATTAATTAAAGGAGGAACTATTATGAGAAAGACAGTGGCAATTTCACTGTGCACAGCTATGGCTGTTCTGGCTCTGGGCGGATGCTCATCCAACGATACTGCCCAAACCACAACTGTTGCTGAAACGACTACCGAAGCAGCAACCACAGCAGAGGATATTTCAGAAGAGGTGGATACCACTGAAGAAGGAGGAGCATCTGCTCCGGGAGAGGCGGCCGGATTTACAGAATACCCCATTTTTGAGGATGAAGAAGTGGGATTTATCAATCTGTCTGCAGTGTATTTCCAGCCTGTTCCCATGTCCAACGGCAACGAAAACATTGAAGGTTTTGATATCCATCTGGAAGCCGATATTTCTGCTCTGGCCAATGACCTTGGTTTTGGCGTAGGAGACTGGGTGCCTTATTTAACGGTGGATTATAAAGTCGTAGGATCTGACGGAGAGGTGGCTGCAGAAGGCACATTTATGGAAATGAGTGCATCGGACGGCCCGCACTATGGTGCCAACATTGCCTTGCCGGATGCAGATACCTATTCCATTGAATTTACCATTCACAGCCCCGAGGAAAATGGATATCTGCTCCATACCGACGCAGAGACTGGTCCTGGCGGATCTTTTGATACATATTTCGGAGATGGAAATCTGACCTTTACTTTTGAAGGCTGGGATTACATTCCTCAGGAGTGGTAAAATAATAAGACAATGGGGTCGCTGTGCCTGTGGAGAATAATCCCTGGCACAGCTTTCTCCATTTCAGAACAACATCAGGGAAGGATTTCCTAATGTGATCTCACACGGGGAAGGTGTAAAAAAGTGCTGAATTATCTTGTACAATCTACGGAGCAGCTGGCGACGCTAATGATTATGGCGGGCCTGATCCTGGCATATGTGCACATGGCTTATCCGGGTCGTGGAGAAATGATTTTGAAGCTGGGAGGTCTTGCTGGACTTTTCAGTGCGTTGATCATGACATATTTAAAAACAACCACCAGCAAAATCAATACTGGAACCTGGAATCTTAGAATTTACGCAGTGACCTTGGGCGTTCTGCTTCTCTTTTTGCTCTGCACCCTTTTGGGGAAATGGCAAAAAAAGATAGCCTCCTGGGTTTCTCCCATACTGCTGAGTATAGAGCTGGCCATGCTGATGCTGTATTATCTGCCTGCTTTCTTTGAAATGCCCCATACCATCCTTTTGACGGAAGATACCATCATGTCCACTGCCTTCATTGTAAAAGTTCTGGGGTTGTTATTTGGCGGCCTTTTAACGTTGCTGATGGGCATTAGCATGTATCAGGGAGCCTGCCGGGTGAAAAAACATGTGGCTTTGGGGCTGATGCTGGCAACCCTGTTCGTAAATGCGTTTAAACAGGTGGCCTCTGCCTTTGGAATCCTGCTGGCCAAGCGGATCATTCCCACCAATCACACACTGTTCTCCATTTCCAAATATGCCTCTAATCTTAGCAGCTGGTTTGTTTACCTGACCATTCTGATGGGGGCAGCGGTGCCGGTTTATCTTCTGTTGCGCAGTTTCCATGTACAGGAACCCTATGAAAATCATGCGCAACGTCGGAAAATTCTGGCGAAATGGAGAAGAAACAGACGGTGGAGCCTGGTTTATCTGCTTTGCTTTTTGCTGGTTGCGGTCAATATGACGGCAGTTAAGGCGTATGCCAATAGGAAAATAGAACTTTCTCCCATTGAGGAGGCGGTCATAGAAGACGGCAATGTAATCGTACCATTTGAACTGGTTAACGATGGGCATCTTCATCGCTTTGGCTATACGGCGGACAGCGGTGTTGTTATCCGGTTTATTGTCATTCAAAAGCCAAATTCTTCCGCATTTGGTGTGGGGCTGGATGCCTGCGAGATTTGTGGAGAAACCGGGTATTACGAAAAAGAGGGACAGATTGTCTGCAACCTGTGTGATGTGGTCATGAATATCAATACGATAGGCTTTAAGGGGGGCTGTAACCCCATTGTCATAACATACAGCATAGCCAACGGCAATATCGTAGTTCCCATTGAGGGGCTGCTGGAATACGAATCAGAGTTTGATTAAAAGGGGGCAATGGCATGTTTTTAAAAATGATTCGGGGAACATTACTTCATCAGTGGAAAAAAATGCTCCTGATTGCCCTCACCATTGCGCTGGGGGCATCCCTGGCCACCGCTCTGATCAGCGTGGTCATGGATGTGGGTGACAAGGTGAATCAGGAATTAAAAACCTATGGGGCCAACATTACCGTGGTGCCCAAACAGGCCTCCGTGCTGAATGATTTGTATAATGTGGATGAGAGTGAGGGAGGAAATGCCTATTTGCAGGAAGATGAGCTTGGAAATATCAAGACCATTTTCTGGGCTTTTAATATTGTGGATTATGCGCCCTTCACCAATGCGGAAGCGGTTTTGGCAGATGGTACGACTGTGACGGTGGTGGGCAGTTGGTTCAATCATCACCTGGATCTTCCTACCGGGGAGCAGCTGGATGCGGGGATGAGCAGTCTGCGATCCTGGTGGGATATTACAGCGGGAGAATGGATTGATGAGCAAAGTGAAATGGGAACCGATGTGGCCATGGTGGGCACCACCCTTGCTGCCCTGCAGGAAATTGAGGTAGGAGATCAGATTACGCTTACTGGGATAGCTTCCCAAAAGACGCTTTCCGTTGTGGGAATCTTCGAATCCGGCGGAGAAGAAGATGAACAGATTTATGTACCCCTGCAGGCGGCGCAGGCACTGGCAGATCTGGATGGAAAAATAGACAGTATTGAGGTGAGCGCCCTCACCACACCGGACAATGAGCTGGCCAAAAAGGCGGCGAAAGATCCTTCTTCCCTGACGGTGGCCCAGTACGAAGTATGGTACTGTACGGCCTATGCCAGTTCCATCTGCTACCAGATTCAGGAGGTCATTACCGACTCCGTGGCTTCTCCTGTGCGGCAGGTGGCAGATTCAGAAGGGGCCATTCTGGACAAAACAGAGCTTCTTATGATGCTCATTATGGTACTCAGCCTTATCGGCTCTGCCCTGGGCATCAGCAATCTGGTGACCGCCAGTGTAATGGAACGGGCAGGAGAGATCGGCCTGATGAAGGCCATCGGCGCATATAATCGCTCCATTACTGCCCTGGTGCTTACGGAAATTATGATTGCTGCCGTTGTAGGGGGCGTGGCTGGTTTCTTTGCAGGTATGGGATTTGCCCAGATCATCGGACAAAGTGTCTTTGGCTCTTCCATTTCTATCCGCACCATTGTAATCCCCATTGTGGGAGTGCTGGTAGCAGTTGTCATCATGGCCGGGAGCATACCGGCCATACGGATGCTGCTGCGGCTTCAGCCGGCGGAGGTGCTTCATGGGAGATAGAAAAAAGGAGGTCCGTTTGAAATGAAGAAAAGGAAAATGCTCATGCGTATGATAACCGCATCTTTACTGCGGCGAAAATCACGGATGCTGGTGGCCCTGTTAGCCATTGCCATTGGAGCCACCATCCTTTCCGGCCTTATTACCATCTATGTGGATGTACCCCGGCAGATGGGGGCTCAGTTTAGAAATTATGGGGCCAATATGATTCTCACGCCTGCAGAGGATAGTTTTACAAAAGAGGAAATGGAAGAAAGCCTTTCTCTGATTGCAGAGACGGATCTGGTGGGAGCCACGGCTTATCAGTATAACACCGTGCGCATTCATGAGCAGCCCATTCTGGCGGCAGGCGTAAATATGGACGATGTCCAAAAGACCAGTCCTTTCTGGCTGGTGGAAGGGGCGTATCCCGTCCAGGACAATGAGATTCTGGTGGGAAAGAATGTGGCAGAGAGTCTGGAACTGAAAGTAGGCGAAAAAGTCAATGTGAATTTCACCCCGGAAGATAAGAGCCAGCTGGACAGTTCTGCAGATTACCTGATTACCGGGATTTTAAATACTGGAGGTTCTGAGGAGGAGTATGTATATCTTTCTGAGGAAAGTATGGCAGCCCTCACCGGACTGACTCCGCATGTGGACATTGCAGAGATCAGTGTTTCTGCGACATCTGCCCAGCTGCAGAAATATGCAGATGCCATCAATGAAAACAGCACTGCAGTCAGTGCAAAACTGGTGAAAAGGGTGACCGCATCCGAAGCCACCGTGCTTTCCAAGCTTCAGGCGCTTGTGCTCCTGGTAACGGTAATCGTTCTCGCCCTGACCATGATCTGTGTGGCCACGACCATGACCGCAGTGGTATCAGAACGACGCAGTGAAATTGGACTAAAGAAGGCCATTGGAGCACCGGACAGTTACATTATCCGGGAATTTTTAGGGGAGGGCATTCTCCTGGGCTGCCTGGGAGGTTTGCTGGGGGCTTTTGTGGGATTTGCCTTTGCACAGTTTGTCAGTGTAAATGTGTTTAGCAGTTACATTTCGTTTAGATGGATCCTTGTGCCAATTACCATCCTGGTGTCCACTTTGGTGACAGGGGTGGCCTGCCTGGTGCCCATTCGCAATGCAACCTCCGTGGATCCGGCACTGGTTTTGAAGGGAGAGTAGAGATGAGTTTGTTGGAATTTCATAATGTATCAAAAATATATGGCAATCTGCATGCCCTGGATGATGTGAGCTTCTCCATCGAAAAGGGAGAGTGGATTTCCATCATGGGCCCCTCCGGCTCCGGAAAAAGCACCATGATGAACATTATAGGATGTATGGATAAGCCCTCCAGGGGGCAGGTGCTGTTGGATGGAGTGGATGTGGCAAAAGAGCCTGCCAAAAGACTGACGGAAATCCGCAGGGACAAAATAGGGCTGATTTTTCAGCAGTTTTATCTGGTCAATTATCTAAATGCACTTGAAAATGTGATGCTGTCCCAGTATTACCACAGTATTCCGGATGAAAAAGAGGCCATGGAGGCACTGGACAGGGTGGGGCTGGCAGAACGGGCAAAGCATTTGCCCAGTCAGCTCTCAGGGGGGGAGCAGCAGCGTGTGTGTGTGGCAAGGGCATTGATCAATCATCCGGAAATTATTCTGGCCGATGAACCCACAGGCAATCTAGATGATGCCAATGAAGAGATCGTGGTAGAATTGTTCCGAAAACTACATGAAGACGGCACCACGCTGATTGTGGTGACCCATGACCCGGAAGTGGGAGAGGTGGCCCAGAGACAGATCATTCTTCGGAATGGCAAAATTGTCCGGCAAACAGAAAATCTCCATTTTACCGGGAAAATTCGATTTATGGTGTGAGGTGTGAGATGAGAAGAAAAACATTGGGAAGAGGGGCTGTTGTGGCACTTGTCATCCTGAATCTTACCGCCTGCAGCAGCAAACCAGCAGAGTATAAGGATGGAGTATATACGGGGCAAAGCGCCATGTATACCAATGAAGATGGCACGGAGGATGGAAATGGCTATGGGGTGGTGACCATCACCATCGAAGAAGGAGAAGTCACTGCCTGTACATACCAGACCTTTGAGCCGGATGGGGTGCTGAAGGATGAAAATTATGGCATGGAAGGGGGAGAAATTGCCAACCGGGATTATTACAATAAGGCCCAGAAGGCAGTTGCGGCCTGTGATGTGTATGCGGCCCAGTTTCTGGAAACCGGTAGTGCCGGAGCGGTGGATGCCATTTCCGGGGCCACTGTGAATTATGACCTGTTCCGGGAAGCTGTGGAAGATGCACTCAAACAGGCCGGGCAGGAATGAAGGGGATAAAAGGGAAGGGCTGGATGAAACACCTGGTCTTTTCCGGCGCAGGAGTTTTGCTCCTTTTTATTGTGCCTCTGAGCTGTACAGGCGTTTTGGGCGCATGGCTTCGGGGAGAAAGTATAGATGCTGTATCCGGAGCCACGATTATTCTGGATCAGCCTTCCGGGGAATATCTGATTTTGATAAACCAGGACATGCATCCGGACGGGGGAAAGCTGGAGGATTGGATTACTTTTTTTTCCGGTGAAGAAATCACCTACATTTTTGAGGATATTACCTGCACCGTGGCTTCAGCAGATCCGGGAGCCCTGGCCCTGGCAAAAAGCTTTCAGTCCAGACTGCCGGAAAATCAGATGCAGGTGCGCCGGGAAGATGTCACGCTGATGTGTTCCCAGGCAGATCAGGGCCTGTTTGACATTTTGATTTTTTCCCGGGAGATGGCAGAGTCCTGCCATGTAGAAACCGCTTTTGGAGAAAATGTGGTGCGGCTGTATGTGACGGGAGAAGGGGCCGAAGAGACAACAAAAGGGGAGAGCCCATGAGAAAATGGAATGGAATCATAAGCCTGCTGCTGGTGGCCCTGCTGCTGGTTCACGCCATGGCCGGTGCCTATCAGATGATCGGGGTGCTGCCGGGAGGGAGTAAAAGTCTGAAAATACTGGCTGGATGTCTAGGAGCAGTATTGTGCCTCCATGTTTTTCTGGGGATTTGCCTGACTGTTAAGACTATCCGGACAGAAAAACAGGGAGGCGCTTTTTATGTCTATGGCAACCGGATGTTCTGGACCCGTCGGCTCAGCGGCTTTGCCATGCTCTTCTTTATCGTTTTTCATGTACTGGTCATGACCGGCACAGAGGAAGAGGTATATCGGCTGCACAGGTTCGGACTGCTACAGCTAGTGGGAAGTTTGCTGCTCGTGCTCACGCTGGGGATCCATCTGCTTACCAACATCCGCCCCCTTCTGATCGGACTGGGAGCTGAAAAGGGGCATAGGTATATGCGGGATCTGCTGTTTCTTCTGTCTCTGTTATTGCTGTTTTGCGGTGCGGCATTTCTGCTGTATTACCTGCGCTGGAATGTATTCTGGAGGTGAAGGGCATGGAGGAAAAAATGGTCAACATCGTGGGAGCGGGCCTGGCCGGTCTTGGAGCAGCTTTAGAGCTGGCCGGGCTGGGGGTGCCCTGTCGGCTCATATCCCTGCAGCCCTCGGAAAGAGCGCAGTCCGTTATGGCCGAAGGGGGTATAAACGGGGCACTGGATACCATGGGGGAGGGAGATTCCCCCTTGGAACACATGGCAGATACTCTGCGGGCAGGGGGAAATCTGGCAGATCCGGAAGCGGTAAAAGGGCTTACGGAAAAGGCGCCGGCCATTATTTACTGGCTGGCCGGTCTGGGAGTGCCCTTTGCCAGAAAAAACGGTAAAATTCTGCTGCGCAATTTTGGAGGACAAAAGAAAAAGCGAACGGCCTTCGCCTACTCCAGCACAGGCAAAATGCTGATGAGTGCACTTCTGGATGCCTGTAGAAGACAGGAGGAGACAGGGATGGTGAAGCGGTTCTGCCATCATGCCTTCGAGGAGATTCTGTTTGATGATACAGGGGGCTGTGGGGCAGGGATCCGCATTCGGGATATATTTTCCGGAAGACACCAGGACCTGCCGGGAAGTCTGATCCTGGCCTTTGGCGGCCCGAATGGCCTTTATCCTGGGATGACCACGGGGAGCCTGGCAAACAGCGGGCGGGCAGCAGCAAAGGTTTTTGAACAGGGCATACAATTTGCCAATCTGGAGATGGTTCAGTATCACCCTACGACCATTGTCATTCCGGGAAAGCGGTGTCTGATCAGCGAGGCAGCCCGGGGGGAAGGGGGGCGTCTTTTTTGTCTGAAAAGGGGAAAACCCTGGTATTTCATGGAGGAGATGTACCCGGAAATGGGGAATCTGATGCCCAGGGATGTGGTGTCCCGGGAAATGCAAAACCAGATTTCCAATATGGCAGAGACAGAGGCTCAAATCTATCTGGATCTTAGGGGCCTTTCGGCAGATATCTGGAAAGACCGTCTGCCTGATTTGCGAAAAGAAATACAGCAGTATCTGGGACTGGATCCAGCCAAAAGACCTGTTCCGGTGGCCCCTGGCATACATTATTTTATGGGGGGAATAGATGTGAATGTGCAGCATGAAACCAATATTCCCCAGGTTTATGCAGCAGGAGAGTGCTGCTGCCAGTATCATGGTGCCAACAGACTGGGAGGGAATTCCCTCTTGGGGGCCCTGTACGGGGGGCAGAGAGCGGCCAGAACAGCTGCGGCCCGGCTTGCGGCTTGCCCTCTTCCCCATTGTCCGCCGGTGGGAAAGGACCATGCAAAGGTATCTCCGGATCTGGCGGAAAAAGCCGGACACATTCTTGGACATGCAATGGGAATTCTTCGGGAGGAAAAGCGCCTGGAAGAGGGAATAAGGGATCTGGATACTTTATGGAAAACAGAAGGAAGAAGTGAGGCTGACAGGCAGCATCTGCAGCTGACCCTTGCCATGGTAAAGTCTGCACAGCTTAGAAAAGAAAGCCTGGGGGCTCATTTTCGTACGGATTTTACAGGGCCTTCTCCCCGGGATCCGCAGAAAACCATTGCCATATTTCAGGAGGAGGTGTTGGTGGAATATCGGAAAAAAGGGGGCGATACCCATGAAAATACAATTGCAGATTCTTCGAAGACGTTTAGCCCGGGAATCCCCCTGGGTGCAGACCATTCTATATGAAACCAGTGAAAAAAAAGAAACAGTGGCTTTGGCCCTTCGGAATGTCAACAAGGGAGGATATTTGGATACACAAGGGGAAAAGGTGGAGCCCATTCGCTGGGACTGTGGCTGTCTGCAAAAAAAATGCGGTGCCTGTGCCATGCGCATTAACGGTGTCCCACGCTTGGCCTGCGATGCTGTTCTGGAGAATATTGCCCAAAAAGGAGTGGTAAAACTGGAGCCTTTAAGGAAATTCCCCCCGGTGGCAGATTTAATGGTGGACCGACAGCCGATGTGGGATCATCTGGCAGCACTTGGTGTATGGGCAGAAGCAGAACTGGAGGCTTCAGAGCAGGTTTCCCTGGAGGTATATGAAGCCTCCAGGTGCATGCAATGCGGATGCTGCCTGGAGATATGTCCTAATTTTTCTTTGGAATCTTCATTTTTTGGAGCCGCCGGATTTGTGCCGGCCGCCAGACTTTTGCATCTGCTGCCGCCGGAAGAACTGGAGAGGATGGAGGCGGCATATCAGATCCATGTTCACGAGGGATGTGGAAAATCCCTGGCCTGTGCAAAGATTTGTCCGGCAGGCATTGATGCAGAGCATCTTTTGCTGCGGTCAAACAAAATCACCGGTCAGAAGAAAAAAAAGAAAACAGATTCCTGATAAATCGGATAGGCCGGCCCAGAGGGGCACCGGTGCCTATCCGGTTTTTTCCTTTCTTATCAGCTTTTTTTGACATTTTGGCTTCTCACAACCCCTGCCCGGCCGTTCTCCAAACATAAACCCGCAATAAAAATAATAAAAAAAAGACGACCTTTTGCCTTGACGGACAGAGGGTTTGATGCTAGAATAAAACCATTCTGATATACAACATTTTGTGGAGAGTAAGAAGGGCAAACACAATATATAGTGAAAAGCGGAAGACCTTTTTAGATGAAAAAAACCGGAAAATTCCATATATATAAGGTGTTTTTGATGAAAAAGCAAGTGCGGACAGGAGTGTAGAGTCATGCTGAAAGACGTGAAGGTAGTCAAGAAAGACGGAACAAAAGAAGAGTTTAATGTGCAGAAGGTGGTGGTAGCGGTAAATAAATCCGCCTATCGGGCACTCATCAAATTTACGGACGAGGAAATCGGGTTCATCTGTCAATTCGTTGAGGAAAAAGTGGCACAGATGGGCGTGAAGGAAATTCCCATTGCGCAGATGCATAATGTGGTGGAAGGTGCACTAGAGAGAGTCAATCCCATTGTGGCAAAAAGTTATCGGGATTACCGCAATTACAAGCAGGATTTCGTGCAGATGCTGGACGATGTCTATAAAAAGAGCCAGTCCATCATGTATATTGGGGACAAGGAGAACAGCAATACCGACAGTGCCCTGGTGTCCACCAAGCGCAGCCTTATTTTTAATGAGCTGAACAAGTCCCTGTACCAGAAGTTTTTTCTGACCACGGAAGAATTACAGGCGGCTAGGGACGGATACATTTACATTCATGACATGTCCGCCAGACGGGATACCATGAATTGTTGCCTCTTCGATGTGAAAGAAGTGCTTACCGGCGGTTTTGAAATGGGTAATCTGTGGTATAATGAGCCCAAATCCCTGGATGTGGCCTTTGATGTGATTGGAGATATTGTGCTGAGCGCAGCCAGTCAGCAGTACGGCGGCTTCACAGTGCCCAGCGTGGATCTGATCCTGGAACCTTTTGCAGAGAAGTCCTATATCCACTACATTGAAAAATATACGGCCATGGGAGTTCCGGCAGAAAAAGCTGAGGCGGAGGCCCTGAAGGATGTGGAAAGAGAATTTGAGCAGGGCTTTCAGGGATGGGAATACAAGTTTAATACCGTAGCTTCCTCCAGAGGGGATTATCCCTTCATTACGGTGACCGCAGGCACAGGCACTGGCCGTTTTGCCAAAATGGGCACCATCAAGATGCTGGATGTACGCCGCATCGGCCAGGGGAAAAAGGGCGCAAAAAAGCCGGTGCTCTTTCCCAAAATTGTGTTCCTCTATGATGAGAATCTGCACGGACCGGGTTGTCCCCTGGAAGATGTTTTTGAAGCGGGCATTCAGTGCAGTTCCAGGACCATGTATCCGGACTGGCTTTCCCTTACCGGAAAAGGATATATTGCCAGCATGTACAAAAATTACGGAGAGATTATTTCCCCTATGGGTTGTCGTGCATTCCTCTCTCCCTGGTATAGAGAGGGGGGCATGTATCCCGCCAATGACAATGACCGGCCTGTGTTCGTGGGACGTTTCAATATTGGCGTGGTCAGTCTCCATCTGCCCATGATTTATGCCCGGGCAAAGCAGGAGAGCAGACCGTTTTTTGAGGTGCTGGACTACTACCTGAATCTGATTCGTCAGCTCCACATCCGTACGTATGCCTACCTGGGAGAAATGAAAGCATCCACAAATCCCCTGGCCTACTGTGAAGGAGGCTTTTACGGGGGGCACCTGGGGCTGCATGATAAAATCAAACCATTGTTAAAGACAGCTACCGCTTCTTTTGGCATCACCGCCTTGAATGAGCTGCAGCGCCTTCATAACCAGAACAGTCTTGTGGAAGACGGCGAATTTGCCATTGAGACCTTGGAATACATCAACCAGAAAGTCAGTGAATTTAAAGAAGAAGACCATCACCTGTATGCCATTTATGCCACGCCTGCAGAGAATCTTTGCGGCCTCCAGGTAAAACAGTTCAGAAAGAAATTTGGCATTGTGGAAAATGTTTCGGATAGAGAGTACGTCAGCAATGGGTTCCACTGCCATGTGACAGAGGAAATCACCCCCATTCAGAAGCAGGATCTGGAGTACCGGTTCTGGGAACTGTCCAACGGCGGTAAGATTCAGTATGTAAAGTACCCTATCAATTACAATATCGAAGCCATTAAGACGCTGGTGCGCAGAGCTATGAAAATGGGTCTGTATGAGGGGGTCAATCTGTCCCTTGCCTACTGTGACGACTGCGGACACCAGGAACTGGAAATGGATGTTTGCCCCAAATGCGGCAGTAGAAACCTCACAAAAATTGACAGAATGAACGGGTATCTGTCCTACTCCCGGGTCAAAGGGGATACGCGCCTGAATGAGGCAAAAATGGCAGAGATTGCAGAGAGGAAGAGTATGTAAGAATGCGTTATCATAACATAACCAAGGACGACATGTTGAACGGCGATGGTTTGCGGGTCGTCCTGTGGGTGTCCGGATGTTCCCACGGATGTCCGGGATGTCATAATCCCCAGACATGGGATCCCAACGGGGGCATTCCTTTTGACAAAGGAGCAAAAGCAGAGCTTTTTGCTGAATTGGAAAAAGACTATGTTTCCGGGGTGACGTTCAGTGGCGGGGATCCCCTCTATGCAGGAAACCGAATGGCAGTGTACAGTCTGATTCGGGAAATTCGTGAAAAATTCCCGGAGAAGACCATCTGGCTGTATACCGGCTTTGACTGGGAGGAGATTCACCACCTGCCGCTTGTCCCGTACCTGGATGTGCTGGTGGACGGAGAATTCCAGCTGGAACTGCTGGATAAAGACCTGAAATGGAAAGGCAGTGCCAATCAGCGGGTCATTGATGTGCCAAAGACGCTGGAAACCGGAACTGTTGTATTAAAATACGAAGGATAGCTGAAGGGGAAGACCATGATACAAAAGAAACGACAGAAAACTGCAGTGCAGGGAATTCTGCTGTGTGCCTTGGCGGCTACCCTGTCCCTGACCGGATGCGGTAGCACCGGTGCCTATACATCCGCAATGGAAGCTTATGAAGCCGGCTCATATGAGCTGGCTTTAAGCACTGTTCAGGCAGATATTGCACAAGGCAATGAAAGCAGTAAAGCCTATGTGTTGCTTGGCATGGCAAAATGGCAGCAGATGGACTATGATGGGGCGGAAAATGCTTTTGCCCACAGCCTGTCTCTGGGGGGCAGCACTGCGGAGGCCTATAGGGGCCAGGGGCTTGTGGCGCTTTCTCAGGGAAATTATGAGGAAGCAGTGCAGTATTTCAATACTGCACTGGAAAATACGAGTGTACTGGTGGGGACGATGGATTATGATCTGGTTTCCTACCGGAACGAAGCCTATATGGGCCTTGGCGAGTACGAAGCGGTTTTGGAGGGATGTGATGTTTTGCTGGAGCTGCAGTACCATGTGAGTGAACAGTACATGGAAAAAGGGAAGGCATACCTGGCAATGGGGAATACAGCAGAGGCAGACGCCCAGTTTCAAAAAGCGGTCAATAGGGATGCGGGAAATTATCAACGCTACATAGATATTTACCAGATTTTTGAGGAATATGGAGAAGCAGACCA
>CAYRQT010000011.1:29755-34285 GCA_964426655.1 uncultured Cuneatibacter sp. | reverse complement strand
GGGGAAAGCCTATCTGCAGCAGGCACTGACCATTACCGGCAGTACCGATACAGATGCCCTGTACAGGGGGAAAGTGTATCTGAATCTGGGAGAATATGAAAATGCCATTGTGGCATTGAATCAGCCCCTGAACAATCAGGTGCCGGAAGCCATTGTGCTGACCGGTATGTGTTATGAAAAAATGGGGGAATATGACCTGGCCCTATCTTTCTACAGTGATCATCTTAAGCTGGCCCAGGATCCCAATGTGATGTTGCGCCTGGGCTATGTTTATGCGGCGCAGGGGGAAATGACCTATGCTTTGGAAACTTTTCAGCAGTGTTTAGAGAATTTGGGAGACGACAGAACCAATCCTGTGTTATACTATAACATAGCGCAGATCTATATTCAGCAGGGAGAGTACGAAAAAGCACTGGAAACTGCGGCCGAAGGAAATCTTGCCTATCCTTCTGACACTTCCCTGCGGCAAACCCTTGCAGATCTGCAGGCCTATCAGAACAGCACCGGCTAAATGGTATTTCTGCCCGTGAGAGATACCGCCCCTGTAAGGAGGTTTTATGGCAGAATTATGGGAAAATAAGGAGATACAGGAACGGTTGATCCTTGTGGGTATACAGACAAGAGAAGAAGACGATACAGAGGAATCCCTGCAGGAACTGGCCCAGTTGGTGAAAACTGCCGGTGGGGAAGTGGCAGGAACCCTAATCCAGAAACGGGAACGGGTACATCCGGGCACATATCTTGGTACCGGGAAACTGGAAGAGCTGGCATTAATGGCAGATACTTTGCAGGCTACCGGCGTGGTGTGTGACGATGAACTGTCTCCTGCTCAGTGGAAAAATATGAGTGCTGCATTAAAAATCAAGGTAATGGACAGGACCATGGTCATTCTGGATATTTTTGCTTCCCGGGCGGTGACTGGCGAAGGGAAAATTCAGGTGGAACTGGCACAGTTAAAATACCAATCCTCCAGGCTGGTGGGGATCCGGGACTCCCTGTCCCGCCTTGGTGGTGGAATAGGTACCCGGGGACCCGGTGAGAAAAAGCTGGAAATGGACAGACGTCTGATTCGGGAACGGATCAGTCAGCTGAAGGAGGAGCTTAGACAGGTAGAACAAAACCGCACCGTGCAACGAAAAAAAAGAGGGGAAGAGCAGGTGATGGAGGCAGCCATTGTGGGGTATACCAATGCGGGGAAATCCACTCTGCTCAATGCCCTCACCAATGCGGGGGTGCTCAGTGAGGACAAACTCTTTGCCACTCTGGACACCACCACAAGATTGCTGACCCTCCCCTCCGGCCAGCGCATCCTGTTGACAGATACAGTGGGCTTCATCCGTAAACTGCCCCATAATCTTATTGAAGCATTTAAAAGCACGCTGGAAGAAGCAAAATATGCGGATATCATTTTACATGTGGTGGACAGTGCCAACCCCCAGTACCCTCTGCAGATGCATACCGTGTATGATACCCTTAGAGAGCTGGGTGTGGAGGATAAAATATATGTGACCCTCTTTAACAAGCAGGATCAGCTGGAGCAGGTGCAGATGATGCGGGACGGCATGGCAGACCAGTCTCTTTCCGTATCCGCTGTGACCGGAGCAGGACTTCAGGAATTAAAAGGCCTGCTGGAAGAAATCATCCGGCGTCAGAAGGTGTACCTGGAGGAAATCATTCCTTATGCGCAGGCTGGGAAAATCCAGGTCATTCGCAAGTATGGAGAACTGCTGGACGAGGAATACCAGGAGCAGGGCATCCGTATCAGAGCCTATGTGCCCCGGCAAATGGAAGGACAGATCAAACAGGCTTTGGGCAAGAAAACCTGACGTGCAAGAGGGCATTTCAAATTGTTAAAAGTTGAACACAATATATGGCGTTCTGTACAAAAAACAGACACTATATATTGTGTTTTTTGGTTGACTTCTCAACTGTACAATGCTATACTGACGTTACGTGAATGGGAAGAAATACGGAGGGATGCCGAATGGGCGTCCGGGAAGGAGTTTTGGATGGCAATAACAGTGATTAAGCGGGATGGGGAGGCTGCCCGTTTTGAGCTTAGTAAAATATCCGGTGCCATGCAGAAAGCATTTAAGGCTACTCAAAAAAGTGTCAATGACGACATTCTGGAACTGCTGGCCTTGCGGGTAACTGCAGACTTTCAGAAAAAAATACAGGATGATAAAATAACGGTTGAACAGGTACAGGACAGCGTGGAGCAGGTGCTGGAGCAGACCGGCTACACAGATGTGGCTAAGGCATACATCCTTTACCGGAAACAGCGGGAGAAAGTCCGGAACATGAAGTCCACTATCCTGGACTACAAGGATGTGGTAAACAGTTATGTGAAGGTGGAGGACTGGCGTGTAAAGGAAAACTCTACCGTTACCTATTCTGTAGGTGGACTGATTTTAAGCAATTCCGGTGCCATCACAGCGAACTACTGGCTGTCAGAAATTTATGATGAGGAAATTGCCCAGGCCCATCGGAATGCAGATCTGCATATCCACGACCTTTCCATGCTTACCGGATACTGTGCGGGATGGTCTTTAAAGCAGCTGATCAAAGAAGGCCTTGGCGGTATCCCTGGAAAAATCACCTCTGCACCGGCGAAGCACCTGTCCGTGCTCTGCAATCAGATGGTCAATTTTCTGGGCATCATGCAGAACGAGTGGGCAGGAGCCCAGGCGTTTTCCTCTTTTGATACCTACCTGGCCCCTTTTGTCAAAGCGGACCGGCTTTCCTATAGCGAAGTTAAGAAGTCCATCGAATCCTTTATATATGGCGTGAACACCCCCAGCCGTTGGGGAACGCAGGCGCCTTTTTCCAATATTACCCTGGACTGGACTGTGCCCAATGATTTGGCAGCTCTTCCGGCCATTGTAGGTGGAGAAGAAATGTCCTTTACCTATGGGGATTGCAAGGCTGAAATGGATATGATCAATAAAGCCTTCATTGAGACCATGATTGAAGGAGACGCAAATGGCAGAGGATTCCAGTATCCCATTCCCACCTACTCCATCACAAAGGATTTTGACTGGTCTGATACGGAAAACAACCGCCTTTTGTTTGAAATGACGGCTAAGTATGGTACCCCTTATTTTTCCAATTATATCAACAGCGATATGGAGCCCTCCGATGTGCGCAGTATGTGCTGTCGGTTGCGCCTGGATCTGCGGGAGCTGCGCAGAAAAACAGGTGGCTTCTTCGGGTCAGGGGAGAGCACCGGTTCCGTGGGCGTGGTCACTATCAATATGCCCCGCATTGCCTATTTGTCTAAGGATCCTGCAGAGTTCTATGAGCGCCTGGATCATATGATGGACATCTCCGCCCGTTCCCTTAAAATTAAGCGGCAGGTAATCACCAAATTGCTGAACGAAGGTCTTTATCCTTACACCAAGCGGTACCTTGGCACGTTTAATAACCATTTTTCCACCATCGGTCTGGTGGGTATGAATGAAGCAGGTTTAAATGCCCGCTGGTTACAGGCAGATTTGACCCATCCGGAGACGCAGACCTTTACCAGGGAAGTGTTGCAGCATATGCGCAGCAGACTTTCAGATTATCAGGAGGAATATGGGGATCTGTACAATCTGGAGGCGACCCCTGCAGAATCCACTGCTTATCGTCTGGCAAAGCACGATGAAAAGAGATACCCCAATATCATCACTGCAGGAGATGCTCAGGGTGCCCCCTATTACACCAATAGTTCCCATCTGCCGGTCAGCTATACTGCAGATATTTTCGAGGCCCTGGATATTCAGGATAATCTGCAGACACTGTACACGTCCGGTACGGTCTTCCATGCCTTCCTGGGAGAAAAACTGCCTGACTGGCACGGGGCGGCCAAACTGGTCAGGACCATTGCGGAAAATTACGAGTTGCCCTATTACACGCTGTCCCCTACATACTCCATCTGTGCCCACCATGGGTATCTGACGGGAGAACAGTACAGCTGTCCCTATTGCGGAGAAAAAACAGAGGTATACAGCCGGATTACCGGATATTACAGACCGGTGCAGAACTGGAATGAGGGCAAGACTGCAGAATTTAAGGCCCGTCGGGTGTATGATGTGCAGTATGACTCCAGTGCTCTTTTAAAACATGAAAAAATCCGTAAGCCGGAGCAGGCCCGGCCAGCTGCCGAATCGGAAGCATCCCAGGAAGGGTATTACCTGTTTACCACAAAAACCTGCCCTAATTGCAAGATTGCAAAGGCAGCCCTGGAAGGAATTGCCTATACCCAGGTGGATGCAGAAGAGAATGAAGAACTGGTAGAGACATATGGCATTCGGATGGCCCCCACACTGGTGGTAGTAAATGAAGATGGGGTGCGCAAATATGCAAACGCATCCGAAATAAAGAAATTCATTCTGCAGCAGAATGAGATTTCTGGAGGGGTCGATACGGCAGTCCATTGACATAGGGGCCGAGCCCATGCTAAACTACCAATGGAAAACCCGCGGCAGGCAGCGGGCCACGGCAGCGGCCTATCCGTGTAATTGCAGAATGACAGACGCAGGGCAAAGC
>CAYRQT010000011.1:0-29697 GCA_964426655.1 uncultured Cuneatibacter sp. | reverse complement strand
TTAACATCTATGGAACGTAAAAATGTATGGAATACATATGAAGCCTCACAAATAGAACAAAGCGACGCTTTTGCAGAAGCTTACCGCCAGTTCCTTTCTGCCTGCAAAACAGAAAGAGAGTGCGTGGTATATGCCCTAAACAGAGCGAAGGAAGAAGGCTACAGGGATCTGCAGGAAGTTGTGGAACAGAAAGAAATCCTAAAACCCGGGGACAGGGTGTATGTCAATCACATGGACAAGGCGGTGGCATTGTTTCAGGTGGGAACAGAGCCGCTGGAAAAGGGCATGAACATCCTGGGGGCACATATTGATTCTCCCAGACTGGATATTAAGCAGAACCCGCTGTATGAAGAGGCGGATCTGGCTTATCTGGATACCCATTATTATGGAGGAATAAAAAAATATCAGTGGGTGACCATTCCCCTGGCTCTGCATGGGGTGATTGTAAAAAAAGACGGTACAAAGGTGCCGGTGGTCATTGGTGAAAAAGATACGGATCCGGTATTTGGCATCACGGATCTGCTTCCTCACCTGGCTTATAGCCAGATGGATAAAAAAGCCAGTCTGGTCATTGAGGGAGAGGATTTAAACCTGCTTCTGGGCAGCAGACCCCTTGGAGGAAAAGAAGAGGAAAAAAGCAAGGAAAAGACCGGTGTAAAAGCCAATATCCTTGCCATTTTGCAGGAGCAGTATGGTGTGGAAGAGGAAGATTTCCTTTCTGCAGAGCTGGAAGTGGTACCTGCGGGACAGGCCAGGGAGTTTGGTCTGGACCGAAGCATGATCATGGGATACGGTCATGATGACAGAGTGTGTGCCTATCCTTCTCTGGAAGCCATTCTTGCGGTGTCCGATTTGAAGCGGACCGGGGTATGCCTCCTTGTAGACAAAGAAGAAATTGGCAGCGTAGGTGCCACCGGCATGCACTCCAGATTTTTTGAAAATGCAGTGGCAGAACTGGTAGGCTGCCTGGGACAATATACAGATCTGGCAGTACGCAGGGCTTTTATGAATTCCTTTATGCTCTCTTCGGATGTGAGTGCTGCTTTTGACCCCATTTACGCAGCGGCCTACGAGAAGAACAATGCTGCCTATCTGGGAAAAGGTGTTGTATTTAATAAATTTACCGGGGCCAGGGGAAAATCCGGGTCAAATGATGCCAATCCTGAATTCTTCGCCAGGATTCGCCAGATGCTGGATCAGGACGGCGTGGCTTTCCAGACAGCTGAGCTGGGAAAAGTAGATGTGGGCGGTGGCGGAACCATTGCTTATATTATGGGAAATTACGGCATGAATGTCATTGACAGCGGCGTTGCCGTACTGAATATGCACGCACCATGGGAAATCATTAGCAAGGTGGATTTGTACGAATCCTACCGATGCTATCAGACTTTCCTAAGGGAGGCGTAGAAGAGAGGGAGCCATGGCAAGATCAAAGGCAATGAGAACCCTGATCCACATGGAAAAAGATTTGCTCACCCTGCTGCAGCGCATCCGTAGCAGGAAGTGGGATGCAGTCATGCTGTTTGTGACCAGACTTGGCAATGGTGGTGTTATCTGGATTGCTATCGGTATTTTGCTGACCATTAAAAAAAAGACCCGCTACACCGCCATGACGTTGCTGGTCTCTTTATTAACCGGACTGATTCTGGGGAATGGGCTGTTAAAAAATGTATTCATGCGCCCCAGGCCTTTTATGCTGGATGATGCAGTGGATCTTCTGATCCGTACGCCCCAGGACTGGTCCTTTCCATCAGGGCACACACTGTCCTCCTTTGAGGCGGCTACTGCCATTTTCCAGTATAATCGGATCTGGGGGAGTGCTGCTTACATTCTGGCTGGCTTTATTGCCTTTTCCAGAATGTATTTGCAGGTGCATTTTCCTTCGGACGTACTGGCAGGTGCAGTCCTGGGCATACTGATCGCCCTCTGGGTGTATGAAGCCCTCCGGCCGGAGGAAGGCAGTTGAATTCCATATTCAGCTCTCTTCTGACAGAGAGGTCCATTGTTCGTACAGCTGTTCCAGCTGGTGGGCAATGGCCTCTTTTTCTTTTTGCAGGGGAAGCAGCCGGGCAACATCCGTATAAATGTCCTCCTGAGTAAGCAGAAGATCAATTTCTCCATCCCTGGTTTCCAGTGCTTCAATTTCTTTCTCGCAGCGTGCCATATCTCTTTGCCTTTTTCTCTCTCTGGACTGGGCTTCTTTCTGAGCAGCCCAGTCTGTGGCAGAGGCAGAAGGCACCGCCTCTTTATCGGCATCCTCATTTTCAGGGAGAAGCTGCGCAGTCAGCAGATCTTTTTTCTCCAGATAGTAATCATAATTACCAATATAGGAAATTAGCTGGCCATGAGTCAGGTCCAGGATCCGGGTGGCTGTCTGGTTAATAAAATAACGGTCATGAGAAACAAAGAGCAGAGTGCCCGTGTAACGGCAGAGGGCCTGTTCCAGAATTTCCTTGGAAAGGATATCCAGATGGTTGGTGGGCTCATCAAAAATCAGGAAATTGGCGTTGGAAAGCATTAGCTTGGCCAGGGAAACTCTTCCTCGTTCTCCGCCGCTTAGGGAGGCAATGGTTTTGTATACATCTTCTCCCGTAAATAAAAAGGCAGCCAGGACATTTCGGATTTCCGTATTGGTCATATGGGGGTAGGCATCGGACAATTCTTCAAAAAGGGTTTTCTCTGGATGGAGTACCTGGTGTTCCTGATCGTAATAGGCAGTCTCCACCCGGGCACCAAGTCGAACCTCTCCTCCATCCGGGGAAAGCAGGCCCTGAATGATCTTCAGCAGGGTGGTCTTGCCGGTACCGTTGGCGCCAATTAAGGCCACCCGTTCTCCACGGCGGATCTCCAGGGACAAATCGGAAAAAAGAAGCTGATTCCCAAAGGCTTTTTTTAAATGGGCAGCATGCAGTACATCGTTTCCGCTGGTAACAGGGGGATTTAGTTGAAAGCGCATGCCCTCAGTTTCCCCCGTGGGTTTTTCCAGGCGCTCTGTCTTTTCCAGCAGCTTTTCCCGGCTTTCTGCCCGCTTAATGGATTTTTCCCTGTTAAAGGAGCGGAGCTTTTCGATGACCTCTTCCTGGCGGCGAATTTCTTTTTGCTGATTCATATATTGGTGAATCAGGGCATCCATTCGCTCCTTTTTCAAAATGCTATAGGAAGAGTAATTTCCGGGATATACAGTCAGAATTCCCTGATCCAGGTCCAGTACTTTGGAGACAATCCGGTCCATAAAATAGCGATCATGAGATACCAGAAGGACGGCACCTTTATAATTTGAAAGATACGTTTCCAGCCATCGAATGCTGTCCATATCCAGATGGTTGGTGGGCTCATCCAGGAGAAGTATGTCCGGCTGGGTCAAAAGCAGTCTTCCTAGGGCAACTCTGGTTTTCTGGCCGCCTGAAAGTGTGGAGAGGGGTTTGTCAAATTCCTCAGGTAAAAAGCCCAGACCTTTCAGGATACCCGTAACTTCGCTTTCAAAGGCATAGCCGTTTTCCTGTTCAAAGGTGGTGGTGAGACGATGGTATTTTTGATAGGCTTCCTCCAATGCATCACCGGACAAGGTTTTCATTCCTTTTTCCAGCGTTCGCATATCCTGTTCCAGGGCAAACAAATGGGCTTTTACCTGCAGGAGCACTTCTTTAATGGAGGCTTGCTCCGCCAGCTCCTGATGCTGGGCAAGGTAGCCGATGGTGCTGCCTTTGGAAAGGGTCACAAGACCGTCATCCGGGACCATTTCTCCCAGAATAATACGCAGCAGAGTGGTTTTTCCGGCCCCATTGCTACCTACCAGGGCAACCTTTTCGTGTTCTTCTATATGGAAAGTGGCATCCTTCAGGACTGTCTGGTCCAGGAAGGCTTTCTGAATGTGATGACAGGCTAAAATCATATAGATACTCCTTTTTTGATTTCCTTATAGTTATACTGTACCCATCGCAAAAAGTCTAGAAGGAACAAGATATTTCAGGAATCCCTGTAGAATAGATTGACAATATTTTGGCAAAACACTATAATAATGAGTAGATTTATCGGGGAAATAAGATGAAGGAGAGGTCGGCTAACATGGAGCAGAAATCAATATCAAAAGCAGTCATTCAACGCCTGCCCCGTTATTACCGCTATTTGGGAGAAATCAAGGCAATGGGGATGGAGCGGATCTCCTCCAACGAACTCAGTGAACGGATGAATGTCACTGCCTCCCAGATCCGGCAGGATTTAAATAATTTCGGCGGATTTGGGCAGCAGGGATATGGCTATAATGTGCAGTATCTCTATGCAGAAATCGGAAAGATTCTGGGATTGAACGAACAACACAATATGATTGTGGTAGGCGCCGGACATTTGGGTCAGGCCATTGCCAATTACACCAATTTCGAACGCAGGGGCTTTTCCATAAAAGCCATGTTTGATATCAGTCCGGAAAAAATCGGCACCAATGTGAGGGGCATACCGGTCTATGATACCAGCGATTTGGTTTCCTACCTGCACACCCATGACACCCACATGGCAGCATTGACAATTCCCAGCCTCCAGGCGGAGCAAATGGCACAGGTACTGATAGACAATGGCATTAAGGCCATATGGAATTTTGCCCACACAGATTTAAAAGTACCGAAGGGTGTGGTCGTGGAGAATGTCCATCTCTCTGAGAGCCTGATGCGATTAAGTTATCGTTACCAGAATCAGAACAAGGAAAAGGAAAAGGAGTAAGAGACCCTATGATACTGGGTGTAGGCACAGATATTATTGATATACGCCGCATACGGTCAGCAGCAGAAAGGGAACGTTTTCTTACACGGTATTATACGGAAAAAGAGATTCTTGCCTGCAAGGGGAGCGCAGCTTCTCTTGCAGGCAATTTTGCCGTGAAGGAAGCAGTGGCCAAGGCTCTTGGCACTGGATTTCATCTTTTTTTTCCCAGAGACATTGAAGTGCTGCGCAACAAAGAAGGAAAACCCATGGTAAAACTTCATGAGGGAGCTGCAGAAGTTTTTTCCCGAATGGGGGGAAGAAACCTGCAGGTGAGCATATCCCACGAGGCCAATTATGCGGTGGCTTTTGTGGTAGTGGAGGGAGAATAACATGCGTATTATCCTGACGAACACTCAGGCAAAACAGCTGGATCAGGCCATTATTCAGGGAAAGCTGAAGACTTCACTGAATCTGATGGAGGAAGCAGGTCACAAAGTCGCCCGGGAAATCCTGTCGCTTCGAAAGGAAGAAAAGGTGCTGTTTCTTTGCGGCATGGGAAATAACGGGGCGGATGGGCTGGTGGCAGCTCGCTGCCTGTTAGAGGAGAAAGTGGAAGTCAGGCTTCTCTTGATAGGAGACAACGCCCATTGCTCCGCAGAGTGGCAGGTGCAGATGCGCAGGCTTATGGAGACCAGAGGCTTTCGAGACAGCATGGTCCTGTACTTTTCCGGGGAAATGCTGGAGACAGCGCAAGGCGAAGACCTGCTGAAAAAAGAAATGAAGGGGAATCTCCTTTTAGTAGATGGGCTGTGCGGAATTGGGTTAAAAGGCCCTGTTAAGCCTTATCTGACCGGTGTTCTGGGGCAGGTCAGCGCATCTCCTGCAAAGGTGAAGCTGGCCATCGATGTCCCTTCCGGTATACGGGACGGCTACACGGCAGGGGAACCTTTCTTCCCGGCCACACATACGATTACTTTTGGATATGGCAAAAGATGTTTGTATGATCCTCTGACTAGAAATGCCTGCGGAAGGATTCATACCGTTTCCATCGGATACCCTGCAAAATTAGCGGCTCAGGTGAACCCCACATATTGGAGCCATACCTGGGAGGATCTGGAGGCCTATCCTCGCCGTCAGCCCCAATCCCATAAGTACTCATACGGCCGCATTTTGGTGGCGGGAGGTTCACTGGGAATGGCAGGTGCCCCCTGTTTTGCAGGAATGGGAGCGTATCGCACAGGCGTGGGGCTGGTGGATCTGGTGGTGGAAGAGGGCAGCAGGCCGGTGGTTCAGACCCTTTTACCAGAAGCCATTGTACATACCTGGGAATCCTTCTCAGAGGAGGGGGCCGCAAAAGCCTGTCTGGAAAAGGCGTCACTGGTGATTCTGGGGCCGGGACTTGGATTAAAGGAAGAAAGCCGGATATTCTTTTACCAATTGTGGAATACCCTGAAAAAGATGCCCAGACCACTGTTGCTGGATGGGGATGCCCTAACCTTGCTAAGCGAAGACAAGGCCATGCAGAAAGCAATGCAGACGTATCCGGCACCATTGATCTACACGCCGCATGCTGGAGAGCTGTCGCGCATGCTGGGTGTAAAAAAAGAAGAAATTCATTTTCATTTTGAGAAATATGTACTGAAAGCAGCCGGAGAGTTCCCTGGAGTGTTGGTTGGAAAAAATACCCACACGCTGATACCGCATACCAGATTCACCCTGCCCGACGGAACAGAAGAAGAAGGAATTTATATTGGATTAAAGGGTACCACGGCGCTGGCCACAGGCGGTAGCGGAGATATTCTTACAGGCATCATTGGGGCGCTGACCGTTCTGGGACTTCCTCCTGCCAGTGCAGCTACACTGGGGGTCTATATTCATGGCATGGCAGGAGAAGAGGCGGCCAAAACCACAGGAGAGGCACCGGCTATGGCTAGAGATATTCTGGATGGTCTGGGGAAAGTGATGCGCGCCGCAGAAAGATAAGGGGGAAAGTCAGAAATGAAAGATTACTATAGGGTGTGGGCTAATATCAATCTGGATGCCATTAGCAGAAATGTGGAAAGAATGCGCAAAAACGTGGGACCGGATCCCAGGCTGATGGGGATCATTAAAGCAGACGGGTATGGGCATGGGGCCGTCCCCATTGCAAGGGCTATAGACTCTATGGTATGGGGATATGGGGTGGCCACCGCACAGGAGGCCACAAACCTAAGGGAAAACGGCATTGAAAAGCCTGTTTTGGTACTGGGCTATTCACACGAGACCTGCTATGAGGAATTTGTCCATTATCAGATTCGCCCCACCATCTATACGGAAGAAATGGGGAGGCTGGCCGGAGAGGCAGTGGAAAGATATCGTATGAAAACTGGGGAAAAGGCTTCCCTTCCGGTGCATATCAAACTGGACACAGGGATGAGCCGCATCGGGTTTTCCTGTACGGATGAAAGTATAAAGGCCATCAAACATTTATACCGGGTAAAAGGGCTGAAACTGGAGGGCTGTTTTACTCACTTTTCCAAGGCAGATGAGAAGGACAAGCACTATACGGAATATCAGTATGAGCGGTTTAGTGAAATGATTCATCAATTGGAGGAAGAGGGCATTCATTTTTCTCTGGTGCACTGTGACAACAGTGCAGGCATCATTGATCTGCCGGAGTACCACAGGGACATGGTTCGTATGGGCATTTCTCTTTATGGCCTTTATCCAAGCGATCAGGTTGAGCAGGAACGGGTGCCTCTGGAGCCTGCCCTTGGGCTGAAAAGCCATATTGTCTACATTAAAACCATTGAACCGGGTACGGCTGTCAGCTACGGTGGAACATATGTGGCTGATCATTCAGTGCGTCTGGCCACCATTCCCGTGGGATACGGGGACGGCTACCCCAGAAATCTGTCCAACAAAGGGTACATCCTGGTACACGGAGAAAAAGCCCCCATCTGCGGAAGAGTCTGTATGGATCAGTTCATGGTGGATGTGACCCACATCTCCCAGGCCCGCATGGGAGATAAAGTAACTTTGATCGGCAGGGAAGGGGATGCCTGTATTTCAGTGGAGGAACTGGCTAAGCTGGCAGGTACCTTTAATTATGAATTTGTCTGCGATTTGGGCAAAAGAATCCCTCGGGTGTACTGGCAGCAGGGACTGATTGTGGGGAAAAAGGATTATTTTCGGGATGAGTACTAAAGGAAGACCCTTGCCATCCACGTTTTTTTTTGGTAAAATCAAACCATTCGTGAAAAAAAGGGTATAGTAAGGAGCAAAAAATGTCTGGACATTCGAAATTTGCCAATATCAAACATAAAAAAGAAAAAAACGATGCGGTTCGTGGAAAAATCTTCACCCGAATCGGTCGTGAGATTGCAGTTGCAGTAAAAGAGGGGGGAGCAGATCCTAACAACAACAGTCGGCTAAGAGATGTGATTGCCAAGGCCAAAGCCAACAACATGCCAAATGACACCATCGATCGCAGTATCAAAAAGGCGGCCGGGGATGTAAACAGCACCAGTTATGAAACCATCACCTATGAAGGATACGGCCCGAATGGTGTGGCCATTATTGTGGAAGCACTGACAGACAATAAGAACCGGACAGCGGCCAATGTACGCAATGCCTTTACCAAAGGCAGCGGCAATGTGGGGACACCTGGCTGTGTGTCATTCATGTTCGACAAAAAAGGACAGATTATTATTGATAAAGAGGAATGGGAAGAAGACAGCGACACCCTAATGATGATGGCACTGGAGGCCGGGGCAGAAGACTTCTCAGAAGAAGAGGACAGCTACGAAATTATCACAGAACCGGATGATTTTTCCAATGTCAGAGAGACACTGGAAAAAGAAGGGGTGCCCATGGTCAGTGCGGACATCACCATGATTCCCCAGACCTGGACGGAACTTACTGCAGAGCAGGACATCAAAAATATTAACAAGACCCTGGATCTTCTGGATGAGGACGATGATGTGCAGTATGTGTGGCACAACTGGGATGAATAAGAAATAAAAGCGATCAAAAATAAAAAAGGACCGCTGCAAAACGGGTGATGCAAATCACCTGTGGCGCAGCGGCCTTTTTTATCTGGTGCGGATAGTGGCAATGCCCTCATCATTGAGCAGAGTGTGGGCATTTTCCTGGTCTTCCTGACTGTAAAATTCCAGACGCAGGACACCTGGCTCCGTCTCCCGGTTGTAAAGAATGCCCAGATTTTTCAGATTGATGCCATGGGCGGCCAGAAGGCCGGTGACATGGGCAATGGTTCCCACCTTGTCCACAATATCGCTGTGCAGACAGTATTCCCGATTCAAAAGATCAGGGCCACCTTTTTTTTCAGGAAAAGTGCTTCGATAGGCCCGGGAGGAAGAAAAGGCCTGAAAAATGGTCTCCCCATCTCCCTGGGCAATGGATCTTCTCAAATGGGAAAGGCCATCCATAAAGGCGTCCAGCACCTGTACAATGGGGCCCTGGTTGGACATGCAGATCTGTTCCCACATCTCAGGGGAGGAGGAGGCAATCCGGGTAATATCCTTAAAGCCGCCTGCAGCCAGCTGTTTCATGGACTGACGGCTGTCATCGGTGGCCTTGACCAGGTTCACCAGTTCGGCGGCAATGAGATGGGGCAGGTGGCTGATGGTAGCCACCACTTCGTCATGCCGGTCAGGGTCCATAATCAGAGGAATGGCACCTACAGAGTCCACCAGAGTGGTTAAGGCGGCGAGTGCCTGTCCGGAGGTATGCATGGTTGGCGTCAACACGTAATATGCATTTTCCAGAAGGTGATCTGTGGCACTGGAGTACCCGGTTTTTTCCGAACCGGCCATAGGGTGCCCGCCGATAAAAACACTTTCCATATCCAGGGCAGTCACTGCCCGATGAATTTCTCCCTTGGTGCTGCCCACATCGGTAACAATGGTATCCTTCCCTAGGAGTGGCTTTAGCTTTCTCAGATAATCCGCATTAAAATGAACAGGGGTACACAGAAAGATGAATGCACAGTCCGAAAAGGACGCATTAATATCCGGGGCAATATAATCCACAATGCCGTCCTCCCTGGCCTGCAAAAGAGTGGAGGGAGTACGGCTAAATGCCAGTATTTCATGGTGGGGATTGGCTCGTTTAAGGCCTTTGGCAAGGGAACCGCCAATCAGGCCAAAGCCGATAAAACCGATCAGCATACATCTGCCTCCTTAAAATGTGCGCTGCATCAGGGAAATCATGGGACGCAGCTGCTGTGTCAGAGCATCGAACTGGTCAAACGTCAGGGACTGAGGGCCATCGGACAGTGCATGGGGCGGATCCGGATGAATTTCAATCATCAGACCATCTGCCCCTACAGCTACGGCTGCCATGGCCAGAGGGGCTACATAGGCCCGAACTCCTGTGGCATGGCTGGGGTCTACAATGACGGGCAGGTGGGTCTTTTGGCGTAGCACCGGTACAGCACTGATGTCCAAGGTATTGCGGGTAGCGGTTTCAAATGTACGGATGCCTCTTTCGCAGAGAACCACCTGGCTGTTGCCTTCGGAAAGAACATATTCTGCAGCGTTTAGCCATTCTTCAATAGTTGCAGACATACCCCGTTTCAGCAGAATGGGCATTCCACTTCGGCCGGCCGCTTTCAGCAATTCGAAATTCTGCATATTTCTGGCGCCAATCTGGAGCATGCTCACATATTTGGCTGCGGTATCAATGGCCCGCTCACTGGTCACCTCACAAATGACCTCTACACCCACTTCCCTGCGAACTCTTGCCATATAGCGCAGCCCTTCTTCTTCCAGCCCCTGGAAGGAATAGGGACTTGTTCTGGGCTTGTAGGCACCTCCCCGAACAAAATTTGCCCCTGCCTTTTTGGCGGCCAGGGCGGTAACCATCAGTTGCTCCTCGCTTTCTATGGCGCAGGGGCCTGCCATTATAGTCAGATTTCCGGGGCCAATTTCCGTATTTCCAACCTTTACAGTCGTAGGTTCCGGGTGGAACTGGCGGCTGGCCAGCTTGTAAGAGGCAGTTACCGGAACAATTTTATCCACACCCGGGGTAATTTCCAGATTGGCATCCAGTAGTTTGGTTTTATCTCCGATCACACCGATAATGGTGACCTGATCTCCTTTGGACAGGTGGGCCTGCAGGCCCCGGGACTGAATCAGACGGACCACATGATCAATGGCAAAACTGTCTGCATTGGCTTTCATAACGATTATCATATATTGTTCTCCTTCACATTTCCATAACGCTTTACTGCATTAAACTTCAACGCTTTAAAGCGAAAGCACTTCTTTCGGGTAATAGTACCCTTATTTTTCCCTTTTGTCAAGAGGGAAAAGGAAATGGGAAAAAAAGAGGTGACGTTGTCACGGATGACATAATGGAAAAAAGTTAAGATGGTGACAAAGCGCAGCACAAAAATAATTAAAGAATTATGAAATCAAGCAGGTTTTCTGCCGGGTAAGTTGCAACGAACATCAACGGGTGCTATACTGAAGCGGAAACCCTATAATTTCTGAAAGAAGGTGTACCTGATGGAAGAAAAGAAAACGCAATTTGAAGTAACCGGAATGACCTGCTCTGCATGCTCTGCAAGAGTAGAGGCCAGTGTCCGCAAGGTGCCGGGGGTAAAAGATGTGCAGGTAAACCTGCTTACCAATAAGATGCAGGTGGAATATGCGGATATCCCGGAACAGAACATCATAGATGCAGTGGAAAAAGCGGGATATGGTGCGGCCCCCCTGGAGCAGGGCGGTAAAAAAGCAGTGGTGACCGGGGAAAGCATCCAGAGCCGCAATAAAAAGAAAAACAGGGAGATGGCTTGGCGCCTGGGCATTTCTTTTGGCTTTTTGGCGGTGCTTATGTACCTGTCCATGGGACATATGGTGGGGTTTCCCCTGCCCTCTGTTTTATCGGGCCATGAAAATGCCCTTTCCTATGCGTTCACCCAGATGCTTTTGACCATGCCCATTCTGTATGTGAACCGGGTCTATTATGAAAAAGGCTTTAAGACCTTGTTCCAGGGGGCACCCAATATGGACAGCCTCATTGCCATTGGTTCCGGTGCAGCCTTTCTATATGGAATCTTTGCGGTATATGCTATTGGATATGGTCTGGGGCATATGGACATGGAAATGGTGGAGTACTACCATGAACACCTGTATTTTGAATCCGCCGCCACCATTGTGGCCCTCATCACGCTGGGGAAATTTTTGGAATCCAGAGCAAAGGGGCGCACCAGCGAAGCACTGGAAAAACTGATGGACCTGTCACCAAAGAAAGCGGTGGTGGTCAGGGACGGCAGGGAAGTGGAAGTGCCGGTGGAAGAGGTGGCCATTCAGGATGAAATCGTGGTGCGGGCCGGACAAATGATTCCTGTGGATGGGGTCATTTTGGAAGGGGATACCTCTGTGGATCAGGCGGCCATTACCGGAGAAAGCATGCCGGTGGAAAAACATCCCGGTGATCCGGTCATTGGAGCGACCATGAACCAGACAGGCTACATTCGGTTTCGGGCGACCAAAGTAGGACAGGACACCACTTTTTCCCAGATTATTGCCCTGGTAGAGGAGGCCAGCTCCACAAAGGCGCCCATTGCCAGACTGGCGGACAAAGTTTCCGGCATTTTTGTGCCGGTAGTCATCGGTATTGCCCTGGTGACATTCCTTGCCTGGTCTCTTGCCACCGGAGAATTTGACACGGCCCTGTCCATGGCCATCAGCGTTCTGGTCATTTCCTGCCCCTGTGCCCTTGGACTGGCTACTCCGGTAGCCATTATGGTGGGAACCGGGGTCGGCGCAGGTTCCGGTATTCTATATAAAACCGGGGAAGCCCTGGAAACGGCCCATAAGGTGGACACGGTGGTGTTGGACAAAACCGGTACCATAACAGCCGGAAAGCCGGTGGTGACCAATGTGGTTTCCTATATGGAAGAAAAAGGCTTCCTGGAAATGGCCGGTGCATTGGAAAGCCGTTCCGAACATCCGCTGGCTGCAGCTATTACCGCCTATTGTCCTTCAAAAACCGGAGAAGTGACAGCCTATGAAACAGTTCCCGGCAAAGGCATTTCCGGGGTATTCAATGGAAAGAAATATGTGGCCGGCAGCGAAAACTGGATGAAAACCCTGGGCATTTCCACGACAGAGGTGGAAGACACTTTGGAAAAATGGGCTTTGGAAGGAAAAACACCCCTGGTATTTGGGGACGAGACCCGGGTGGTGGGGATGTTTGCCGTGGCGGATCCTGTAAAGGAAACCAGCCGGGCGGCCATTTCCCGTCTGAAGGCCATGGGCATTCGGGTGATGATGATGACCGGAGACCGGAAAGAAACGGCCCAGGCCATTGGTGCCCAGGTGGGCGTGGACGGCATCTTTGCGGAAGTGCTGCCCCAGGATAAAGAAGGGCATGTGGCGGCGCTTCAAAAGGAAGGCCATGTGGTGGCCATGGTTGGGGATGGAATCAACGATGCGCCTGCACTGGTCAGAGCCGACGTAGGCATGGCTATTGGCGCAGGGACGGATGTGGCCATCGAAAGCGGGGATGTGGTCCTGATGAAAAACGATTTACAGGACGTTCCCTCTGCGATATATTTAAGCAGGAAGGTGATTCTGAACATCAAGGAAAATCTGTTCTGGGCCTTCATCTACAATATCATTGGCATTCCCATCGCCGCAGGGGTGTTCTTTGCCCCCTTTGGTCTGCGGCTGACCCCTATGATCGGGGCAGCAGCCATGAGCTTTAGCAGTGTGTGCGTGGTATTAAATGCCCTCCGTTTAAAACGGGTACGTTTACAAAAAAATCAGACGATTTCGGCAGATGTTTCTGCAGAAAACACAGCACCGGTAGTGGTGGAAGAAAGGAGTCCTCAAATGAAAACAGTAAAAATAGAAGGCATGATGTGTGCCCATTGCCAGAATCGGGTGGAAAAAGCGCTGCAGGAAATTGCGGGACCGGAGGTAAAGGTCAGCTTGGAGGATAAAGCGGCTTATATTCCGGAAGAAGCAAAGGCAACGGATGAGCAAATCAAAAAGGCAGTAGAGGATGCAGGATATCAGGTAGTATCCTGAGCAAAGGAGTAGCAAGATGCAGATGCTGGTTGCAGCAGATGAAAACTGGGCTATTGGCCTGAAGGGAAGGCAACAGGTGGAAATACCGGCGGACAGAAAACTGTTCCGGGATGAAACCATGGGAAAAGTGGTGGTTCTGGGCAGAAAGACCCTGGAGACCTTTCCCAACGGCCTGCCCCTTTCCGGACGGACAAATATCATTTTAAGCAGCAGACCGGATTATACGGTTCGGGGCGGTTTGGTGGTGCACAGTCTGGAGGAAACCCTGGGGATACTAAGTAGGTATCCGACGGAGGATGTTTATGTGGTAGGAGGAGCGCAGATTTATCTGCAGTTTCTGCCATATACCGACGTGATCCATGTAACAAGAATCCATTATGCTTATGAAGCGGATACTTATTTTCCCAATCTGGATCTTTTAGAGGAGTGGGAACTGAAGGAAGAAGGGGAAGAGCAGACCTATTTTGACCTGGAATACACCTTTTGCCGGTATGAACGGAGGAAATAGTTAACATATTCAGTTGGCATGGCAAAGGACTTGACAGCCATTTTCAGAGGGGTATAATGGAGGGAAAGTTTACGTGGAAGAGAGGAAAAAGGAATGTTGGATATCAGATATGATTTGACAAAGAACCCTAAGAAAAAACCGGCGGCAGATGATCCGCTGGTATTTGGTACCATTTTTACGGACCATATGTTCGTGATGGAGTATTCTGTGGAGAAGGGGTGGCATGATCCTGCTGTTGTTCCTTACCAGAACCTGAGCCTGTCTCCCGCAACCATGGTCTTTCATTATGGACAGGCAATGTTCGAAGGCCTGAAGGCTTATCGGGCAGCAGATGGCAGGGTATTGTTATTCAGACCGGACATGAACATCAAACGGACTAATCGGACCAATGCCAGACTCTGCATTCCTCAGATGGATGAAGCAGATTATCTGCAGGCACTAAAAGCCATCGTAAAAGTGGACCAGGACTGGATTCCCCAGAAGGAAGGCACCTCTCTGTACATTCGTCCTTTTATTATTTCCACAGATCCTTTCCTGGGCGTGCGCCCTTCCCATACCTATAAATTCATCATAATCCTGTCTCCTGTGGGTCCCTATTATGCTGAGGGCATTAACCCTGTTAAAATCTGGATTGAAGATGATTATGTGCGGGCTGTCCGGGGCGGCATCGGTGAAGCCAAGACGGGCGGCAATTATGCAGCCAGCATGGCGGCACAGGAAAAGGCCCATGAGGCCGGCTATTCTCAGGTGCTGTGGCTGGATGGCGTGGATCGGAAGTACATTGAAGAGGTGGGGGCCATGAACATCTTCTTCAAGATCAATGGCACGGTGCTCACTCCTAAATTAAATGGAAGCATTCTGCCTGGCGTGACCAGAGATTCTGTCATTACCCTTTGCAAAGAATGGGGCGTACCTGTAGAGGAACGTCGTATATCTGTAGATGAAATTTATGAGGCTGCTCAGAACGGCACCATGGAAGAAGTATTTGGTACCGGTACTGCCGCCGTCATCTCTCCGGTAGGGGAGTTACGGTTTGAAGATCACATCATGCAGATCGGGGGCGGAAAGATCGGCCCTGTAAGTCAGAGAATTTATGATACCATCACCGGCATTCAGCTGGGTAAGATCCAGGGACCGGAAGGCTGGAGCGTGGAAGTGGAATAATGGAAAAACAAAGAAGGGGCGTGCGTTGGCACCCCCCTTTTTTGTTGCCCGGAAGGGGAGAAAGCCATCTGAAAAAGGGTATCCGGCCAGCCTGCACGGGAATGCTTTTTCTGGAAAAAGCATAGAATAATCTGTGGTTTTTCTTTGCGCCGCCCCGGGTTTTATGCTATACTTGACCTAGGAAAATGGGCGTGAAAAAAAGCAAGGAGGCGGTGTTATGGTAAAAGACAAATGCGTAATTACCCTGGGCAGATATTACGGGGCAGGTGGTGCGGAAATTGGCAGAAGGCTGGCCACAAAACTGCACATTCCTTTTTATGACAAGCAGATTCTGCAGATGGTTTCCGATGACAGTGGCATAAAGGAAAGTTATTTCCATCTGGCCGATGAAAAACCGGGTGAGAATCTGATGTACAAAATTGTAAAGACCATGACGCCCAGGCTCACAAAGCCTTCCCTGGGCAGTGACCTGCTGACGGATGAGAATCTGTTCCGGTTCCAGTCCGAGCTGATTATGAAACTGGCGGAGCAGCAGTCCTGTGTTATTGTGGGGCGCTGCGGGGACTATCTGCTTAGGGAAATGGATCATGTGTATAAGGTGTTCATCTCTGCAGATTTGTCGGCCCGTATTGCCCGCATTAAAGAGGTGCAGAGCATCCCGGAGGAAGAAGCAGAAAAAAGAATCCGAAAAATGGACAAAAGCCGGGAAGAATATTACAGGTATTATACAGGACTACAATGGGATTCCACCCAGCATTACGACATTTGTCTGGATTCTGCACGCCTTGGGTATGATGGCTGTGTGGAGGTTATCCTAAAGTACATTGAAGAACGGCAAAAACTGAACAATTAAAAACTTTAATGAGATTCTTGTTAAAATTAAGAAAAATGATTGACAAGAGCCGGACTTTTCGGTATTATGCCTATAACAATTGAAAAAACAAACCGATGAAGTGGAGATAAAAACAAATCTTGTCCTTACAGAGAGTCCGGGCAGCTGAGAGCCGGGCAGGGTGCAAATTGTTAAATGGACCACGGAGGGCGCAGTCAAAAGGAGCAATCCCCAGTATTCTGCGACGTGATATCCGAAAGGAGGCCTACGTCAGTGGCAAAGGGTATGTTAGTATCCTGAGAGAGCGTGGAAGCACGAAACAAGGTGGCACCGCGGAATGAACTGTTCATCCGTCCTTGGCAGAAAACTATTCTGTCAAGGACTTTTTTTGTGCATTTTTGTAGAAGGAGATTAAGGAGGCAAGCCATGTACCCCACAAAAGAGGAAGCCAAAAAATATGTACAGAGCGGAAAGTATAAAAACATTCCCATTTCAATGGAAATGCTGTCTGATGTTAAAACGCCCATTGCCGTGCTGCGCATTTTGAAGAAAGTAAGTAAGCATAGTTTTATTCTGGAAAGTGTGGAGGGAGTAAAGCACTGGGGCCGATACACCTTTCTGGGCTATGATCCTAAGCTGGCTCTTTCCTGTCAGGGGCACACACTGACGGTGAAAGGGGGGATGACCCTGCAAAGAGAAGTGGAACATCCCCGGGAAATGATTCGGGAAATTCTGGCTCAGTACAAAAGCCCCCGCATTCCGGGACAGCCCTCCTTCACCGGTGGCTTCGTCGGGTATTTTTCTTACGATTACATTCGGTACAGCGAACCCCGCCTGCATCTGGAAGCACCGGATACGGAAGCCTTTCAGGATGTGGATCTGATGCTTTTTGACAAGGTCATTGCCTTTGATAATTTCAGGCAGAAGATTGTTCTGGTAGCCAATGCTGCCACAGAGGACTTTCCTCACAGCTATGATCGGGCCATTTGGGAACTGGAACAGATGAAACAGTTGATCTTAAACGGGCAGGAGGAGGATACCCCGCCCCTTAAACTGAAAAGTGCATTTCAGGCCCTGTTCTCCCAGGATGGATATGAAGAAATGGTGCGAAGGGGGAAGGAATATATTCGGGAAGGTGATATTTTTCAAGTGGTACTGTCCAACCGGTTGGAGGCGGAAATGGAGGGAAGCCTGCTGGATGCCTACAGGATTTTACGCACAACAAATCCTTCTCCCTACATGTTTTATTTTTCCGGACAGGATGTGGAATTTGCGGGGGCTTCTCCTGAAACCCTTGTCAAACTGGAGAACGGTCTTTTACAGACCTTTCCCCTGGCGGGAACCAGAAAAAGGGGAGAGACGCCCCAGGAAGATCAGGCTCTGGAGAAAGAACTGCTGGCCGATGAAAAAGAGCTGGCAGAACATAATATGCTGGTGGATCTGGGGCGAAACGACATTGGGCGTATCAGCCGGCTGGGAACGGTAGAGGTTACCAAATACATGGAAATTGAACGATATTCCCATGTGATGCACATTGGATCCACGGTAGAGGGGAAAATCCGGGAAGACCGGGATGCTCTGGATGCCATAGATGCCATCCTTCCAGCTGGTACTTTGTCCGGGGCACCTAAACTGAGGGCCTGTGAGATCATTAACGAGCTGGAACATAATAAAAGAGGGATATACGGAGGGGCCATCGGTTATCTGGATTTCACGGGAAATATGGATGTCTGCATTGCCATTCGTCTGGCCTATGCCAAAAACGGAAAGGTGTTTGTTCGTTCTGGTGCCGGCATTGTGGCAGACAGCGTGCCGGAAAACGAATACAGGGAATGTATCCAGAAGGCCAGGGCAGTGGTGCAGGCCCTGGAAAAAGCCGCAAAGGGGGAGGCAATATGATTTTGTTAATTGATAATTATGACAGCTTTTCTTATAATGTGTACCAGCTTTTGGGGACTGTACAGCCGGATATCCGTGTGGTACGCAATGACGAGGTAACCCTGGAGGATATCGACCGGATGCAACCGGAAGCCATTGTCCTTTCTCCTGGACCCGGCAGACCGAATCAGGCCGGCATTTGTCCTTCCGTGATTCGGACTTTCTATCAGAAATACCCGATTCTGGGCATCTGCCTGGGGCACCAGGCCATTTGTGAGGCCTTTGGCGCCACCGTCTCCTATGCAGGCCGGTTGATGCATGGCAAAACATCCCCCGTAAAACTGGAGATGGATCCTTTGTTTGCCGGACTGGAGCAGGAAATGACAGTGGCCAGGTATCATTCTTTAGTGGCTTTGCCAGAGACAATCCCGGATACGCTCAAAGTGCTGGCCAGAACAGAAGAAGGGGAAATCATGGCTGTGCGGCACCAGTTCTATCCTGTATATGGACTCCAGTTCCATCCGGAATCCGTTTTGACGCCACAGGGGGATGTGCTGATTCGGAATTTCTGGAACATCCGGACATCTCAGATGGAATTGTTTATGAAAAACTAAGCAAAACAAAACTTTACTAAATTTTTTGCTTCGAAATAGAATAGAACATTATGCCAAAAGAAAAAAGACAGGGTAAAATAAGCCCGGGAAGGAAACAGCATGATCAAAGAAGCTATTCATAAAGTTGTGAAAAGAGGGGATCTTACCTTTGAAGAGGCCAGAGCCGTTATGGATGAAATCATGAGTGGAACGGCCAGTGAAATCCAGATGAGTGCTTATCTGACAGCTATGAGCATTAAGGGGGAGACCATTGATGAAATCACTGGCAGTGCAGCAGGTATGCGGGATCATTGCATCCGGCTCCTGCATGATCAGGAAGTAGTGGAAATAGTGGGAACCGGAGGAGATGGATCAGACAGCTTTAACATTTCCACTACATCGGCCCTTGTTGCATCTGCCGCCGGGGTGATGATTGCCAAGCACGGCAATCGGGCGGCTTCCAGTAAATGCGGGGCGGCGGATGTGCTGGAGGCTCTTGGTGTATGCATTACCTGCTCTCCGGAAAGAAGCCGGGAAATTCTGGAAGAAATTGGCATCTGTTTCCTGTTTGCCCAGAATTATCACATTGCTATGAAATATGTGGGGCCGGTGAGAAGAGCCCTGGGCATTCGCACCATCTTTAATATCATTGGGCCTTTGGCCAACCCGGCAGGCGCCAATCGGGAAGTAATGGGGGTCTATGATGAGGCATTGGTAGAACCTTTAGCCAGGGTTCTGAAAAATCTGGGGGTAAAAAATGCCATGGTGGTGTATGGACAGGACAGCCTGGATGAAATTTCCATGAGTGCTCCCACCACTGTGTGTGAATTAAAAAACGGAGCATTCTCTTCCTATGTGCTCACACCGGAGCGTTTTGGCTTTTCCCGTTGTGAAAAGTCGGCGCTCAGAGGAGGTACCCCTGCAGAAAATGCAGAGATTACCAGAAGTATTCTGAAGGGAGAAAAGGGGCCCCGGCGGGAAGCGGTGCTCTTAAATGCCGGTGCGGCCATTTATGTGGCAGGCAGAGTGAATTCCCTGGAAGAGGGAGTCCATCTGGCAGAAGAGACCATTGATTCGGGAAAGGCCCTGGAGAAACTGGAAGCGTTTATTGAACTGACGAACCGCCCGGATCCCTATAAACAGGAGAAAGCACAATGATTTTGGAAGAAATTGCAGAAAAGACAAGGGAGAGAATCAGGGAGAAAAAAGGAAAAATCCCCCTGCGTATCCTGGAAAAGGAAGTATATGCACTGGATGAAAAAAAGCCACTCTCTTTTTTGACTGCTTTGAAAAAAAAGGAGCTTGGGTATATCTGTGAAGTGAAAAAAGCGTCTCCCTCCAAAGGACTCATTGCCCCCCATTTCCCCTATAAGGACATTGCGCTGGAATATGAGCAGGCTGGAGCAGATGCCATTTCGGTGTTGACAGAACCTTTCTATTTTCTGGGAGCAGATGCATATTTAAAAGAAATTGCACAGGCGGTGAAAATTCCCGTATTAAGAAAAGATTTCATCATAGATCCTTATATGATATATGAGGCCAGGATTCTGGGAGCTTCTGCCGTGCTACTGATCTGCAGTCTGCTGTCTTCGGATGAGCTGAAGAGGGATCTTCAGCTGACCAGGGACCTGGGGCTGGAGGCTCTGGTAGAAGCGCATACAGAAAGAGAAGTGGATATGGCTCTTGAGACTGGTGGAGAAATCATCGGCGTCAATAACCGGAATCTGACCAATTTTCGGGTGGATGCGCAAAACAGCCTCCAGCTAAGAAGTCTGGTTCCTCCGGATAAGGTGTTCATTGCAGAAAGCGGCATCCGGACAAGGGAGGACATCTGCCGATTGGAAGAGGCAGGGGTGAATGGGGTGCTGATTGGAGAGACCCTGATGAAGAGCCCTGACAAAAAACAGGCACTTGCCATTTTGAAAGGACGGCCTATATGACCAGAGTAAAAATGTGCGGTCTGCGCCGCAAAGAGGACGTGGCCTTTGTGAACCAGGTTCAGCCGGATTATGCCGGATTTGTTCTGGCACCCGGGAAAAGACAGGTTTCCATTGGACAGCTTCGAATTCTGCTGGAAGATCTGGCAGACGGAATTTTATCCATTGCGGTGGTGCAAAACCCGGAAGAACTTTTTTTGGAAGAACTGGCAGGCCTTGAAAAACTGGGTGGAATCCAGTTCCATGGGGAGGAAAGCCCGGCACTGATCCAAAGAATTCATCGGGAGCACCCCTCCCTTTTGCTGGTTAAGGCAGTTCCCATGACGACCCCGCATCGCATCTCTTTCTGGGAGCGGGAACCGGTGGACTATCTTCTTCTGGACAGCGGCAGGGGGGGCACCGGTGAGGTGTTTGACTGGTCCCTGGTGGATAATATGGATAAACCATTTTTCCTGGCAGGGATAAAACTGCTTTCGCCCTATGGCGTAGATGTAAGCAGCGGCATTGAGGTGGAGGGCAAAAAGGATCTTGCCCGTATGGAGGCGTTTATCAGGAGGGTAAAACATGGCAAAAGGTAGATATGGGATACATGGAGGACAATACATTGGGGAAACGCTGATGAATGAAATCCTTTCCCTTGAAGAGCAGTATGAGGCATTTAAAAAGGATCCGGAATTTCAAAAAGAACTCCAGGATCTGCTGGAGAAATATGCTGGACGCCCCTCTCTTTTATACTATGCAGAAAAGATGACAAAAGATCTGGGGGGGGCTAAGATTTTTTTGAAGCGGGAGGATTTGAACCACACTGGGTCCCATAAAATCAATAATGTACTGGGACAGGCACTGATGGCAAAAAAGATGGGGAAGACCCGGATCATTGCAGAGACGGGGGCCGGCCAGCATGGGGTGGCCACAGCTACAGCAGCAGCTTTGCTGGGGCTTTCCTGCGATATTTACATGGGAGAAGAGGATACCATCCGCCAGGCATTAAATGTGTACAGGATGGAATTGCTGGGGGCGAAAGTCCATCCGGTCACATCCGGCACCAGAACCCTGAAGGATGCGGTCAATGAGACTATGCGGGAATGGAGCTGTCGGGTGGAGGACACCCACTATGTGCTTGGCTACGTGATGGGGCCCCACCCCTTTCCCATGATCGTCAGGGATTTCCAAAGTGTCATCAGCAAAGAGGCCAGAGCCCAGATTCTGGAAGAAACAGGGGCCCTGCCTGCGGCGGTGGTGGCCTGCGTAGGGGGCGGCAGCAATGCCATGGGCATGTTTTATCATTTCATAGGGGACCCGGAGGTGGAACTGATTGGCTGTGAGGCTGCGGGAGAAGGCATAGATACAGACCGGACGGCAGCCACCATAGCCAAAGGAAGTCTGGGCGTGTTCCACGGCATGAAATCCTATTTCTGTCAGGATGAAAACGGCCAGATTGCACCGGTATACTCCATTTCCGCCGGACTGGATTATCCAGGCATAGGGCCGGAACATGCCAATCTGCATGACACGGGAAGGGCCAGTTATGTGCCGGTGACAGATGCAGAGGCAGTGGATGCTTTTGATTACATCGCCCGGAGCGAAGGGATTATCTGTGCCATTGAAAGTGCCCATGCAGTAGCCCATGTGCGGAAAATAGCGAGAAACTACAGGCCTGATCAGTCCATCATCATCTGCCTTTCCGGCAGGGGAGACAAAGATGTGGCTGCCATTGCCAGATATAAGGGGGTAGATTTACATGAATAAAGAACAGTGGAAACAACTCTTTTCCCCAAAAGCCTTCATTCCCTTTCTGACGGCGGGGGACCCGGATGGGGACCATACCGTGGAATATATTCTGGACATGGAAAAGGCTGGGGCGGATTTGATTGAAATTGGCATCCCGTTCTCCGATCCCACTGCAGAGGGGCCGGTAATCCAGGAAGCCAGTATTCGGGCCTTGCAGGGGGGCATGACCACAGAAGGCGTATTTCAAATTGTAGAACAGGTGCGAAAAAAATCCCAGGTCCCCCTTGCACTGATGACCTATTTAAATCCGGTATTTCATTATGGATATGAGGCTTTCTGTAGCCGGTGCCAGACCCTTGGTATCTGTGCCCTGATTATTCCGGATCTGCCTTATGAGGAAAAGGGAGAATTGGTAGATTTTGCTAAAAATCATGATATCGCCCTCATTTCCATGATTGCCCCCACCTCCAGAAATCGCATTCAGAAAATTGCCAGGGAGGCCGAAGGGTTTATATACCTGGTCTCTTCCATGGGAGTTACCGGCATGCGCAAGGAAATTACCACGGACATCGGCACCATTGTGGCCCATATTCGGGAAGTGACGGATGTGCCTGTGGCAGTGGGATTTGGCATCAGTACACCGGACCAGGCCAGAGAAATGGCTGCATTAAGTGATGGGGCCATTGTGGGCAGTGCCATTGTACGCCTGATCGGACAGCATGGACAGGGGGCAGGCAATCTTCTGGCCGGATTTGTAAAGGAGATGAAAGAAAGTATTCTGCAGAAAAACCTGTAAGCATACAGAGAAAAGAGTTCCCCCATGCCCCGGAATAGGGTATACTATCCATAGGAAGTTTCTAAAGTCTGTGGATTGTAAATTGGGGGAATTTTTTGTGCAGAAAAGAAAAAAACGTCTTTTAGCCGGAGTGGGCATGAGCCTGGCCATGATGGTATTTCTCCTGGCAGGCGCAGGTTGCATCTGGCTGCTGGATAAAAGGAATGAAGAGACCCGGATGCGGGCAGCGGAGACGGCGGAGCAGACTGCAAAGTCGGAAGAGGAGAGAACGGAAAGTACCCGGGAAACAGGGGCGGTTTTCTCTGAGGAAGCCATCTATATCACTTTGCAGCAGGGAGAGGAGGACGTTCTCCTCTTTGATTCCTCTGTGTCCGCCCTGCAGTTTCCTGTGATAACGGCAGGGGAAATCTATCAGGTTCAAATCTGTAATTATACAGCCCAGGATGTATATCTTTCCCTATATTTTGCAGATGAGGATATGCGTATCAATGGCACCAGACTAGGGGGGGATGTCCCCTGTAGTCTGGAAGTTCCGGAAAAAAGCCGAATGACATTTGATCTGGAGCCCTCTGCTTCCGGGGACATGGTCTTTAGCCTGTATTGGGACAATGGCATGAAGCAGCAGGCCCTTTTGTATAATGGTATTGGAAATCAGCGTTTTCTGGAGGAAAAATGGACGGCAGAAACACTGAAGGTCACTCTGGATGGTCCGTCGGAGGATTTTACAGATCTGCTGGGCAATCTGCCCTACTGTGTACTGGAATGGAATAACGGGGCCATTTCCGGCGAGCAACTGGCCCGGGCTGCCAATGTGGCGCTTTACAACGGGCAGAACCCGGCCCTTACATGGGGCATTGGAGGAATATCTCAGGGGGAGATCACTTCCATTGTCATGGCGGTGGAAGATAACCCTTTTTTGACAGAAACACTGACCTTTACCCTCTCGGGAAACACATGGACGGTGTATTATCCCTATGCCGTTTCAGAGGCAGATATGGCAAATGTGAAGCTTCGGGCAGAGTGTAGCGAAGGGACACTGGACTTTGGAGAAGGATTTTCTGAAGAGGGGGTAAGCCTGCTGACAGAGCAGACCCTTACCATTACAGATGCCCTGGGACAGAGCCGTACCTATGTGCTTCAGGCAAAACGGTTGACGGCAGAGATTCCCGTGGTATATTTGTATACAGAAGGCGGGGAAGAAATCACTTCCAGGACAGACTATGTCCAGGGGACTTTTTCCATGGATTGCAGCAAGACAAAAGCGTTTTCTTCCCTGGAAACAGTTTCCATGAAAATCCGGGGGCGGGGACATAGTACCTGGAAATGGGATAAGAAACCTTATAAAATCAAGTTCTCGGAAAAGCAGAGCCTCCTGGGACTGGCGGCCAATAAGGACTGGGTCCTTTTGGCCAATTATGTGGACCGGTCCCAGATCCGCAACTATCTTTCCCTGGAAATGGCAAAAACCCTTAAGGGACTGGACTTTACACCCACATCTTATCCGGTGGATGTGTTTCTAAATGGAAGTTACATCGGCATTTACAGCCTGGGCGAGCAGATCGAGGCGGCAACTTCAAGGGTAGATATTGCAGAGGAGGCTCAGGGCGTAGACACGGCTTATCTGCTGGAAATCGGTGGGTATGAAGAGGGGGATGTCTATGGCGTGGAGTATTTCAATGCCGGAACCTGGAAAAATGTAAAAATCAAAAGCCCGGACACAAAATCCCTTACCCCGGAGCAGATTAGCAATCTGCAGGCATATCTGGAAGCGGCAGATCAGGCTGTGGTCACCGGTGGAAATTATGAGGCCTATGTGGACATGAACAGCTTTCTGGACTGGCTTATTCTGACAGAATTTACCTATAATACAGATGCAGGATTTTACAGGAGTGTCTACCTGACAAAAGAAGGAGATGGGAAGCTTCAATTCGGACCGGTCTGGGATTTTGATCTGGCCCTGGGAAATCTGGCCATAAATGATTCTGCCTATCAGTCCTGGGCCACCTCCCGTAACGGATATGTGGGGACTACCTGGACCACCTACCTTTACGAGGATGAGACATTTATGGAGCAGTTCCGGGAACGGTGGAATGCAGTAAAGGATACCCTGCTGGATACGGCCCTGCAGGTCTGTGAGGAAATGACCGAAAAACTTTCCGATTCCTGGAATGAGAATCAGCGGGTCTGGCCGAACATCGGCATCAGACTGGCATGGGAATGGGAATTTATGACGGAAATGACCACGCTTAAGGAGCAGATACAATATCTGGAACAATTTCTGGAAGGGCGCTATGCTTTTCTGGATGCGGTATTAAACGATGGCCTTGAGCCAGACATCTATGAAGAGGCAATACTGGAGCAGTGAGAAAGGGAGAACGATTATGAAACCTGAAAAAGAAAAACAATTAGTATACTACGGTGCAGCCTTGCTGCAACTGGTGCTGGTGCTGGTGGGCATAGTGGTGAGCACAAAAAAGCAGGCGGAACTGGCGGCCAGAAAAGACTGGAAAATTTATAAGAAAACCTATAAAATGCAGGGGAAGCAGGCGGCCAAAGCGGTAAAGGCGGCAAAAGCCAGAAAAGTATCCCGGTAAGGAGAAGAGATGCTGATCATCAGACCATATAAACAGGGAGATATTTCAGATATTGGGTCCTGGCTTTTGGAGGAAAGGGTCTTTCGCCTGTGGAATGGTGGCTTTTTTTCCCGCTGGCCACAGCCTTTGGACTGGGAGGCTTATATACAGCATTTTACTTCAGATCCCCAGGGACAGCTGTGGACGGCTCAGAATGAAGAAGGGGAGATCGTGGGCCATTTCTCTATTCGGCAGATAGAGTGGGAGAAAAAAAGTGCCCATCTGGGCTACATCCTGATTCATCCCGCCTGGCAGGGAAGGGGCTATGCCACCCAAATGTTGCAAAAAGCGCTTTGGTATGGTGCAACCCTTCTGGAACTGAAAAAAATAACGCTTGGGGTCTATACGGGAAATCAGGGAGCTGTTCATCTCTATCAAAAACTTGGGTTTTCCTTTGAAACAGAAGAAATACCCTGCCCGCCGGGGGGAGAAAGCCTTGGATCATATAGGCGGATGGCCTGCTTTCCGGAATGATAATAAGTTAAACGCTCCCTTTAATGAATCCGGTATGGAGAAATCCGGTAGCTATGAGAACACAGGATCGCGTCAGATCCTGCCCCTGGGAAAGGGGACTGCCCGAAAGAAGAAAATGAGTTTTTATTTCAGATCAGAAACTTGCCCGGCTCAGGGCAGAAAAAATGGTTGAAATCTCATTGGGTTTGTGTTAAAATTCCATAAACGTTAGGAAAAAAGACGCTATGCCCGCAGCCTTTTGGGGAATTCCCAGGGGAGACTGCACAAGTTGTCTTTTTTTTTTTGAAAAGAAATGCAGCTGCAGGTTTACAGGGAAGGAAGCGGTGGAAGCGAATGAAAGCATTTTTGATCTTAGAGGACGGGCATGTGTTCACAGGTACCGCCATCGGCGCAGACAAGGAAATCATCAGTGAAATCGTTTTTAACACATCCATGACCGGGTATTTGGAAGTGTTGACAGACCCGTCCTATGCGGGACAGGCTGTTGTCATGACCTATCCGTTGATTGGAAATTATGGGGTGTGCAGAACGGATATAGAGTCCAGACAAGCCTGGCCGGACGGTTATATTGTGCGGGAACTTTCCCGTATGCCCAGCAATTTCCGCAGTGAAATGTCCATTCAGGATTTTCTGGAAGAGCAGGGGATTCCCGGTATTGCCGGCATTGATACCCGTGCCCTCACTAAAATTCTTCGGGAAAAAGGCACCATGAACGGCATGATCACCCGGAATGCACAGTACGATCTGACAGACATTCTTCCCCGCCTGAAGGCATACAGCCCTGCAGGCGTCGTGTTAAAGACCACTGTAAAAGAGAAACAAGTGTGGGAAAATACTGGCTTTAAGGTGGCTCTTATGGATTACGGCGCAAAGAATAATATAGAAAAATCTCTTTATGCCAGGGGATGTGAGGTAACGATATATCCGGCAGAAACGCCTGCAGACGAAGTGCTGGCAGCCAATCCAGATGGCATCATGCTGAGCAATGGGCCCGGGGATCCTAAAGAATGTACGCAGATCATACAGGAGGTAAAAAAACTGTATGAAAGCAATGTGCCCATCTTTGCCATCTGTCTTGGGCATCAGATCATGGCACTGGCTACCGGTGCAGATACTTACAAATTGAAATATGGACACCGGGGAGGTAATCATCCGGTTAAGGATCTGAGTACCGGTCGTGTTTACATCACTTCGCAGAACCACGGTTATGTGGTGGATACCGCCACACTGGATCCTAAGGTGGCACAGGCTGCGTTTGTCAATGTCAACGATGGCACAAATGAAGGCCTTTCATATATAGGAAAGAATATCTTTACCGTTCAGTACCATCCGGAGGCCTGCCCGGGTCCTCAGGATTCTGCGTATTTGTTCGATCGGTTCATGAAAATGATGGAGGAGGGAAAACATGCCTAGAAATCACGACATCAGGAAAGTGCTGGTAATTGGCTCCGGTCCCATTGTCATCGGACAGGCTGCGGAATTTGACTATGCAGGTACCCAGGCCTGCCGTTCTCTGAAAGAGGAAGGCATTGAAGTGGTACTGGTCAATTCAAACCCAGCTACCATTATGACGGACAAGGATATTGCAGACCATGTATATATAGAACCGCTGACGGTTTCTGTGGTGGAACAGATTATTTTGAAAGAAAAACCGGACAGTGTGCTGCCCACTCTGGGTGGACAGGCTGCCCTGAACCTGGCCATGGAGCTGGATGAAAGTGGGTTTTTACAGAAAAATGGGGTGAAGCTGATTGGAACAACCCCGGAAACCATTAAAAAAGCAGAAGATCGCCAGGAATTTAAATCCACCATGGAAAAAATAGGAGAACCTGTGGCGCCTTCCATCGTGGTGGAAAATGTGGAAGATGGTATCGTCTTTGCCAACAAAATCGGGTATCCCATTGTGCTACGGCCGGCTTACACCCTGGGTGGAAGCGGCGGCGGTATTGCAGATAATGAAGAAGAACTGGTGGAAATACTGGAAAACGGCCTGCGCCTTTCCCGTGTGGGACAGGTACTGGTGGAACGTTGTATCGCCGGCTGGAAAGAAATTGAATATGAAGTGATGCGGGATGGTGCAGGCAATGTCATTACAGTCTGCAACATGGAAAACCTGGATCCTGTAGGCGTACACACAGGGGACAGCATTGTAGTGGCACCTTCCCAGACACTTGGTGATAAAGAATACCAGATGCTGCGTACCTCCGCCCTGAACATCATCAGCGAAATCAAGATCACTGGTGGATGCAATGTGCAGTTTGCACTCCATCCGGAAAGTTTTGAATACTGTGTTATTGAAGTTAACCCCCGGGTGAGCCGTTCTTCTGCCCTGGCCTCCAAGGCCACAGGCTACCCCATTGCCAAGGTGGCGGCCAAAATTGCTTTGGGCTATACCCTGGATGAGATTCCCAATGCCATTACAAAAAAGACCTTTGCCAGCTTCGAGCCCATGCTGGATTACTGTGTGGTCAAAATCCCCCGCCTGCCCTTTGATAAATTTATCAGTGCCAGCCGGACCCTCACTACCCAGATGAAAGCCACCGGCGAAGTAATGTCCATCGCCAATAATTTTGAGGGCGGACTGATGAAGGCCATCCGTTCTCTGGAGCAGCATGTGGACAGCCTGGTCACCGATGAATACCAGGGCATGAGCGATTACGAAATCGAACTGGAGCTGGGCAAGGTCAACGACCGCCGGATCTTTGTGATTGCAGAGGCCATTCGCCGGCACATTTCCTATGATAAGATCCATGACATCACTAAAATTGATTTGTGGTTCATTGATAAAATCGGCATCCTGGTGGAAATGGAACAGAAACTGAAAAAGGAGCCTCTGACCAGAGAACTTTTGGAAGAGGCAAAAAGAATCGAATTCCCTGATTTGGTCATCGGGAAGCTGGTGGGAAAATCGGAAACAGAAATCAGGGATTTGCGCTATGGATGGGTCATCGTGGCTGCCTTCAAGATGGTAGATACCTGCGCTGCAGAGTTTGCCGCTTCCACCCCGTATTACTATTCTGTTTTTGGTAGCGAAAATGAAGTGGAAGAAACCAAAGGCCGGAAAAAGGTGCTGGTGCTGGGCTCTGGCCCTATCCGCATCGGTCAAGGGATTGAGTTCGACTATTGCTCCGTACATAGTACATGGGCCTTTTCAGCAGCAGGATTTGAAACCATCATTGTCAATAACAATCCGGAGACGGTGTCCACGGACTTTGACATTGCGGATAAACTGTACTTTGAACCCCTCACCCCGGAGGATGTGGAAAACATCGTGCGCCTGGAAAAACCGGATGGGGCAGTGGTGCAGTTCGGGGGACAGACTGCCATTAAACTGACGGAGAGCCTCATGAAAATGGGTGTGCCCATTTTCGGAACAGATGCAGCAGATGTGGATGCGGCAGAGGACCGGGAG
>CAYRQT010000010.1:48273-50010 GCA_964426655.1 uncultured Cuneatibacter sp. | reverse complement strand
CCCCTGAATGTGCAAAAGGATGTGCTCCCCCTGATTGGAACGGAAGAGAGTACCGGGGCCCTGATGCGGGCAGTGGCGGAGAGTGCCCGGACGGAGGAAAAGGATATTCTTGGGAAGGACCTTTTCCTGTACGTCAGGGAGAAAAGCAGCATCTGGGGGGATCAGGACATATTCTTTTCGGCGCCCCGTATTGATAATCTGGAACGTGCCTACACCACATTGCAGGGATTAAAGAAAGCAGAAAAGGTGACACAGCCTGCGGTGTACTGTGTGTTTGATAATGAAGAAGTGGGCAGTGCCACCAAACAGGGGGCTGCCTCCACCTTTTTATACGATGTGCTCTCCAGAATTGCTGAGGGCCTGGGCAACCGGCCCCTCCTTCCCCTGCTGGCGGGCAGCTTTATGGTTTCCGCAGACAATGCCCATGGGGTGCATCCCAATTATCCGGAAAAAACGGATGAGGAAAACCGGGTGTTTATGAACGGGGGCATTGTGGTCAAACACAGTGCCAATCAGAAATACACCACTGACGGCATATCCAGAGGGATTTTCTGCTGCGTGATGGAAAAGGCAGGGATTCCCGTCCAGGATTTTGTGAATCGCTCCGATGTACTGGGGGGCTCCACCCTTGGCAGCATTTCCAATACCCGGGTGTCCGTTCCCACCATTGATATCGGGCTGGCCCAGCTGGCCATGCATTCCCCTTATGAAACCGCCGGGACTGAGGATCCGGCCCATATGGAGGCAGGGATGAAAGCCTTTTTTGAAAGCTGTATCCGGGCCGATGGAGAGGGCAGGTATATCCTGGCATAAAAGAGCTGGGGATTTTCCGCTGAGAATTTGAGAAAATCTCAAAAATAATTTGAGAAAATCTCAAAAGGTTTTTGTCAAAATCGCAATTAATCATTGAGAAAATCTCAAATGCGTGCTAAGATGGCTTCAAAATATGATTTTTGGGAGGCCGTATGGAAAGTAAGCCAATACAAATTGCAGTGGCAGGCACGGGGTATGTGGGGCTAAGCCTAGCAGTGCTTCTGGCGCAGAATCACCCGGTAACTGCCGTGGACATCGTGCCGGAAAAGGTGGAGCTGCTTAATCAGAAAAAATCCCCCATTCAGGACAAGGAAATTGAGGAATATCTGGCTACAAAGCCATTGCAGCTGACAGCTACGCTGGACGGAGATGCCGCCTATAGGAATGCAGATTTTGTCATCGTGGCAGCTCCCACCAATTATGACAGTAAGAAGAATTACTTTGATACATCCGCTGTGGAAGCGGTAATCCAACAGGTCATGGCCGTCAATGACCATGCCATCATCATCATCAAGTCCACCATCCCAGTGGGCTATACCAAAAGCATCCGGCAAAAGACGGGCAGCAGAAACATTTTGTTTAGCCCTGAGTTTTTAAGGGAAAGCAAGGCCCTGTATGACAATCTGTATCCCAGCCGTATTATTGTGGGTACGGACCCGGAAGATGCGGCCCTTACCGGGAAGGCCCATCAGTTTGCGGCACTGCTTCAGAAAGGGGCTATTAAGCAGAATGTGGACACTCTGTTCATGGGATTTACGGAGGCAGAGGCTGTAAAGCTGTTTGCCAATACCTATCTTGCCCTGCGGGTCAGCTTTTTTAATGAGCTGGACACATATGGAGAATCCAAGGGACTGGACACCCAGGCCATTATTCAGGGCGTTTGCAAAGACCCCAGAATCGGAGAGCAGTATAACAATCCTTCCT
>CAYRQT010000010.1:32510-48263 GCA_964426655.1 uncultured Cuneatibacter sp. | reverse complement strand
TTTGGCTATGGCGGGTACTGCCTGCCCAAGGATACCAAGCAGCTTCTGGCCAATTATCAGGATGTTCCCCAGAATTTAATTGCCGCCATTGTGGATGCCAACCGTACCCGCAAGAATTTTATTGCAGACCGGGTGCTGCAGATGGCCGGCTGGTACAGCTATGACACGGACAATGAGTGGAAAGATGGCGGGGAAAAGCAGGTGGTCATCGGGGTGTATCGGCTGACCATGAAAAGCAATTCCGATAATTTCCGGCAAAGCTCCATTCAGGGCGTTATGAAGCGCATCAAAGCCAAGGGGGCATCCATTATCATTTATGAGCCCACCCTGGAAAACGGCACCACCTTTTTCGGAAGCGAAGTGGTCAATGATCTGGCAGCGTTTAAGGAAAAATCCCAGGCCATTGTGGCCAACCGTTATAACAGCGAGCTGGATGATGTAAAAGAAAAAGTTTACACCAGAGACATTTTCAAAAGAGATTAGGATATGCGCCATACCTGCAGGGGTATGGCGTTTTTGTATAAAAAAGAGAACAGCCCATTACAGATGACAAGACAGGTGTAAAATAGATTGACAAGACATTGTCGATGTGCTACATTATCTGGAAAAAGCAAGAAGAGAAAGGATAACAAATCATGAAAAGCATCTGGAAAACCAGAATGGATGTAGCCGTCTTTGTACTGATTCCTGCCTGTATCGGCATCAATTATCTGGGTAAGCTCTTTGCTTCCCTTCTGCGCCTGCCTTTGTGGCTGGATTCCATTGGCACCTGTATCGGCGCTGTTTTAGGGGGACCCATCATTGGCGGTCTGTGTGGTGCGGCCAATAACCTGATTTATGGCTTTTCCACAGGAGATTCCATCACACTGGTGTATGCCCTTACCAGCCTTGGCATTGGTGTGGCAGTGGGCATTATGGCTCGCCTGGGATATATGAAGACTTTGCCAAAGGCACTGCTTACCGCCTGCGTGGCCGGTGTAACGGCCGTTGTCATTTCCACTCCACTGAATGTGCTCTTCTGGGGCGGTACCACTGGCAATGTGTGGGGGGATGCATTGTTTGCCTGGACACAGGCCAAGGGAATGCCCCTGTTTTTAGGTTCTTTCCTGGATGAACTGGTGGTGGATGTGCCGGACAAACTGCTGACCATACTGATCACATATGGTATTGTGAAAAACCTTCCCAAACGACTCACTTCCATGTATGAAGCAGAGGCCAAAGTGGAAAGTCTGGACTAGGAGATGTGTACATGAAGGAAATGACCCTTTACGTGAAAAAGGATACCTGTCTGACAAGGCTTCATCCTTTCGTAAAAGCCATGTATGTTTTAACAGCCATTGGGGCGCCTCTCATCGGAGGCGCCAGATGGTTTTTTTTGTTTGCCATACTGTGCAGCCTGCTTTTACTGGTTCTTGGGGGCGTGTGTAAAAAGGTAATGCCCCTGGTGGGATTTTCCCTGCCCCTGCTTTTGACCATTTTTCTGATACACGGGATGTTTCACAAAAGCAATGCCACTTTATTATGGCAATGGGGGCCCCTGGCCTTTTATCAGGAAGGGGTCCTGTATGCCCTGAAAATCGCCCTGAACATCCTGAACATGCTGTTTGCTTTTGGCCTGTTCGTGCTGACCACCAATCCGGTACGCCTGGTCAATGCCATGGAGCAAAAGGGGTTTTCTCCCAGAATGGGGTACATGCTTTTATCCGTGTTTCAGATCCTGCCCCATATGATGGGAGAAGTGCAGACCATATGGGATGCCCAGCGCAGCAGAGGTGTCCGCACAGAAGGAAATCTTTTGCACAGAGCGAAGGCGTTTCTTCCGCTTATGGGGCCCCTGGTATCGGGGACCCTCATCAATACCCGGGAAAGGGCCATTGCCCTGGAGGTCAGAGGGTTTACTTCCAATAAAGAAAAAACCTATCTGTCCCTGGAAAAGTTTCGCAAAACAGATCAGATATGCATGGCTGTTTTGTGGCTGCTGCTTCTTACTGTACTGGCTTGGAGGGTATATCATGGCATTCATTGAAGTGGAAAATTTAAAATACCGGTATCCCCATGGTCGGGCGCTGGCGCTGAAGGGGTTGAATTTTACCCTGGAAAAAGGAAGTTGTCTTGGCATTATCGGCGAAAATAAAGCAGGAAAAAGCACCCTATGCCAGGCCATGGCCGGCCTTGTCCCCACTTTGTTTAAAGGGGCATATGGAGGGCATGTGCGGGTGGGAGGCATGGAAGTGGCCGCTGAGCCGGTGGCCAGGGTCTGTGAGAAGGTGGGACTGGTATTTCAAAACCCCTTTAATCAGCTAACTGGAGCCAGGGAAACGGTTTACGAGGAAGTGGCATTCGGACTGCAGAATCTGGGGGTGGCACCGGAGGAGATTCATGAACGGGTGACACGCTGCCTGGATCAGCTGGGACTTGGCCCTTATCAGGACCGCAATCCTTTTTCCCTGTCCGGCGGGCAGACCCAGCGGGTGGCGCTGGCAGGCATTCTGGCCATGGAGCCGGAACTTTTGGTGCTGGATGAACCCGCCTCTCAATTGGATCCGGAGGGGCGAAGGGACATCTATGCCATTATCCGGCAGTTGCAAAATACGGGTATTACCGTTATGATAGTAGATAATCAGATAGAAGCACTGGCAGAAATCTGTGACCATTTACTGCTGCTTTATCAGGGAGAGCAGATGGCTTTCGGGGCGCCAGCCAAATTGTTTCAGGAAGTGGACACGGCTGCCTATGGCATTTCCCCCCCTCTCTACACCCGTCTGGCCATGGGAACAGGGGAAAATACAGGTGAAGGACTGCCTGTAACGGAAAAGGCATTTTTGGAGAAGCAATGGCTGCCCCACAGCCTGCAGGCCCCCTCAGATGCAGACAGAAAAACCTCAATGAAAAAAGAAGTGGTGCATATCCGGAATCTGGCTTTTGCCTACCCGGGGGAAAACTCCCTCTTTCAGGAAATGAACCTCACTCTGGACGGACGGCCCACTGCTTTCCTGGGGCAGAATGGAGCGGGGAAAACCACGTTGATGAAACTGATTCGTGGGTTATTAAAGCCAGCACAGGGTGAGATTTTGCTGGAGGGAGAAAATATGCTGCCAGTCCCCCTTTGGAAAAGTGCCGGCCGGCTTGGCTATGTGTTTCAGAATCCGGATGATCAGATTTTTAAACACAGGGTACTGGATGAAGTAATGATGGGACCTCTGCAGCAGAATAATGCCCGCAGGGAAGCGGAACGGATCAGTCTGGAGGCACTGGAAAGTCTTGAAATTGCCCATCTGGCAGGTGAAAATCCCTATGATCTGGATCTGGCGGAGCGGAAAATGGTGGCGCTGGCTTCTGTACTGGCCATGCATCCCCGGGTGCTGCTTCTGGATGAACCCACGATAGGACAGGATGAAAAAGGCTGTAGCATACTGGGAAACAGAATTTTACAGTGTGTGGAAGCGGGGCAGCAGGTGGCAGCTGTCCTTCATGATATGGATTTTACGGCCAGATATTTCGAACGGATCATTGTGCTGGGAGAGGGAAAAATTCTGGCAGACGGAAGCCCCAGGGAAGTGTTTGGCCGGAAAACGGTACTGGAACAGGGGGGACTGCAGGCACCTGCAGTGACGAAACTGTGTGAAAAGCTTGGATATAAGGGTGTCTTTCTGACACCGGAAGAAGTGGAAAAGGCAGGAGGTAAGGTGGATGGAAGGGGAAGCCCGCAGAAAAAAGCTGCTTCAGATTTTAAAGAAAGGTAAGGAACCGGTGTCGGGAAAGGCATTATCCGGGATGCTGGGGGTCAGCCGACAGGTCATCGTGCAGGATATTGCCCTGTTAAGAGCCAACGGGCAGCACATCATTTCTACCAACCAGGGATACCTGCTGGGCAGCAACCCTAAAGATCCGGAATTTTCCAGTATCCGGGTGTTTCGGGTGAATCACCGGGATGAAGACATCCTGGATGAGCTGCAGACCATAGTGGATCTGGGAGGCCGGGTGCTAAATGTATTTGTAGAGCATGAGGTCTATGGAGAAATTACGGTGGAGCTGGTCATTCGCAGCCGGCTGGATGCCAGGGAATTTGTGGACCAGCTCCTGAAAGCAGGAGACAGGCCCTTAAAAACCCTGACCAACGGCGCGCACTATCATACAGTGGCAGCCCCCAGTGAAAAGCATCTGGATGCCATTGGAGCTGCCCTGCAAAGCAAAGGGTATCTGCAGCCGGAGAACTGATTTACGGGAAAATGCCTTTGATTTCTTCGGCATAGATGAGGCGGCGAAGGGCCACAATGTAGGCAGCCATACGCAGGGTGCAGTGAAGCTCTTCTTTTACACCATAAATTTCCACAAAGGCCTTGGTCATTAAGCTTTCCAGCATTTCATTGACTTTATCTCTTTCCCAGGTCAGGGTCTGAATGTTTTGTACCCACTCAAAGTAAGAAACAATGACACCGCCGCTGTTGGCAAAAATATCCGGCACCAGAATGATGCCCCGCTCTTCCAGAATACGGTCCGCCTCTGCTGAGGTAGGGCCGTTTGCGCCCTCTACCACGTAGCTGCACTGCAGGCGGGGCGCAATATCAGCGGTGATCTGGTTTTCCAGAGCAGCGGGTACCAGCACATCGCAACGACAGGTGAGCAGTTCTTCGTTGGTGATGTGTTTTACACCCGGTGCCTCGTAGTCTTTTAACAGGCGGCCTCCGGTCAGGAAAGCGGAAATCTGATCCGCATCCAGTCCTGTTTCACAGTATACGCCTCCGGAGACATCACTTAATGCCACGATTTTTGCACCCCGGTGAAAGAAGATTCTTGCGGCATTGCTGCCCACATTTCCCATACCCTGAATAGCTACCGAGATCTCATCCAGCTTTTTGCCATCCTTGGCGATAATTAGCTTTGTGCTGGTCACTACCCCCCGGCCTGTGGCAGATGCCCGGCCTTTGGATCCGCCAAGTTCTACAGGCTTTCCTGTAACGACTCCGGGGCAGGGGCGACCTTTTAGCATGCTGTAGGTATCCAGGATCCAGGCCATGGTCTGGGCATCGGTATTTACATCCGGTGCGGGGATATCGGTGTCTGCACCAATGATGGAAGCAATGGCGTAGGTATACCGTCTGGTCAGCTTGCGAAGTTCATTCCGGGACAAAGTGGAGGGGTCCACTTTTACGCCCCCCTTTGCACCGCCAAAGGGTATATTGGCTACGGCACATTTCAGGGTCATCCAGGTGGCAAGGGCTTTCACTTCATTCAGGGTCACATCCTGATGAAAACGAACACCGCCTTTAAAGGGCCCGCGAATATTGGAATGCTGCACCCGATATCCTTCAAAAACATGGACTGTGCCATCGTCCATTTCCACGGGAAGGTACACCTTGGTTTCCAACTGTGGATTGTGGATGATTTCGTACATGCGCATATCAATACCGCCGGTCTTCATGGCTTCCTGCATGACTGCCTGGACATTTTCCAGGGGATCATATTGTTTGTTCATGGAACATCCTCCTTTTTTTGGACATGTTGTTTGACCGAAAAAAAGGATAGCACTTTTGGGTGATGGTTTCAACGGAATTTTATAAATTTACAGGGTTCTAAAGCAAGGAATATAAGGATAAAAACAAAATAAAATTAAGACAAATGGCGAAACTCTTTTAAATCTTCCTCTGCGGGCCAGTTTCTTCAAATATATGGTTTTTCAACATGAATACTTTAAAATGGGGGAGACAGAGAAGGTAATCCAAGCTTTTTTTCTTTGTCCAAAAGTGTATGCTGAAAAATTCCATGGAATGCCGGCCTATATTTCTGTTGACATTTTGTGAATGGAATGGTAACATGAACACAATATCGATGAGCAAAAAAAGTACTTACAGAAACGGGAATACAGAGAGCACCGGAGCGCTGAGACCGGGCATCTACGCCGGTAAGGAATGGTTTTGTGAGATGCAGGGTGAACTTTAGTAGCCTGTGCCGTAAGCCTGCGTTAAAGGGAAAGATATCGAAGAGATTCTGTATCGGATGAGCCGGAGCAATGCTTCGGGAATAAGGGTGGCACCACGATGTATTTCGTCCCTGACTGTTTTTTTGCAGTCGGGGTTTTTTATTGCATGAACGGAAAAGAAAGGAAGATATCCCTGAAAATGAGTGATCATGTGTATTTACCCAGTTATACTATTGGAGAGGATGCTTATGCATCCGTCCCGGAAATCTGCAGGCCATATGGGAAAATGGCGGTCGTCATCGGAGGCAAACTGGCCATGGCGGCAGCTCGTAAAGCACTGGAGGATGCTGTAGAAACCTCGGCCCTCCAGTTGCTGGATTTTATCTGGTATGGGGGAGAGGCCAGCTATGAAAATGTAGAACTCTTATCCCAGATCCGCCATGTCAAAGAAGCAGATATGTTGTTTGGGATGGGTGGTGGAAAAGCGCTGGATTGCGTTAAGGCACTGGGCGAGACCCTGGGGAAACCGGTGTTCACATTTCCCACCATTGCCTCCAATTGTGCAGCCTGCACCAGTGTTTCCATCATGTATAAAATGGATGGCAGCTTTAAAAACCCCTGGTTCTTTGGCCGTCCGCCAGTGCATGCCTTTATTCAGACGGACATCCTGGCCAAAGCTCCTTCCAGGTACATGTGGGCCGGTATGGGAGATACCTATGCCAAGTATTTTGAAAGCGAAATGTCTTCCCGTGGAGAAGAGGTGCCCCATTATGTGGCGCTGGGCGTGGCCAACGCCTCCATGTGCTATGGGCCCATTATGAAATATGGGGTTCAGGCCATGGCTGATAACGAAAAGGGACTTGTAACGGCAGCTTTCACCCAGGTGGTACTGGCCATTATTGCCACCACTGCAGTGGCGTCCATATTGCTGACCCATGACCGGATCATTGACTACAACACCGGTCTTGCCCATGCCATTTTTTATTCCCTTACCACTTTTCCTCATTTTGAAGAAGCCCATCTTCATGGAGCTGTGGTGGCCTATGGCATATTGATTTTGTTGTTAGTGGACGGCAATACAGCGGATTTTGAAAAGGTATATGCTTTTTATAGGCAAGTGGGGCTGCCCACTTCTCTAAAAGACATGGAACTGGATGCGGACATTCGGGAAAAGCTGCTGGATCTGGTGCTGGCCCAGAAAGACATCGCCCATAATGCCTATCCCATTGAGCGTGCTGCGCTGGAAAAGGCATTTGATATATTGGAACAAAAAGGGTAAAGTGAAAAGGAGAGAGAAGATGAAAAAGAAAAGAGTACTGGCAGCCGCCATGACAGCCCTGTTAATGGGGACCCTGGTATTATCGGGCTGTAAAAAGAGTGAGGATAAGCTAAAAATCGGCATTGTGATGATGATTGAAAACGGTGCCTTTTCCGACATGGAGCAGGGCATTGAGGAGCAGCTGGAAGAAAGCGGCTATGATGATTCCAAGGCAGAAATCGTAGTAAAAAATGCCCAGGGAGATGCCACCACTCTCCAGACCATTGCCCAGGAAATGGCAGATGGCAGCTATGATCTGGTCTTTACCATTGCCACACCGGCCACCCAGGCCATGGTGAATATGGAAAGTGATACGCCTACGTTCTTCTGTGCCGTTTCTGCTCCTGTGGCAGCAGGCATCCTTTCGGATATGGAACACCCCGACAAGAATGCTACAGGGACTTCCAATGCCATTCCCATTAATAAAATATTTGAATTAAGCGAGACCCTTACGCCGGATGTGGAAAGCTTTGGCTTCCTCTACTGCACCAGCGAGGACAATTCCGTAAATACAGTCAAAAACGCCATTGCCTATTGTGAAGAGAATGACATTCCCTATGAGGAGGCCACCGTCACAAATTCTTCAGAAGTGCAACAGGCGGTGGAGGCTCTGGCAGAAAAAGTGGATGCCATTTTCATCCCCAACGACAGTGTGATTCAGTCTGCCATTTCCACAGTAACAGAAATTACCAGAGAAAAGGGCATCCCCACTTATGCCAGCTCCGCCACCACTGTGCAATCCGGTGCTTTTGCCACCATTGCCATCAGTGATGTGGAAATTGGGAAGAAGACAGCAGAGATGGCCATCTCTTATCTGGAAGGCACACCACTGGAAGAAATTCCTTCTGTTGTGGTGGAGGCTAGTTACACCGCCATAAATAAGGACACCATGGAAGCTCTTGGTCTGGAACTTTCCCAGGATATTACCAACAATGTGGTATTCCTGGAGGATGCAGAGTAAGGCTTTAAAGGAGATAACATGACGCTTTTGATTGGATCTTTGCAGCTGGGTTTTTTGTACGGGCTAATGGTTCTGGGCCTCTACATCAGCTTCCGCATTCTGAATATTCCGGACCTGACGACGGAGGGCAGCTTTGTATTCGGGCTGTCCCTGTCCGCCATGATGACCCTTTTTGGACATCCGTTACTGGGCTTATTCCTTGGATTCCTGGGGGGATTTGGCGCAGGGGCCCTGACCGGCCTTTTGCAGACTAAACTGCAGATCCATCCCATTTTGGCAGGTATCCTGACCATGACCGGGCTGTATTCCTGGAATATCCTGGTGCTGGGGGGCTCCCCCAACCAGTCCCTCTCCAACGACTCCACCATTGTTACTCTGGTGAGGGGGCTTTTGCCGGGAGTGGACAAGGAAGTGGTAAAGCTGGGCATTGCATTGCTTATGGCTGTTTTGGCAGTTATTCTTCTTCTTTTGTTTTTCCGCACCCATGTAGGCCTCTGCATCCGGGCGGTGGGAGATAATGAGGAGATGCTGAAGGCTTCTTCTGTGAATGTGGACGGAACAAAAATACTGGCCCTGGCCCTGGCCAACGGTCTCATCGGATTTTGCGGAGGCCTTGTGGCCCAGTTTCAGAATTTTGCAGATGTGAATTCCGGGGCAGGGGTACTGATCTTTGGCCTGGCTTCCGTGATCATCGGAGAGGCCTTTATGGGCAGGAAGGGATATGTAACAGGATTTATTTCTGCCATTTTGGGATCCATCATCTACAGGTTCATCATTGCGGCTGCTACACGTTATACCATTCTGCCTTCTTATATGCTGAAGTTTTTATCGGCACTGATTGTGGGCATTGCCCTGGCACTGCCGGCCATGAAGGGTGCTTATCGGAAACATCAGATCAGAAAGGGAGGGGCCCGCTATGCTGGAAATTAAGGATGCAGTTAAGGTGTTTGCTCCGGGAACTTCCAATGAGTACCGGGCCCTGGATGGGCTGAATCTGGAGGTCAGGGAAGGGGAGCTTGTTACCATCATTGGTTCAAACGGGGCTGGAAAATCTACGCTCTTTAATGCCATCTGTGGTAATTTCTGGCTGGATGAAGGTGCGGTATTTCTGGATGGCAGCAATATCTCCTATATGTCCGAGCACAGAAGAGCCCATCAGATCGGCAGAATTTTTCAGGATCCCATGAAGGGGACAGCCCCCAACCTCACTATTGAGGAAAATCTGGCCCTGGCCTATTCCCGCAGCAAAAAAGGGCCTCTTTCCTTTGCCATTAGCAAAAAAGAAAGAGCCTTCTTTGCCGAATCCCTGGCAGTCTACGGTATGGGGCTGGAAGATCGGATGCGCACAAAAGTGGGTATTTTGTCCGGGGGACAGAGACAGGTGGTGACCTTGCTCATGGCAACACTGGTGCCACCAAAATTATTGCTGCTGGATGAGCATACAGCCGCATTGGATCCGGCCATGGCAGAGAAAGTGATGACCATTACCAAGGAAATTGTGAAAAAAGAGGGATTGACCACATTAATGATTACCCACAATGTGAAGGCTGCCCTGGAAACGGGGCATCGGACCATTATGCTGGATAAGGGAAAGGTGCTTTTTGATATTGGCAGAGAGGACCGCAGGAAAATGACGGTGGAAGATTTGGTAAAAAAATACAATTCCCAAAAAGAGGAATTGCTGGAGTCGGATTCTGTGCTGTTTCAATAAAAACGAATGATGATAAAACAAAAAAACTGGGAAGCTTAGCCGGCCAATGTGACGGAAAAGCTTCCCAGTCGCTGTTTGATCAGTTCCTTGTTCTCGCTGTTGTACAGTTCCACATAAACGGGTCTGCTCAGGTCCAGACTGAAAATGCCCAAAATGGATTTGGCATCTACAATGTGTCGCCCGGATTTTAAATCCACATCATCGTCGAACTGGGAAATGATCTCCACAAATTCCTGAATACGTGCAAATGTGTTCAAATAGATATACATAACCTACCTCCTTTCGCCTTATGCATCTCCAATATACCAGGGATTTGTAAAGAAGTCCTTCTGTTTTTTGTTAAATGCAGGTAAAAAGGAGAGGGGATTGAAAGGGGCCACGGATTTGTGCTAGAATGGTATGCAGTGTGGAGGAGAGAAGAGAAATGGCACATCAACATAAGAATAATTATGCCGGTACAGTGGCCGGTGTGGAAAAGCAACGGGCAATTTTTATTAGCCTTGGCGTGGGCATTTTTACGGGCGTGGTGGTTTCTTTGTTCCGCCTGGCCCTGGGATATGGGGAAAATTTTAGCCTTTGGGTAATGAAACAGGCCAGAAGTACCCCTGCTTATATCCCTATCCTCTTTCTGGGGCTGGCAGCCATAGCGACCAGCGTAGGCTTTTTGCTGAGGAAATATCCCATGATCACCGGCAGCGGCATTCCCCAGGTAAAGGGAATCATTATGGGACATTTTAAGATGAAATGGGTCAGTACCCTGCTTGCCAAATTTGCAGGCGGGTTTCTGGCAGTGGCTGGTGGCCTATCTGTGGGGCGTGAGGGCCCTTCCATCCAGCTGGGCGCAGCTGTGGGGCAGGGACTTGGCAGTCGTTTTGGCAGCACCAGACTGGAGAAAAGGATTTATATTGCCGCAGGAGCCAGTGGGGGCCTTGCGGCAGCCTTTAATGCGCCTCTGGCAGGGGTAATTTTCTGCCTGGAGGAAATCTTTAAATATTTTTCCCCCCTGATTCTGGTTTCTACCATGCTTTCCGCCATTGCAGCGGATTTTGTATCCCATCTGGTGTTTGGCAGTGAAACTATATTTCAGTTTTCCATTGAAGGAACCATTCCTCTGACAGGATACTGGCTTCTGCTTTTGCTTGGCATTGTGCTGGGGCTGTTCGGCGCATTATATAACTGGATGATTCTGAAGGGGCAGAAAGTCTATGCCCTGCTGGAGAAAAAAATCAAAGGGTTTAAAATGGCCATTCCCTTCCTGTTTGCACTGTTATTTGGCCTCACCTTCCCCTATGTACTGGGCGGCGGGCATGTGGTCATGGAAGAGTTGCAGGTGGAGGCAGGCCTTGGTTTTTTGTTGGTTCTGTTTGCTCTGAAGCTGTTTTTTTCAGTGGTCAGCTTTAGTTCCGGCACCCCGGGGGGCATTTTCTTCCCTTTGCTGACCATTGGCGCTGTGCTGGGAGCGGCTTTTGCCAAACTGTTCATGAATGCCCCGGGCATGGAGGAACGTTTATTTTACCATTTTATCATCCTGGCCATGGCCGGATATTTTACGGCTATTGTCCGGGCACCCATCACCGGCATTGTGTTGCTGATTGAGATGACAGGCTCTTTTTCCCAGCTTTTGCCGTTGACAGTGGTTTCCATGATGGCCTACCTGACTGCGGAAGCGGTAAAAAGCACGCCCATTTATGATGCACTGCTGGAAAATATGCTGGCCAAAGGGGGACAACCTTTGTATGCAAAGGAAGATATCCGAAAGGTGACCCTGGAAAGTATGGTGCAGTTTGGTGCGCCTGCAGACGGTAAGATGGTAAAAGAACTGCCCATTCCGGAAAAATGCCTTTTAATTGCAGTACGGCGCAACAATTTGGAATTTATTCCCAATGGGAAGACCCGTCTGGCAGGGGGGGATCTGCTGATTTTCATGACGGATCTGGCCAGAGAAGGAGACGTTAGGGAGGGTATCGGAAAATTGACCACTACCGGGGAATAGGATTGACAGCCGGAGGGGGCTATAGTAGTATGGGGGAATAAAGGAGAGCGAAAATGGAAGCATTATATGGGTTATTAATTCCCTTTGCGGGCACCACCCTGGGGGCAGGATGTGTGTTCTTTTTAAAAGATCAGATCAATCATCATGTGCAAAAAGGTCTTCTTGGCTTTGCATCGGGGGTAATGGTAGCTGCTTCCGTGTGGTCCCTGCTCATTCCTGCCATGGAAATGAGCGAAGATATGGGGCGTTTTGCTTTTGTGCCGGCTGTGGTGGGGCTGCTTTTGGGTATGGCATTTCTGCTGGCCATGGATCACCTCATTCCCCATCTGCATATGGATAGCACAGAGCCGGAGGGGCCTAAAAGTTCATTGAAGAAAAATACCATGTTGCTTCTGGCCGTGACCCTTCATAACATCCCGGAGGGTATGGCTGTGGGCGTGGTTTTTGCAGGCGTTATTTCCGGAAGTTCCAACATTACCATGGCGGGGGCCATGGCACTGGCCATTGGTATTGCCATTCAGAACTTTCCGGAGGGAGCCATTATTTCCCTGCCCTTAAAAAGCGATGGGGCCGGAAAATGGAAGGCTTTTACCTATGGCATGCTTTCCGGTATCGTAGAGCCCATTGCCGCGTTGATCACCATTTTGCTCACATCAGTGGTGGTGCCTCTATTGCCTTATCTGCTGGCCTTTGCAGCAGGGGCCATGCTGTATGTGGTGGTGGAGGAACTGATTCCGGAAACGGCCCAGGGAGAGCACTCCAATCTGGGTACCATTGGATTTGCAGTGGGATTTGCCATCATGATGGTGCTGGATGTGGCGTTGCAATAAGGAAAAGATTATGGCCCTTTTTGAAAAAGGGCCATTTTTTTGTTGCACAATATGCGATTTTTAGTATAATGACATAGATACAGACCGATTGGAGTAGGAGAAAAATCATGAAGAAAGTGGTTAAGTTTGGAGGCAGTTCGCTGGCCAGTGCCCAGCAGTTTCAAAAAGTGGGGGAAATCATCCATGCAGATCCGGACCGGAAGTTTGTGATTCCCTCTGCACCTGGAAAGCGCTTTTCAGATGACACGAAGGTTACGGATATGCTGTACGGCTGCTATAAGCTGGCAGAGGAGGGCAGACCATTTGAGAAAGAACTGGCTGCCATTGCTTCCAGATACCAGGAGATTATAGATGGACTGGGCCTTTCCCTGTCTTTAAAAGAAGCCTTTGCAAAAATTGCCAAAGATTTTATCCATCAGGCAGGAAAGGAATATGCTGCCAGTCGGGGGGAATATCTGAATGGGCTGATCATGGCAGACTTTCTGGGCTTTCCCTTTGTTGACCCGGCAGAGGTTGTCCTGTTTGATGAGGAAGGCAATTTCCTTTCAGAAGAGACCAATGAACGGCTGGCCAACCGCCTTGCAGATCTGGACAGAGCCGTTATTCCCGGCTTTTACGGTGCCGCCACTTCCGGCGTGATTCGCACCTTCTCCCGGGGAGGCTCCGATATTACAGGTTCTGTAGTGGCCAGAGCCACCCGGGCAGATGTATATGAAAACTGGACAGATGTCTCCGGTTTTCTGGTGGCAGATCCACGTATCATTAAGGATCCAGTGGGCATTGACATCATTACCTATCGGGAATTATGGGAGCTTTCCTATATGGGGGCCGGTGTGCTGCATGAGGATGCCATTTTTCCTGTGAGAAAGGCGGGCATACCCATCAACATTCGCAATACCAATTCCCCTAAGGATGCAGGCACCTGGATTGTGGACACCACCTGCCATAAGCCTCCTTATGTGATTACCGGCATTGCGGGGAAAAAAGGGTTTGCAGCCATCAACATCGACAAGGATATGATGAATGCGGAAATCGGGTTTGGCAGAAAAGTGCTCCAGGTTTTTGAGGACAATCACCTTTCTTTTGAACATGTGCCCTCCGGCATTGATACCATGACGGTATTTGTTAACCAAAACGAATTTATGGAAAAGGAGCAGAAAATTCTGCAGGAGCTTCACAAAGCGACCCATGCAGACATTATTGACCTGGAGTCAGACCTGGCACTCATTGCAGTGGTGGGACGGGGCATGCGAGCCACCAGAGGAACAGCTGCCCGTATTTTTGCTGCCCTTTCTCATAACAATATCAATATCAAAATGATCGACCAGGGATCCAGTGAGCTAAACATCATCATAGGCGTCAGAAATGAGGATTTTGAGGCCGCCATTCGGGCCATCTATGCCATATTTGTGCTGGCACAAATATAAAATGAGGGGGAAAAGGGATGGAAAGGGAATGGTTTCTGGACAGCAAAGATTATGATCCCGGGGCCCCTGTTTTTTTCAGGGAAGCCAGCAGAGGCATCATTCGAAGGAAGGACCGTATTTTGTTCGTGTACAGCCGCTACGGGGATTATAAATTTCCGGGAGGCGGAAAAGAGGGGGAGGAGACCCCTGTCCAGACGCTGCAAAGAGAGGTAAAAGAAGAAACCGGTTATGTGGTGCGACCGGAAACCATATCCTTATTCGGAACCATTTTAGAAAAACGCAGAGGAGAAAAAGGGGACACGCTGGAAATGTTGTCCCGGTATTTCTTTTGCGAGGCAGAGGAACAGCCGGAAGAAAGAGCCCTGGATGCCTATGAAGCCATATACGGGTATCAGGCCATCTGGCTGCCTTTGGCAGATGCCCTATATAGAAGCCGAAAGGCGGTCAGAGGAGCGTCAGGGGGAGCATGCCTTGCCAAATGTCCCTGGATTGCCCGGGAAATATTTATGATGGAAAAATTGCAATTTCAATAAAAAAAAGGAAGTGCACGCTGTGTGGGGCACTTCCTTTTTGTATTTATACCCTTTTGAGCCAGGGAACCCGTTTCCAGATCAGTCTGGCCAGAGCCAGAGCCAGCAGGCATAAAATCACATCCTTGGCAATAAAGGGGTAGAATCCGGAGGCCATTGCCGCTGAAAAGGAGAGAGAGAGCACCTGCTTTAGCTGCAGCACACCCCATACATAATCCAGAAGCAGACCTGCCAGTATGGCACCGCTTAGTAGCGGCCATTTGCCAGTGCGGTCCCTTACCGGGCCAATCACCAGGGCCATCAGTAAGAATCCCCATAAATAGCCCCCTGTAGGACCGGTAAGGGCAGAAAGACCTGCTTTGCCATTGGCAAAAATGGGAAGCCCCAGGGCACCAAGGGCCAGAAAGACCACGATGGAAAGCAGTCCTTTGCGAAACCCCAGAAGTAGCAGAATTAATGTCACGGTAAAGCACTGAAAGGTGAGCGGCACCTGAATGGGAAGGGGGATGGACAGCTGGGACATGACAGCTAGCAAAGCAGTGCACATGCTCACCTGGGTAATGGCTGTAATGGAAAGGGGAGCAGCGGCAGAGGGATGTTTCGTTCGTTCCATAGGTAAGAACCTCCTGAATAAATTTGTAAACAGTATAGGCGGGATTCAGAGGACTGTCAACTACAATATAAAAAAGGTTAACAATAAAAGAAGGATTGACAGCGGATGGGCAGGAGCGGTAGTCTAATAGCAGTATGGGAGGATGGCGATGCGTAGGGAAATTGAGGATGTAATAAAGGAAATAAATAAAGTCATTGTGGGCAAGGAGGAGATCATTCGTCTGGTACTCTGTGCCATGCTTGGCGGGGGGCATATTCTCCTGGAGGATGTACCGGGAGTGGGGAAAACCACACTGGCGCTGGCCATTTCCAGAGCCATGTCCCTGCAGTTTAAGCGGGTGCAGTTTACCCCGGATGTGCTGCCAAGTGACATTTTAGGATATCAGATGCCAACAGGAGAAAAGGAGGTGTTTTCTTTTGTGCAGGGCCCGATCTTTACGGATCTGTTTCT
>CAYRQT010000010.1:23479-32500 GCA_964426655.1 uncultured Cuneatibacter sp. | reverse complement strand
GGCAGATGAGATCAACAGGACATCTCCCAAAACCCAGTCCGCACTGCTGGAAGTTATGGAAGAAGGGAAAGTGACGGTGGATGGAAAAGGGTATCCGGTGCCGGAAGGATTCTGCGTCATGGCTACTCAGAATCCGCTGGGTTCAGCAGGTACCCAGCCTCTTCCGGAATCCCAGCTGGATCGGTTTTTTATCCAGGTCAGTATGGGATATCCGGACCACGCCAGCAGCGTGGACATGCTAAAGGGCCGTTCTTTTGAAGCCTTAGATCAGATTGTGGCTGTTTTGGATAAGACCCGATTCCTGGAATTGCAAAAAGAGGCTTCGGATGTTTTCGTGCAGGATAGTTTGCTGGACTATATGGTTTCTCTGTCCGAAGAAACCAGAAATTCCGCATATGTTTCTCTGGGCATCAGCCCAAGGGGGACCCTTGCCCTTCTGAAAATGGCTAAAGCCCATGCCTATATGGAGGGCAGTGCCTATGTGGTGCCGGAAGATGTTTTTGCTGTCTTTCAGGCGGTGTGTGTCCATCGGATACAGCTTTTGCCCAGGACTGCAGCGGGAGGGATGACGGGTACGATTTATCTGGAACAGGTGCTCAGGCAGGTGAAGGTACCGCCTTTTAGAGGTAAAAAATTATGATGAGCCTGCTCTGGCACTGGCTGAGCTATGTCGTTCTTCTTGGCCTGGCATATGGGGTGTATGGGTTTTATGGCATGTCCGTTCTGGTATTGCCAATATGGATTTTACTGCTGCTTCCGGTGTTTTCCTTTTTTGGGGGCCTTGGGGTTCATCGGAAAACCAGTCTCACTTTTGCATCTTTGCAGCCGGATGGTAAGAGTGGAAAAGTATCATCAGTTTGTCTTTTCTGGAAAAACAGTTCTGTTCTGCCCGGTGGTCCTCAGCGTCTGAAACTGGAGGCCAGACATCTCTATCTGGAGGAACAACCACTTTCTGTGGAACTGGAGATGGCTTTAATGGCCGGAAAAACAGAAGAAGTGGAGATGCCCATAAGAGTTGACCTTTGTGGAATGGTGCAGGTGGAGATGGTATCACTATGCACAAGGGATTGGCTGGGCCTATGGCAGTGGAAACGGCCTTTACAGGAAAAGACGGCAATGGTCTTTTATCCGCCCAGTCTTCCGATAGAAGCGAAAACTCTGCCGGCTCACTTCAGGGCGGATGTTTTGCGGGAGGAGGGAGAAGCAAGGGCCAGGAGCCCACACAGGGGGGACTGGAAGGGAATCAGGGAATATATGCCCGGGGACAGCCTCTCCCATGTGCACTGGAAATTGTCGGCCCGGCTGGGAAAAAACATGGTGAGGACGTATGATACGCAGGGAGCGGACCGGCAGCAGCTGTCCGTGGATCTGGATCCGGGATCTCGCTCCTCCCAGGGAGAATATCTGCAGCTGGAGCCTTTATTTCAGGCACTGGACATTGTGGGACACTGGCTTTTGCTGCAGGAGGGGGGATTTTCCCTGCATTGGACAACTTCTGAAGGCATTCAGGTGGAGGCTGTTGAGAATGACGCAGATTGGGAAAGGTGCTACCGCCAATTGCTTTGTTTGCCGCCTGCCAAACATGAAAATAGGAGAGAGCAGCCTGAAGCTGCAGGGTGGCTGTTAAGTACAAGGGCAGCACAGTCTGCAGAGGTGTTCGGAGAATTTCCCGGAGCAGTTTTTCTTTATCGTCTATGAGGAAAGGGCTTTGCTGTGAAACAACAAATAGAATGGGATATGCCCCGCATTCAGCATACGGAATATACTGCCATTACCAGCCTCCTGTACGGAGGTTTGGTTTTTTTGTGCGTTTTTGCCTGCGCAGGCGCTTTTAATGATACCTTTTCTCTGGGGATTTCCATGCCTCTTTTGGCTGCCTGGATTCTGGGCCTGTCTCTTTTCCTCTCCTTTGGATATCGCTCCAAGGCAGGGAAAAATATCAGCGGGCTGGTGTTTCTGGGCGTGTTTGTGGTGCTAGTTCTTGGAAACCGGGCAGCGGTAAACAGCGGGTACAATGCGATTCTTAATGATATGATGACAGTGTTGTCCGACAAGCTGGACATGCAGGCCGTACAGACTTATCAGGAAAGCTACACACCAAGAGAAGAGGCCAAAACCTTGTTTTATTTTGCCGTCAGTGGCTTTCTGGTGCTTTTGATCAACAGTCACATTCATGGGGGCTCATCCATTGGACAGGTTTTTTTTCCCACTTTTCTGCTGGCACAGATGGGCATCTTTCTGGGCATGGCGCCCAGTGGCCCTTATCTGGCCCTTTTGGGTCTATACTATTTGGGCCTCTGGGTGCTTCACAGAGGGGGGCATCAGGCCCTTTCTCTGAAAAGAGGTGCCATTCGCAAACACTGGTTTTTTAAAAAAGGACGTCCGGTATATACGTATACCAGCAATGGATGGCTGGCATTGCAGGGAGCAGGCTGGTTCCTGGGAGGGTGTCTGTTGCTGGGCATGCTGCTTTATCCTTTCCGTACAGCTCTGGCTTTGCCAGTTTCGTCCATGTGGCAGGTGAGCCTGGAGAGAGCAAGAGATTTTGCGGCAGTGCTGGCAGAACAGGGCATTACCGGCCTGCTGGCCGACAGACAGGGAATTGGTGGGGTAAACGGAGGAAAACTAGGGGAAATCTCCAGAGTCTATCCGGATTTTCAGACTGATATTCTGGTGAAAACAGCCCCCACATCCACAGACAGTCTTAACATTATCCAGAATGTATACGATACCTATGAAGACAACCAGTGGAGCAAAAGCCAGAAGATGGAGGAGACGGTTACCACCTATGAAGGGGCCGTTCTGATGGAAAACCTCCTGGAAAATGACACAGCAGGCGTCAGTAAAAATCTGGTCATGCTGCAATATGTGGACAATGCCGTGTATCCGGCCAGTCAGGAACTGTATTATACCCTGGCAAGCAATGGGGGGGGAAGAAACTGGTCCAGCTGGATCGTACAGCCCCTTTCCCTTTTGTGGACTGACGATCTTCAGACAACCATACCTCCGGAGGGAGAAGAAACCCTGCAGGTGCCCGGAGATCTTTTAGGGGAGCTAAAGACCCTTGGAGAGACCATTGGCCTATCCGGCAGCCTTTCCCGTCAGGTGGAGACACTGCTGGACTATTTCAGCGCAAATCTTTCCTATACCCTTGCACCGGGGAAAACCCCTTCAGGAGAAGATTTTGTGCTGTATTTTCTGGAAGAGCAGCAAAAAGGATACTGCACCTATTTTGCTTCCGCTGCAGCCTTACTGCTTCGGGCAGAGGGAATTCCCACCCGGTATGTGGAAGGCTACAGAATAGATTATGCAGACATGCTTAATGGTACCCTGCAGGCGGAGGAAACTTTTGGAGACTGGGTAACCGGGAGCAGCTCTCTGGGCGAAACCGCGGTGGTGGAGACTGCAGTAACAGATGTGATGGCCCATGCCTGGATTGAAGTGTATTCCCAGGAACTTGGTTGGTATCCTGTGGAGGTAACGGTGGGGGCCAATCTGGATGAACAGACGGATGACACCATGGATTTCTGGACATATTTTGGGAACCAGATCAGTGAAATGGCCAATACGGGGGACGTGTCTTCCCTTTTGCCAGCGCTTGGTAAAACGGCAAAAAGTGTGGGAAGCATTCTGACAGCGGCCATGCCCCTTCTGGTGGCTGTGGGGGGCCTGTGTGCACTCCTTTTGTGGGGATTCGGAAAGGGCAGGTCTGTTCTTTGGAACGGGTGGATTTTGTGCTTTGGAAGTCCGGCCGGAAAGGGCGCACTACTCTGTGCACATTTTATGAGAAAGGTCGCAGGGGAAAGGGAAGACGGCCCCATTACGCCGGCCTTAACGGCCAGACGGCTGGAAGCCCACTTTGGGTTACCTGAAAAAGAGGCAAAGGCTATGGCTGAAGAAATGGAAGGGATGTTATTCGCACCAGGGAAAGTGTCCATAAATCAACTCAGAACCCTGAAGAAAAATATGAAAAATGTGAAGAAGTATATGGGAAAAAAAACTCAAAATTAGGCAGAAAATGTACCCTCTTAAATTTCAGTGAAAGTCCTCCATCGACTTGATTTTCCATGCGTAATAAGGTACAATTAACTCTAATGTGGTTATTTTGACAGAAATTTTTATATAGATGGAGGGCTTAAAATGAGCGACACAAAACAGACGCCTGCAAGAGCGCGCCTGGAAGCACTGCTGGATGAAGCCAGCTTTGTGGAACTGGACAGATTTGTCCAGGCCCGAAGCACGGATTACAGGCCAGAAGGGCAGACTCCTCCCGGCGACGGCGTCATTTGCGGCTATGGAACCATAGCCGGAAACCTGGTTTATGTTTTCAGCCAGGATGGAACGGTTCTGGGGGGATCCCTGGGAGAAATGCATGCCAGAAAAATTATGCATGTCTATGATCTGGCCTTGAAAACAGGTGCACCGGTCATAGGGTTTCTGGACAGTACCGGTATGCGGCTGGAAGAGGCCACAGATGCGTTGGAAGCGTTTGGACAAATATACGGCATGCAGACCAGAGCTTCAGGGGTGGTGCCCCAGATTCTTGGCATTTTTGGTAATGCAGGTGGGGGTATGGCCCTGCTGCCTGCGCTGGCTGATTTTACGTTTGTGGAAGCGGATGCCGGAAGAGTATTTGTTCAGCCGGCCAACACACTGGATCATAACAGAGTGGAACTGTGGGACCCTTCCACACCGGCTTTTGCAGCAGAGGAAATGGGCCTGGCAGATACTTATAAAGACGAACAGGGTATTTTAGAAGATATCCGTACACTGGTCAGTATTTTGCCGGCAAACCATCTGGTGGATTTGTCGGATGAAGAGACCACTGACGATTTAAACCGGCTATGCACTGGCATTGAAGTGCTTAAGGAAGACAGCGCAGCTTTGCTGGCCGACCTTTCCGATGAACATTTCTTCTTTCAGATTAAAGAGCATTTTGGTACGGATCTGACCATGGGATTTATCCGCCTGAATGGCATGACGGTGGGGGCCATTGCTAATCAGGATAAACGGCTTTCTCCTAAAGGGTGTGAAAAGGCTGCCCGTTTTGTGAAATTTCTGGATGCATTCGGCATTCCCCTGGTGAGCGTGACCAATGTGGAAGGCTTCTCCACCCACAAAGAAGATCAGGGACGCATGGCAAAAGATGGAGCCGCGCTGGCCGCCGCACTTTGCGGGGCACAGATTCCCCGAATCGATCTGATTACAGGAAAGGCTTCCGGCAGTGCCTATTTGTTAATGAATAGCAAGGCTACCGGCGCAGACCTGGCTTTTGCATGGGAAGATGCAGTGGTAGAGGTGATGGAACCGGAATGGGCAGTACGTATCTTAAAGGCAAAGGAGCTGGAGGAAGCACCTTCTCCCGGTGCGTATCTGCAGGAGGAGGTCAGCCTTTACAGAGAAAAGCAGGCCAGTGCCCTGGCCGCAGCCCGCAGGGGCTATATTGACGATGTCATCGCTCCTGAGAGCAGCAGACAGCGTCTGATTGCAGCATTGGAAATGCTTTTTACAAAACGGGAAGCTCCGCCGGCCAAAAAGCATAACGCATTCTAGCCATCCACAGAAAGGAAGAGCCATGACACAAGAAATGACCTATGTCATCATCGGGCTTTTAGGCTGTATTGCTTTTCTTCTGCTGGCCTTGCTGATCCAGAATGGCATTCTGGCATCCGGCGCAAAGAAAGACCGTACGCCTGCAGCAGGCACTGCACCTGCAAAAGGGGAAATGCCCGCCCCTGTAACTGAAAATTTAACTGACGATCTGGAACTGGTGGCCGTCATTACCGCTGCCCTTGCAGCATCCCTTTCCACAACACCGGACCGTTTAATTGTACGCTCCATTCGCAGAGCAGAGAAAAACCCCTGGAAAAGGGCATGATAAGAGGAGGACAGTCCATGAAAAATTATACCGTTACCGTAAACGGAAGAGCATATGAAGTCACAGTAGAAGAAGGCTTTACCGGGACCCGTACAGTTCCCGCAGTAGCCCCGGCCCCTGTAGCAGCTCCAGCGCCTGCAGCAGCCCCCGCGCCTGCAGCAGCTCCCGCTCCAGTGGCTTCCGGCAGTGCCGGTGCCATTGCAGTGGAGGCCCCTATGCCGGGCAAGCTGTTGAGTTTTAAGGTGAAACCGGGTCAGGCTGTCCAGCAGGGAGAGGTGCTGGCCATTCTGGAAGCCATGAAAATGGAAAATGAAATTGTGGCACCTACAGCTGGCACAGTGGCCACACTGGAAACAGCAGAGGGCGCTATGGTAGAAGCGGGCACAGTCTTACTGACATTAAATTAACGGGAAGGAGAGAGCATGGAAGAACCGAAAAAGAAACCGGTCAAAATTGTGGAGACCATTCTTCGGGATGCGCACCAGTCCCTGATCGCCACCCGTATGAAAACGGAAGAAATGATTCCCATCCTTCAGAAAATGGATCAGGTGGGATATCATGCTGTGGAATGCTGGGGAGGCGCCACTTTTGATGCCTCTTTGCGCTTTTTAAAAGAAGATCCCTGGCAGCGACTGCGCATCTTGCGGGACGGTATGCCCCATACAAAATTACAGATGCTGTTTCGTGGACAGAACATTCTGGGATATAATCATTATTCTGATGATGTGGTGGAATATTTTGTGCAACGTTCTTTGGCCAATGGCATTGATATTATCCGAATTTTTGACTGCCTGAATGATATGCGTAACCTGACCACATCCATTAAAGCTGCCAAAAAGGAAAAGGGACATGTGCAGGTAGCGCTGGCCTATACCCTGGGTGAGGCCTATACAATGGAATACTGGACGGACATGGCAAAACGCATTGAAGAAATGGGAGCTGATTCCATTTGCATCAAAGATATGGCGGGGCTTTTATTGCCTTATCCTGCTACAGAACTGGTGGCAGCTATAAAAGAGGTAACAGATCTTCCGTTGGAAGTACACACACATTACACTTCCGGTGTGGCCTCCATGTCTTATATGAAGGCAGTGGAAACCGGAGCAGATATTATTGACTCGGCGATCAGTCCTTTTGCAATGGGCACAAGTCAGCCGGCCACAGAAGTGATGGTGGAGACTTTTAAAAACACCCCCTGGGATACCGGACTGGACCAGCACTTGCTGGCAGAGATAGCCGATTATTTCCGCCCCATGAGGGATGAGGCGCTTGATAGCGGACTGCTTAACCCCAAGGTCATGGGTGTGGATATTAAAACATTGCTGTACCAGGTTCCCGGGGGCATGTTGTCCAATCTGGTTTCTCAGCTAAAAGAAGCCCATGCGGAAGACAGGTATTATGAAGTGCTGGAAGAAATCCCCAAGGTTCGTAAAGATTTTGGAGAGCCACCTTTGGTTACGCCATCCAGCCAGATTGTGGGAACCCAGGCTGTGCTGAATGTCCTGGGCGGAGAGCGGTATAAGCTGGTCACAAAGGAAACCAAGAAAATGTTTGCGGGAGAGTTTGGTGCCACTGTAAAGCCCTTTAATCCGGAAGTGCAGAAAAAAGTAATTGGAGATAAGAAACCCATTACCTGCCGGCCGGCAGACCTGATTCCTCCCCAGTTGCCCAAACTGCGCAAGGAAATTGAGCTTTATGAGAAGCAGGAAGAAGATGTGCTTTCCTACGCGCTTTTTCCCAACGTGGCTATGGAGTTCTTTAAATATCGTCAGGCGCAGGAAGATAAAGTTGATCCTCTGGCAACAGATCCGAATGCTATGGCATATCCCGTGTAAGGAAAGCGTTCGGTCGTATTGAAAAAGGCATTCTGTGAATCGCACAGGATGCCTTTTTGGTGTTTAGATGGTCAGAAGTTTTTTAAGATACCGATCCTGTCAAAACCTAGAAAGCGGAAACGATGTACTCAATGCCTAGCAGAATCAGTTCCAGGCCAATAATATAACTGATGGTGATGGCGGAGAGTGAGGGATTAATGAGCAGGAGAAGACCGGCCACAATGCCCAGAATCTGAATGATCAGGCGGAAATAGTAGCGGGAATCTCTGAATACAGGGGGCATCAGGGATGACCAGGATATACGGGAAATACAATGTCCAATGAACCATAGAGGGAACAATACGGACAGAACCCAGCTTCCTGTAGAAGGATAGATCAGGAGCAGCAGACCGGCCAGGGCACTGAAGATGCCGGAAATTAGGGCCAGTACCGGACCAAAGCCGGTACGTCGTTCCAGTTTTACATATACAACAATATCCATAATACCAATCAGCAGAGTCACTATGCCATAAATATACACCACTGCGCTAAAAGCAGTATCAGGGTGAATCAGAGCATAAATCCCGACGGAAAGAGAAAGAATGCCCAAAATCAGTTCTATCCATCCAAATTTTTTCTTTTCCATAAAATAAACCTTCCTTTCTAACCTTTTGAGAAGAATTACGCCTCTTTCAACAGATTCATAAATTCCTGTCCGGTGATATTTTCTTTATCCAGCAGGTACTGAGAAATACGGTCAAGGGCACCTGTATTGTTTTTAAGCAGATCAATGGCTGCGGTCTGGCAGCTTTTCAGAATACCTTTTACTTCTTCGTCAATCATATGTTCAGATTCGGCAGAGCAGGTGGAGACATTCCTTCCGTCCAGATATTGATTTTGTGTGCTTTCCAACCCCATGGGTCCAAAAGAAGTACTCATGCCATATTGAGTGACCATACCTCTGGCCAGCTTGGTGGCCCGTTCAATATCGTTTGAAGCGCCAGTAGTCATTTCACCGAATTTTACAATTTCGGCTGCCCGCCCGCCGAGAAGAGTCGTAATTTGTGCCAGCAGTTCATCTTTTGTCATCAGATACCGTTCTTCTTCCGGCATGTTCATGGTATAGCCAAGGCTGCCCATAGTACGGGGGACAATGGTGATTTTCTGTACGGGCTGGCTGTTGGTCTGCAGGGCACTGACCAATGCATGGCCCACTTCGTGATAAGCCACCATTTCCCGCTCTCTTTTATTCATAATCCTGTCTTTCTTTTCTTTTCCTGCCATAACGACTTCTACAGCCTCCCTTAAATCTCTCTGCATTACATGGCT
>CAYRQT010000010.1:11072-23454 GCA_964426655.1 uncultured Cuneatibacter sp. | reverse complement strand
ATCGGCACCGGTTGCACCGCTGGTGGCCAGAGCGATTTCGTGAAGGTCCACATCTTCGCCCAGACGCACTTTGTTTCCATGCACTTTCAGAATGGCTTCTCTGCCGGGCAGATCCGGCTTATCCACGATGATGCGTCTGTCGAAACGGCCGGGCCGCAGAAGGGCTTTATCCAGCACTTCAGGCCGGTTGGTGGCAGCCAGAACAATAATTCCCTTTTCGCTTTCAAAACCATCCATTTCGGCCAGCAGCTGGTTGAGGGTCTGCTCCCGTTCATCATTGGAACCCATCTGGTTGTCCCTGCTCTTACCAATGGCATCAATTTCATCAATGAAGATGATACAGGGGGCATTCTTTTTGGCCTGATCAAACAGATCTCTTACCCGGGAGGCGCCTACGCCTACGAACATTTCTACAAATTCACTGCCTGAAATGGAATAGAAAGGCACGTGTGCTTCTCCGGCCACTGCTTTTGCCAATAGGGTCTTTCCGGTTCCAGGAGGGCCTACAAGCAGGGCTCCCTTAGGCTGTTTGGCGCCGATGGCCTGGTATTTCTGAGGATCATGCAGGAAATCCACCATTTCTGCCAGACTTTCCTTGGCTTCATCCTGCCCGGCCACATCCGAAAAGGTGACACCGGTACTTTTTTCCATGTTGTATTCCTTGGCTTTGCTTTTACCGGCTCCAAAGATGCCGCCCAATCCACTGCCACTGCCGCTGCTGGAAGAGATTTTGCCCATCATCCTGCGGAAGAAGAACATGTAGATCAGGTAGAGGATCAGGGTGGGAATGATCCAGGTGGAAATAAAGGTCATTAAAGTGGATGAGGTGGTGGAATCAGAGGTTCTGTAAAAGGTGACATTATAAGCTGTAAAACGACTGATCAGATCCGGGTCATCCATGGCAATGGTCATGTAACTGGAGCCTGCAGAAGGGGTTCCCAGTATGTTGTTGCTTGTGCCATTGGGATAAAGAATATCTGTAACCGTATCCAAATCCGCATCCTGGGACAGGGTGATCACAATTTCATCATCACTGACTTCTGCCTTGCTGACATTTCCGCTTTCCACCAGCTGGATGAACTGGCTGTAGGATATTTCCGTTGCGGCCTGACTCAGCTTTTCGGCAAAAAAGATGTTCATAAAAAAGGTGAAAATGAAAAGCACCAGCAAAATATGAAAAATTGTGGGCCCCTGAGGAATTCCCTTATTCTGAGGGGGCGTGTCATTGGAATGAGAACCGCTTCCGGAGCTGTTGCTGCCGGTGGGAGTCACTTTGTTGGGCCCTTTGTCTGTGGGCTCTGTTTTGTTTACGAACATGCGCATAGGGCATTTACCTCCATTTGTTTATTTGGGTTGCAGCAGCCTGCCGCAGTTTCTGCAATATTTGCTGTCTTCCGGATTATATATCATACAATGAGGACAGGGCTGCTCGTGTCTGGCAATGGCCAGTTTGTTCTTGGTTTGAATGATTTCTTCTACAATCTGATTGATAGACCGCTGCTCGTTGTCTGCCAGCTCCAGCAGATTTTTTCCCATCAGACTGTAACGATCCTGCAACCGGGCCTCCAGTCGGATCAGTGCTTCTTCTGTTTCCCGAATGTAGGCCTCTTCATCCTTGTTGCTTTTCATGATGCACCCCCTTTGTCTTGTGTCTGTATTTCTATGGTAAAACCAATAATGGAAAAAAACAATCTACAATTTGCCGGATGTGTAAGATACCATACATAAATGGATATTTGTTCATTATTTTGTGGGGGAAAGGCCTTTCAGATTGCATCTTGCCCGGATTATCTGTATAATGGAAGAAAAAGATAGATAAAGACAGGGAGAAATGGTGGCGGAAGAAAAAACGGATCTTAGAATCAAAAAAACACAGAAGGCACTGGTATCGGCCATGTTTCTTTTATTGCGGACCCAGCCTTTTTCCAAAATTACCGTTAATGATATTTGCACGGAAGCCATGGTAAGCCGCAGTGCATTTTATGCCAATTTTCAGGATAAATACGCATTACTGCAATATGGTATGGGAACACTGAGAGAGTCATTGTTCTGCAGTACGGGCAACTGTGCATTCAAAGAGAAACTGCGCCATTTGCTGGACCTGATTCAGAAAGACGAAAAGGTGTTCCGCAATTTGGTCATGACAGATGTGGATAGAGAACTCATTGAAATGCTGCGTCTCTCTTTCCAGGAGGATTTTACCATAATGATGGAGCAGAAGGCCTGGGAAATTCCCCTTTCCAAAGCGGGCATTCCTCTTGCTGCAGTCTATTATGCTGCGGCTTTTACCAGTGCCATTATTTACTGGATTGAAAAGAATATGGCATATTCTGTGGATGAACTGACAGAGGTGCTTTTGCTCTTGTTGGAAAACGGAGTAATATCTGTGGACGCAGAAGCACAATACCAGGCCAGGGGTAGGGCAGGAGAACAATGGGACAGGTGTTGATTGTGGGCGGTGGCCCTGCAGGAATGATGGCGGCCATTGCGGCAGCCGGTAACGGGCAGCAGGTCGCTTTATATGAACAAAATGATAAATTAGGAAAAAAACTGTTCATCACCGGAAAGGGTCGTTGCAATATTACCAATGATGGCGATCGGGAGACCTTTTTTTCCAATGTAATAAGCAATCCCCGCTTTTTATATGGAGCCTATGCCAGACTGGACAGTACGGCACTCCAGAATTTGTTCCGGGCATGGGGGTTACCTTTAAAAACAGAAAGAGGGGCAAGGGTTTTTCCACTTTCAGATAAGTCATCAGACGTCATTCGTACGCTGGAGCAGGAGCTGAGGCGACTGGGGGTCCGCATTTTTCTGAACGCCAAAGTCCGGGAGCTTGCTCTGGAAAATGGGGTGTGTAAGGGAATATATCTGGAAAATGGGACGCTTGTCGAAGGAGAAAAAATCATTGTGGCGACTGGTGGCCTTTCCTATCCGGTAACTGGCTCTACAGGAGATGGCTATACCTTTGCCATACAGGCGGGGCATCACATCACTTCCCTCAGGCCTGCTCTTACGGCCATGGAGACCAGGGAGACAATGACAGATGTGATGGGAATCTCTCTGAAAAATGTTTCCGTTTCTGTCTGGCAAAAGAAAAAGTGCCTGTATGAGGGATTTGGAGAGATGTTGTTTACCCATTTTGGAGTGAGTGGTCCTTTGATTTTGTCTGCATCCAGCCTGGCTGGCCGTGTGTTGGAAAAGGAGCCGGGAGCAGCTGGATGCCAGATTATTACGTATTTTTGGAGAAGAACCGAATAAGGATTTGAGAAATGTACTGGGGGGGCTTTTACCAGCAAAACTTCTGGCAAAGGTCCTGGAACAAAGCGGTGTGGATCTGGTAAAAAAGGTTCATGATACCACAAAGGTGGACCGGGAAAAGCTGGTGGAAAGCCTGAAGGGATTTTCCCTTCATCTGACTGGACTTCGGCCCTATAAAGAGGCCATCATTACCCAGGGGGGAGTGCAGGTAAAAGAAATCGACCCGTCCACTATGGGGTCTAAGAAGGTGCAGGGCCTGTATTTTGCAGGGGAAGTGTTGGATCTGGATGCCCTGACCGGAGGCTTTAATTTACAGATTGCCTGGTCCACCGGCTATGTGGCAGGCAATGCATTATGAGAAAGAGTCGGCATAAAGGAGTTTTTAAGATGGCGTTGACAATTGCAATTGATGGACCTGCAGGGGCAGGGAAAAGCACTATTGCCAGAGCATTGGCAATGGATTTGGGAATACTTTATGTGGACACCGGGGCCATGTATCGGGCAATGGCCTATTATATGCTGAGAAATGGCATTCCACTGGAAGACCAGAATAGGGTGGAAGCCGCCAGCAAAGAAGTGAATATTACTTTAAAACAGGACCCGGAAATAGGGCAGCTTGTTTATTTGAACGACGTTTGTGTTGAGCAGGAAATCCGCAAGCCTCAGGTCAGCGAAGGAGCCAGTGTGGTATCTGCATATGGAGCCGTTCGAAAAAAGCTGGTTGAGTTGCAGCAGAAAATGGCGGCGCATACGGCTCTGGTGATGGACGGGCGGGATATTGGTACTGCAGTGCTTCCCCATGCTTCCTATAAGTTTTATCTGACGGCAGACCCTCATGTAAGGGCTTTGCGTCGAAAAAAAGACTTGCTGGATAAGGGGATGGATCAGGATCTGGAGAAAATAGAGCAGGAGATCAGAGAGCGGGATGCCAGAGATATGAACAGGGAGATTTCCCCTCTCAGACAAGCTTCAGACGCTATGCTGGTAGATACCTCGCAAATGACCATCCGGGAGGTGGTGCAGCTTCTTGAAAAGGTCTGCGCCGGTCCCATAGACAGAGAGGAATAGCAATGGATATAGAAATGGCAAAGACAGCAGGTTTTTGCTTCGGGGTACAACGGGCCATGGATAAGGTTTACGCTCTCCTGGAGGAACATCCCCAAAAACAGATTTATACGTTGGGTCCAATTATACATAATGAAGAAGTGGTGAAAGATCTGGAGGCCAGAGGGGTCAGAATGATCGAAGAAGAGGATTTGGAACATATTCAGGACGGCATCATTGTCATCCGGTCCCATGGCATCAGCGAAATGCTGATGAGGCGTATTCAGAATCTGGGACTGGAAATCCTGGATGTGACCTGTCCGTTTGTATCAAAAATTCACCGGCATGTGTATCTAAACAGTGCCAAGGGGCATCCCATCATTATTGCCGGTAATTCCAGACATCCTGAAGTGGAAGGCATTATGGGTTGGTGTAGAGGACCGGTATATGTGGTGGAAACGCCCGAGGACGTGGACAAATTGCCGCAAAAAGCCTTTGAAGGGGCCTGCATAGTGGCACAGACCACATTTAATCATGATAAATTCAAAGTTCTTGTTGAAAATATTTCTAAAAGAGGTTATGATAGTAATGTTTTAAATACGATATGCAACGCAACCCAGGAGCGGCAGATCGAAGCAAAAAGCGTGGCTGGCAAGGTGGACGGCATGTTGGTCATCGGAGGAAAGAACAGTTCTAATACGCAGAAGCTCTACGAGATATGCAAAAAAGAATGTGAGAATACTTTCTATATACAAACAAAAGACGATATCGATTTATCGTGGTTTCAGGACGCGAAGAAAGTAGGTATCACAGCTGGGGCGTCCACCCCGAAGAATATCATTGAGGAGGTTCAAACGAATGTCAGAACAAAGTTTTGAACAAATGTTAGAGGATTCATTTAAGACCATTACTACAGGAGAGGTTGTTAAAGGAACGATTATCGACGTCAAGCCGGATGAAATCATTTTGAACATCGGGTACAAGGCAGACGGCGTTATCCATAGAAGCGAATATACCAACGTACCAAATGCCGATTTAACAACTTTGGTAAAGGTTGGCGATGAGATGGAAGCCAAGGTCGTTAAAATTAACGATGGAGACGGACAGGTTGCCCTGTCTTACAGAAAATTGCAGATTGAGGCAGGCAATAAGCGCCTGGAGGAAGCCTTTGAAAACAAAGAAGTGCTTCGTGCAAAAGTTACACAGGTACTGAATGGTGGCCTGAGTGTTAACGTGTTTGAGACCCGGGTCTTCATACCGGCCAGTCTGGTGTCCGAATCCTATGAGAAGAATCTGGAAAAATACGCAGGACAGGAAATTGAGTTTGTTATCACAGAGTTTAATCCCAAAAAGCGGCGCATCATTGGGGATGCTAAGCAGCTTCTTGTGGCTAAGCGGGAAGCTTTGCAGAAGGAGTTGTTCGAATCCCTGGCCATTGGTGATGTCATCGAAGGTACTGTAAAGAATGTTACGGATTTTGGTGCATTTATTGATATTGGTGGAGTGGATGGATTATTGCATATTTCTGAGATGTCATGGGGACGACTGGAACACCCGAAGAAGCTGTTTAAAGTGGGTGATGTAGTGCGTACTTTTGTGAAGGATATTGACGGAACAAAGGTTGCCCTTTCCATGAAATTTCCTGATCAGAATCCATGGGCCAATGCGGCTGAGAAATTTGCTGTGGGAACCGTACTTACTGGCAAGGTGGTTCGAATGACAGATTTCGGTGCTTTTGTGGAATTGGAGCCAGGTGTGGATGCCCTTTTGCATGTTTCCCAGATTTCCAGGGAGAGAGTGGGCAAGCCGTCTGATGTACTTTCCATAGGACAGGAAATTCAGGTGAAAGTAGTTGATTTTAATGAGGAAGCTCATAAAATCAGCCTGAGTGCCAAAGCACTTCTTCAGGATGAGGATACACAGGAAGGTGCCTCTCAGACAGAAGACAGTTTTTCAGAAGAATAATTTTTCAAAAAGATGGCAGAGGCAGGCGGGGGCCTGGCTCTGCTTTTTGTATTTACGGCAATGGGGAAAGTCGTAAAAACGATGTATCTATGGGGAAAAACGGAGAGAACAGAGCATGGAACAACGGGGTTTACGAAAATGGTTTCGGCGTCTTCCCATAAAACGCTCCTATAATCTGATGTTTATATTGCTGCTAGTGGTCCCCATTCTGGGTGTCCTTCTGGTGGCTCTTTTTGGATTACACGCCCGTTTCCGCCAGCAGGCCATTGATAATATTTTACAGACCCAGCAAACCGTTATTGCTGAACTTGACGCAGATATCGATCATATGTCCATGCGCATGAGCAGTATTGTATTCGCTAATGACAATGAAATTCTCAGTTGGGCTTCACAGACGATAACAGAAGATTATGGAAGTAAGTATGCCTGGGTTCAAAAGTTAAAAGGGATGGAAAATCTTTATCTGGAGCCTGAAAGAAATATCATTTCACTGACTTTTTATTTTAAGAACGGAACCAGTCAGTACTTTAAAAACAGCATCAATCGGGATCGGGAGGAAATTGCCTCTACCCTCTGGTATCAGCAGGCCCTAATGGATCAGGATCAGGTATATGTGGGCAGTTATGATACAGAGGCCATTAATGACTTGTGGCCAGGTGGCGGAGCTAATATGCTGGTGTTGGTCTATGCCCTTTCTCCTGGAAGAACAACAGATCGTTATGACAATGTGGAGATGGTGGAGCTCTACCAGACCACGGATGTATCCCGCAGTATAGTGGCCAATAACAAAGCTTACCTGAATGGGGATTCGGGAGTAGGATTCATGCAGATTAGGGATGAGTCCGGTGCCATCATTTATACTACCCTTGAAGAAAACCAATATTGGGATGAAGGCTACCTGTGTATTCGGACTCCCTTTGCACTTCAGGCCCAGACCTGGTATCTGGAAACCTACATTCGTCCCGGGCAGCTGACTGAAGATTTCTGGCAGATTTCCATGATCTTAATGGGGGTTGCGGGGGCTATTCTGATTTTTGGGGCATATTTTTCCCGGTTCTTTCTGCATAATGTGGTTGCACCGGTGGAAGAAGTGAATCGGGGCCTTCTGGAGGTGGAGGAAGGCAATCTGGAAGTGCATATTTCAGCCAGGGGACAGGCGGAAATTCGCAGCATGGTTCACCAGTTCAATGCCATGGTTCGTCGTTTAAGGCTTCTGGTGCAGGAATATGAAGATAAAATGCAAAAGAGCAAGGCGTTACAGGCCAATGATTTTGAACTTGCCATGGAAGCCTACCGACATAAGGTGCTTTTAGGGGAGGAGGAAACCCTGTTTTTTGGAGAAAGGTATGTGCTCATTGGCCTTTTCATCTGGTTCCAGGATGAAAAAAGAATGGACCTTTCGCTTATTCAGGAAATGCTGACTGGTTTTTTGCACAATGGCCGTTATGCCTCCCGATGTCGTCCATATGTGTGGGATCTTCATCGCATCCTCCTGTATTACCGGCTCTCGGAACAGGATTATATTTACAGTGTGGGACAAATGCTGAAAGAATTACAGCAGATGACAAAGGATGCCGGCTGGGGATTGATGTTTGGGGTGGTGAGCCGTCCAGCTGAGGGATATGCATCCTTTTCGCATACTTGTGAAGAGGTGGAGCAGGGGCTGTATCTGCACCATATTTATGAAAGGGAGACACTGCTCTTCCTGGAGAAAGTGAATGTTGCACCTTCTGTTTATGTGGAAGAGGGTGAAAAATATAGTGCACTGGCAAAATACGTGTTTACAGCAGATGAAAAAAACAGCCAGATGGCCCGGGAAAAAGTTTTTGACCTTTGGAAACTTCGTTCCCTGGAATGGCAAAAGGAACAGACGCTGGCTCTTCTGGTGGCACTTGGACGCCGTTTTGCAGATGGAAACATCAGCCTTTCCGGTATTTTTGGGATGCAGTATGATTACCAAGCAAAGATATCCAGAATTACAGATGGAAAGGCTCTTAGAATGTGGGTCACCAATTATCTTTCCTGGATCATGGAATATATGGCCGGGCGTCTGGATGTGCAGGAAACAGATGTGATTATAAAGGCCAAGCGATATATGGCCGATCACTATGAGGACCGTGATCTTAGTCTGAAAGCGGTGGCAGAGTATGTAGGGCTGAATGAAAAATATTTTACAAATCGTTTTTCGAAAGAGGCGGGGGAAACATTTAGCAGTTATCTGACACAGCTGCGTTTGCAGAAGGCTGCAGAAATGCTGAAAAATACTACGCTTAAAATTTATGAAATTGCAGAAAATACCGGATATGGAAATGTGGAACACTTTAACCGTGTATTCAAAAAAATGTATGGGAAAAGCCCCACGGCATATCGAATGGCAGGGGATAACAGGAAAAATCACGAAAACATATAAAAAAATCAATAAAAATAACATAAGATCAATGTCATATTTTTTGACACATAACGAAAAATCAATAAAACTGTAAAAATGAAATAGAAAAAGCATCATCCTTTCGGTATGGTTAATCCATCAAATTGAGGAGGTGCTTTTTTTATGAAGAAAAGAAGCCATGTGAGAGTTGCTGCGGTATCCATGACAGCCCTTTTGGCTGCGGGGATGTTAGCCGGTTGCCAAAGTGGAAGTACAGAGAAGGAGACGACTGGTGCACAGACCACAACTGCCGCATCAGGGGGTACGACAACGGAAGCTGAAGAAACAGAAGCCAAGGCCTTGTCCGGCACCATTACATTTACCATTTGGGACAATAACCTGAACGATTACATCGAAAGTAATGATATGGTGGGTAAGTTCCAGGAAGTCTATCCGGATGTGGACATTGAGGTGGAGAAGATTAAGGACGACAGTGAATATTGGAATGTGATGAAAATGCGTGCCTCCGGTAATCAGCTGCCAGACGTGATGTTTAACAAGACCTTTACCCTGTCCCGGTTCAAGGAGTACCTGGTGGATCTGTCCGATACGGAAGCAGCCAAGAATAATGAGCTTGCAGAGGGATATGCGGTGGATGGAAAAATACTGGGTGTGCCTATGACTTCTGGTTATGAGTATGTTTATTATTGGAAAGATATGTTCGAAGAGGCAGATGTGGAAGTCCCGGATACCTGGGAGGAGTTTGAACAGGCCGCTTTGGATCTGCAGGAGTACTACAGCGCAGAAAACAGTGATTTTATGGCCATTGCCATGGGGTTAAAGGATGAATGGCCGGATTATCCATTCATGGAATTTATGCCTGCGCTAGAGTCCGGAAATGGACAGAACTGGAATACTATGGCAACAGAGGATGCCCCTTTCTCTGAGGGAACGGATGTGTATAAGGCTTACACCAAGGTATACAGCTTATTTACTTCCGGTGTATTGGGCAAGGATCCTCTTGGTTTAGGAAATGATCAGGCCACCAGCATTTTTGCTTCTAAGGGTGCAGCTATGATTGCACTTGGAGACTGGGGCCTGCAAAATATCCAGAATGCAACGGATGATACTTCCGAACTCGGAACTTTCTATTTGCCGACCAGAGACAGCGAGGACGATCCTTACAATGTAATTGTACAGGGAGATTCCTTCATGGGCGTTACCACTCATTCTGAGAATCAGGAAGCTGCGATTGCTTTTGTAGAGTGGTTCTACTCTGACGCCTGGTATCCGGATTACCTGAACTATGTTACTTCAGCATCGGCCATGACGAACTTCCCGAAAGACAAGGATCCTATATTGGCCGAAGCGGATGAACTTGTGCCGGATAAAGTACTGGTTATGTATGATGGAGGCGGAGACGATTTTACATCCATCCAGAATGAGACGACATTTGAGTACAAGAAATTAGGCGCAGAAATGCTGATGAGTGATTTTGATCTGCAGGCCACCTTCGATGAGTTAAATACAAAATGGGCAGCAGCCAGAACAAAGCTGGGCATCGAATAAGCAGAGGGTACAGGGGCCACCATTATATGTGGCCCCTGTCCTATAAGGAGAAAAATCATGAGAAGCTTGAGAATAAAGAGAAGTATTTTCATTGGAACAGCCCTGTGCCTGCCTGTGCTGTTATTAATCGGGTTTGTGCTGGTACCTGGCCTGGACCTTTTGCGGATGAGTTTTACAGATTGGAATGGCTATTCTCAAAGTTATAACTGGATTGGCTTTGATAACTATGTGTCCATGTTCAAAAATGAAGATCTCTGGCTGTCTTTGCGGAATAATGCCATTTATTTTGTGGTGCATCTGCTGATGATTCCGGTGGAGCTTTTTTTTGCCACAATTCTGACCAGTAAGCTTAGGGCTGCTAAATTCTATAAGACGATGGTTTTCATGCCCTACATCATTAACGGCGTTGCCATTTCCTATGCCTTTTCCTATTTCTTTTCCCCTATTAATGGTGCTTTTAACGCCATACTGACCGGTTTGAATCTGGAAAGCTGGATACAGAACTGGCTGTCAGATCCTAAAGTAGTAAACTATGTACTGGCATTTGTGTCCCTTTGGCGCTTCAGTGGTTACCATGTCATTTTGTTTATGGCAGCTTTGCAGTCCGTACCGTCCGATATGATGGAGGCTGCCAGGGTAGACGGGGCAAATGCCTTGCAGCTATTTCGCTACATTCAGATTCCGTCAATTATGCTGATGGTGGATTTTGTGCTGTTTGATAACATCCGCGGGGCTCTACAGGTATTTGATATTCCTTTTGTTATGACTTCCGGTGGACCAGGTTATTCCTCCTCCACATTTACGCTCTATACCATTACCACTGCATTTACGTTCTCCAATGTGGGACTGGCCTCTACCATGGCGATTGCCATTATGGCCATTATTGTATTGGTTTATGTGATTCAGAATAAGCTGATTCATGGCGTGATTTTGCGGGACAGGAGGAAGTGATATGTGGAAAAAGGGATTTACACAACTGGCCAAACAAATTTTGTGTCTGGGAATGGTATTGATCGTGGTTACCCCCATTCTGGTAACCCTGTTTGCAGCATTGAAAACAAAAACGGCAATCAGTGCCACATCTCCTTTGGCTTTTCCAAAATGGGAAGAAATCACTTTTGATAATTTTTTAAAAGTGCTTAAAGATAAATATTTGCTGATTGGTTTTAAAAATACAGCACTGATACTGGCTGTATCCTTGTTTTTTAATGTGCTTTTAGGTACAATGACAGCATATATTCTGGAACGCTTCCAGTTTCCTGGAAAAAAACTGGTGTTTGGCCTGTTTTTCCTAGGCATGCTGATTCCTACATTTGTAACAGAAATTGCCAGATTTCAGATCATTCAGAAGCTGGGGTTGTATAATACTTTGGGAGCGCCCATTATCATTTACATTGCAGCGGACCTGATGCAGCTTTATATTTACAGACAGTTTATTTCCGGGCTGCCGGTGTCTTTAGATGAGGCAGCACTTTTGGATGGCTGTTCCTATTTCAAATTATTCAGGAAGGTGATTTTCCCCCTGCTGGCACCAGCCACGGCTACAGTATGTATCATCAAGGCCATTATTATCATTAATGATATGTACATTCCCTATTTGTATATGCCCAAAAACAAATTACGCACACTGACCACATTTTTGATGAATTACGCCAGTGCACAACAGGGGTCCTGGCAGACACTGGCAGCCGGAATCATTATCATAATGATATTACCCATTGTGCTTTACATTTTCTTCCAGAAATACATTCTGGCAGGGGTGACAGCGGGAGCGGTCAAGGAATGAGTTTAGCCTGCTTTGGGGCAGGAAGGATATGTAAGGATATGTAAGGAGGACAGACATGGCCACAAAAACAGAGATGGCTGAAAAAAAGGAAATGCAGGCAGATATGAAATGGCTGGATACCCCATCCGTTTTTCGAGTGAACCAGCTTCCGGCGCGCAGTGACCACACCTGGTATGCAAGCCGGCAGGAATGGAAAGTGAGCGAATCCAGTTTCAAAAAAAGTTTAAATGGTATTTGGAAATTTCAGTTTTCCAAAAATGTGATGGAAAGGCCCACTCTTTTTTATAGGGAGGATTTTGACAGCAGTAACTTTTCTTCCATTCAGGTGCCTGGACATATCGAACTTTCCGGCTATGATCAGGTCCGTTACATCAATCAGATGTATCCCT
>CAYRQT010000010.1:8793-11062 GCA_964426655.1 uncultured Cuneatibacter sp. | reverse complement strand
TACAAGCGGCCCCCATATACACTGGGAAAAGGGGAGATGCCAGGGCTTTTCAGTGAGGACATATATAATCCGACCGGCTCGTATTTGTGCCGGTTCGATCTGGAGAAAAGCTGGGTTGATAAAAACATTCAGGTTGGATTTGACGGTGCAGAGCAGGCCATGTATCTGTGGCTGAATGGCCATTTCATAGGGTATGCAGAGGACAGCTTTACGCCTTCGTTTTTTGATCTGACGCCTTTTGTTCGGGAAAAAGACAATGTACTGGCAGTACAGGTTCACAAGCAAAGCACAGCCGGTTTTTTGGAAGATCAGGATTTCTTTCGCTTTTTTGGGATTTTCAGAGATGTAAATCTGTATTGCCTGCCTGCCCTGCATGTGGAGGATGTATGGTTACAGCCCCGTTATGATGCAGTGCATGGAAGTGGACAACTTTCCGGGACACTGACACTTGCCGGAAAGATGAAGGGCAGACAGGTGCACTGTTGTCTGTATGATCCGGAAGACCGGAAAGTCTGGGATGCACATTTTGCTGCAGCACATCGGTTGGATTTTTCTGCGGACAGGATGGAAGTGCTACCATGGGAAATTTATGATGGAAATGTATACAGACTGGAAATTCAGATTCAAAACGAAAAAGGAGAAACGGAGGAATTTGTTCCTGTACAGACTGGTTTTCGCTCCATTGTTCTAAAAAACGGCCTTGTTTTACTGAATGGAAGACGCCTTGTGATAAACGGTGTGAATCGGCATGAATGGAGTGCCGAAAAGGGACGCTGTGTGGGCGAACGTGAGGAAATACAGGATATTGAAATTCTAAAAAGAAATGCCATAAATGGAGTGCGCACCAGTCATTATCCAAATCGGCTTTCCTGGTATAGAAGATGTGATGAAGCGGGTATTTTTCTCATGGCGGAGGTGAATTTGGAAAGTCATGGCAGCTGGCAGAAACGGGGGGCAGTGGAACCTTCCTGGAATGTACCCGGAGAATGCAGCCCCTGGTTCGAAGGTGTACTGGACAGAGCCAGGACCATGTTTCATACACTGAAAAATCATCCTGCCATTTTATTCTGGTCCCTAGGAAATGAGTCCTATGCGGGGCGGGGGCTGGAAAAAATGCAGGTTTTATTTAAGGAGCTGGATCCTGAACGGCTGGTCCACTATGAAGGGGTATACCACCACCCTGCATATAAAAAGACAATTTCAGACGTGGAAAGCCAGATGTATGCACCGCCTGCCCGAATAGAAGCCTATCTGCAGAATGAAGGGAATAAACCCTTTATTCTTTGTGAATTTATGCACTGTATGGGGAATTCTGTTGGGGGATTGGGAGAGTATATGGAACTTCTGGACAAATACCCTGCTTACCAAGGGGGCTTTATCTGGGATTATATGGATCAGGCCTTGTGGGTAAAAGACCCGGTTTCAGGGGAAAAGGTGCTGGCTTACGGCGGAGATTTTGACGACCGCCCAACAGATTATGAATTTTCCGGCAACGGCCTTTTGTTTGCCGACAGAACAGAAAAACCCGCCATGCAGGAGGTAAGGTATTATTATGAAAAATATAAGCGATAAAGTATCTCTGGCGTTTGGGGATAACACTCTTGGCATGTATGGACCTTCCATACATGTGATTTTCAATTACAGCCAGGGAGGGTTGGAGTCTCTGCGCATGGGGGGGATGGAATGGCTTTACCGGCCTGTTAAACCCACTTTTTGGCGGGCGACCACGGATAATGACCGGGGAAATGGGTTTTCATTAAAATCCGGTATGTGGATGGGGGCGGATTTGTTTATCAGGACAGAGGGAATTGAGGTGGAGGTGGACGGCATTGCCATTCCCATGCCACAGGGTTTGGCAAATAATGCCTTTGAGAAAGATGTGGAAGCAGATAAAGTTAGAATTACCTTTAGATATGGGACCATTACCACGCCTTCTGCCAGGGTCACCTTGTCCTATGAGATGAATACGACCGGAGATTTGAATATTGTGGCCAGCTATTTCGGAACAAAAGGCCTGCCGGAGCTGCCACTATTTGGAGTGCGGATGGTGATGCCTACAGTGGCTAACGGGTACATCTACTCCGGATTGTCGGGAGAAACCTACCCGGACAGAATGGCTGGCGGTGTGAAGGGCATTTACGAAGTGGAGGGCCTGCCGGTAACACCCTATCTGGTGCCCCAGGACTGTGGCGTGCATGTGGAGACGGACTGGGTTCAGGTCTTTAGAGATTCTACACTGGCGCACAGAGGGGAGAATACAAGGCGGACA
>CAYRQT010000010.1:652-8683 GCA_964426655.1 uncultured Cuneatibacter sp. | reverse complement strand
ATACGGCTCTGGAACTGGAAAATGCTACCCATCAGGAAGAACTGCCCAAAGCTAGGAGAACAGTCCTGACTCTTTTAGGGGCCGTGCGGGGTGTGGGAGGAATTGACAGCTGGGGAGCCCCTGTGGGGGAAGCTTATACCCTGTCAGGGGAGGAAAGCTATAGCCTGCAGGTTCGGATCAAAGGCAGTCCATGTCAGTAGAACTGGAATGAAGTTCTTTTCATCAGGAAAGCAGCTGCTGCAGAAAGGTGTTGCAATAGGCATCTTCAGGCAGGGCTGCTTTTTCAGTGTCCCAATCCAGATAGGCATAATGGGAAGTGTCCTCGTAATTTTTGCGAAAATCCGGATCCGTCAGTGGTGAAGGCTGTAAATGGAACAGCCCCTGCCTGCGCACATAGGCGGTTCTGGGCGTGGCTTTTTCCCGATAGCCGGAAGAAACATACAGGCCAACACGTTTGTGGTAGGCAATGTCTTCTTCCGGCAGGTAAATGTATTCTTTGTAGGCCCGGTAAAAGCCTTTTAGTTCCCCCTTATACAGGGGAATGAACAGCGCAAGACGGCCCGTTGCCTTTTGAAGGCAAAGTCGGATATTTTGGCGGGTAAACTGCAGGGATAACGGGGGCGGGCTGGGGGCTTCCAGGGTCCACTGCAGGAGAGTGGGGACACCGCCATCTGTGACAATGTGGCTTTCCCTGCAGGAAAAAGGCTGCTGCAGATAGGGCGTAAGGGAGAGCAGAGGCAGGAGGGAGAGCATGCCGGTAAGATCTTCTGCATTGTGGAGGAGCAGCGTATGAAGAGTCTCTTCAGTGGGGGAGAGCAGATATTGCTTATATAATTGAATCAGTTCGCCTCCACTGAAGGGATCTTCTCTGAACAGGCCGGCGGTTTCTTCCAGATCCCGCTGGCGCATTCTGGGAAGGGAAAGCAGCTTTTTTAGGGGCCTTAACCGACGAAAGAGATCCAGACTTTCAAGGGATAAAAAAGGATCCGGCCAATGGTACTGTGCGGCACAGGTCCGTATGTAGGGCAGATCAAAGGTGTCTCCGTTAAAATGGACCAGATATTTTTTTCCGAACAGGGATTTCCCAAAAGCATCCAGAAGGGGGCGTTCATCTGCAAGGGTTTCCACGAACCATTGTAATAGCCTCCATTTTCCTTCCTGATAAAGGATGGCCCCAATGAGATATAGAGCGGATCGGGAAGGAGAAAGACCGGTGGTTTCAATATCAAAAAAAATGAGCTCTTCCGGAGGAAGTCCAAGGGGAGAGGCAAAATCGGACGGAAGCTGAAGTTCTTTTGAGATGGTAATCATAGTTGTCCTTTCTTTAGGTAGTTGTATTATAACGGAAAGAAGGGCATATGCCAATAGATGGAATGGAGGAAAAGAGAACGTTTGTTTTGTTTATCTTGCACAACTATGAAATATGGTGTACAATGACCCCAGGAATAAAACGGCCGGGAAAGCAATTCGGGGCTGAAGACAAAAAAAGAGGTGCACACACATGATGGCATATATTCGGGGCGTATTACAGGATATTCAGGAAGACGGCGTGGTGGTGGAGTGCCAGGGCATTGGCTACAGCATTGCCATGGCCTCTTCCGCACTCTCTCAGCTACCGGGCATTGGCCAGGAGGTACGCCTGCACACTTATATGCAAGTGAGGGAGGATCTTGTGGCCTTGTTTGGCTTTCCCACCAGGGAAGATCTGGCCCTGTTCAGGATGATGATTGGCGTAAGCGGCATTGGCCCCAGAGGCGCTTTGGGTATTTTGTCCGCACTGTCTTCAGAGCAGGTGCGCATGGCCATTGTTACAGAGGATGCCAAAAGCATTTCACGGGCGCCAGGGGTTGGCCTAAAGACTGCACAGAAGCTGATTCTGGAATTAAAGGACAAGGTGGCGTTTCCCATGCCTTCCCGTGGGGTAACGGCTTCAGGTACCGGGAAAGGAAACCCGGGGGTTCCTGATGCGGTTCAGGATGTGCTGCTGGCCCTTGAATCCCTTGGATATGGTAGCACAGAAGCTCTGGGGGCCTTACGGGGGCTTTCCTATCCTGAAGACATTTCCACGGGTGCACTTTTAAAACTGGCCCTTGAAAGGTTGGCGGAATGAATAAGAGAATCATAACAACAGAATTTACACAGGAAGATGCTCCGGCAGAAGGCAGCCTTCGCCCAAAGACGCTGGCAGAATATGTGGGCCAGGGAAGAATCAAGGAAACCCTTCAGGTGTACATTCAGGCGGCGAAGGATAGACAGGAACCTTTGGATCATGTGTTGTTCTACGGTCCTCCGGGCCTTGGGAAGACCACGCTGGCCGGAATTATTTCTCAGGAAATGGGCACGCATATGAAAATCACCAGCGGTCCGGCCATTGAAAAGCCAGGGGAAATGGCAGCCATTCTAAATGGCCTTCAAAAAGGGGATGTGCTATTTGTAGATGAAATTCATCGCCTGAACCGCCAGGTGGAAGAGGTGCTCTACCCGGCCATGGAAGATTATGCCATAGACATTATGCTGGGAAAGGGCCCCACTGCCCGTTCTATTCGACTGGAACTGCCCCCTTTTACTCTGGTTGGGGCAACCACCAGGGCCGGATTGCTTACGGCGCCACTCCGGGATCGGTTCGGCGTGGTACAGAAATTGGAATATTACAGCATCAATGACCTGATAACCATATTAATGCGTTCAGCAGGCCTTTTGCAGGTGGAATTGTCTGCGGAAGGAGCCCTGGAGCTGGCCAGACGCTCTAGAGGAACGCCCCGTCTGGCCAATCGCCTGCTGCGCCGGGTTCGCGATTTTGCGCAAGTTCGGTTTGATGGCATTATTACACCGGAAGCTGCCACTTACGCACTGGATCTTCTGGATGTGGATAAACTTGGACTTGATCCGGGAGACAGACAGATACTCAGCATAATTATTGAGAAATTTGGCGGGGGGCCTGTGGGACTGGATACTCTGGGGGCGGCTCTGGGCGAAGATGCAGGAACACTGGAAGAAGTGTATGAACCCTATCTGATTCAGAACGGCTTTTTGCAGCGTACGCCCAGGGGAAGGGTGGTCACACCTCTGGCTTACAAGCATCTTGGCCTTGAATATTCCTGAAAATTGATTTATAATGAAGCCAGAATCCGGGCCGTACCGGGAAGGAAAAGAGGAAACAGCGTGGCGAACAACAACTATGTTGATGTCATTATCAATGGCAAGGTATATACTCTGGGCGGTGAAGAGGACGGTGCCTATCTCCAGAAAATTGCCGCCTATATTAACGGGCGGATGCAGGAACTGAAAAAACAGTCCGGTTTTGTTAAGCAGTCAGCAGATATGCAGAATATTCTGATGCAGCTTAACATTGCCGATGATTATTTTAAAGCAAAAGAGCAGATCAGGCAGATGGAGCAGAAGCTCTCTTCAGTGGATAAGGAAATGTACATGCTCAAGCATGATTTGATTTCCACACGCATTAAGCTGGAAGAAGTACAGAAAAAATATGACGTCATAATTGGGAAAAATTGAGTTGAAATATAGCAGGAGCCTGGAAAGTTCCTGCTATTTCTTTAAAATATTTCGAGGGAAACCATGGATAATTTGGAACTGCTGGCCCCTGCCGGGTCATATGAAACCATGCTGGCGGCTTTCCATGGGGGAGCGGATGCGGTATATATCGGTGCCAGTCGGTTTGGCGCAAGGGCTTATGCGGATAATCCTGATGAAGCCCAGCTGCTTTCTGCGATTGATTATGCCCACCTTCATGGAAAAAAACTGTTCATTACCGTCAATACGCTGCTTAAAGAGCAGGAACTGGAAAAAGAGCTGGACAGTCTCATTGCACCATTGTATCATCAGGGAGTTGACGGGATCATTGTACAGGATCCTGGGGTACTCTATTTCCTGCATCACCGTTATCCGGATCTGCCGCTTCATGCCAGTACCCAGATGGCTGTTTCCGGAGCAGATACGGCGAACAGACTTTGGCAGGATGGTATCTCAAGGGTAGTGATGCCAAGAGAGCTGTCACTGGAGGAGATTCGTTCCATCCATCAGGCCTGTCCGGATCTGGAAATTGAAGCTTTTGTACACGGGGCGCTTTGCTACTGCTATTCCGGTCAATGCCTTTTCAGTAGCCTGGCAGGAGGCAGAAGCGGCAACAGGGGCAGGTGTGCCCAGCCCTGCAGAATGCCTTATACTCTGGAGCGGCACGGAAAAGTGCTGGCCAGGGAAGCCTATTTATTGAGCCTGAAAGATTTAAATACCATTGATCTGCTGCCTGAAATAATAGAAAGCGGCGTCACTTCCCTGAAAATAGAAGGGAGAATGAAAAAACCGGTCTATACCGCTGGTGTGGTAGAGATATACAGGAAATATCTGGATCTGTACCGCAGTCAAGGAACAGAAGGGTATCGGGTGGATGCGGCGGACAGGGAGGCACTGCTGCATCTGTTTAACCGTTCAGGCTTCACACAGGGATATTATAAAGCCCATAATCGAAGCGATATGATTACCCGGAAGAAGCCGGAATTCCGTATCGAAGATGAGGCACTCACAGAACATATTACGCAAAAACACCTGAATAAACTTTTGCAGGAGCCCTGTAAAGGGCGTTTCCGAATGCAGAGAGAGCTGCCCCTTTCCCTGACTGTTTTCTGGGACACGTTTTCTCATACAGCACAGGGCCCGGTTCCGCAAACAGCCATGAATCAGGGCCTGACTTCTCAAAGGGTGGAGGAACAGTTAAAAAAAACAGGGCAGTCCCCCTACCTTTTCCAGTCTCTTCATATGGAAATGGAAGAGGGTCTGTTTGTGCCAATGGGACAGATCAATGCTTTGCGCAGAGAGGCACTGGATGGCCTGGCGAAGCAGGTCTGTACTTCGTTTCGCAGACAGGAAATGAAGTCTGCATGGGAGGAAAAAAAACAGGAAAATCATATGCCGGCAGGTACTCTTCCCTGGACATTCAGTGCGTCTGTTATGACAAAAGAACAACTGGAGGCTGTGCTGGATGCACCGGAAGTTATGCGAATCTATCTGGCAGAAGGGGCATTTTCTCTGCATCAGCTTGAGGAGGCTGTGGAAAGCATTCATCAAAAGGGAAAGCTGGCCTATCTGCATACCCCGCCCATGGTCCGGGACCTTACCCGTAAAAGGATGGAAAATGAGGAAGAAGCCCTTTTGAACATGTCTTTTGATGGTGTCGTCCTGGGATCCACGGAGAGCTTGCCTCTAGCGTTGAAAATGGGAGGACATTTCATTGGAGATCATTACCTTTATTCCTATAACCATCTGGCAAAGACCTTCTGGGAGGGATGGGGCATTTCCACCTGTATTCTGCCTGCTGAACTGAATCGTCGTGAACTGCAGGATAGAGGCGTGAACGGAGAAGAGCTTTTGCTGTATGGTCATTTGCCCATGATGTTAACAGCCAACTGTCTGTTAAAGAGTATGGGGCAGTGCAGTGGGAAGGAAAATGGGACCGCGCCTTCAGGGTATCTGATTGATCGACTTTCACATCGGATTCCGTTTGCGGCAGACTGCAAAAACTGTATGAATATCTTGTATAATCCATTGCCGGTTTCCCTATGTCAGGAACTATATGCCATTAGAAAATGGCCCTTATGGGGAGGACATTTGCGGTTCACGATTGAATCCGGAGAAGAAACCTCAAAAATACTGGAAGCGTTCCGGCAATCTTATGCCGGTAGCGGGAAAGAGACCATTTCCGTGGCCTATACTACAGGCCATTATAAACGGGGGGTCGAATAGGAGAACCATGACGTATATTGTAACCAACGCTACAAAATATATCATGCTCTTTTGCATGATGATCATCACTATAGACGGGTTTCGTGTGCTTCGTAGGCGAAAGCCTGAAATCAGGGAATGGTTTTATCACAAAACCAATCTGTTCGTGTTCCTGATGCATTTTATGGCATATGTGACCTTATTCCTGCATGACAAGAGCTGGGAAATTCCGGTTTTTTATCTGGGACAGGTCATGTTCTTTTTCCTGTATCGGATTTTATTCAGACTGTTCTATAAAAACTGTTCGCTATTGATTCTGAATCTGATTTACACATTCTGTGTCATTGGATGTATTATGCTGACAAGGCTGAATTTTGAAAAAGCTTTGAAACAGTTTACCATTATGTGTGTTGCGGCAGCCATTTCCCTGATTATTCCCCGTTTCGTGCGAATGCTTACCTTTGCCAAGGTATTTGCCGGTATTTGCGGAGTGGTAGGACTGGCTCTTCTGGCACTGGTCTGGGTTCTTGGCAATACCAGCTATGGGGCGAATCTGTCCCTGAATATCAAGGGGATATCTTTTCAGCCCTCAGAATTTGTGAAAGTGACCTACGTCCTTTTAATTGCCATGCTATTTCGAAAACGACATGATTTTAACCGGGTTCTGTTCGTGAGCCTGATTGCAGCGGGCCATGTGGGCATCCTGGTCCTTTCCAATGATCTGGGAGGCGCACTGATTTATTTTATCACCTATCTGCTCATGTTATATGTGGCCACGAAAACGCCTTCTTATGCGCTGGCGGGGCTGGCAGCGGGGGCCTGTGCCTCGGTAGCAGCTTATTTTCTGTTTTCCCATGTGCGGGTGCGGGTCATTGCCTGGATGGATCCTTGGTCCGTCATCGATAAAGAAGGATATCAGATCACACAGTCCCTGTTTGCCATTTTGTCCGGTGGATTTACCGGAGCGGGATTATACCAGGGGCTGCCCAATAAAATTCCGGTGGTGGAAAAAGACTTTATGTTTTCTGCCATTGCTGAAGAACTGGGCGGCTTGTTTGCCATTTGTCTGATTTTGCTTTGCCTGTGCCTGTTTTTACACATGGTCATCATTTCGACCAGAATGGAGCTGATTTTTTATAAGCTGGTGGGAATCGGGCTGGCTTCCCTATATGGGGTGCAGGTTTTCCTGACCATTGGGGGAGTAATGAAAATGATTCCGTCCACGGGGGTCACCCTGCCGCTGGTCAGCTATGGAGGCAGTTCCATGCTCAGCACGTTCATCATACTGGCAATTATGCAGGGCCTCTATCAAATAGAAGAAGGAGAAGGGCATGAGGAAGAAGGAGAAGACGCAGCCAATCATAGAGCAGTCTCCCAGGGAAGTGGAGAATAGACCTCGGAAAAAGTTTAGAGAAAAAACGCTGCGCAACCGGGAGGTCTACCGGATTGCTTATATTTTCATCCTGATTTTTTTGTCCCTGGGCGGATATCTTGTCTATTTGCTGGTAAAGCCCAGTGAAGATATTCTGAATAACAGTTATAATAGTGCCCGCATAGAGAATCAGGCTTCTTATGTGATCCGGGGAGATATTGTTAGTGCAGATGGCCAGGTACTGGCCACTACTACAACAGATGAGAGTGGAAATACGGTCAGGACCTATCCTTTTCATAATTTGTTTTCCCATGTGGTGGGATATGATTCCTCCAGCAACACCGGCATTGAAGAACTGGCCAATTATTTCCTCTTTAGCACAAATGCTTCCATCCTGGATCGGATCAAATCGGAATTTACAGGGGAGAAACTGCAGGGAAACACGGTGATCACCACATTAAATGCCACATTGCAGCAGGTGGCTTCAGATGCCCTGGGGGATAATCAGGGGGCAGTAGTGGCACTGGATCCCAAGACAGGGGCAGTGCTGGCCATGGTATCAAAGCCGGATTACGATCCAAATGATATCGAAAGCATTTGGGAAAATCTGGACAGTCTGGGAACGGAGGAATCCTTTCTGGTCAACAGGGCCACCCAGGGGCAGTACCCTCCGGGTTCAACTTTTAAATTGCTGACCACGCTGGCGTATATCCGACAGTATCCGGATACATATATGGACTTTACCTACACCTGTACCGGCTCCCTGCAAATCGAGGATTATCCAGCCATCAGTTGTGACAATGGGAAGGTCCATGGATTGATGACGTTGCAGACAGCCCTTCAGATGTCCTGCAACACCACATTTTCCACAGTGGGTACGCTTCTGGGCCTCCACCATCTTGTTGTAGTAATCGCGGGTGGTC
>CAYRQT010000010.1:0-642 GCA_964426655.1 uncultured Cuneatibacter sp. | reverse complement strand
CACAGTGGGTACGCTTCTGGATGGCGGACTGTTCCAGCAACTGTGTGAGGATTTTCTCTTTAATACGGCTCTTCCGGTAAGTATTGCCTATAACCAGAGCAGCTTTCCGGTAACTGCTGATTCCACAAACTGGGAAAAAATGATGGCGGCCATTGGACAGGGCACCACAGTCATGTCTCCTCTGCATAATGCCATGATTGTGGCGGCCATTGCTAATGATGGCGTCATGATGACCCCCAAATTCATTGACCGGGTGGTGGATGTAGCGGGGAATACGGTGGAGACCATTGAGAATGAGGTTGCAGCGACGCCCATTACAGAGGAAGAGGCTTCCATTTTACAGACCTATATGGTATCTGTTGTAGAAGAGGGCACCGCTTATCTGGCAGCAAGTGATTTGTATCAGGTTGCCGGAAAGACTGGTTCAGCACAGTACAGTTCTGCAAATCCGGAGAGCACCCATGCCTGGTTCGTAGGCTATGCACCTGCGGATGATCCGCAAATTGCAGTGGCGGTCATTGTGGAGGGTGGCGGTTCCGGTGGTCAAGTGGCAGCCCCTATTGCCAAACAGCTGTTTGATACGTATTTGGGAATAAGTGGAGAATAATAAAGAAGGGTTACCTGTATGGATAGAAGACTCAG
>CAYRQT010000009.1:0-54555 GCA_964426655.1 uncultured Cuneatibacter sp. | reverse complement strand
AGTTTGAAGTGTTTCATAACCCCATCGGTGCCTTTCGCAGAAAGGTGGATTATAAGCATGAATTTAACAGGAAAAGATGCACTGGCAGCTCTAGACAAATGTCACTTGCCTGCGCGGGTCTTTACAATGCTGGAGCAGGCCCCTAAGGTCATTGTCCCCCGCACGAGAGAGGACCTTTTGGCGCTGGCTATGGGTGACGAAAGTACAGATGTACGGGAAATATCATATGACGTGCCTGGTAAGGGCGTTGTAATAGAAGCTACAGCTACCAGATGTAAAAACGGAATCGCAGTAAACTATTTGGAAGATTATATGCGTCGCCGGGATCCAAACAGCATGGTCATTGGGGATGATCTTCCCACAGACAAACCTCGGTATGCAGATGTTTATGGCGAGAATTTTGCGTGCCTTAAAGAAGAAACATATGTGTGGTTAAGCGAACAGGAACTGATTGTTTTTCCCTTTAAGTCCGGTGGTCTGGCTTATGGCTATGATTCCGTAGCGGTTTGCCCTGCAAACGCAGGCTTTTTTGCAGCAGGCCTAGCAGACTTACAGGGGTTTGTCAATATTGATACTGTTGAGAAAGAAACCTTTGATCTGAGAGCAGTTTTATATGTGGCACCTCCTTTTCGCCATACCCATTTCAATGGCAAGCAGATTGTTGTACATAATCGTCAGCCTCATTTTCATGAGGTATTTGCTTATAACCTGTATCCAGGCCCCAGTGCCAAAAAAGGCATTTATGGCGTTTTACTGAATATCGGGGAAGAAGAAGGCTGGGTAACTGCCCATGCTTCCACGGTTAAGGTAATTACTCCCTATGATAATGAAATCGTCATTATGCATGAAGGGGCTTCCGGCGGCGGAAAAAGCGAAATGCTGGAGGATGCTCACAGAGAATTCGATGGAAGAGCCCTTCTTGGGAAAAATACTGTGACTGGGGAAAAGCATTATCTTTCCTTTAGTGATTCCTGTGAATTGCTGCCTGTTACAGATGATATGGCCCTTTGCCATCCGGCCATTCAGGATGGAAGCCACAAACTGGTGGTGTGGGATGCAGAAGAAGCCTGGTTTTTACGCCTGGACAATATACAGCACTACGGAGAATCACCTGTATATGAGAGAATTTTCATTCAGCCGGAAGAACCCCTTATTTTCCTGAACCTTCAGGGAGCCCCGGGGGCTACAATTCTTCCTTGGGAGCATACCATGGATTCCACCGGAAAGCCCTGCCCCAATCCCCGGGTTATTATGCCTCGCCGATTAATGAAAAAAGCCATTGATACCCCTGTGGAAGTGGATGTGCGAAGCTTTGGTGTACGTACCCCTGCCTGCACTGCAGAAAACCCCACTTATGGTATTTTAGGCCTTCTGCAGATTTTGCCCCCTGCCCTGGCATGGCTCTGGCGTTTGGTAGCCCCCCGTGGATATAATAATCCCAGTATTATTGATTCCGTGGGCATGACCAGTGAAGGCGTTGGTTCATACTGGCCATTTGCCACAGGGAAGAAAGTTAAGCAGGCCAATCTGTTGCTGAATCAGATTGTGTCTAATACCGGTACCCGGTATGTGTTGATTCCAAATCAGCATATCGGTGTATATGAAGTGAGCTTTATGCCTCAGTGGGTGGCAAGGGAGTACATTTCCCGACGCGGAAGTGCAAAATTCAAGCCGGAACACCTGGAAGAATCCCGTTGCCCTCTGTTAGGATTTGTATTGGATTCACTGATGATCAATGGGCAGTATGTGCCCCGTTCCTTCCTGAAACCGTTTACACAGCCTGAAATCGGTACGGTAGGGTATGATGCAGGTGCAAAGCAACTGTATGACTTCTTCTTAAAAGAACTGGAGCAATATGATAATGATGATCTGGCTCCTTTAGGCAGAGAAATCATTGCCCTTTGCAGAAAAGGCGCTACAGTAAAGGAATATGCAGAGCTTATTCCCATGCGCTATTAATATAAAAACAAAAAGCTGTTTTCAGTCCTCTATCGGATTGAAAACAGCTTTTTGTTTTTATCCTGAAAACCCTTCAGGATGAATGCAAAATCACAGAGATAATTTATTATATTCAACGAAATTGCCGATATGTGTAAACATAGCTGCAGGAATTGACGCTCCTTCCCTGGAGTGTTATAGTCAGAATAAAGAGTGAGCACTCGCTCATCATATGTAATGCGCCAAAGGAGGTCGTTAATGGACAACAGATTTGCCATATCCCGGTACCCGGATGCAGATAAATCAACAGTGCATTGGATAGCCTGATTCAAAAACCCATATATTCAATGAGTAAAAAAGTGTTGAAGACATATAAGGATGGATACTATGCTGAAAAATGCGTAAAATCCAAAGAAATGATTGAGAAAGCAAAAACCATTATTCCGGGAGGCGTGCAGCATAATCTGGCATTTAATTATCCGTTTCCATTGGTGTTTACCAGGGCAGAAGGGGCGTATTTATACGATTTGGATGGGAATCGGTATTATGATTTTTTGCAGGAAGGGGGACCAACAGTATTAGGCAGCAATCCAATTGCCGTAAGGGAAAAAGTCATAGAATTATTGAATACATGCGGGCCTTCCACAGGCCTTTTTCACGAATATGAATATAAGATAGCTGAAAAAATAGCTGAGCATATGAAAAGTGTGGAAATGTTTCGTATGCTGGGGTCTGGTACGGAGGCCTGTATGGCCTCCATCCGGGTGGCCAGGTTGGCAACCGGCCATAAAAACATTGTGAAAATGGGAGGGGCATATCATGGTTGGAGTGATCAGCTGGCCTATGGCATTCGCATACCCGGATCAAAGTGGACACAGGCACATGGCGTTCCTCGTTATATTTTCAGACATACACAGGAATTCTTTCCAAATGATCTGCAGGATTTGGAAAGAATTTTAAAAAGAAACAGTTCCATGGAAAAACAGCGGCAGTTTTGATAGAACCCCTGGGGCCGGAAAGTGGAACCACTCCGGTGGACAGGGATTTTAATAAAGGAGTGGAGAAGCTTTGCCGTAAATATGGTGCATTATTGATTTTTGATGAGGTGGTTACCGGATTTAGAATGGGTATGTCCGGAGCCCAGGGGTATTTTGACATAGAACCGGACCTGACTATTTTTGGAAAAGTTGTTGCAGGGGGATATCCGGGGGCAGGAGGGCTTGGCGGAAAACGAAAATACATGGAATACCTGGCAGCAGGTATTGCCGGGGGACCAAAACATAAAAAAGCACTTGTGGGAGGGACCATGGCAGCTACGCCACTTAGCTGTGTAGCGGGTTATTATACCCTTTGCGAATTGGAGCGGACTAACGCAGCACAAAAAGCAGGGGAAATAGGAGATCAGCTGACGAAGGGATTGCAGGAACTGATACAGAAATACCAGTTGCCATTTGTTGCTTATAATCAGGGGTCTATCTGCCATTTGGAAACGGTGGGGACAACCCATTACACCATCCAATGGAAAAAACCCTGGACCATACCGGGCGTGCTGGCGGCTACATCCGAAAGAAAAAAGGAAATGGAGCATATGGGTGCTGCATATATGGCGGAAGGACTGGTCACTCTTGTCGGGAGCCGGCTGTATACCAGTGCGGCCTATACGGATGAAATGATTGAGGATGTCCTTAAACGATTTGACCGGGTGTTTCAGAATGTGGAGCAAATGGGGCCAGGGGTATAAAGGAGCGGGAATGGAGGAAAAGAAGGGGAAAGCGTTGATTGTTGATGCAGGCAAAAGGCTGGTGGAAACTGGATTAATTGCAAGAACCTGGGGAAATGTCAGTTGTCGGTTGAATGACCGCTTTTTTCTGGTGACCCCTAGTGGAAAGGCCTATGAGGGCTTGACTCCGGACGATATTGTTAAGGTTTCTCTTCAGGATCTTTCCCATGAAGGAAATGTCAGACCTTCGGGAGAAAGAGGAGCACATCGGGTAATTTATGCAGAAGATGCAGAGGTCAACTTTATCATACACACGCACCAGTATTGGGCGTCGATTGTCGGAGCCCTGGGGGTGGCCGGATTTTCTCCTGGAGGTGCGTATTCGTTATTGGGAGGAAAAGTTGTTTGTGCAGAATATGGACTTCCAGGAACCGGTAAACTGACAAAAGGAATACGGAAGGCTTTCAGGGAATCAGAAGGCAAGGCATTGATTATGTCCCGACATGGGGCCATTTGTTATGGGAAAGATGAAAATGAGGCATTTCAGGCGGCAAATCAGTTAGAGGAGGCCTGCAGGGCATTCCTAATGGAGCGGTTATCTCAGACCATGGGGAGAACCCTAAGCGATGTTGAAGCTCCATGGGTGTTGTTTTCCCTTTTGGACGGAAAGAAAGAACTGCCCCCAAAACAGAATAAAGAGGGCGCTTTTTTACTCCCCAAAAGAAAGGCAGGTCTAATCTGGAAAGAATCCACTTTACCCTACACGTTCTGCACCGCATTAATAGGGAAGGAGATTCGTCCGATGCTGGATGATTTTGCACAGATTGTGGGATATAATATGCCAGTGCAAAATAAAGAGAAAGCGATATCTGTAAAAAAAAGGAATGCTGTTTTGATGCAAAATGAAGGCGCTGTCCTATGGGGAAAGGATGAAAGCGATGCAGAAGCAATTCGCTTTATTGTTGAAAAAAATGCGGCAGCCTGGTTGTGGAATTCCTGGATGGGGGGGATGGGAAAACCTATTTGCCATGCGGAGAGCTGGCTAATGCGGCAGGTCTATCTGCACCAGTATGCCAGACAGAAATAAGGGGAGACGGAGGAAATGGGAGAGTATATACTTGCGTATGATGAGGGAACCACCGGTATGAAAACCTGTTTATACAGAATGAAAGAGAAGCTTGTGCTGGAAGATGCCCCCACCAGGAGTTATCCGCTTTATATGGTGGAAAACGGGGGTGCAGAACAGGAGCCAGATGATTTATGGGAGGCTGTGTGCAAAACCACAAAAGATGTGCTGTTAAGAACTGCCGTTTCGCCCGGAGAAATCGCAGGACTGACTTTTTGCGCACAGATGCAGGGATTGATTCTGGTGGACACACAGGGGATGCCTATACATCGATGCATGAATTACATGGATCAGCGGGCAACAGAGGAGTTCCGGCGGGGGATTGGTCATGGCTTGCGTATAGCAGGTCTGAATATCAGAAAGCTTATTTGTTCTCTTTTTTTACGGGGGCCGTGGCTGGAAGCGTAAAGGATCCTATATGGAAATACCATTGGATCAGATGCAGGAAACCGGAGGCGTTTGCCCGTGTTCACAAGTGGCTTGATGTAAAAGAATATCTGATTTTTAAATGTACCAGAAAGTTTGTGATGACTCCGGATAGTGCTTTTGGCACCATGCTCTATGATATTCGCCCAGGGAAAAAAGGTTTAGCTATCGAATGTGCAGGCTGCTTGGGGTAAATTCGGAGCACCTTCCTGATCTTGTGGGAAATGATCAGCCTGCCGGAAACTTATGTAATGAAGCAGCAGAGAAACGGGGACTTGCATCTGGTATTCCGGTCTTTGGAGGAGGAGGGGATGCAAATTTAATTGGTCTGGGTGCAGGGGCAGTGCATGTGGGAGATACCCATATCTATATGGGTACATCCGGGTGGATTTCTACGTTGATTCAAAAGTGAAAAATGGATCTGAGTGCCATGATGACAGGTATAGTGAGTGTCTATCCAGATCGATACAATTATTTTGCTGAGTTAGAGACGGCGGGGAAATGTCTGGAATGGGTAAAAGATCACCTGGAGCTGGATGAGATTCACATATATATGAAAGATAATAAATTTGCTTCTTCCATGGAAGCAATGTATCGAAGTTTGTATGCATATATGCTGGAGCAGATTTCAGATGTGCCGGCCGGAAGTCATGGCATTTTATTTACGCCATGGTTGCATGGGAACCGCTGCCCGTTTGAAGATGCCAATGCCAGGGGAATGTTTTTTAATATTGGCCTTGATAATGGAAAACGAGATATGATACACGCTGTTCTGGAAGGAATTTGTTTCCATCTGCGTTGGATGATGGAGACCAGTGCCAGAAAAATTGCTGTATCTGACAGCATACGCTTTGCAGGTGGAGGCGCATTGGCCCCTCTTACCTGCCAGATTTTGTCAGATGTTTTGGGGAAAAAGGTGGAAACCATTGAAAATCCACAAAATGCAGGCGCAATGGGGGCAGCTATGCTGGCAGCTGTAGGACTGGGCCGATATAAAAATCTGGAAGATGCGGGAGAAAATATACTTGTTACAGCCCGATATATACCGGATGTGTCCAGACATAATATTTACAATCGACAGTTCCGTGTTTTTAAGGCGTTATATAGGCACAATAAAAGAGCATTTCAGCAACTGAATGGAAAGAAATAAAGTGACTGGGACACTGCGGGTGCAGCTTTTTATCCGGACAATTTATTTATGATGTATCCGTTTTTTCTTTTCATCAGCTTAATACAAAGAACGGATGAAACGTTACTGTACACTGGAATAAATGGAAAATCTGAGACTTTTATTAAAGCCATTTTGGATATGCTTCAAAAGGGCCCTGCCTTGGCATAAAAAATCCTGCACCCCAAAAGGATGCAGGAAGATAAATCATTTTTTGATAAAAGTGCCATTATCCAGTTCTTCAAAAGCCTGGTTCAGTTCTGCCCTTGTGTTCATGACTATGGGGCCGCCCCATGCAACAGGTTCTTTTAGCGGTGTTCCCATTAACAAAATGAAATGAAGGGGATCTTGGAACGCTGTAATAGAAAGAGATTCCCCCTGTCTGAACAAAACGGCCTGTTTCTGTGTGACCTGCCTGTTATCCTCTGCAGGAAATTGGGCAGTGCCTTTGAAGATGTAAATGAAAACGGTATCTTCGGCTGGCGTCTGGTAAGTAAAGGTCTCTCCGCCAGGAACCTGAACATCCAGATAAGTGGCATCAACATACTTCCCCTGAAAAGCCCCTTTGGTACCGACATACTCCCCTGCCAGAACTTTTACGTAAATATTTCCATTGTGGACGACGGGAACATTTTGGTGTAAAATGTCTCCGTAGGAAGGTGGCACCATCTTATCTTTTGCAGGTAAATTCAGCCAGAGCTGAGCCCCAAGCATTCTGGAACTGGGCTGGGGCATTTCCTGGTGAATGATTCCGCCTCCGGCAGTCATCCACTGGCAATCCCCGTCCCGAATGCTACCTTTATTCCCCAGGCTGTCTCCGTGTTCAATATCTCCTTCTACCAGATAAGTTATGGTCTCTATGCCCCTGTGGGGATGCCAGGGAAATCCCTTCACATAGTCTTCCGGATTTCTGGAGTCAAAGGCGTCCAGCATCAGGAAGGGGTCAAAGTCCTTTACATCATGGTACCCGATAACACGGACCAGGTGGACACCGGCCCCGTCTATAGCGGGAATGCCTTTAACAATACGTTTAATGGTTCTTGCGTTTGACATGCAAAGCCTCCTTTTTTGTTTTGTCACTTAGGACGGATAGGATAAAAATGAAAATATTCAAAAAAAAAGATATGTACCTGCTTCTGGCAGTTCTCCTTTTTGGGGGAGGGGTACTAATATATATGTATTTCACGCAGAAGACAGGCAGCATGGTGGCCATCTATGTCAATGGGGTTGTGTACGAGACAGTAGATCTGCAGTCCACAGCCACCATTACCATTGAAACAGACGATGGCGGGGAAAACGTGATCGAAATCGCAGATGGAAAGGTGCGAATGATTTCTGCCAACTGCCCAGACCAGATTTGCGTTAATCACCGTGCCATAGATGCAGTGAATGAGTCCATTATCTGCCTGCCTCATGGGGTAAGTGTGGAAATCAGAGGAGACAGCAGTGATGAAGACATAGACGCTTTCCAGTAGCCTTTAATGATTTTCAGAGGGAGAAGCCCCTTCTTCTGTTTTGATCCTGACGTGTTTTTTTATGGCTTCAAAACTTTCCGGACTGATGACATGCTCAATACGGCAGGCGTCCTCCGCTGCAATGGTGGCGCACACGCCCAATTCTTCCAGCCAGGCAGAAAGAAGGCGATGCCGTTCATAGATCATTTCAGCGATGGTTTTTCCAGAATGTGTAAGTGTAATGCCGCCTTCCGGGCTTACGGAAATATAGCCGTTTTCCCGCAAGTGTTTCATAGCCACGCTTACGCTGGATTTTTTAAAATTCATTTCATTTGCCACATCCACGGCCCTGACCATGGGCAGATGGTGGCTGAGAATGAGAATGGTTTCCAAATAATTTTCCGAGGATTCGTTTACTACCACAGTAACTCCTTTCCTGTTTTTGTCGGTACTTACCATATATTTTCACTAGTATAGCATGAAGGGAACATAATTGTAAACACCGGGAAAAGAGGATTCTCTTTCCCGTGTATTGGAATAAAAACTGGCATCTTTTGGAAGAAAAAGGTATACTGAAAAACACAGCGGTCTGTCAGCTGTGAAGGAAAGAAAGAGAAAGAGGAATTGGTATGAGCGAAGAGAAAGGTTGTTCATCAGAAAGCTGCAATAAGAGTTCCTGCGCTGGATGCGGTCAGGCCAGGGAGGAACAACAGGTAAAAAAACCTGTAAATCACATAAAAAATGTCATTGGCATTGTCAGTGGAAAAGGTGGCGTTGGAAAATCCTTTGTGACCGGACAACTGGCAGTTATGCTCAGCAGGAGAGGGTACGACGTGGGTATTCTGGATGCAGATATTACAGGACCCTCTATTCCCAGGATGTTTGGCATACATGAAAAAGCAAAAGGAAGTCTTTCTGGTATTATGCCTGCAGAGACATCGGAAAACATCAAAGTAATGTCCACAAATCTGCTGCTGGAAAATGAAGAGGAACCGGTCATCTGGCGCGGCCCCATACTGGCAGGCATTGTTAAACAGTTTTGGTCAGATGTAAACTGGGGAGAGCTTGATTATTTGTTAATTGATATGCCGCCTGGCACTGGGGATGTGCCTTTGACAGTATTTCAATCTATCCCTGTAAATGGGATTATTGTGGTAACAACGCCGCAGGATCTTGTCTCCATGATTGTTAAAAAAGCCTGTCATATGGCGGAACAAATGCACATTCCGGTGCTGGGGCTTGTGGAAAACATGAGTTATGTGGTCTGTCCGGACTGCGGAAAAAAAATATATCTTTATGGGGAAAGCCAGGCAGAAGAAGTGGCCGCTTCTCTGGGCACCAGACTTCTTGCAAGACTTCCTATTGACCCGGACGCAGCCTCTTTGGTAAATGCTGGTCAGTTCAGTAAACTGGAGGTACCTGCTCTGGATGATGCAGCTGATCACATTGAAAAAAAATTTTTTGATACCATATAAAACGATTCAGAAGGACCACTGCCCTGAAAAAGTCAAAAACTTTTTGGACAGTGGTCCTTCTCTGATATCCGGTATGATTTTCATCAATATATAACAATGGGAATCACACAGCCAAAGGCTTTTTGTGCCGCAAATAGCGAATGATGCCTGTCCCGGCCAAAGCACCATCTGCAGCGGCCTTGGCAATTTGGAGAAGCCCCCCTGTACAGTCTCCTGCAGCAAAAAGACCGGGGATAGTTGTAGCCATGGTTTCATCTGTCATAATCAGGTTTCCTTCCACCTGCGCCCCCAGTTTACGGGCCAGGTCTGCACTGCCTGCTACACCCACGGCAACAAATAAACCATCCATTTTCAAAACGGTCTGATCAGACAGTTCAATGCCGTCCAGCACATCTTCTCCGAGCAGGAAATGAATAGGGCGTTCATCAATCTGGATATTGGAAGGGGCAGAGAAGGCTGGGGGCTTTCCATTTGTTAGAATAGTAACGTTGGAGGCAGTTTGAGCCAGAATAGTTGCTTCATGGAGGGCGTAGGCACCGTTGCCAACCACTGCAACAGCCTTATTTCTATAAAAAAAGGCATCGCATACTGCACAGTAGCTTACGCCCCTTCCCTCCAGACGTTTCAGTCCGGGAATAGGCAATGTGGCCCTGCTGGCCCCTGTTGCCAGGATGAGACTATCAGCAGTATACCGGTCTGACTTTGTAAAAACGATAAAGGGATCTCCGTAGCCGATTTCTACCACTTCATCTTCAGAATAATGAGCCCCCAGACGCACAGCATTGTTCAGGCTGTTGCTAATCAGCTGTTTCCCGGAAACAGGTCCGGAAAAGCCAAAATAATTTTCTATTTTATGAGCAGTTTCCAAAGCCCCCCCATCTCTTCCTATAATCAGGGTCTCTATGCCGGCTCTGACTGTATAATAGGCTGCAGAGAGGCCTGCCGGACCAGCCCCTACAATAATCACTTTGTACCTCTTCATATGCATCATCCTTTCTGGTGAGTTCCAAAATGCAGTATAACGGAGAATTTCGTCAGAATCTGTGAGAAAATCACATAAAAGGATTGACAGAGCCAAATAGTTAGTGTAGACTAACCAATAGTTAGATGAAACTAACACCATTGCTGAATGCTGGAGGAGGCAAAATGAATCAGGAGCTGTGCAGCTTGTTGAAAACATTGGATGCCAATAAGGTAACCACACGATTTGCCTACCAGTGTGCGCCTCTCTTAACAGGACTAAAAGTATCTCATCTGTGGCAGGTTTCTAATGAAGACGTGGAAGAGGCATTGACCTTATGCCATGGCAACGGATTGTCCAATGCCGTTCTTTGCGGATGTCGCAGACAAAGTCTTCTGTTTGTATATGATGCAGAAAAACTGGGGGCTTATGTCAGGAAAAAAGAGATCCGTGCATTCTTGACAGATTTTGGATATGATCATACCGAGTTGGGGCCCCTGGTACAGGAAATGGCAGAAAGACATGCTGCTTATATCCGGGGAGCAGGCACATATCCCCATGAACTGGGCGTTCTTCTAGGCTATCCTTTGGAAGATGTGGAGGGATACATTCTTCATAATGGAGAAAATGCCCTTTATACCGGTTACTGGAAGGTGTATGGTAATGTGTCTGAGGCAAAAGCTCTTTTTGAGCGGTTCAATGAAGCAAAAGCACAGGTGCTTCGATGTCTTATGACAGGTCATTCTTTGTTTGGCCTTCAGCAAAAGCCCATGGCAGGTCTGTAAATAAGGAGTATTCATAGAGGAGTGCAGGCGGTGAGCCTGAAAGAAAGGAGTTTTTCATGAGTCAGTTACAAATCGTATATTGGTCTCAAACCGGAAATACAGAAAAGATGGCACAGGCCATAGTTGCAGGTGCAAAAGCTGCAGGGGCAGATGCTGCAGCAATAGAGGTGGGACAGGCAGATCTTGATGTGCTAAAGGGCGCAGCTGCATTTGCACTCGGATGCCCCTCCATGGGTGTGGAAGAACTGGATGATGCGGAAATGGAGCCTTTTGTTCAGCAGGTGGAAGGGTTTGCCGCAGGCAAAAAAATAGCGCTCTTTGGTTCTTATGGCTGGGGAGACGGGCAATGGATGAGAGACTGGGCAGAACGCATGGAAAAAGCAGGTGCTCAGGTGGTTGGTGGCGAAGGACTGATTTGTCAGGATGAGCCGGATGATACTGCGGTGGCTGCCTGTGAACAATTGGGGGCTACCCTGGCTACACTGGCATAAGGCCGGAGATAGGAGCGTGCGATGAGTGTTGTCATTATAGGCGGGCATGATCGTATGATCTGTCACTATCGTAAAGTTTGTGAGAATCACAATTGCAAAGCAAAAATCTTTACACACATGACCGGTGAGCTGAAAAATCAGATTGGAAATCCGGATCTGATTGTTCTTTTTACGAATACGGTATCTCATAAAATGGTGCGATGTGCAGTAGCAGAGGCGGAACGTACCAATGCCAGTCTTGTGCGATGTCATACCAGCAGTAAATCCGCTTTGGTTGAAATTCTGCAGCAGGCGGGGATGAAAGCAGTTTAGAAAAAGGACGGCTCCTCTTGCAAAAACTATTATAAAGATATAGGGTATATTGGAAAAACAAGGGTGTCCATTTGTGGCATCCTTTTTTTGTGATACTGTCACATACAAAAAGTTGTATCCTATGGTATAGTACCCTTATCATGCAAAAAGGGAGTAAATCGTATGGCAGCTTCTTTGTTTTTAACAGATCAGGTCAGCTTTGTAGTGGTGTTTCTGGAAGGCCTGCTTTCCTTCCTTTCTCCCTGTGTCCTTCCCTTGATTCCTCTGTATATGAGTTATCTGGCAGGAAGTGGAAAAGTAACGGATTCTGATGGGCGCATCCGGTATAAGCGCAACGTGGTGTTCTGGCACACCTTTTTCTTCATCCTGGGAATTTCTTTCGCTTTTGCCATTCTTGGGTTTTCTATTACTACAGTGGGAAGATACCTGGGAGACCATAAGACCTGGCTTGTTAAGCTTGGGGGAGTGCTGATTATGCTTCTTGGCCTTTTCCAACTGGGTGTATTTAGGTGGAAACCGCTGGAAAAAGAAAGAAAAATCAAATTTAGCCTGGGAAACAAGGCAATGAATCCCCTAATTGCCTTTGTTATGGGCTTTACCTTCAGCTTTGCCTGGACACCCTGTGTAGGGCCGGCACTTTCTTCCGTGCTGATTCTTGCGGCCAATGCAGGTACGGCCTGGGAGGGATACCTGTTGGTAGGGGTCTATAGTCTGGGTTTTCTGATCCCTTTTATGCTCCTGGGGCTTTTTACCGGAAAAATGTTGAATCTGCTAAAAGGAAAACAAAAAATTCTGAAATATACCGTTAAGGTGGGGGCAATCCTTCTGATTATTATTGGGTTTTTAACTTTTACCGGATGGATGGGAAGCCTTTCCAAATATGTTTCCGGTCTGACGGGAAGCAGTACCACTGAAACCACAAGCCAGTCAGATGAAACAGATGCGACGACTGAAGAAACCCGGGAAGAGACCACTGCCGGGGAAGAAGCATCCACATTAGCGGCATTTGATTTTACTCTTACGGATCAGTATGGTAATGTACATACTTTGTCAGAGTATAAGGGAAAGGTCGTTTTCCTGAATTTCTGGGCTACATGGTGCGGCCCCTGCCAGAACGAAATGCCGGATGTGGAGAGCCTCTATCAGGAATATGGGCTAAACCAAGAAGATGTGATTGTACTGGGGGTGGCCAATCCGGCAAGTGATGCCTATCCCCAGAATTATGATGTTTCACAGGAAGAAATCCTGGAATTTCTTGATGAATATGCTTTGACATTTCCGGTGGTATTTGATGTGACAGGAGATGTGGTTGCAGATTATTATATCAGCAGCCTGCCAACTACCTATGTGATTGATCGGGATGGAAATATAGCAGGATATGCCCAGGGCATGCTGTATCTGGAACAAATGGAAAACGCCATTGATCAAATGCTGGAAAAGTAAAGAGGGAGACGTCTCCCTCTTTTTTCTTGTGTTTTTTCATGATAAGAAATATAATGGAAAGGACATCATTTTTGGAAAAGAGGGGACATATGCGGAGAAAGGACAGAGAAGTGAAAGAGTTGGAAAAAATATGTGAGATTTTGGAACAGTGTACGGTATGTCATTTGGCGTTTAATGGAGTGCCATTTCCTTATGTTGTGCCGCTTAACTATGGATATATTTATGAAGAAGGACAAATGTTTCTGTATTTCCATTCTGCCCCATCCGGAAAAAAACTGGAGGCCTTTTTGCAAAGCCCTCAGGTTGCTTTTGCAGTAGACAGAGATGGAAATCTTTTGAAGAATAGTGAGGCATGTGAATATTCCATGGTCTACAAAAGCGTCCTAGGGTGTGGTGTGCTGGAAGAGGCAGAGGGGGAGGAAAAAATAAAGGGACTAAAGTCCATTATGCTGCATTATGATAAAGAAGCCCCCCTCGAATTTGCGCCGCCTATGCTGCAGGCAGTTCGTGTGCTGCGATTGCGCGTGGTGGAAATGACGGGAAAAGAGAAGGGGATGTAATGCAATATGAGTTCATTCAGCAGGCTTTGTTTATGGCACGGCCTAACCGTTTTATTGCAAATGTGAAAATAGGTGAGCATACAGAAACTGTACATGTAAAAAACACAGGACGTTGTCGGGAATTGTTGCTGCCCGGTGCAGAAGTCTATCTGACACCTGCAAATAATCCGGGGAGAAAAACAGCCTATGATCTTGTGGCAGTCAAAAAAGGGAGAAATATCATTAACATGGATGCAACAGCCCCTAATGAAGCAGTTAAAGAATGGCTGTTGAAAGGGGGAGATGGCCTCTTTTCAAATTTGGAAATTCTTCATCCGGAGTATACCCATGTACTTGCACGGGAACCTCATATGAAAATGCGTGCCGATTTTATGGGAAAAGCAGGCGGCAAGCCGTTCCTTCTGGAGGTAAAAGGCGTCACATTGGAGAAAAATGGTGTGGCCATGTTTCCTGACGCTCCCACAGAACGGGGAATTCGGCATATTGCTCACTTAATGGAGGCGCATAAAGAGGGGTGGGATACCTACCTGTTTTTTCTCCTGGCAATGGAAAACATGCGGCTTTTTCGCCCAAATGAGAAAACGCATCCTGAATTTGCCCAAATGCTGGTGAAAGCGGAGAAAGAAGGCGTCCATCTGCTGGCTTATGGAAGCAGGGTCTCGCCTGGTACGCTGGATGTGGACCGACCGGTTCCCATACAGATATAGGAGATTAAGAATGATAAAGAATTTTATTTACCATGTTCCTACTAAAATATATTTCGGACAGGACCAGATGCATCATTTACCTGAGGAGCTGGGGCAGCTTGGCAAACGGGTACTTCTGGTTTATGGGGGAGGATCCATCAAAAAGACCGGTTTGTATGACCGGATTATGACGCTGCTTCAAAATGAAGGGTTTGTGGTTACGGAATGTCCGGATATAGAACCAAATCCCCGACACACATCAGTGAACCGGGGCGCAGCCCTGTGCAAAGCCAATCATGTGGATGTGATTCTGGCAGCCGGCGGAGGATCCGTTATTGATGCAGCAAAGTTTATAGGGGCCGCAGCCTGTTATGATGGAGATGCATGGGATTTGGTGTCCGGACGGACACCTATAAAGCACGCACTTCCGCTGGTGACTGTTCTGACTCTCTCAGCGACTGGATCGGAAATGGACGCAGGAGGGGTGATTACCAATTGGGAAACGAAGGAGAAACTGGCCAACGCCCATCCGGCCATGTTGCCAAAGGTTTCGTTTCTGAATCCAGAAAATACGTATTCCGTAAGTTCTTTTCAAACAGCTTGCGGGGGAGCGGATATCCTTTCTCATATTATGGAGGTCTATTTTAACAGAACAACCCATCTGTATATGATCGATACTTTTATGGAGGGGCTTATGCGGACCGTAATGCAGTATACACCGCTGGCTATGGCGCATCCGGAAGATTATGATGCCCGGGCAAATCTGATGTGGAGTTCTTCCTGGGCCATCAACGGACTGATGGATGAGGACAGTACTCAGGCCTGGACCTGCCATCCCATTGAACATGAATTATCTGCCTTTTATGATATTACCCACGGCCTGGGGCTGGCCATTGTAACACCCCGATGGATGCGGCATGTGCTGTCGGCAGAAACGGCACCCCGATTCAGACAATGGGCTATTAATGTTTGGGGGATTCAGACAGAACTTTCTCCAATGGATGGGGCTTTGGCTGGCATAGAAAAACTAGAGCAGTTTTTTTTCCGGACGCTTGGGCTTACGGCTCATCTCAAAGACCTGAATATTGACGAGCGTTATTTTGAAAAAATGGCAGAACGAGTATGCGGACCGGAGGGAAAACTGGAGGGTTATGTTGCTTTGGACCGGCAGGATGTGGTAAAGATTCTGCTGGATTGCCTGTAATATGTTAAGTATGGCGCCCATGGAGGGCATCACGGGCTATGTGTATCGCAGGGCATTTGCATCCTGTTTTCAGGGGATTGACCGGTTTTACACTCCTTTTATTGCTACGAACCAGAATAGGGTGATGAAGGGGCGGGAAAAGAGAGATGTCTTTCCGGAAAACAACCAAAATATTCACCTGATTCCGCAGCTGCTTTCGGCAAATGCGACAGATACCATTGTCATGGCCCGACAGCTAAAAGAAATGGGATACAATGAAATAAATTTGAATTTCGGGTGCCCTTACCCCACGGTGGTGACCAAGGGAAAAGGAGCTGGCATTTTGAAAAATCCGGAGAATGTTAAGATATTTCTGGATAAGGTGTTTAAGGCCGATGGCATACCTTCCATTTCTGTTAAGACAAGGCTAGGTGTGGAAGATCCTAGGGAATTTGAGGGATTGCTTAAAATTTACAAGGCATTCCCGCTGGAAGAACTTGTGATTCACCCCAGAGTGCAAAAGGATCTGTATCATCATTCTGCCAGGAAAGAAATTCTGGCTGCTTTCGATTTTTCATGCCTGCCCTGGCCGGTCCAGTACAATGGAGACATTATAGACAGGGCAGGGGTTCTGGAGATATCCAGAGCATTTCCTGTGGCAAATGGCTTTATGTTGGGCAGGGGATTGCTGACCAATCCTTTTCTGGGAGAAGAAATCCTGGGGATTTGCCCTCCAAAAGACCGGCTGCAACGTTTTGTGGCGTTTCATGAGGCCATTCTGGCGGGATATATGCAGGAAATGAAAGAAGAGAGACAAATTTTATTCAAATTAAAAGAACTTTGGCAGTATTGGATTTTGGCCTTTCCGGAAGGAGAAAAATGGGGGAAAGCCATCCGAAAAGCCACAGGGATAACCAGTTATCAGGAGGCGGTTCAACACCTGACTTCCTCCTGCAGCTACTGTCCGTCATAAAATGAATGCGGAGAAGGAGATAGTATATATGGCAGTTTTATTTATTGGACATGGATCGCCCATGAATGCCATCGAAGAAAATGAATATACAAAAGGCTGGAAGCAGGCGGCAGATAAAATAGGAACGCCAAAAGGCATTATTTGCGTATCTGCACACTGGGTGACCAGAGGCACCCAAATTACCGGTCAGGCTTTGCCCCGGCAAATTTTTGACTTTTATGGATTCCCCAAAGCACTTTATGAAGCGGGGTATCCGGTGCCTGGAAATCCTGAATTGGCTGAAAGAGTAGAAAAAGCACTGGCTGTTCCATTTATGGCAGCCAGAAGCGAAGAGTGGGGCATTGATCACGGAACATGGAGTGTGCTGCGGTCCATGTATCCTGAGGCTGACGTTCCGACTATCCAGATTAGCCTGGATACAGCATCCACACCGGAAAAATTATATGCGCTTGGTGAGCAGCTGATTCCCTTTGCAGAGGAAGGGTATCTTATCATGGGAAGCGGCAATATTGTGCATAATCTGATGCTGATGGATGATTCGAAGGAAACCCCGTTCGTATGGGCAAAACAGTTTAACACCTTTGTATTGGAGCAGGTGGAAACAGGAGATATCCGAAAATTGATGAATTGGCAGAAGCTTGGCAGCCCTGCACAGTTGGCAGTGCCAACTGCTGAGCATTTTTTCCCCCTTTTTGTAGCCCTGGGGGCTGCAAAACTTCTGAACAGGCCGGAAATATTCAATGATCGCTATGAAGCTGGGAGCCTTTCTATGAGCAGTATTTTGTTTCAATGATTGCATATGTGTGCTCTAGCACAACTAAGATTGGATTTAAGAACCTTGAAACCCAAAGGATTCTTGCTATAATGACCTTAATTAAGCGGAAAGTGCCAGCACAATCATGTGTCGCGACACAATGATTCCAAAGATTAGGAGGCTTTCAAGATGAAGGGTAGCGAAATACAGGAACTGGCCGGGGAATATGTCCTGACCTCGTGGAGCAAGCAAAAGGGGTTAAAACCCATTCCCATTACAAAGGCTGAAGGCATATATTTTTATGACGATGAGGGCACAAGATATACGGATATGTCTTCCCAGCTTGTTAATCTGAATCTGGGATTTACCAATGAAAAAATTGTGGAAGCCATTAAGGCGCAGGCAGATCAGTTCTGCTTTGCCGGACCCTCCTATGGTGTGGAGTCAAGGGTAAAACTGGCTAAGATGATCGTGGATCTTTTGCCGGATAATTTCGGAAAGATATTTTTTACCAATGCAGGGGCAGATGCCAATGAAAATGCCATAAAAATTGCCAGACTATACACGGGCCGCAAGAAGGTCATGAGCCGCTACAGAAGTTACCATGGTTCTTCTTTCGGGGCAGGAAATCTTACAGGTGAACCCAGAAGATATCCTCTGGAGCCTGGAATTCCTGGATTCATTAAATTTTTTGACCCTTATATCTACCGGGAAGCCATTCCGTTTGCCTCTGAGGAGGATGCCACAAAATTTTATCTGGCCAAACTTAGGGAACAGATATTGTATGAAGGACCGGATCAGATTGCAGCCATTGTGATGGAGACCATTACCGGATCTAACGGGGTCATCATTCCGCCGGCAGGGTATCTGCCTGGTGTACGCAGCCTTTGTGATGAATTTGGCATTGTCATGATTTGTGATGAAGTGATGGCAGGGTGGGGCCGTACTGGAAAAATGTTTGCGTTCCAGAATTTTGATGTTAAGCCGGATCTGGTGACCTTTGCCAAAGGGGTGACTTGGTGCTATGTGCCCCTCGGTGGCGTGGCTGTATCCAGTAAAATAGCATCCTACTTTGATGATCATGTGCTTTCCTGTGGACTGACTTACAGTGGACACCCCCTGGCCTGTGCAGCTGGAGTCGCTTCTGTAAGCTATTATACGGATGCCCATGTTCTGGAGAATGTACAGAAAGTGGGAAAGGTATTGGGAGAGATCCTGGAAACGCTGAAAGAAAAGCATCCTATTGTGGGAGATGTGCGCTATATCGGCCTTTTCTCCAGTCTTGAACTGGTAAAAGACAGAACTACCAGGGAAGCACTTGTTCCATATGGAAAAGATCCGGAAGGAATCATGGGTAAGATCATTGGGAAGCTGAAACAGGAAAAATTCATGACCTATAGCCATGAAAATATGGTTTTGGTGTGCCCTCCATTGATTATTACAGAGGAACAGCTGAGAGAGGAAATGGAGAAGATGGACCGGGTGCTGACCTGGGCAGAGGAGACTTTTCTGGTATAATAAGGAGGCAGCATGGCAGTGTTTATCGTTCCGGGGCGTACCTTTATGGGAGATGAAGCCCTAAGGGAGAGCGGCGAAACTTTAAAAGGTTTTGGAAAAAAAGCTTTGATTGTGACGGGAAAACATGTGGGTAAATCTCCCATGATGGGCAGACTGACCACATTCCTGGCGGATCTTGGCCTTTCCTATAGTGTATATGATGACATAACAGGGGAACCCACAGTTTCCATGGTAGATGGCGGAGTTGCCAGATACAGGGCTGAACAATGTGATTTTCTGATTGGTCTGGGTGGAAGTCCGCTGGATGCTGCTAAGGCCATTAGCGCCATGTCCGTTCTTCCAGGCAGCATTTCCGCCTGGAGCGGAAAGATGATTGAAGGGGCATTTCCTCCTGTGGCCGCTATTCCCACTACTGCGGGAACCGGATCAGAGGCCACTAAATTTACCATTATCACAGATGCCCAGACGGATACAAAGCTGCTGCTTAAGGGCAACAGCCTTCTGCCCTCCCTGGCCATAGTGGACTATACTTTTTCAGCCGATGCACCCAGCAGCATTACTGCTGCCACAGGCATTGATGCCCTGACCCATGCTATAGAGGCCTATACGTCCAGACTGGCCATGCCTATGACGGATGTACTGGCTGTGTCTGCAGTAAAGCGGATTATGAAATATCTGCCACTGGCATATCAGGATGGCCACCATCCACTGGCACGAAAAGAAATGGCCATTGCGGCATATGAAGCAGGGATCTGTATTAACAACTCCAGTGTAACCATTGTACATGGGATGAGCAGACCTATAGGGGCTTTGTTCCATGTGCCCCATGGCCTTTCCAATGGGATGCTTTTGCCCACCTGTCTGGGCTTTGCCCTGTCAGGCGCTTATGAGCGCTTTGGAGCGTTGGGACGTGCCATTGGTGTTGTGGGAGAGCAGGCCCGGGACGAAGAGGCGGCACTGGCTTTTCTGGATGCAGTCAGTAGAATTTGTATTGCGGTGGAAATTCCCACGCCCGCTCAGTATGGCATTCAAAAGGAGACTTTTCTAAAGGTTGCTGAAAAGATGGCACAGGATGCCATTGCCAGTGGCAGCCCCGGAAATACCAGGCGGGAGGTAAAAAAAGAGGATTGCATTCAGTTATACAAACAGTTATACTAATAAAGCAAATGGTTCCCGGGAACTTTGACTAGACGCGGCAAAGACGCCTATTAGGGCTTTTGCCGCGCCTTTGTCTTTTTATGAAAGAATGTGCCCAGGTGCACATGGAAACGAGGGTGAAATGAAGAATTATGTCATCACAATTGCGAGAGGGTTTGGAAGCGGCGGTAAACAAATTGGAAATATGCTGGGAAAGAGACTGGGCATCCCTTGTTACGAACGGCAGATTCTGACCATGGCTTCAGAAAAAAGCTCTATTGATGAGCGCTTGTTTGCTGAAACAGATGAGAAACTTAGGGGGAGCTATCTGACTAGTGTCCTCAGAGGACTTCCCACTACAGAGGTGGTGGAAGCCACTGAAAAAGCGTTTACTTCAGATACGAATCTGTTTAACATACAGGCAGATATCATTCGGGGACTGGCAAAAACAGAATCCTGTATCATCATCGGAAAATGTGCAGATTATCTTCTGAAAGATTTTGATAATGTGATCAGTGTCTATATTGAGGCTCCCCGGGAAGCCTGTGTTAAATCCATTATGGAAAAAATGTATGTGACAGAGGAACGTGCCCATCATTTGATTCGTAAAACAGACAGGTATCGCGCCCAATATTATAAATTTTACACAGGCGGGGGAGATTGGACTAATCCTATAAATTATGACATGACCATGAACAGTGCTCGTGTGGGCAGGGAACGGTGTGTGGATCTTCTGATTGAATACATAAAATTGCGGTTTGGAGAAGCGTAACACAGGCAGGAGGGGACGGAAATGGCCATTACTTTGCAGGAGCTATGTAAAAATGCAAGCTTTCTATATGGGATGCGTGTTTTGGCCGGTGAGCAGCAGCTGAATTGCGTGGTGCAGTGGGTGCATCAGCTGGAGGATGAAGAGACCAGTTCATTTCTTCATGGAAATGAACTGGTCTTTACCACCGGCATAGCCCATAGAGGGGAAGACTGGCTGCTACCCTTTGTAAAAAAACTAAAGGAGCGGGAGGCCAGTGGCCTGGTGGTAAATTATGGCCCCTATATTTCAGAAGTCCCCAAAGATGTAATAGAATATTGCAGCAGGGAGGGATTTCCCCTGCTGGAAGTGCCCTGGAAAACACGGTTGATTGACATCACACGGGATTTCTGCAATCAGATCATTCAGAACGATAAAAAGGAAGAGAACATCAGCTCCACACTGAAAAACATTATCTTTTATCCGGGAGATATGGAGAAGTATATTCCCATACTGGAACGAAATGGCTTTCTTATAAAGGAAACGTTCTGTCTGGTGGGCATTATGGCTACAGAGGAAAATGCGGGAAAGATGTTAGAAAATTTGCGGATGCAACTGGAGCGGCGGTTGTATTTTGGAGATAAAAGAGTGGGATTTTTCTTCCATGGGAAAGGACTCTTTCTGGTCTTTAACGGGTATTCCGGGGATCATGTGGAGAAAATGGTACGGCAGATTCAGGATCTGGATAAAGAAAATGGAAAGCGCTATCATGTGGCGGTGGGGCCATTTCAGTCCACTCTGGAGGCTCTGGGGAAGGTCTATCATCGGATCATAAAGCTTCTCCATGTCATGGAAAAACGAGAAGGGGAGACAGTCTATTATGATCGTCTTGGCATGAAGAAATTATTGCTGTCCATTGATGAAGAGGAAATCCTGATAAACTATCAGCAAGAAATTCTGGGCAAGCTTATTACCTATGACAAGGAAAATGATACAAATTATCTGGCCATGCTCCGTCTGTATATCGATTGCGATGGCAGTGTGCAGATGGTGGCAGAAGAGAATTTTGTGCATCGTAATACGGTAAATTACCAGTTGACTAAAATAAAAAAAATTCTTGGCATGAATCTGAACAATCTGGAAGAACGGCTGAAACTGATGTTGGCCTTCCAGATTACGGATCTTCTGGATTAAAAATCCCCCCTGGCTGAAACAGGGGGGATTTTTTGAAAGCGTCAGGATTCTTTTTTTCCTGAGGAAGAAGCTTCTTTCTTTTCTCCAAAGCTAAGCAGAAAATTCAGAAGAATGCCAAATACCGCTGCACCCGCAATACAGGGAACATTGATGCCAAAGAAAGGAATGTTTCCTCCAAAAGCGTATTGTCCGCCAATACCGATAACCATAATGGAGGCAATTACAGCAATATTCTTTGCACTGAACATGTCCACGGTTTTGTCGATCATAATGGCAATACCCTGGGCAGCAATGGCACCGAACAGGTAGATTTCCAGGCCGCCGATTACGGCAAGAGGAATCCCGTATATGATGCGCATCAAAGGAGTGAAAAAGGAGATGACCATGGCGATAATGGCAGCAGCGGCCAGTACCGGAATGGAGAATACTTTGGTGATGGCCATGGTACTGATATTTTCACCGTAATTGGTTCCGGCGGGACCACCGATGAAGCCTGAAATCATATCACAGATACCATCTCCAATCAGGTTTCGGTCCAGTTTATCCACCAGATGATAGGTGCCCTTGCCTTTCTTCTTTGCCAGGTCATTGACATAGATATCCAGCTGGTAAATATGGGCAGTGGATTCCGGAATGGTGGCAATGGCGATGGGCATGATGGCTGCAACTGCAGCCAGAGAAAATTTCGGCAGAGTAAAGGCCGGAACGGCGATGGGCCCCCAGGACCAGAGGCTGGCACTTAAGGCTGCATCAGCCATGGCACGAAACATATTGTAGTCAGAACCTTTGATTACCAGTAAAAGCCAGGCGGCCAGACAGCCGGTCAGTGCCCCTAAAAGCAGTGGGAGCTGGCTGAGAAGGCCCTTCAGGTAACGGGAATACAAAATTGTGGAAAGCAAAGTGATAAGAGAAACCACCCACATCCAGTCAGATCCGGTCACACCTGCAGCACCGGTATCCGGAGCTGCATCGGAAAGGGCATTCCCCGCCAGAGTCAGTCCAATGATCATGGCAATGGAACCTGTGATGGTGGGGGGCAGAATTTTTTCTACTGCTTCTCGACCACTGAAACGTACCAGAAGGCCGGCGGCAATGGAAACAAAGCCGGACATAATGATGCCGAACTGGGCGTAGGAGATCAGTTCGGCAGGTAAAATTCCTGTGGCCTGAAAAGAAGCAATCTGATCAGCTGTTCCCTCAGCCAGCACCATGCTGGAAATGGCAGTTAGGTAGGCAAAGCTAGAGCCATAATACAGGGGGATTTTCCTGCCAGTAATGAGGATGAAGCAAAGGGTTGCCAGACCACTGGCAAAGATGGTGGTAGATACCTGGAAGCCGGTGATGAGTGCCACGGCCACAGTGGCCGGGAACATAACAATAACCTGCTGCAGGGCGTACAAAATGAGCTTACCAAAGCCCGGTCGTTCGTCCGGCAAATAGCCGACTGCTGGATGTTTCTGATGCATAAAACTTCTCCTTTTGATTTTTTCGTAATCCGTTAGGCCCGGAAGGCCTGAAATCACTTCATTTTACACTAGCAAAAATAAAAATTCAATATAAAAACTAAATAATATGTGGGTTATAGATGAATAAAATAAATTCAAGGATACAAAATACATTATTTTATTCTGAAACATTGGCGCAGCTCTTGACAAATTACAGAATAAGGGCACTATTATCTGGATTATAGTTTGTATATTGGCGACACAAGATTATTTGTGCTGGAGTTTAAAAAAAACAGTGAAATATTCTTGACAAATGTAAAATTTTCATTTATAGTCACTTCATACAAAAGCGAAGGTGCTTGGGTTTATGCTCAAGCGCCTTTTTTTTGTTATAGAGTGTGTGTATTTTATAGCGCCCCCGCCGGCGGCGCAGAAGGAGGATGTATGAGAAAGAGATTTGTTGGCGTTTTAATGAGCGCAGCGGTTGCAGCAACCTTTATTGCAGGATGCTCCAGCAGCAGTACCGAATCCACCACAACCGCAGCAGAGGATACTACCACAACTGCCGAAGCGGACAGCAGCAAAGCGGTCAAGGTTGGTGTGGTGGCTCCTGTTACAGGCGGATATGCCATTTATGGTGAGGCTGCTCAAAATGCAGTGGACATGGCTGTGGAAGAAATCAATGCTGCAGCCGGATCAGATGGGTATACTATCGAAATCGTAAATGATGGAAAAGCTGTAGATGACGCAGGTGATTCCAAGCAGGCCGTTAATGCATATAACAGTCTGAAAGCGTATTCTCCTGCAGTAATCTGTGGGTCCTTCTCTTCTTCCTGCAGTATTCCCATGGCGGAACTGGCACAGGAAGACGGCCTTTGCCTCATTTCTCCTACCGCTACCAACTACCAGCTGACTTTGATTGGCTCCAATATTTTCCGTGCATGTTTCATTGACCCTTATCAAGGCAAGATGGCTGCTAAGTTTGCCGGCGAACAGGGCTATAAGAAAGTAGCAATCATTTACGCAAAGGATGATGATTACTCCAATGGTCTGAAGGATGCCTTTGTAGAAAATGCAGAAGCTTATGGTCTGGAAGTGGTGTATACCGGTGAGTGTACCACCAAAGATACGGACTATACTGCACAGGTTTCTCAGGCGGTTGCTTCCGGTGCTGATTTCCTGTTCTACCCCTGCTTCCTGGATACTGTTCCGTTGCTGGTTTCCCAGGCCAGAAGTGCTGGCTTTGAAGGTGCCATCATGGGTGGTGACGGTTGGGACGGCAGTGATACCACAGGCCTGGAAGAAGAATTTGAGAACACCTACTTCACCAACCATTATTCTTCAGAAGATACTTCAGAAGTGGTGCAGGAATTTGTACAGAAGTACACAGAGAAATTTGGTACTGAGAGCCTCAATGCCATTGGTGCCTGCTACTATGATGCCATTTACATGATTCGTGATGCCGCAGAAAAGGCCGGTGGTACGGATTCCGCTTCTATCGTGGAAGGCATGACCAACCTGAGCTTCTCCGGTGTAACCGGTACCTTTACATTGGATGACAATGGAGATCCGGAAAAGAACATCGTTGTCAATACCTTCAAGGATGGTGTGGTTTCCTGGGTAGAGACCCTGACACCTGATTCTAATTGATTCTAGATTCAAAAATAAAAAGATAGCTTCCCTTGCGGCACAGAATCGTCCCCTGTGCCGCAAAAATTTGATACAACGAGGAGGTGTGCTATGTCACTATTTATTCAGAGCGTAATCAATGGCCTGAATCAGGGGGCTATTTATGCGTTAATTGCTCTGGGGTATACCATGGTATATGGCATTATAAGAATGATCAACTTTGCCCACGGAGATTTTATTATGGTAGGCAGTTATACTTTATTTTATACCATTCCCCTGATGATTAATGCAGGGATGCCGGCCTGGACCTCAGTTTTTGTGGCGGTAGCTGTTTGTGTGTTGGTAGGTGTTGCTGTTGAAGTGATTGCCTACAGACCCGTGAGAGGCGCCGGTTCAATGTCTGCACTGATCACCGCATTGGCCATGAGCCTGTTCCTGGAGAACCTGGCCATGGTTTTATTTGGTGCAAATCCCAAATCCATACCAACCATATTTAAGTTTGATCCGTCATCCATAGAGTTTCTGGGAACGAAAATTCAGTATAAGAGTCTTTTAACCCTGGGCATTGGAATTGCCATGATGCTTTTGCTACAGCTTTTTGTGCAGCGTACCAAAATGGGAAAGGCCATGCGTGCAGTTCCTCAGGACAAGGAAGCTTCCACACTGGTGGGCATCAATGTAAATAAAATTATTACCATTACCTTTGCCATTGGCTCCGGCCTGGCAGCGGTAGCGGCGTTGATGTATTGTGCCACATATCCCCGGGCGACCACGGACATGGGATCCATGATGGGGTTAAAGGCTTTTATTGCAGCGGTTTTGGGGGGAATCGGCAGCATTCCCGGTGCCATGGTGGGAGGCCTGCTGGTGGGTATTATTGAAATATTTGTTAAAGTTTATATAGCACCCGGCTGGTATGAAGCAATCACATATGGTATTTTGATTGTGGTATTACTAGTGAAACCTTCCGGTATACTCGGTAAGAATATCGGCGTGAAAGTGTAGGTGGTGCAGATGAAAACAAAATCATTTCCAAAAGAAAAACTCATTACGTATGGCATCAATCTGGTGGGCATCATTGTTCTGTATCTGTTTTTCAAAGCCTTATTTAGCAATAATGCGTTCGGGGCTTCCACTTCCTACATAATGGGAATTGCCACCACCGGTTGTTACACTATTATTATGGTTACTTCTCTTAACCTTTTGACAGGGTTTATGGGAGAGTTTTCCCTGGGACATGCAGGTTTTATGTCCGTTGGGGCGTATTCCTCGGCTATTGTGACCAATATCCTGGTGGAAACAGGAATGAGTAAAATCCTGTTATTCATCATTGCTTTAACTGTAGGTGGTATTTGTGCAGCCATTACAGGTGTGTTGGTAGGTATTCCGGCCCTTCGCCTGAGGGGAGATTATCTGGCCATTGTGACCATTGCTTTTGCAGAAATCATTCGTGTGGCTTTTACTAATTTTAAAATAACCGGTGGCGGAAAGACCATGAGTGGGATTACACGTCTTTCCAGCTTCTACTGGAGTTTTTGGGCAACAGTTGTATGTGTAACCATTATGTATATGTACGTTCGCTCCCGGTTCGGGCGTACCGTTATGGCTATTCGGGAGGACTATATTGCCGCATCTGCCAGTGGCATCAATGTGACATTCTATAAGGTATTAACTTTTACGATTTCCGCATTTTTTGCAGGAATTGGAGGAGCCATTTATGCCCATTATATGACTGCAATGATACCCACTAACTTTAACTTCATGTATTCTGCTGAATTCCTGACAGAAGTTATCATTGGCGGAAGTGGATCATTGACAGGCTCTATTATTGGTGCAGTTTTCCTTTCTGCACTGCCGGAGGCCATGCGCCGCTTTTCCACTTACCGTATGCTGGCCTATTCCATTGTGCTGGTATTGGTTATGATCTTCAGACCGGGCGGTATTTTTGGTACCTACGAGTTTTCCCTGACCAGAGCATTGAAAAAACTGGTATACTATGTGAGCCATCCCCGGGAATTCGGAATCGCTTTTGTAAAGCTTTTCCGCTTTGGGAAAAAAGTGAAGGGGCAGAAAGACAGCTCCGGAAAAGAGGCCTGATATGGAAAAATTCGAAAATGTTCAACCTGTATTGGAAACCAAGCATCTGGGCATACAGTTCGGTGGACTGAAGGCTGTGGATGATTTCAATTTTAAAATATATCCAGGTGAGTTGTTGGGCCTGATTGGACCCAACGGAGCAGGAAAGACCACTGTGTTCAATATGCTTACAGGGGTGTATCAACCCACCGAGGGCTTTTACTATCTGAACGGCCAGGTGATGAATGGCAAAAAAACCCATCACGTAGTGGAAGCAGGGATTGCCAGAACCTTTCAGAACATCCGTCTGTTCAAGAAAATGACGGTGCTGGAAAATGTTATGGTTGCCATGAATATGCATATGCACTATAATCTGTTCTCTACCATTTTCAGGACACCAAATTACTGGAAAGAAGAGGCAGAAGTGGCCCAAAAAGCCCAGTCTTTACTGGAAGTGGTAAAGCTTGGGGATAAAGCCGGATTTATTGCAGAAAACCTGCCTTACGGACAGCAACGACGTTTGGAAATTGCCAGAGCTCTGGCTACGGGCATGAAGGTATTGCTGTTGGATGAGCCGGCAGCGGGTATGAATCCTACTGAAACGGCGGAGTTGTTGGAAATTATTCAGCTTATTCGGGATGAGTTTAAAATATCCGTGTTGCTGATCGAGCACGATATGAGTCTGGTCATGAAAATATGTGAAAGGATTCAGGTAATTGATTATGGGATCACCATTGCTTCCGGGTATCCGGAAGAGATTGCCAACAATCCACAGGTCATCCGGGCATATTTGGGCACAGAAGATGATGAGGAGGAATAGCCTATGCTGACAGTCAAAGATTTAAATGTTTCTTATGGGGCCATTCATGCCATACATTCTGTCAGCCTGGAGGTTCGGGATGGGGAAATTGTTTCCCTGATTGGTGCGAACGGTGCAGGCAAGACCACGATTCTGCACACCATAACAGGGTTAAAAAAGGCCACATCCGGTTCTGTTGAATATGATGGGGTGGACCTCCAGAAAATGGAAGCCAGTAAAATTATTACACAGGGCATGGCTCATGTACCGGAAGGGCGTCACATTTTTCCGGATATGACAGTTGCGGAGAATCTGGAAATGGGGGCCTATATTAAGACCAATAAAGAACAGGTGGCAGAAAAAGAAAAAGAAGTTTTTGAACGGTTCCCACGTCTTAAAGAGAGAAGAAAGCAGATGGCAGGCACCTTAAGCGGTGGAGAGCAGCAGATGTTGGCTGTTGGAAGGGCCTTAATGAGCTCACCCAAAATCCTGCTGATGGATGAACCTTCCATGGGATTGTCCCCTCTGCTGGTTAAAGAAATCTTTAAAATCATAAAAGAAGTGCATAAACAGGGCATTACGGTTCTGTTAGTAGAGCAGAATGCTAACATGGCATTGGCTATTGCAGACAGGGCCTATGTTCTGGAGACCGGAAGCATCACCCTTTCCGGAGAAGCCAGTGTCCTGCAAAGTGATGAACGGGTGAAAAAAGCCTATTTGGGACAGTAAGCCCCTGTTGGCCAGGGAGGAAAGATGAAAGATTTAGGGTTTTATGATGGGAAATTTGATCTGATCGAAAAAATGACAGTCCCCTTTGACGATCGGAGCCACTATTTTGGGGATGGGGTTTATGATGCCACCTGTGCTGGCAACCATGTGATTTTTAATCTGGAAGAGCATATTGACAGATTTTACAACAGTGCAGCCCTTCTGGAAATCAAAATTCCTTACTCAAAGGAAGAATTTACGAGTCTGCTGCAGGAACTGACCAATAAAGTAGAAGGAGATACCCTCTTTGTGTATTGGCAGATTACCCGGGGTGTGGGACCAAGAAACCATGCTTTTCCGGAAGATCATGGACGCGTGCTGGTGTTTATCCGACCTTCATCCATTGGGGATATGTCACAGAAACTCAAATTAATTTCCAGGGAAGACACCCGTTTCCTGCATTGTAATATCAAGACCCTTAATCTGATTCCCAATGTCATTGCAGCACAGAGGACAAAAGAAGCCGGTTGTGATGAATGTGTTTTTCATAGGGAGGATCGGGTGACGGAATGTGCTCACAGCAATATTTCAATCCTAAAGGCTGGAAAACTGATTACCGCACCTACGGATCATTATATTTTACCAGGCATTGCCCGGGCACATATCATTAAAATGTGCAAAAGGCTGGGCATTGCGGTGGATGAAACCCCTTTTACCATGGAGCAGCTCATGGAGGCGGATGAAATTATTGTCAGTTCATCCAGTCATTTCTGTATGGGAGTTTCTACGGTAGATGGAAAACCGGTGGGGGGAAAAGCACCGACGTTACTGAAAATGCTGCAGGATACTTTGCTGCAGGAGTATGAAGAAGCAATTGGAAAAGTGTGAATATATGAAACAGGAAGATAAAAAAATGCCGATTCCTGAAGGGAATCGGCAGGCTCTTCCCAGTACCAGGAAAGAGCTGGAACAGTATCATGTGGGAGAAGACCTGGACATGATCATGAACCTGGACCCCAGAGGATACGGGGTATGCAGGCTTTTATATAAGGGAAGTCGAAAACATACAGGGGAGCCTATGTCCATGAAGGCTGCAAAAACGCTGGTCCGTTCTGTGCGGCCCGGCGCATTTGTTTTTATTCTGACGGGATTTGTTCTGCGTCCGCATCTGGTTCCTGAGATGGATGGCATGGTCAGTTCTCTGCTTTTGGCCAGGCAACTGGCTGCATTGGGAGCAAAACCAGTGATTATCGGTCCGGAGGATATAAGGACGGCAGTAAAAAATTGTGCGCCCATGGTTGGACTGCATCTCTATGAGGACCTACAGCAGGTACAAGACCTGCCCCTTTCCATGGGGTATCAGGCATTTACAAAGGAAAAGAGCCAGGCCTTGTTCCAGGCTGAACAACTGCTTACCGCCTGGTCTCCCTGCCTGCTGATTGCAAACGAGGCACCGGGGGCCAATGCCAGAGGTGTCTACCACAATGCTACGGGCCTGGACTGCACGGTGCTGGAAGCCAAATCAGATGTACTGTTTTCCCTGGCAAGGAAACAAGAAATTCCTACCCTGGCGATTGGAGATCTGGGAAATGAAATGGGGATGGGCACTATTGGAGAGCATATTCAGCGGGTCATTCCCTATGCGGGCGAAGGAGAATGCGCCTGTGGCTGTGGAGGGGGGATACTGGCAGAATCAACTGCAGATGTGATCATAACAGCTACGGTCTCTGATTGGGGATGTTATGCACTAATGGCTGCTGTTGCCTTTTTGAAAGAAGATGCTGCTTTGTTTCACAATGGCGGCATGGAGAAGGAGGTCATGCGAATGGCAGCTGCCAGCGGCCTGATTGACATGACAGGTTCTTTATTGCCGGGCATTGATGGGATTTGACATTCCGTTTAATGCTACCATAGTGGAACTGATGCGTCAGTGCATGCAGTATCCTTTGCAGCATAAACAGGACTTTGGGCACTGGTTTGATCAAGTATTAAAAAAGCAATGCCTGTAAAGGAGGAAGAAATGAAACATCTGCCCCGATTTTGTCCTGTGGGAGATTGTGCGCTCCTGGCAGAGTTTGGGACGGTCATTGATCCTCATATCAATGACCAGGTCCTTGCGTTGTATCACGCTGTTTCAGCCGCTGCGTTTCCATGGGTAAAAGAGCTGGTGCCTGCTTACGGAAGTTTACTGATCCAGTATGATCCCATGAAAATCACATATAGAAAATTTGTCAAGAAAATAGAGGCACTTTGCAGTGGCTTTTCATATGAAAAAAAGAATCCCCCCCATACTGTAGAGGTTCCGGTCTGCTATGAGGGGGAATTTGCGCCGGATATGAAGAATGTGGAAGACCACACCGGCTTATCTGCTGCACAAATCATTCAAAAACATGCACAAAAACCTTATCGTATTTATATGATGGGGTTTTTGCCGGGATTTGCTTATCTTGGAGGGCTGGATCCGGTGCTGCACACCCACAGATTGGAAACACCCCGTACAAAAATTCCGGCAGGCGCAGTGGGCATTGGTGGAGAACAGACAGGAATATATCCCCTGGACTCTCCGGGAGGATGGCAACTGATCGGCAGAACACCACTTCGTCCGTATGATCCACACAGAATACCCCCTTTCCTTTATGGAGCAGGTGATGAAATCCGGTTCGTCCCCATTACGGAAAAGCAGTTTTGGCTCATTTGGGAGGAGGGAAAGCGATGACCATTGAATGCTTGAAATCGGGCATGTTGACAACGGTTCAGGATAGTGGCCGGTTCGGATACGGTGCCATGGGTTTTTCTCCGGCAGGAGCTGCAGACCAGTTTTCCTTTCAGCTGGCGAATCTTCTGGTGGGCAATGCACTAGATACAGCTGCTCTGGAGTTCACCCTTCTTGGGCCTGAACTGAAAATTCTAGAGCCTTGCGTGGCGGCATGGGTAGGGGCACCCATGGACACCAGGTGTGATGGACGGATTCTGAGGGGAAACCGGGCGTATGTTTTTCATGGCGGAGAAGTCCTTTCTTTTGGCTATATGAAAACAGGAATAAGGGCATATTTTGCTTTGGCCGGCGGGCTGCAGGTTCCACTGGTATTGGGAAGCGCCTCTACTTACCTGAAATGCGGTATTGGCGGCTTTGAGGGAAGGGCCTTGAGAAAGGGAGATTTGCTGGAAGGGAAATCACCGCAAAGACTCTTGTCAAAAATGGATAAACGGCATTTTTTCTGGGCTGATGGATATACTCCCCGGACAAAATTCACCCTTGCAGGTGGTGAAATTCCCTCTCTTCGATATGTAAGGGGGCCACAGCAGGAACGCTTTGAAAAAAAAGACTATGAGCAACTGCAAACTTGCTGTTTTCGAATAAGCCAGGCTGCAGACAGGATGGCCGTTCGACTGGAAGGAATGCCCCTTTGCATGTCCCATGGAACAGATATTATATCGGATGGGATAGGTGCGGGGGCCATTCAGATTTCTTCAAATGGATTGCCCATTGTTATGCTTTGTGACCGGCAGACCACAGGAGGATATGCTAAAATTGGTACGGTTATTTCCTCGGACCTGCCAATCCTTGCCCAGTGCCGGCCGGGAGAACTGGTCCGCTTTGAGGAAGTGTCTGTGAAAGAAGGGGCATGGTGGTATCGGCATAATGCACGAAAGATGCAGAAACTGTCAGGAAGATGGACTCTATAGGTGAACAGGAGGAAAGCAAATGGAAAAAGATATGGAAATCAGGCAGACGGAAAGTCCGGTTCTGGTAAGGGAACAGATACGCAAAGGCATTTTCAGCGGCCAGACCAGTGGCATGTGTAATGGATATGCACAGGCCAATCTGGTGATACTCCCTCAGAAATATGCCTATGATTTTTTGCTTTTTGCCCAGAGGAATCCTAAGGCATGCCCTCTTTTGGAAGTTTTGGACGAAGGTTCTCCTATGGTCAGAGAAATGGCCAGCGGGGCGGACATTGCCAAAGATGTACCTCGATATTATGTCTATGAAAATGGCGTTCGTACGGGAGAGTATACCGATGTTTCCGGTTTGTGGCAGCCGGATTTTGTTGCCTTTTTAATTGGCTGCAGCTTTTCTTTTGAGGCAGAGCTGATGGAAGCGGGAATAGAGGTGCGCCATATTACAGAGGGGGTCAATGTGCCCATGTATAATACCAATATTCCCTGTAAATCCGCAGGTGTATTTCATGGGAATATGGTTGTAAGCATGCGGCCCATCCCTTATGCGCAGGTGCCGGCTGCGGTGGCAGTTACGGCACAGATGCCCCGGGTGCACGGGGCCCCGGTCCATATTGGAAATCCGGCATTTATTGGCATTCAGAATCTGAGTCAACCGGATTACGGAGATTTTGTGACCGTACGGGAAGGGGAGGTGCCGGTTTTCTGGCCCTGTGGTGTAACACCCCAGGCTGTGGTGATGTCCAGCAAGCCATCTATTGCCATTACGCATGCCCCGGGGCATATGTTTATTACAGATGTGAAGAATGTACAGCTGAAGCTGTAGGAGGAAAAACATGTATCGGGTTGATTTGAATTGTGATATGGGAGAAAGCTTTGGGGCTTATACCATGGGTATGGATGATCAGGTGATCCCCTATATATCCTCTGCCAATATTGCCTGCGGTTTTCATGCAGGAGATCCTCTTGTGATGGAAAAAACAGTGGAACTGGCCAGGTGTAATGGCACCGCAGTAGGGGCTCATCCGGGTTTCCCAGATTTGCAGGGCTTTGGAAGACGAAATCTCCAGGTGACGCCTCAGGAGGCAAAGGCCTATATTCTGTATCAGACCGGTGCGCTGTATGCAATCTGCAGAGCGCATGAAATACCTTTAAAACATATAAAACCCCATGGTGCTCTTTACAATATGGCGGCAAAGGATTATACTTTAGCAAGAGCTATTGCTGAAGGCATATCTCAAATAGACGAAAACCTGGTTTTCCTTGGCCTGTGTAACAGCATGATGCAGAAAGCCGCCAGGGAGGTTGGCATTCCTTTTGCCAGTGAAGTTTTTGCGGATCGGGCTTATCAAGAAGACGGTACGCTTGTGCCAAGAAGTCAGGAGGGTGCAATGATTACGGATGAAGACCTGGCAGTTTCCAGAGTAATCCGTATGATAAAAGACCATAAGGTCACCAGTATATCTGGAAAGGAAATTTCCATCCAGCCAGATTCAGTGTGTATTCATGGGGACAGCCCCAAAGCACTGGCGTTTGCAAGAAAAATCAGGGAAAGTCTGGAAAAAGAGGGAATTGCTGTTTGGCCATTAGAATAAACAACATCATATGTAGGAGTTTGACATGAACCGTATTGCAAATGACAGCCTGGGGGAAGTACAAGTAGAAAGAAGCAATCGGAAGACCGTGGTATTTCAGGTCAATACAGATGGAACGGTTGTTATAAAGATACCGTTCCATCTGTCCGATGGGGACCTGGAACAGCTGATTAAGGAAAAACAGCCTTGGATTGAGAAGAAAATGGAAGAAATGCGGGCCAGAGAGGGACTGCGGATTTCCCATACCTACCAGGATGGGGATGTTTTTTATTTTCTTGGAGTTCCGTATACCCTTAAAATATGCGTAGAAGACCGTTATCGGAATGAAGTGGTGGAACTGGAGGGGCAGCAGATGCGTCTGTACACGCCCGTAAATGAGCCGGAAAAAAACAGAAAAAAACTGGAAAAGTGGTATAGAACTAAAGCAGAGCAGATTTTACCGGAAAGGGTGGCGGAATATCAGCCCTGTTTTGAAGAGAGGGTGTCAGCAATTAAAATAAAGGCACCAAATAAGCGTTGGGGAAGTTGCACGCAGGATGGGGAGCTGTCCTTTAATTATCGTCTGGTCATGGCGCCATATGAGATTATTGATTATGTAGTGGTGCATGAAATGTGCCATCTAAAGCACATGAATCATTCCCGCCTCTTTAAGCAGTCTGTGGGAATGGTGCTTCCGGATTATAAAAGAAGAAAAGACTGGTTGCAGAAGCATGCTCCTTTACTGGAGCTTTAACGGTCACATAGGCCAGAAGGATAAGAGGCCCTGGAAAAGGCACACCTGAGTGTAGCTTTCTCCGGGGTATTTTTTTATAAAGGGATTTGGATAAGAAAAAGATTGTTTGCTGGGATGGATTTAGGTATACTAAGGTCAAAAGCCATAGACAGATGCACAGGAAGGAAGACATAATGGAAAAAACGGTAAGTAGTTCCAAGTCCTATATATCAGAGTTTATGCTCCCAGGACAGGCCAATCCCGCGGGAAATGTCCATGGAGGAGAAATCATGAAAATGATGGACAATTGCGGGGCAGTGGCGGCCATGCGCCATGCAAAAAAGGAAGTGGTCACTGTCCGGGTGGATGAACTGGAATTTATAAAACCTATTTCAGTGGGACAGCTGGTGGTTTGCGAAGCGGTAGTTGCTTTTGTGGGGCACACTTCCATGGAAATCAGAATAGAAGTGCGGGTAGAAGACATGGTCAGTGATGTGCCGGCCAGCCTGGCACTTACAGCTTTTTTCACTTATGTGGCGCTGGATGGAAAGGGAAAACCCACGTCAGTACCTGGGTTGATAACGGAAACTCCTCAGGAGGCTGCTCTTTTTGGATGCCGGAAAGAAAAATATCTTGAGCGTAAAAAAAATAAAAGGGGGCATGTATGACAAGGATCCTGATCCGATTATTTATAAAAAATCGTGAAGAGGTGGGGCAAGATGAAGTGAGGGTGGCTTATGGCACACTGGCGGGCATTGTGGGTGTCATTGTGAATTTCCTGCTTTTTTGTGCCAAACTGGGAGTGGGGCTCTGGGCTGGCAGTATTTCCATTATGGCAGATGCGGTGAACAACCTAAGTGATGCCGGTTCTTCTGTAATCAGCTTTGTGGGGATGCGTATTGCCGGCAAACCGGCAGACAAAGAGCATCCGTTTGGTCATGGACGAATGGAATATGTGGGCGCACTCATTGTTTCTTTCATAATTTTAATGGCAGGGTTTTCACTGTTCAAGGAATCTTTTTTAAAAGTGCTTTCTCCGTCCGGGGTTTATGTAGACAATCGCATGATCTACGTGCTGCTGGCTTCTATTCTGATTAAAGGCTGGCTGTCTCTTTTTTACAAATCCATCGGGAACACCATTTCTTCCGATGTGCTGCGGGCTACTGCGGTGGATTCCCGCAATGATATGGTGGTTACCGGCGTTACCATATTGGCTATTCTCACAGAAAAGTGGATTGATCGACCTGTGGATGGCTGGTTTGGTATGGCTGTTTCCGTTTTCGTTATTCTGGCGGGGCTGAATCTGCTTAAATCCACCATGGAACCCCTTTTGGGGCAGCCGGTGGATCCTGCAGTATATGAGGCAATTACCCGTAAGGTGGAAAGCTACGGGGGCATTGTAGGCAGCCATGACCTGATCGTACACAATTATGGTCCGACCCGAAAGATGGCCACCATCCATGCAGAAGTTCCAAGCGATGCAAACATGGAGGTGTGTCACGACATTATTGATGGGATTGAAAAAGATGTGTTTAGGGAAATGGGGATTTTCCTGGTTATTCATATGGATCCTGTGGAATTGAACAATGCCCGGAGAAATGAAACGCTAGAACTGCTAAAGACGAGTTTGGAAAAAATTGATCCCAAGGTCTCCGTTCATGATTTTCGTATGGTGGCAGGGGAGCATGCCATTAAACTCATTTTTGACATGGTGATTCCCTATGGATATTCTGCGGAAAAAATAAAATCTATAACAGACACACTGACCAGAGAAATGGACCAGCAGGATCAGCGATACGAACTGGTGGTTACGACAGAAAACAGTTTTATTGGACAACGACAGAAGGATGTGTGAAGATAGTTTTTGTTGCAAGCACCGGATGTTCATAGTATAATGACATGGAGTGTGGCTTTTAATAGGATAGAGGCCATAATAAAATGAATAGGAAAATATATGGGATTTCAAGAGTTTATTTCAAATCTGCTGACCAACCCCACCCTCTTTATTACAGTGATCCTCATTCTGGCTGTAATCATGGTAAATGGTTGGACGGATGCACCCAATGCCATTGCAACCTGTGTGTCCACAAGGGCTATAAAGCCAAGGGCAGCCATCCTGATGGCTGCAGTATTTAATTTTCTCGGTGTATTTGTCATGACCAAAATCAACGCCACTGTTGCCCAGACTGTGTTTAATATGGTCAATTTTGAAGGGAATTCTCACGATGCACTTGTTGCCCTTTGTGCAGCCATGTTTGCCATTGTGACCTGGGCCACTGCTGCCTGGGCTTTTGGTATTCCCACCAGTGAGAGCCATGCCCTGATTGCAGGGATATCAGGTGCCGCCATTGCCCTGCAAAACAGTATGAGCGGCATCAATCCAAGTGAATGGATTAAGGTCATTTTTGGACTGGCACTTTCCACTTTCCTTGGATTTTTCCTTGGGTTTGTCATGGTGAAGCTTACGGCTTTCCTTTTCAGACGTATGCACCGGGAAAAGGCCAACCGATTCTTTACAGGAGCACAGATTGGCGGCGGTGCCGCCATGGCTTTTATGCATGGTGCACAGGATGGTCAGAAATTTATGGGTGTCCTTATGCTTGGCATTGTGCTGGCACAGGGATCCGGACTGCAGGAAGCAGGATCCTTTACCATCCCTACATGGATGATGGTGCTTTGTTCTCTGGTCATGGCCCTTGGCACTTCCATCGGAGGTTATCGTATCATTAAAGCGGTGGGCATGGACATGGTGAAGTTGGAAAAATATCAGGGATTTGCGGCTGATGCAGCCGGTGCAATCTGTATATTAATTGCCTCCCTCACATCTTTGCCGGTCAGTACCACACATACCAAGACCACTGCCATCATGGGGGTAGGTTCAGCAAAGTCTGTTTCCAGTGTGGACTGGGGGGTTGTAAAGGAAATGGTAGTCACCTGGGTACTCACTTTTCCCGGATGCGGCCTTATTGGCTTTGTTATGGCAAAGGTGTTCATGCAAATCTTTTAGAAGCGAAAGGTGCAGATTTCTGCAGTGAAAGAGATACAGTGGGAAAGGAAAAATATGAAATATGTTTAAAAAAAGAAAAAAGAGAAGAAAATCAAAAATTACAATTATTTTGAGGCACTGGTGGATTTAAGCACCTATTGCTGCAAGGCAGCAGACATGCTTCATAAAACATTGAATGATTATCAATATGAGCAACTGAACGAATTGCGCATCAGCATGCATGAAATTGAGCATCAGGCTGATCTGGCTAAGCATGATATGATGCAGTACCTTGTACGGGAATTTATAACTCCCGTTGACAGGGAGGATATATCCAATCTGGCACAACTGATCGACACTGTGACGGACAGCATTGAAGATGTGCTGATGCAGCTTTATATGTTTAATGTGCTCCAGATTCGTCCGGAGGCTCTGGATTTTTCCAATACCATCGTGTCCTGTTGCTGTGCCATGAAAGAAACACTGGAAAATTTCCACAACTATAAAAAACCGAAATTCCTGTTGCCACCCATTATTGAGGTCAACAATCTGGAAGAAGAGGGCGACCGCCTGTATGCTATGGCCATGCATGATCTTCATGCTGGAAATGATTCTACATTGGAAATCATGCACTGGACAAAAATATATGATTGCCTGGAAGCCTGCTGTGATGCATGTGAAGATGTGGCAGATGGTATTGAGTCCGTAATTATGAAGAATTCATAAAATAGTGCACAAAATGAGAGGCAAAGCCAATTTAATACTTGAAGAATTCAAACCAATGTGTTAAATTTACTCTAGATAAATGAGAATCATTATCTTTATTAAATTTTTTATGGAGGTGGCTAAATGAAGAAGTATGAATGCACCTGCGGATATATCTATGATCCGGAAGTTGGTGATCCGGACGGCGGTATTGCACCCGGTACTGCTTTTGAAGATATTCCGGATGATTGGGTTTGTCCCATGTGTGGGTTAGACAAGTCCATGTTTACCGTTATTGAGGACTGATATAGTATAGCCGGACCAGTCTCTGGTCCGGCTTCTATAAAAATGAAAACAAATGGAGGTCATGATGAGCGAATTAAAAGGATCTAAAACCGAAGCGAACTTACAGGCAGCGTTTGCCGGTGAATCTATGGCACGCAATAAGTATACCTACTATGCTTCAAAGGCACGGAAAGAGGGATACGAGCAAATTGCCAGTTTGTTTGAAGAAACCGCTGCAAATGAAAAAGAGCATGCAAAAATCTGGTTTAAACTGCTTCATGATGGCGAAATCGGAACCACAACCGATAACCTGGCAGATGCCGCTGCAGGGGAGAATTATGAGTGGACAGATATGTATGCCGGATTTGCAAAAACTGCAAAAGAAGAAGGCTTTACCCGTATCGCAGCATTATTTGAAATGGTTGCTAAAATTGAAAAAGAGCATGAAGCACGGTATCGGAAGCTCTTGGAAAATATCGAGCAAGGAATTGTATTTTCCAGAGACGGAGATACAGTATGGATTTGCAGCAACTGCGGCCATGTACATGTAGGCAAAAAGGCTCCTCAGGTCTGTCCTGTCTGCCAGCATGCACAGTCCTTCTTTGAAATCAAAGCAGATAACTATTAATCAATTTGAGGAGGCTTTACATGAAAAATCAACCAAAGTTCTTTCAATGTCAGCATTGTGGCAATTTTGTAACCTTTATACATTCTTCCGGTGCATCGCTCACCTGCTGTGGGGATAAAATGAAAGAAATTGTACCCAACACAACAGATGCAGCAACAGAGAAACATGTACCGGTAGTTACAGTAGAGGGCAATGTGGTAAAAGTGGCAGTGGGGAGCGTTCCCCATCCCATGGCAGAGGAGCATTATATTCAGTGGATTTATCTGGAAACCGAAAAAGGTCTTCAGGTAAAAGCCTTAAAGCCGGGTACTGCACCTGAGGCAGAGTTTGTTCTTTCTGCTGATGACAAGGCCGTTGCTGCCTATGAGTATTGCAATCTTCACGGTCTTTGGAAAAAAGAGATCTGATCTTAACTATACAGAAACACATATAATGTTTGCCTAAGCCTGCGCTTAGGCAAATATTATATTTAGGAGGAATGATCAGCCATGAATGGAAATTGGAAAAAGTTTATCGGTTATTACAGACCTCATTTGGGACTGCTTTTTGCAGACCTTTTTTTTGCAGTTCTGGGGGCTGTTATGTCTCTTGCTTTGCCATTGGTAATTCGATATATTACCAACACAGTGCTGCAAAAGGAACTGAGTCAGGCTTTGCAGACTATTTTCTGGTTAACACTTCTGATGCTGGTGATGATTCTCGTTGAATTTTACTGCAATTATTTTATAGCTTATTATGGACATATGATGGGAGCCCGCATGGAATATGCCATGCGGCAGGAAATATTTACCCATTATCAAAAGCTTTCTTTTGGATTCTTTGACAATCATAAGGTGGGTCATCTGATGTCCAGAGTCACTAATGATTTGTTTGATATCAGCGAGCTGTTTCATCATGGTCCGGAAGATCTTTTTATTTCTATTATTAAACTGGCAGGTGCCTTTCTTATCTTATGGAGAATTAAACCAATTTTGACTTTGGGGGCCTTCGCCATCATTCCATTTATGGTGGTATATGCCATTTGGTATAATAAGAAAATGAAAAGGGCATTTAAACAGAACAGAGCCAGAATTTCTGATATTAATGCGCAGATTGAAGACAATCTGTCAGGGATTCGCGTGGTAAAATCTTTTGCAAATGAAGACATTGAGATGGATAAGTTCACCCATGGTAACCAGCGATTTCTGGAAAGCAAAGGAGAAAGTTATCAGTATCTGGGCATGTATCATGCAGGCCTGAATGCCTTTACCACACTGATCAGCGTGGTGGTGGTCTCTCTTGGTGCATATTTGATTGCTAAAGGTCAAATGGAGACCATTGATTTAATTACATTCTTTTTGTATATTGGCAATTTTACAGAACCCATCAAAAAGTTGATTAATTTTACGGAACAATTTCAGAATGGAGCATCAGGCTTTAGTCGCTTCATGGAAATCATTGAAATAGCTCCGGAAATCCAGGATGCACCGGATGCGGTCAATGTCGGCCGACTACGGGGGGAAATTACATTCCAACAGGTATCCTTTGCATATAAAGAAGGAAATGCTGCAGTATTGAGCAATGTAGACCTGCAAATTGCACCAGGAGAATATGTGGCTCTGGTGGGACCATCCGGTGTTGGAAAGACCACATTGTGCAATCTTATCCCCCGGTTCTATGATGTGAGTACGGGCAGGATATCCATAGATGGAATGGATATCCGGAAAATGACACAGAAAAGTCTGCGGGAGCAAATCGGAATGGTGCAGCAGGATGTTTATCTGTTTGCAGGGAATATTATGGAGAATATCCGTTATGGCAGACCGGATGCCACGGATGAAGAGGTGCGGGAAGCCGCCATACGGGCCAATGCCCATGCCTTTATCATGGCCCTTCCCCAGGGATATGAAACGGATATTGGACAGAGAGGGGTGAAACTTTCCGGCGGACAAAAGCAACGCTTGTCCATTGCCAGGGTGTTCCTGAAAAATCCACCCATTTTGATTTTTGATGAGGCCACCAGCGCTCTGGATAATGAAAGCGAGCACATTGTGCAGGCCTCTCTGGAGGAATTGGCCAGGGACAGAACAACGCTGGTCATTGCCCACAGGTTGTCCACCATTCGAAATGCAAAACGCATTTTGGTTCTTTCTGAGGAAGGCATTGCAGAGAGTGGCACCCATGACAGCCTTTTGAAAAAAAATGGGCTGTATGCCAGGCTATATCAGCTGCAGTTTAAAGCAGAATAGATTATTAAAACAGAATAGAATTGGGCCCGGCTCTCAAATGGCATTGGAATATACCAGTGAGAAGCCGGGCCTTATGTTATTTCAAAAATTTTTGACAGCAGGGAAGAATGTTGCCTCCCACAAGATTGCCAAGGGTGATGATCAGAAGATAGAGGAAAGTATAACCACTCCAGACATTTGCCATAGAGAAGTAAAAAATATCTGCTATACTGTGTTCATATCCGGAAAGGATAAAGACCATAATGGGAAGAATCAGTGCCAGGTGCCTTCCCACACTGTCCTGGATGGTGGTAAAACCAAGTACAGCAATACTCATCATCACACCACATAGAATAGATACTACAAAAGCACTAAAGAGAGTATCATCCAGTTTGTGATTTGCCATTTCCTGTGCATGAGCAATCAGAGAGGACAGTTTAGTCTGCCTTAGCAGAAAAGCAGTGCCTGCAGCACCTATGAAGTTTCCTGCATAAACCAGCAGAATGGTGAGAAGATAGCCAGGCTTTTCATGAAGAATATGGCATACTTTGCCGGTATAAAGATGTAGGCCAAAGGTGTAAATGGTAAACAGGCCAATGGAAAATAGAAAAGCCCCTATCACCTGATTTTCCATGGTCAGATAAATAACGCCTCCGGTTGCAATAGCCCCGCCCCCAAGTATTGCACGTAAAAATGTTTTCATATTTGCCCTTTCTTTTTGTACGCAGTCAACAGACATTCTACAATAAAAAGGGAGAAAAGTACAGATTTTTTTAAATACAAAATACAAAAAACAATGTGATACAATTAATCCGCTTTAACCCAGCCGTTGGATAGAAGATCGACATCCAGCGTGTTTCCATCAGAATAGACCAATTGCAGATAATAATTGTAAGTCTCTGTTCCTGTGCCATCCCCGCTTAAATGATAGTAATAGGCGTTATTGTAGTAGATGACATAGCAATTGATGGTGGAATTGCTGAAAGACGAATTCTTTGTGGCAACCATGGCTACCGAGCCATCTGACATAGCTACCGGCGCCCAATAGGTCGTGTCACTTTTGTTTTCATCGTAATACTGCGCAATTTCCGTAGGAAGAGAAGGGAATTCCACCTTTGGATAATTTCCATTTGTCAGGTATTGAAAGTAGAGCTGCAGTTTTTTGTGGTGGATGTATCATTTAATTTGAAAGTTGTGCCGTTATTATAATACAAATCCGGATACTGGGAGTATGGGAATAATTCTTTTAATGTGTCCAGAGATACGTCGGAATTTTCCAGCAGCTGTAGAAACGATGCTAAATAGGAGGGAGCATCTGTGCCGGAAAAAGCCCCTTCCTTTTCGCCAATGGTATATTCCGGACTGCCTCCCCGAATATAGGTGACAATGATGCCGCCTGTAGTCTGAAATATCAGTCTGGAGATCACAGGCCCTGTAGAGACCACAATGTCTTCAGTCAGCTGACCTTTTGCACCGGCTTCTTCCAGCAAAGAATCCTGCTGGGCGTTAAGTGCCTCGGCGATGTCAGAAACAGAAGCTGCATTTTCCAGGGAATATTCAACTAATTGGGCAGAGGCAGTCTGCACAATATTCCGGCATGTGACAATGGCTGCAGTTTCTTTAGCTTTTCGAACATAGGATATAGTAGCAAAAGCCACAGCCCCGGAAAGAACTGCCATAATGGCCAGGACAATGATTAGTTCTATGAGGATAAAACCCCTGTTATTGAGAAGAAAGGATTGCTTACGGAACAAATGAGAATCTCCTCTCATTTATACACTTATTTTGATGTGATTCTATCATAAATTCTTACAGAATGCGGATGAAAAATGTAGAATTTTAAATTACATTGACAGAAAATATCTGTAAAAATTGCATTTGGCCTTTATCAGTCTGTATGATAAAATAGAAAATGAATAGTATTCAGAGAGAGGAAGGACAGATGAAAGAACAAACGGCATGGGTTAGACTCCCTATAAAAAATGCATTTAATGTGAGAGAACTGGGAGGATATCCGGTAAATGGCGGACAAACAGCTTATGGCAGATTTTTAAGGGCAGACAGTCTGCATCAGTTGTGTGAGGAAGATATTCGCTTTTTGAAGGCATATGGAGTGAGGACGGTCATTGATCTGAGGAGCAGTGCCGAACGAATGGAAAAACCAGAGAATGAAATTGTGGAAAAAATGGGGGCTGTATACCATCATATGCCTCTGTTCGAGGATGTTACATCTGCCGATGCAGAGACCAGGGGAAGTGATGTTAGATTGTGGCAGATTTATCAGTGGCTTCTCGGTATGCCGGAAAAACTTTTGCCTGTATTGGAATGTATGGCTGACGCGCCGGAAGGATGTGTGGTATTTCATTGTGCTGCAGGAAAAGATCGGACAGGTATTATAGCCATGTTGTTACTGCTGCTTGCAGGAGCAGAGCCGGCTGACTGTGTAACAAATTATATGCAGTCTGAGATGAATTTGCGACGAAGCAGAGCGTGGAGAAATCAGCCGGAATATGAAAAGTATCATCGCTTTTTATCTTCGGCACAGGAAGATATGGAGGCCTGCTGTGAGTGGATGGAGGAAAAATGGGATGGGGTAGAAGACTATCTTCAAAAAGGAGGCATGCGTCGTTCATCAATGGAGAAACTGAAAATGAGATTAATCTGTCCACTATAGCCAGATGATTTTAGTGGATAAAACCATGTATTTTATTTTATTTTGCATACAATTTTAATATTGTTGAATTAATTTCCGCCATATGATAAAATTCCATATATAAATTCCGATGCATTATAGCAAGAGGGAGCGCTATATGGAAAAACAATTTCATCCTATTCGAACCATGCTGTTGATGATCCTGGTTGGTGTCATCATAAATTATCTGGGTGTAAAAATTGCTCTGTTTTTCTCCTGGCCTATTTTTCTGGATAGTGTGGGAACAATTCTGATTGCTGCGTTGGGCGGGTATCTGCCCGGGATATCTGTGGGCTTTTTATCTAATTTAATAAACGGCGTTTCGGATCCGATTACGCTTTATTACGGAATCATCATTATACTTATTGCTATGTGTGCTGCGTTTGCTGCAGAACACAGGATGTTTGCAAAGATTTGGACAAGCATGATGATGATTCTTTTTTTTGCCTTTATTGGCGGCTTTTTAGGCTCTCTATTAAGCTGGATGTTGTATGGATTTAGCATAGGTACGGGAATCTCTGCACCATACGCCGTTTTCCTGTACGAGAAAATGGGCATGGGAGAATTCAGTGCACAGCTATTGGCAGATGTGATCATTGATGTATTAGATAAAACCATCACTGTAGCAATTTGTATGGCAATCTGGTATATCCTTCCGGCCAGATTATTAAAAAAACTGCCTTGGGGAGGTCTGTTTATTCGGCAAGGAAAGGGAGGAAAATCTGTCCAGAATACGCATCAAAAATATAGAAGGCATTCCCTGAAAAATAAAATGGTATGGCTCATTGTCTGCAGCGTGATGCTTTTAGGGGTTCTGTCTACTGCTATTGGATACATTATTTTTCGAAACGCCCTGGATGACAAGTTTATCGAGATGGCCAATGGTACGGTGGATTTGGCAGAAAGCGTCATAGACGAAAATAAAATCAATTCTTACCTGACACAGGGGGAGGATGCCTCTTATTTGGAAACGAAGGGCCTTCTGGAAAAGATTAGAACCAATTTATCAGACGTTAGCTATTTATATGTTTATCAGATTCATGAGGATGGCTGCCATGTGGTATTTGATTTGGACACCCCGGATGTAAAGGGAGATGCTCTTGGTATGCTGATTCCATTTGACACTGCCTTTTTGCCATATATAAATGATCTGCTGGAAGGGAAGGAGATTCCGGCTATCATCTCAAACGATACGTACGGATGGCTGCTGACGGTGTATCATCCGCTGTTTGATCAGAATGGAAATTGTGTGGCATATGTGGCGGTAGACGTGCCAATGGATGATGTTATCGCAGAAAGAGCTATTTTTATTATTAAGATGCTTTCTCTGACAGTGGGTGTTACAATCCTGATCATCTTTATTACAATTTGGTATGCAGATACAAAAATGGTCAGACCCATTAATGGAATGGCTTTTGCTGCGAATGCTTTTGCCTATGATACTGGGGAAGACCGGGTTTTTGGATCAGAGAAAATGAAGGCCCTTCAGATAAGTACAGGAGATGAAATAGAAAATCTGTACCATGCACTTACGAAAACAGTGGATGATGTGGCAGCCTATATCAAGAATGTCAAGGAAAAAGCGGCCATCATTAACCAGATGCAGAACAATGTCATCTACAGTTTTGCCAGTATGGTCGAAAGCAGAGATATGAACACCGGCACACATATTAAACATACAGCGTATTATGTGGGCAGCATTGCCAGTGAAATGAGAAAAGAGGGAATGTATCCCTCTCTTCTGACGGAAGAGTATATTAGAAGTCTGATTCGTTCGGCTCCTCTTCATGATATTGGTAAGATTAAAATCCCTGATTCTCTTTTAAATTAACCGGGAAAATTAACAAGGGATGAATTTGAGTTCATGAAGACACATACCACAGTGGGGTATCAGATTTTGCAGAATGCGGTAAAGAACATGAATGGGTTCAATTATCTTTCTGATGCGGCGGACATGGCCTACTGCCATCATGAACGATGGGACGGAACAGGATACCCAAGGGGACTAAAGGGGGAAGACATTCCTCTTTCGGCCAGAATCATGGCGGTGGCTGATGTGTATGATTCTCTGGTATCAAAACGCAGTTATAAGGAGCCTATGCCAAAGGAAGAGGCTTTAAAAATTATCAGAGAGGAACGGGGAACACATTTTGACCCTGCAGTGGTAGATGCATTTTTTCATGCCCTTCCCCATATGCTCCTCCTTGGAGAAATTGATCAGGTGGATACATCTGAATTGTTCTAGACAACACTTTAAAAATAGCCGTCCGGTATCCAAAATATATTTGGTACCGGACGGTTTTTTATGGTCAGATCTCCGTATAAAAATGGTAACCGTTTTTTCCAATGGCTTTCACATGATACAGCGCAGCATCGGCTTTGGCATATAAGGACTCAAAATCCAGTCCATCATTGGGAATCAATGCAATACCTATGCTAACGGTCATGACAATATCATGACCAATGGTTTTGTGGAGAAGTTTTTGAAGCTGTTTGGCCTTTTCTTCTAAAGCGGAAGAAGAGGAAAGATGGGACATAAACAGCATAAATTCATCCCCACCCAATCGACAAAGCAAATCATCTTTGCTTAGAAAGGACTGTAGATCCCGGCTGATTTCCACCAGAACCTGATCACCGGTCATATGTCCAAAGGTATCATTTACCTGTTTAAATCCGTCCATATCCAGAATGATATGCGCGTCAATGGCATTTTGGGGGCGTTTATTTATTTGGTCAGTCAGTTTCTCTTTAAAGGTTGCCCGGTTCAGAAGGCCTGTCAGCACATCCGTCCCGGCCTGACGCTGGGTTTTAAGTTCTTCTTTTTTCCGGTCATCAATATTTTCATAGAGCATATAGGCCATTATATCTCTGGAGCCAGGATATTCAACGAGTTCAATGGTCAGCTGAAGCCATCGATGGCTTCCATCAGGAAGGATTTTTCTGTACTCTATGACTTTATTATGTTTTTCATCCAGCTGATCTTTTAGAAGCTGGACTGGAGAGAGAGCAGAGAGCAATGCATCCTGATCCTCTGATAACACGTGCGCCCTCACATATTCCTGCAAACGCTCTGTATAATTTGCCTGGTCAGGGATTGTATAATTAATATTTAGCAGACTGCCTTCCATGGATTCAACGGAAGTATTCCTGCTGATATTGCAGCGAACAAATGTGTAGCTGTCTTTTGGCCTTTCTTCCAGTGACTGTGCCCATTTTTTATAAATGGCCTCCTGCTCCATTTGCTCAGTGATTTCCCTGGAGGTGATGATGGCAGAAAGAGGATGCCCTTCCTGTGAAAATAAAGTAGTGAACTGAATTTCCCTCCATATCCAGAATTGGCCATCGTGTAAGCGTTTATAACGCACTTTGCCTTCTTTTTCACCTTTATGGATTTTCTCATAAAATGCCAGATAAGCTTTTGTGGTATCTGGAGAAATCAACCCTTTTTCTATCCAGATGTGAGGAATATTGTGAATGATTTCCGGAATCCCATAGGTGGAAGCCGTTTTGGAAGAAATGGTCAGGGTATTTTCTGCAATGGCATAACGACCGATCACCACATTGCTCTGTAAGGTGGCCAATCGATATTCTTCCTCGCTGGTCCGAAGGCGTTGTTCTACATCTTTTTGTTCCGTTATGTCATAAATGGCCACATTAAAGATTACCTCATCTCCCCGGATTTTCGCAATGCCTGCATTTAAGCTAAACCAGCGGATTTTACCGTCTTTTTCCTGACGCCGAAATACAGCGGACTGGGTGGGAGTCTGATCCATCAGCAGGGCATGAAAAGCAATCCACAAAGGCGTTCGATCTTCTTCGTATATGAAAGAAAGATAAGAAGAGGCTGGCATCTGGTGAAATTCTCCCGGCGTATATCCCATGGAAGTATAAAATCCAGTGTTTAGATAGATGACTTTAAGCTTTCCTTTTTCATATGAAAATGTACCAAGGCCACCGGAAATGCCATCAGTCAGCAACCGAAGTCGGGCTTCGTTTTTACGAATGTCTGTAATGTCCGCGGCAGTCATATAAAACCAGTTTCTTCCCTGTGAATCCGTAAATCGGACGCATCGGCAGGAAAACCAGTGAATGCCCATGGATTTTGTGTTCATCCTCAATTGAACAGAATGGTGAGAGGCAGGATCTGTACTTAGCAGTACCGCTCTGGCTTTCTCCTGGTCCTCGGTATAGACCAGATTCAGGAAAGAGTTCTGGAACTGGGTGTCAAATTTAGGGTGAGCATATCCGAGTACTTCAGCCAGATACTGACTGATATATACCAGTTGGAAAGGATCATTCCCCTGTATTTTAAGTATACCGGTGGGGAGAAGTTGTAAAAGCGTGTCAAATTCTCTGGCATAGTTATAGTAGTTGGTAATGTCCCGGCCAATACCCAAAATACCGATTATTTTACCCTGCTGATCGCGAATGGGGAATTTTGTGTGGGACATACAGGTCTCCCCTTTTTCATCTGCATGAATTTGAGCATCCAAAACAGCTTCACCATTCTGCAGGAGAGCAGCGGAAGATTCGGATTTTGGTAAAGGAAAGGCTGGTTCCGAAAGGTCATGCTTTACAAGCAATTCTTCTGGTGAAAGACCCAGAAAACGTGCAGCTTCTGTATTCGCAGCCACATAACGCAGCCGGGCATCCTGAATATAAGAAAAAGTCTGAGGAATGGACAGGATGGCACGGCCTTCCGGAGGCAGATCAAAAAGCACTTCTGAAACAGATTTATGAGTGGCATGGATCCAAACATTTCCATCTGGCTGGGGCACTAAGCTGGCTGTGATGTAAAAAGAGGCATAGTCCCCATCAGGTCCATAAAGAAGCCTGATTTTTTTGTTATACTCCCTATTCCCGGCTGTAATGGCTTCCGTCAAAGAAGTGAGAAAGGGGCGCCGGTCATCAGGATGCAGGACTCGAAGAAAGGAAGTCCCCTGATAATTAACAGGCGTGCGCTGCACCAGCTCCCGGTAGCGCTTGTTTACATGGAGCACTTTTAAAAGACCCTTGTCATAGGAAAGCAGGACGGCACCTACTGGCAAATAATCCAGCAGCTCCTGGCTTTGCTTGACCACCAGGTCTTGAAGTGAAGGGGGAGAATAGTAGCAATTCACTAATGTTTTGCCATCTGAGTCGGTTCCTATGCGGAAGAAAATCTGCATGGGAACAAATGCTTTATTGCCCTTGAACAGACGGGTATTTAGTTTGCTGGGAATGTTTTTTTTCAAAGCATCCTGTAAGGCCCGGTGAACCAGTGGTAAATCATCGGGATGGATCAGGGCAGATGCATCCCATGCGTACTTATGAGAAAAATCTTCCGGAGTTAACCCGAAAAATTCATAAAGCTGGTCGTTTAAGAAAAGTGGAACCAGACGACCGTCCACATATAATATTTTGGCATATCCGCCGGGCATATCCTGGATCAACTGTATCTGTTCCTGCATTCTGGCTTCCAAAAGCGCTGCGTGGTCCCTTCTGCTGAGCATGACGGACACATAGTCGCCAAGGGCTATCAGGCGTTCAATATAGGCTGTGCCCTTCCGGGGATTTTCCAGACCGATTAAGCCTGAAACCACTCCATCTTGATGAAGGGAGATGGCAGCAAGGGATGTAATCCCATAGGCATGCATGGTCTGTCTTTCCTGACTTTCCTCCGGCAGCTGTGTTACAGAGGGGACATATACAAAAGACTCCTTCTCAAGGACATTTTTCAACGTTGGGAAAACATAATAAGGGATTTCCTGCCAGCTTGCTTTCCGGGAGGGAATGCCCTTTGCGCAAAGTTCGAAAGAAACGTTGGCCGATTGAGATTTATCCTGGTATTCCAGAATTAAGACCCGGTCTGCCTGAAAGAAATTCAGAAGCTTTTCCAGCATATGGCCCATCCCAACTGAAATATCTGCCTGGGACAAAATGTCATGAGCCAGATCGTTCAGGAACCGGAACTGTGCCTGGACATTTTTCCGTTCCGAAAGGTCTACGATAAAAACAATGTGTACAGGCAAATCAATGCCCTCTAGCCGGCAGGCAGTTCCTTTGCTAAAGACCCAGATCTGGGAGCCATCCCTTTTGCGCACTCTGTATTCAATGGCCCGGGGGGCTGCGCCTATAGCTGTGTTTTCAAGGGCATTATTAAGAATCGGAAGATCTTCCGGAATAACCAGATCAAGAAGACCATTGGGAACCTCTGCATGGTATTGCTCCCGGGTATAGCCCAGAATGGCATAATAGGCCTCATTTGCAAAAACAAGCGTTCCTTTTCCGCCCTGAAAGGTAGAGGCGATAATGCCGCCATTTACACTTTGAAAAATAGCTTGCAGCTGTGCTTCCATTTCTTTTTCTTTGTTCTGGGCATTCCAAAGAGCAGTAATGTTACTGACCATGCAGTATAATAGTGCGCGGCTGCCGTTTGTGGCTATGATACGGAGTGTAATGTGAAGCCAGGTTTCAGCAGAAGCCCCTGGAAGGTGTAAAAACAGGTATGTTCCATCATATTCTTTGCCGGTTGCAATGGAATCGTTTATGGCCTTATAAAACCGATTTCGGGAATCTGTGTCCATATAGGCGGCCCAGTTGATTCGCAGCACAGTGGAAATGGTCATTTTGGCATTGCCCACTTCCTGCATATATTTGTCATTGGCACGAAGCACCTCCAACCGATCTTCCTGTTTTTCTACAATGCATGCGCCGCCAATGTAACTGTTAAAAATTAAAGCATCCAGGCTTTTCGGATCCCAGAAGGCATCAGAGCTGAGGTGATTAACGGTTTTAAGCGCTTTCATAAACTGTTCGTGGCCTTTGCTTTTTAGGATTTTTTCATAAGCTTCGGCCGGCATAGGCTGGGCATACAGGTATCCCTGTACATATTGGCAGCCAATGGATTTTAATAAATCAGCCTGTTCCCTGGTTTCCACACCCTCTGCAATAATGGACACATTCAGCCAGTTCAACATTCTGACAACGGAAGCCAGAATGATGCCACTTCTCTGGTTATCCGTTGTATTCTCCAGAAATTTCATATCCAGTTTGATAATGTGGGCAGGTATATCCTTTAAAGTATTTAACGAAGAATACCCACTGCCAAAATCATCAATTTCAACAGTGAAACCGTGGTCGATCAGCTGATGAACCTGTTTGAGAATGGAGTGGGGGGAGGACGGAAAAGCGGATTCCGTAATTTTCAGTCGAAACAGGTACACTGGGAGGTCATATTTTTTCAAAAGATCCACCAGCACATCTATCAGATCTGGTTTAATAATGTCCTGGCGGGATACATTAACGGAAACAGGCAGAGGATCCAGACCTTGATCCAGCCATTTTCTCAGATATTGGCATACCTGTTCCCAAACGTATTTGTCCAGTTCATAGATGAAACCATTTTTCTCAAAAATGGAAATGAATTTACCGGGAGGTATCAATAGCCCGTCCTGAGGATGCCGCCATCTTACCAGTGCCTCGGTACCAATCAACGTACCTGTTTCGTGATTGAACTGGGGTTGAAACCAGGTCTCGAACTGACCGTTATTAAGCGCATCATACATTTCCGAGACAATACGCTGCTCATAGAGCAGATTTTGACGGAGTTCATCCTGATAGTCTGCAATATACACATCGTATCGTCCGCGAATAGATTCTTCGGCCAAAATAGCACTGTTGTAGATGGCTTCAATTGTCTGGCTGGGATCTTTTACCAGACAGCGCCCAATCCGGATCTGAAGGGGGTGCTTTAAAAAGGGAGGGTGTTTGATGCTTTCGTGACATTTATTAATCAGCTCTCCCGCACTGTTCAGTGCATCTGCAGGAAACAGGGTGGCAAACTTATCTGAAGAATGCCTGCAGCAAATTCCATCCAACTGTTCCATACAGTTTTGAAGAAGGTTTGCAGTATATTGCAGTACTTCGTCCCCTTTTTTTTCACCATATTGTTCATTGATGACTTTGAAATTATCGATGTTCATTCGTGATAAAATATAATAACCACCGGAGGCCTTCTGTAAACGGGACTGCGCTTCCTGGAAAAAACATTTTCGATTCAGAAGGCCTGTGAGGCGATCTAGCTGCATGGGGCGCAGTCTGGAGACTTCCCGAATAAATGAGATCAAAGTGGAAGAGCACTTTGTAATACAGGGTATGGCGCCAAGCTTTAAAAATGGTGGACTGAATGGACTCGTTGACAGTGTCCATTTGTACCAATACCGGAATGCCCGGATGTTTGTGCATAAACTCTCTGGAAAAGAACAGCTCTTTTTCCAGAAAGGCATTTTGGTCTGTGACAAGAGCTGCCAGATAAAGGTGTTCCTTACTTTGAAAAGAAATGGCTTCCTCCCAATGGGAAAACAGGGAACAGTCCCATTCCTCTTTGGCTAAATTCAAAAATGAAGCAGAAGAAGACAAGGCAGAGCTTATAATGAGTATTCTTTCGTTCATGTTTATCCCCCCTAAATTATATTTCTATAGGATGATAAAATGGAAATATTCCGCAAATATATTTGTAATATAGCATAAATATATAGTTTCTAACAGATAACAAAAATAAAAATTCAAAAAAATACACAAAAATACAGAGCTTCCCAAAGAAGCTCTGTTAAAGGAAAAATATAGTTGATCCGGACAGGACAAATTTTATGGAGAATTATCTGGAAGGGAGCCCCTTCCTTGTCAGCAGGACAACACTCTCCACGTGTTCGGTCCAGGGAAACATGTCCACCCCACAGGCTTTAACCGGGAAATAGCCAATGGATGTAAACTGATGCAGATCCCTGACCAGCGTTTCCGGATTACAGGAAATATAAACGACACGTTGCAGAGCGGCCTTGGCCAGAGCCTGTATAAAAACAGGTGTGGTGCCACTCCTTGGCGGATCCAGAAACACCACATCAAAGGGAGCGGATTTTCCTGCAGACTGTACCAGAAACTGCCCCGCATCTCCCTGAAAAAAACGGATATTTTTCACCTGATTGAAACGGGCATTGGCAATGGCATCTCTGACAGCCGCTGCGTTGAGTTCCACACCCGTTACCTGTCCGGACTGCCCTGCGGCAGCCATACCAATGGTGCCGATGCCGCAGTAAGCATCCAAAACGTTTTCTGTGCCGGTCAATCCTGCATAGGCTAAAGCTTTGGCATACAGTTTCTCTGTTTGCAGGGGATTGATCTGAAAAAATGAGGCAGGAGAGAGCCGAAATCGGAGGCCGCAAAGGATATCATAAATGAAACCGGGGCCATACAGGGGAACAAACCTTTCGCCAAGTACCATGCTGGTGCGGGCAGGATTTACATTTAACAGAATAGTGGTAATATCCGGATGCAAATTTAAAAGGGCCTGGACAAAATGACGTTTTCCGGGCCATTGGGTGGAAGAAGCGACAAGCACCACCATAATTTCTCCGGTGTGAAATCCCACTCTGACCTGAACATGGCGCAAAAGTCCATATCCGGTATCTTCATCAAAGGTTTTGATTTTGAAAGAGGGAAGAAGGGATTTTACGGAACGAATAATGGCCTGAGCCTTTTGGTCCTCAATGGCGCAATGTTCAATTGGGACCAACCGATGGGTGCGGGCCCCATAATTTCCGCAAAGAGGTCTGCCTTTGGAATCATGTCCAAAAACGGACTGAACTTTATGCCGGTAGTAGTAGGGCGTTTCCATAGGAACGAAGCCTTCATATTGCAGGGGAAATTCTAATTTTTTTTTCAAATTTTTATCCTTTTCAGAACAATAGCTTTCATATCTGCGGTTTTGTCCCTGACAACCACCGCAGGATTTTAAATATGGACAGACTTCCATGAATTAGGCCCACCTTATACTTGTTTTTTTAAAGAATAACAGGAATGCAGGGAAGATGCAAGGGAAGGTTGCCCGAAAGGAAGGGATGTAGTACAATAGTAGTATTGCGGGAAAGGAAACAAGAGATGCAGGATTTACTTTTCAGCCTGAATGCCACACTCCCGGTGTTCTGCCTGATATTGACTGGGTACTTTTTAAAAAAAACAGGGGTCATAAATGAGGCATTTTGTGCCGGAGCGAATAAGCTGGTGTTCTATGTGACATTGCCCGCCCTCCTTATGGAAGATATGCGGGATACCGGCATCCGGGACACAAAAGATCTGTCATTTGTTCTGGTTTGTGCAGCCATAACAATTGTCAGTCTGACCCTTATATATTGCCTGGGGCATCGGACTATACCCCATAGAGAGCAAAGGGCCCAGTTTGTTCAGGGGGCTTATCGCAGCAGTGCCAGCATTCTGGGGGTTGCACTCATTCAGAGCATTCAGGGCGATGTGGGAGTAGCACCTTTAATGATTCTTGGAGCTGTGCCATTGTATAATGTTTTTGCAGTCTGGCTGCT
>CAYRQT010000008.1:45280-65529 GCA_964426655.1 uncultured Cuneatibacter sp. | reverse complement strand
CTCGTAAACAAGGTCACTTAGAAGAAGTATTTACACAAACTTCTTTACACAATCTTCTTGTCTTCCCCTTTGATCTATGTTATACTGCAGTGAGCGGAATGTTTGGAGGCATTTTGTATAAAACCATAGGTTAGCGCCATGCACCTGTTTTTTGAGGAAAAGCAGGTTGACGAGGAAAAGGGTGATCGAAAATTCGGCGGATGCTCTTTCGCAGGTACGGCTGTGTCACATGCTGACAAATTCCCTGGTAACAGGAACACAAAAACAGTATGTCCGTACTATAAAAGGACTAAATGCGCAGTTTAGTTCTTTTTGTGTTGTCAAAAGTGCATTTTATCATCATATTAAGGAGTTTTTATATGTGTGGAATTATTGGATATACCGGTCCCAGACTGAATGCAAGGACCGTTTTGCTGGATGGATTGAAACGTTTAGAATATCGGGGATATGACAGTGCAGGGGTAGCCTTACTGGAGGATGACCATTCCCTAAAAGTTTATAAAAAAGCAGGAAAAGTTGTGGATTTGGAAATGGCCATAAAAGATGTCCACAGCAAAGCGACCTGCGGTATCGGACATACGCGCTGGGCGACCCATGGAGGCGTCTCTGACACAAATGCCCACCCTCACAAAGCAGGACAGGTGGCGCTGATTCACAACGGTATTATTGAAAATTATCAGTTTCTTATCGATGCCTACCATTTGAAGGATAAACTAATCAGTCAAACCGACACTGAAGTGGCTGCATGGGTTCTTTCTTCTCTGTATCATGGTGATCCTATTGAAACGATTCGGGCAGCCATGAAACAGTTTGTAGGCTCCTTTTCCTTCTGTATATTATTTGAAGATCATCCGGAAAAAATATATGCCATTCGTAATGTCAGCCCATTAGTGGCCACCTATACCAATGAGGGCGCGTTTGTCGCCTCTGACCTGACTGCGCTTATCCCCTACTCTCATACCTATTTTGTGGTACCGGAATATCATATTCTAACACTGACAAAAAACGACATTACCGTGGAGGATTTGGCCGGGAATCTATACCTTCCTGAATACCTGACAGTAAACTGGAATGTAGAGGATGCTCAGAAAAACGGTTATCCTCATTATATGATCAAAGAAATTATGGAACAGCCGGAAAAGCTGACCGCCACCATTTCTGCAAGAATCAGTCAGGATCATTTGCCAGACCTTACTGTGGATCAAATTCCAGATAACTTACTGACTCAGTTTGACCGAATTCAGGTCATTGCCTGCGGAACTGCAATGCATGCCGGAATGGTTTTTAAGTCTCTTGCAGAACCCTTGCTGCATACTCCAATGACCGTTTCCATTGCTTCTGAATATCGCTATGAAATACCTATGGTGGATGAAAACAGCCTTGTTATTGCCATTTCACAGTCCGGGGAAACCATAGACACATTGGAAGCCCTTCGATTATCCAAATCCTATGGTGCAAAAGTCCTTTCTATTGTTAACACAAAAGGATCTACCATTGCCAGGGAAAGTGATTATGTGATGTATATGTATGCAGGACCGGAAATCGCAGTAGCCAGCACCAAAGCCTACACCTCGCAGATTATGACACTGTATATTTTGACCTGCAGAATGGCTCTGGTAAGGGGAATTCTGCCCCAGGCCGGTGCCCAGGCCTTTATGGAGCATTTATATCAGGTAGTAGAGCAAATGGCTCTTACGCTTGAAAATGCCCCCCAGATTGAATCTTATGCAGAGGCCCTTCTCCCAGCCGACAGCGCCTTTTTCATCGGCAGGGGGTTGGACTATAGCCTTTCTCTGGAAGGGGCCTTAAAACTCAAGGAAATTAGTTACATCCACGCTGAAGCCTATGCCGCCGGAGAATTGAAACATGGCACTATTGCCCTTGTAACAGACGGTGTTCCTGTCATAGCCCTTGCCACCCAGGAACGCATTTACAGTAAGACTATTTCCAATATTCGGGAAGTGAAAGCGCGCAATGCATTTGTCATTCTGATTACAAAAGTTTCCGCCCCTGTGGCCAAAGACCTTTATGACATACATTTGACCATTCCAGATACAGAGGATGCCTACACACCGTTCTGTACTGCAGCTCTTTTGCAGCTTCTTGCTTATTATGTATCTGCCAGAAAAGGACTGGATGTGGATATGCCAAGGAATCTGGCCAAGTCCGTTACCGTGGAATAAGCAAAGCCCCTGTGCAATAATAGGCACAGGGGTTTTTTCATAAAAAGATACATCTGGAAACACAGGCTATTCAAGGCGCATAGTAAGATACAATCAGGTAATTTCCTTCATGGATCAGATTTTCGTCAGCAATGTCATTGATTTCCTTGATTTCCTGAAAATATGCCTGTAAATTATCCTCATCAGACGGTAGATTATCTTTTGCAATAGACCATAATGTTTCTCCGTCCTGAATTTGGATTGATTTATAATATTTGACAGTATTGTCCTTTGCACTGGCTTTAGTCTGGGTCTGTGAAAAGAAAATACAACCGGCAAAAACAGTGATTAGAAAAGCAAGAATTGCGCCTTTATACATGGAATTTAAAGTCATAATGTATACCTCCCCATTACAGAACTTTTGTTCGACTGATTCCAGTATATATCCCGAACAAGCGTTTGTCAATATGGAAATCGAACATATTTTCGCAAACTTCTGTTTGCCTTTTCCCTTTTTATATGTTAAAATATTTTCAGATCAATGGGAGGTACCTATTATGGCCTACGGTAAAATTACAAAAAAGCAACAGGAAATCCTGGATTATATGAAGCTTTGCATAAAAGAGAAAGGGTATCCGCCTGCTGTCAGAGAAATTTGTGAAGCGGTCAACCTTAAATCTACCTCTTCTGTCCATGCGCATCTGGAGACCCTGGAAAAAAACGGTTATATTCGGAAAGACCCCACCAAACCAAGAGCCATTGAAATTATGGATGAAAATTTTTACGGCCCGCGGCAGGAGGTCGTCTCCATTCCTCTTGTGGGACAGGTAGCTGCAGGTCAGCCCATTCTTGCCGAAGAGAATATACAGGATTATCTGGCCATTAATGCGGAGTTTCTGCCCTCCGCCAAGGAAATCTTTGCTCTGAAAGTTAAAGGGGACAGCATGATCAATGCAGGTATTTTTAATGGTGACCAGCTGTTCATCCAGAAACAGAATACTGCTAATAACGGAGATATTGTGGTTGCCCTTTTGGAAGATTCTGCAACAGTAAAAACATACTACAGAGAAAAGGACCATATTCGTCTTCAACCGGAAAATGACAGTATGGATCCTATCCTTGTTACAAATCCTGTTATTCTTGGGAAAGTTATCGGCCTGTTCCGCCTGATGCCACGCTAACCTCAAAAAAAGAGAAGCATCTGCTCCCCTCTTCATAAAAGGGGCAGGTGCTTCTCTTTTTTTTACACAATAATTGCCTTCTCATGCCTTTTCACGCATATCAATATATTGTCCATCCCGCCAGATTCTTTCAATATCATAAAATTGTCGGTCTTCTTTATTAAAAATATGTACCACAACATCGCTGTAATCCATTAAAATCCAGCTGGCAGTACCATATCCTTCCAAATCTCTCAGCACAGCCCCTCTTTTTTCCATTTCTTCCTGTACATGATCTGCAAGTGCCTTTACCTGAGGGATATTATCTCCACTGGCAATGACAAAATAATCTGCTATGGAAGAAATATTTCCAATATAGATCACCTGAATCTGAATGCCTTTTTTATCTTCCAGCGCATTATAAATGACCCGGATCAAATCCTGTCCATTTCCATGCATTCTTCTTTGATCTCCTCTCTTTATGTCTCTTTATGACTCTTTATTTTCCAATATCTTCTTATAAAATTGATAGGTTTTCTCTGTGGCATCATCAATAGGTTTTTGCTGTGTATGTAGATATTGTAAAGTATCCGACAAAATCATAGATACAGCCTGATCCAATTCATGAAAAGCTATCCTTCTGATTTCCAACAGCCTTGGTGCCTGGTTTCTGGAAGGTTCAATATAATCTGCCACAAAAATAATTTTTTCCAGTAATGTCATCCCCTCCCTGCCTGTTGTATGGTATAAGATGGCATTCAACACATTTAAATTGGTAATTCCGTAATATTTCTTTGCCAGGTATGCCCCAACTTTAGCATGCAGAAGGCCCGGATTTTCATACTCCACCGGCTTAACGGGCAGCTGAAATTCTTCGCATAGCTTAATTTGCTGACTATTGTGATAAAACTTTGCACAATCATGCAACCAGCCCGCCAATAAAGCATCCTCACAGGGTTCTCCATAACTCATAGCCAAAGCAGCCGCAGTGTAGGCCACTCCCTCTGTATGCAGATATCTCTGTTCACTTAGTTTTTCCTGCAAATCCAGTTTGATTGACTCGATTGTCATAGTCCCCTCCTGTTATACATAATATATATGATGGTTATGGATATATTTCAGCACATTATCAGGAACATGGGGCACATATTGATCACCCGCTTTTACTGCCTGCCTTATTTCTCTGGAGGAAACTGGAATAAAAGGACTATCCAACAGTCTAATATCTGCACAATATGTCTTCCTGAGCCAGTCCATGTGTGCCTGTAGCCGGTCACTGATTCTTGCATGCCTGGGTGCTGCTAAAATGACTGCTTTTTGAAAAATCACTTCTGGGGTGTGCCATTTTTCCATATATAGAAGAGAGTCCTCCCCTACAATATAATACCATTTCTTTCCAGGAAACATTTGTGATAACATATGTAGTGTTTCCGCAGTATATGTCAAGCCGGTTCGCTTTATCTCGAAGTCCGAGGCCAGGAATGGAAACCCGGCAGGCATGGCCAGCCTGACCATATCCATGCGCATATTTCCCGGGGTTATGTGCTGTCCCTCCTTATGAGGTGGATCACCGCTGGGCATGAACCAGATTTCATCCAGGGAATACTGTTCATAAGCTGTTTTAGCTAATTGAATGTGTCCATCATGGATGGGATCAAATGTTCCCCCCATTATCCCTATTTTATTGGACAAAGGAACGCCTCCCTTCAGCTTTGGGGTAATAGGATTCGTCTTTTATCTTTATTTTCTGCCGGGCGATACAACACAATTTTTTTTCCGATAATCTGAACCACTTCACTATGGGTTCTTCCTGCAATTGTTTCAGCTATGTTCCTGGGATCGTCCATACAGTTTTTCAGCACTGCTATTTTTATCAATTCCCTGGCTTCCAGGACTTCATCCAGTGCGATGACCAGTTCCGGTGTTACACTGGATTTTCCCACCTGGAAAACGGGGTCCATTTCCATTGCCAGTCCCTTTAAATAGGCTCTCTGCCTGCTTGTCATGCTATGCCTCCCATCCTCTTTTCAAGGTTTGTCATTTATAATAGTCAAATTCATGGCCATACATTCTTACAGTATCCCCTTCCTGGATGCCCAAAGCCTCCAGTTGTTCCAGAATGCCTGTTTCTGAAAGAAATTTCTGAAAGAAAGCAAACCCTTTTTCAGAATCCAGGTTGGTATAGCCCAGCATTTTTTCAATTCTGGGTCCTTCCACCACATACACATCCTCCTGCTTATCCACTGTGAAAGGCAGGTTTGCGGTAGAATCTATTGCTTCCACATATGTAGAAGGGAAAATTACAGGCTGAGAAGAGGTGGTAGCCAATAGTTCTTTCACCCGATACAGCAATGCTTTAACCCCTTCTCCGGAAACTGCCGAAATAGCAAACACAGAAATCCCTTCCTGCGAAAAAGCCTTCTGAATGCGATCTACAACCGCATCCTTTTCCTCCGGTAAAAGCACATCCATTTTGTTGGCAACGATCACCTGGGGCAGTTGCCGTAATGCCGGATTATATTGTTCCAATTCCGCATGAATGGTTTTGATATCTTCCACAGGGTCTCTGCCCTCTGTTGATGCCCCATCCACCACATGAACCAAAACTCTGGTTCTTTCAATGTGCCTGAGGAAATCATGTCCCAACCCAATTCCGGAGGCAGCCCCTTCAATCAGTCCCGGAATATCTGCCATGACAAAGCCATCAATTCCCTGATACTCCACGACTCCGAGATGAGGATTTAAAGTGGTAAAATGGTAGTTGGCAATTTTGGGCTTTGCATTCGATACTCTGGAAAGCAAGGTGGATTTCCCCACGTTTGGAAAACCAATCAAACCCACATCTGCAATTACTTTCAACTCTAAAATAACCCATAATTCCCTGGAGGACTGACCAGGTTGCGCATATTTGGGAACCTGCATGGTAGGGGTAGCATAATGCTGATTTCCCTGTCCGCCCCTTCCTCCACGAAGCACCGTAAACTGCAAGGTATCCCCGGACATGTCAATGATGACTTTCCCTGATTCTGCATCTCTGACAACGGTACCCTCCGGCACTTTTATAATCAAATTCTCGCCGTCTGCACCATGGCAGTTGCGTTTTCCGCCTTCTTCCCCATTTGGGGCAATATATTTGCGTTTATATCTAAAATCCGTCAGAGTATTCAGGCCTTTGTCCACAACAAAAATAACATCGCCGCCCCGGCCTCCATCACCGCCATCCGGTCCGCCGGCTGCCACAAAAAGTTCTCTTCTGAAGCTGACATGTCCATCGCCACCCTTACCGGATTTAATAAATATTTTCGCACTGTCTGCAAACATGCTACAGTCCTTTCCTGTTTTAATATAAATGGCTTCAAATCCACACAGATTTGAAGCCATCCATTCCTTTACCATGCTATTAGCAAAGCAGTCCGGCCTTCATTCGACCGCTCCTGCATTTTAAATAGAATTATTCAGCAGCTACAGGATAAATGGATACCTGCTTTTTATCCCTGCCTTTTCTTTCAAAACGTACCACACCGTCTGCCAAGGCAAACAAAGTGTCATCACCGCCGCGGCCTACATTAGTGCCGGGATGAATCTTGGTACCACGCTGTCTGTAAAGAATGTTTCCTGCCTTCACGAACTGGCCGTCCGCTCTTTTTGCGCCAAGTCTTTTAGACTCGGAATCTCTGCCGTTCTTGGAAGAACCAACTCCCTTTTTATGTGCAAAAAACTGAAGGTTCATTATCATCATGGTTACACCTCCTTATATGTAATGGTTATATACTCTTTGCCATAATTGCGGGCAATTTCCCGCAGGCCCAGATGTAAAGACTGCATCAGCAGAGCCGATGCTTCACTCGGTTGATTTACCAGTTTAAATTTAATGCTACCTGCCTCTTCATCAGAAACAACAACTACCTGTGTATCTGTCAGATGCTGAATACTGTTTATGGCATTCAGTACCAAAGCAGAAACACCTGCACACAGTACATCCTGTCCATAGGGGGCAAAGCCTGCATGTCCCGTTACCATAAAGCCTGACAGGGACCGATCAGCCCGTCTGACGAACGTTACATGAATCATGGTCCGCTCCAGTCTTAAGCCTGAATCTTATCGATTTTTACTTCTGTATACTGCTGTCTGTGACCATTCTTTTTATGATATCCGGTTTTTCTTTTATACTTGTAAACGATAACCTTTTTGGCCTTACCATCTCCCATAACTGTTGCAGAAACAGTTGCTCCTGCTACTACGGGACTACCAACAGTCAGACTGTCTCCACCCACAGCAAGAACCTGGTCGAACGTGTAAGTTTCTCCGGCATCCACACCCAGTTTCTCAACGCGAATCACATCGCCTTCTGAAACCTTGTACTGCTTTCCGCCGGTTGCTATAATTGCATACATACGGCACCTCCTATTTATCATTACTCGCCAATTTCGGTGGGAATAACTTCCTCTTCATCAACCTTATTGAGCGGCATACTGATGTAGTATAACATGTCCCCTCTAGTGTGTCAATTGGTTTGTTTTTTTCTTTTCCATTTCTTTTTTGAGCTGCTCGCTAAGTGAAGGATATATTTTTTTTCTGGTCATTTCAACCAACTGCAGCTGGGTATAGCCAAACACCTGGCATTTTACAGGATCTTCCCGGGTATATTTTTTCAGAGCAGACAGCACCTGTTCCCGGTCCCCTTCTGCCTTCATATTAATAAAATCCACAAGTATGATGCCGGACAGATTTCTAAGACGGATCTGTTTTGCAATCATTTTAGCCGCTTCCAGATTAATGCGAAGGAAATGAGCCTCCTGCTCACGTTTTCCTCCACTGGCTTTTCCGCTGTTTACATCAATGGCCACCAAGGCTTCCGTCATCTGAATAAGCAGATACGCTCCTGATTTCAGCCATACTTTCTCTGCCAGCGCATCTCGGATTTCCTGCTTCAAGCCATATAACTTGTCCATGGAGTAGGAAGAATCATCATACAGATGCACTCTTCCGGCCTGTTCATAAGGCTCCAGCCAGCGAATGCAACGTTCATAAACCTCCGGAATGTCAGTCCAGACTTCAGGAAACATGCCCGTCTCCTGATCCGAAACTGCATCCCGCAGAACAGGCAGATAAGGAACCGGTGCTTCATAGAGTTTGGAGAAACAGGTTCGATAAGGAGCCGTTTCCAAAATCTCCTGGTAAAGCTTTTCCAGTATTATCCATTCCCCATATATTTGCTCCCAGGTCGCCTGATGGGCATTGGTTCTCAAAATGATCCCTGCAGTCTGATTTTCAAAAATATCCACTTTTTTATGCATGGCCATACGCCACTCATCATCTCGAATCTTTTCTGATATATGAAGTCCCTTCATCCCCCGGACCAGAACCAGATATCTTCCATTTAGCGTGAGTTTTCCGGTGACCATGGCCGGTTTTTGCTTCATCTTTTCCCGTGCAAGCTGAACCAGGACCTCATCCCCGACTCTCCATGGTTCCCCTTCTTTACCCTTAATCCGTAAAGGCAGAGGGACCTCATGCAGTGGAAGATAACATATTTCCCTGTTCTCGATCTCTACAAATGCACCATTCATTTCAGGCATAAGGGAACTGATTTTTCCAACATATATATTTCCCAGTCTTCGGCCGTTTTCCGCTTCTTCCTTTGGGAAAAAACGCATGTCCACAACATGTCCGTCTTCCCAGAAGAACATCCCGATATGTGCCTCCATTTCTGTTATGAATTGTTTACTGGCCATGGTTCCTTCTCCTTTTTTTCGATTACTGGTTTTAACGATTGGCCAGCTCTTCCAGGACATCTTCCCATGACACACCGGTCTGGGCCATTAGGACCATGACATGATACAGAAAATCAGCAATTTCATATTTTATTTCTTCTGGCTCCGGATTTTTTGCAGCAATGACAATTTCTGTCGCCTCTTCTCCCACTTTTTTCAGAATTTTATCAATGCCTTTATCAAACAGATAATTTGTATAAGCCCCTTCCTTGGGATGAGCTTTCCTATCCAGAATGACAGCCATAGTATCCTGTAAAATCTGATGTGCAGGCTTATTGGTCACCGGATGATGTATAATTTCCTGAAAAAAGCAGGAATATGCCCCCGTATGGCAGGCGTTGCCCACCTGATGCACCCTGGCCAATAACGTATCTCCATCACAATCTGCTGTAAGGCTTTTCACATATTGGTAATGCCCGCTGGTGAGTCCTTTGATCCAAAGAGAGTTCCTACTGCGGCTAAAATAAGTCATCATGCCTGTTTCACATGTTTTTTCATAAGCCTCCTGGTTCATGTAAGCCACCATAAGCACAGCCTCTGTTTTTACATCCTGCACCACAACTGTCACCAGCCCCTGAGGATCCTTTTTCAATTTCTCCCAGGGAAAAAGCTTCAGCGGATCAGAAATGTCACAGCCTTCCTGAATCAGTGCCTTTTTGATGGAAGCCATCTGATCGGATTGCCCAGGCAAAATAAATAGGCGACTATTTTTTTGAATCAGATTTTTAAGGCCTGTCAGCGTCTCTCCCTTGAAGAAACTGCTTTCATCCAGATTCCATACCGTTACCCTGTCTTCTCCAAACCGGCCTACCCCTTCCTGAAACAATGCTTCTATATTCCCGGATAATGTTTTTTGAGGAAAACAAACTTCTGCCGCCCCCGTATACAAATACTTCTTGATATCTTCCAATCTTGAAAAAGGGCCTGTCAGATACAACGGCATATCCAGTTCCCGGCGTAACTGTTTTAATGCATGCAGAGCAATCTCATGGGTTTCATCGTCCTTTGATATATCCTGAAGGAGCAGGCCATCGGCTCTGTATGGTGCAATCTGCTCCAAAAATGCCGGTGCATCAAAGGTCTCCGCATGGCCCCCCAATGCAAATTGGCTGCCATTGACCGTTCCCCATAGTACACACTGTATCATAATGTCTGTCCTTTCTCATATCGTAGTATAGCAGTATGCAAATCCAGTCGGCTTTCATACAACGCTTTTCCAATAATTACCCCATCGATGCCTGCCCGGTACAGATTCTCCAAGTCCTCCATGGAAGATACCCCTCCGGATGCAATAATTTCCAGTCCGGTTTCCCTGGCAAGGGTAGCTGTTCCTTCTACATTTGGTCCTTTTAGCATACCATCCCGGGAAATATCTGTATAGACAATGGTTCTGATTCCCATTTGCCCCATTTGGCGGACCAGCTCCGTGGCGGAAATGCAACTTACCTCTTCCCATCCATTCACTGCCACAAACCCATCACTGGCATCAACGCCGATGACCAGCCGTTCCGGTCCATACAAGGCCAACATTTTCTGAATAAATGCAGGACTTTCCACCGCTTTTGTCCCAATGATCCCTCTGGAAACACCCAAAGCAAAGATTTCCTGCATATCTTCCTGCGTACGTATACCGCCTCCTAGCTGGACAGGAATATGAACAGCTGCAGCAATACGGGAAATGACCTCCCGGTTTACGCCCCTGCCTTTTAAAGCACCATCCAAATCTACCAGATGGATAAAGCTTGCACCGGCATTTTCCCAGGCCAGAGCCATTTCCACCGGGTCTTCACTATATATCTTAACATCTTGAAATCTTCCCTGCGTCAGCCGAACACATTTGCCTTGTTTTATGTCAATTGCGGGATATAATTGCATGCCTGTTCTCCTTATAATGAACCTTTTGTGGATAACACGTCAATAATACGTGGATCCAGCTTTGTAGCTTCATCCAAAGCTTTAGCAAAAGCTTTGAAAATACCCTCACATATGTGATGGCTGTTTGTTCCGGCAAGCTGCCGAATGTGAAGATTCATACCGGCACTATAGCTGACAGCATAGAAAAATTCCTTTACCATCTCTGTGTCAAACTCTCCAATGCGGTCCGTGCTGAATTGTGCATCAAAGGCAAAAAAAGGCCGGCCGGACAAATCCAGGCTGCAAAGGATCAGCGTCTCATCCATAGGCAGAATGGCATATCCATATCGCTTCATAGATTGTTTTTCTCCAACAGCTTCCCTAATAGCCTGCCCCAGCACAATGCCGGTATCCTCCACAGTGTGATGACAATCCACATATAAATCCCCATCGGTATGCACTGTCAGATCAAACAGGCCATGCCTTGCAAAACTATTTAACATATGGTCAAAAAAACCGATACCTGTATCAATGTCCCCTTTACCCATGCCATCGATGGCCAGGGTCATTTCAATTGTGGTCTCTTTTGTCTTTCTGGATATTTCTGCATACCGCTCCATCTGTGGACCTCCCTTTGATTTTATTTGTCTTCAAATCGAACCTTTATGGAATTCGCATGAGCCGTTAAATGTTCTGCCTCAGCAAAACGAACAATATCCGGATATGCCTCTCTTAGAGCTTCCTGGCTATAATAGATTATGCTGGATTTTTTTATAAAATCATCTACGCCCAGTGGAGAAAAGAACTTAGCCGTTCCATTTGTGGGAAGGACATGATTAGGACCGGCAAAATAATCTCCCAATGGTTCGCTGCTATATTCTCCAAGGAAAATGGCTCCTGCATTTTTGATTTTGGTCATCACCAGGAATGGGTCTTTTGTCACAATTTCCAGATGTTCCGAAGCTATGGCATTGGTCAGTGCAATGGCTTCCTCCATGTTTTGCGCAACAAGAATATAGCCGTAATTTTCCAGAGATTTTTCCAGAATTTCCCGTCTGGAAAGCTGCGGAAGAAAACCGTCAATTTCCTGCGCCACCTGATGAGCAAGTTCCATACTGGTGGTTACCAGGATTGCGGAAGCCAGTTCATCATGCTCTGCCTGGGAAAGGAGATCTGCAGCCACATATCTGGGATTGGCAGTTTCATCCGCCAGTACCAGAATCTCGCTCGGGCCGGCAATGCTGTCAATGCTGACATGTCCATATACCGCTTTTTTTGCCAATGCCACATAAATGTTGCCTGGGCCCACAATTTTATGAACTCGTGCAATGCTCTCTGTTCCAAAAGCAAGTGCAGCGATAGCCTGGGCTCCGCCCACCTTATACATTTCTGTTGCCCCTGCCAGATAAGCCGCTGCAAGCGTTGCCGGATTAACTTTTCCGTCCCGGCCGGGCGGTGTAACCATCACAATGCGCTCTACGCCCGCCACTTTGGCAGGAATAATATTCATCAATACAGAAGAAGGGTAGGCCGCTTTTCCTCCGGGCACATAAACCCCCACACTTTCCAACGGAGAAATTTTTTGCCCCAGAAGAGTACCTGCCGGCTGCGCATCAAACCAGCTGTTTCGTTTTTGTTTTTCATGAAAACTGCGAATATTGGCCATGGATTTTTGAATGACTTCCAAAAGCGAAGGATCACAGGCTTTAATCGCTTCCTGAATTTCTTCTTCCGTAATTTTCATCTGATCAGCAGTCAGCTCCACATGGTCAAATTGAGCAGTATAGGCCAAAAGTGCCTCATCTTTCCGGCTACGCACTTCCTGTACCACTTTTTCCACTACATCGCCATAAGTAGCATATTGATTGGGATCCCTTTTTAAGAGTTCACTTAACACATCTTTTTTTGTGTTTTCATCGCACACCTTGATTCTCATATTCTTCACCTACCCTTCTTTTATTTCTGCCGTCAGTTTCCGCAATTGGCTGATAAGTGCATTGATCCTTTCACTCTCCATTTTCATGCTGACCCTGTTTACCACCATTCTGGCAGAGAGAGGACAAATTTCCTCTAAAACTTCCAGGCCATTCTCCCTGAGCGTGGAACCAGTTTCTACAATATCCACGATTACCTCGGAAAGTCCCACAATGGGGGCCAGTTCAACTGATCCGTTTAATTTAATGATTTCAACTGTTTGATGTTTTTTATTATAGAAATAATCCTTGGCAATGTGAGGATATTTAGTGGCTACACGAATCTGCGCATGATTATTTAAAGAAGCTTTAGCCTCCAGTGGCCCTGCCACACACATACGGCACTTTCCAAAGCCCAGGTCCAGCACCTCATACAGTCGGCGCCCTTCTTCCAAAATGGTATCCCTTCCTACAACACCAATATCTGCTGCTCCATATTCCACATAAGTGGGCACATCCGTAGCCTTTGCCAGAAAGAACCGGAGTTTTTGTTCCTCATTAACAAAAATCAGTTTTCTGGTTTTTTCATCTTTCATTTCATCACAGGTAATACCGATTTCTTCCAGCATCTGTAATGTTTTTCTGGCCAGGCGCCCTTTCGCCAGTGCGATGGTCAAATATCCTGTTTCACTCATTCCTGCTCCTCTTTCCCTGATAATGCCTCTATGGAAACCGTCCCAAAAGGACTGCCATCCAGTGGAATGACTTGCACCTCCCTGCCTTCCGATCCTATGTACAAAATCCCACCGATGCCGTCCCTGCGTCCAAACTCCATATAATGGTTCAAATCCGTTTCCGGATTTCGCTGCATCAGGCGGATAATTTCTCCCTGTCCCCGCAGAACCGTTGCCAGGCCAATGGCAGTATCTATTTGAGGTATCTCGTAAAGCAGAATGGTACCGGTCAGATCAGCCGGGATGGGCCCATTTTGTCGCTCCAGTGCCAGAATCAGGGGATCCAGTGTTATGGCAAACCCCACGCTTGGGGCAGATTTCCCAAATTGAGCCAACAGACTGTCATATCTGCCACCGGCGGCAATGTCTTCCCCTGTCCCATAAGTAAATGCCTGAAATACAATTCCTGAATAATATCGATACCTGCCAATCATGGCCAGATCATAAGAAACAAAGCTATCTACGCCATAAGCCTCCAACACCTGGTTTAAAGCCTCCAGATGGGCAATGGCCTCTAAAGCCCGGCCGTTTCGAATCCGGGCTTTATGACGGGCCACCTGCTCCATACTTCCGAACATTTCAGAAATCTGCAGAATAGCTTCCTGAATTTCAACCGGTATATCCCTGCCACACAAAAACTCCTCCAGGCCAAAGTAATTTTTATTTTCGATGAAAGTTCTGACGGCCTGAATGTCTTCTTCGTCCAGCGCCGCCTCTTCCATCAGCCCATAAAAATACCCCACATGCCCCACCTCAATCTGAAAAGTGGTCAGCCCGGCCCCTTGCAGGCAGGCAACCACACAGGCAATCATTTCAGCGTCTGCACCAATGGTGTCATCTCCAATTAATTCTGCCCCCAGCTGGGTAACCTCTTTAAGCTTACCCTGATAATTCACGGTATTGTAAAAGGTATTTCCGCTATAACAAAATCGCAGAGGCATATCTTCTTCTCCATAGTATTTTGCCACACACCGGGCAATAGAAGGCGTAATATCCGGCCGAAGCACAAGGGTGTTACCTTCTTTGTCAAAGAATTTGAACATATCCCTGGAAGAGACACTGCCTCTTTCCTCTCTGAAAATGTCAAAAAATTCAAAGGTGGGGGTCTGAATGTCCCTATATCCAAACCGATACATTTCCTGATGTACGGCTTTTTCAATATTTTGACGTTTTACACAGTCTATTCCATAAATATCCTTCACACCATCCGGTGTGTGCAGCAGAATTTTTTTCATCCGTTATCACCTCATAAGCCTCGTGCACTTTATCAAATTAACGTGCTACTATAGTAGCATGGTAGCATACTAGCACGAATTATAACAAATGGACCATTATTCGTCAATCCCCATTTCCCTGCAGGAAAGATCTTTTTGCAGGGCTTCCAGAAAATGCAGATACGTCATATTGGTTAACATGACCTGGTAGGCCTCTGCCTGCTTCAATTCCTCCAAAGCAATGCTCTTTTTCCCGCCATTTTCCTGTCTTTTCCAAAAATAATTCATTGTTCGATAGGGAATGTAATACACTTGATTGTCCTTTGTGAAATAGATCAGAAAAAAGGATACTCCGCCCTGACACTCCATGTCCTTCATGAATTCCATCTGATGGGCGTGAACATTGGCCAGAGGAAAGGTTGTATTCTGACACTCCTTAGCATCAAAACACACCGGAATGCCCTGCACTGCCCCCAGATAATCCACCGTACTCTTCTGATCAAAATAGGCCAGGGTAATATGTCTGGAAGCTTTATCAATGTGGATTGGCTTAATGGGAGTGGGTATCTTCTGAATCAGTGCCAATTTTTTTTGGCGATACTGTTCAATGGTAATATTGACCATATCCTCCAGCGTGGAACCCCTAAGGCCCCTGCTATTCCAAGTTGCCATAATTTCCCTCCTCGAACAAAAAACCCCAGGAAACAGGGGGCGGTGCCTGAAAGATTCTGTGATCCAGATAGGCCCAGTGTCCCTCACAGGATGAAAATTCCAATCTGGCAGCGTGTAGCATTTGTGCTTCAATGCCCAGGGCACGAAACCTTTCGTTAACTTCACGTTTGCCGTATTTGGGGTCGCCTACCAGAGGAAATCCCAGCGCTGTCAAATGCGCCCGAATCTGATGACTTTTTCCCGTAATCAGCTCAACCTCCAGCAAGGTACAGTCCTCAAAACCACGAATGGGCCGAAAAGCTGTGGCAATTGGAACGGCACCTGCAACCTCTTCCCGAAAAATGCGAACTGTATTTTTCTTCTCATCTTTTATCAGCCAGCCTCTGGACAGTTCTCCCTCTGTCACCTTTCCATGTACCAGTGCCAGGTAATATTTCCCAATCTGACGTTGTTTTACAACCTCATTCAGCCACTGTAATGCACGCAGTGTTTTCCCAGCAATCACAATTCCAGATGTATTACGGTCCAATCGATTTACAATTCCAGGTTTAAAATTAGTAAAGCAGTCCGCATCCATGGTTCCATATAAATAATGTAGCATATGCTCATTTAAGGACACATCCTCCGGCCGGGACTTCTGAGACAATACCCCCTGTGGTTTATTTAAAAGCAGCAGATCGTTATCCTCATATATAATCCAACGGGGAAATGTCTGGAAAAAAGCGGAATTTGTTTCAGCCTTTTGGGGAATGGGAGATGTTCCGCGGAATTTTTGAAAAGTATCCTCTGAAAAATAAAACTGCAGCAGGTCTCCCTCTTTTGTGATTTCTTTACCGGAAGCTTTTTTCCCATTTAAAGTAATATTCTTTTTTCGCAACATTTTATAAATAAAGCTACCGGGAGCCTCCTGCAGAATTTTATGCAAAATTTTATCCAATCGACTTCCCGCTTCATTGGGACTGACCGTTACGGTTATCATATCTTCACCTCTGCATCCATCCAATGGCTCGAATCAGCAGCCCCTGGGGAAAACATTTTCCCAAAATGAGTACTAGTTTCATGGCTACCCCTGGTACGGAAAGCGTCCTGGCTCCCTGTGCATCTCCCAATGCAACATTCACCACCCGTTCCGGCCTGGTCATAAAGTAATTTTTCCACTTCATTCTTTTCTTCCCTGTCTCGGCCAGCGAAAAAAAGGGAGTATCCACCGGTCCGGGACAAAGAGCCGTAAAATATATGCCCTTTGTACGCACCTCTTCTCCCACGCTCCGACTAAAGGATAGCACATAGGCTTTGGAGGCGGCATACACTGCAAATCCCGGCTGCGGAAGAAAGGCTGCGCCAGAAGCTACCTGTATGACCCGACTGCCACGTGGCATATATGGCAGGACCAAATGGGTCATTTTTGTGAGTGCAATGATATTGATCTGAAGCATCGGCATCTGCTCATCGATGGTCATCTCGGAAAAACGGCCTATTTTCCCCACACCTGCACAATTTACCAGAAGGCGGACCTGCGGACATATTTTCTGAAGGATTTCAGAAAAATTCGTATAGGACTCCTCATCTGATAAATCATATAAAAACAGGCGGACAGGCACCTCCAGTTTTTTTGCAACCACTTCCAATCGGTCTTTATTTCTGCCCATCAGCCATATCTCATCCAGGCCCTTATATCTTTTGGCAATTTCAAGAGCAAAGGTCCTCCCAATACCAGAGCTACCTCCCGTGATAATCCCGATTTTCATTTTGCCCTCCTTTTTTCATATCAGCAATGGTAGGATTTCTTCAAAAGAAGAAATAGAATAGTCCGCTAATTTCTGTTTTCTTTTCTCATCTTCCCGAGAAAAAGAATCCTCCACTGCACAGACGCGCATACCCGCCTGCTTTCCTGCCTGAATGCCCATTACCACATCCTCAAAGACTAGACAATGGGATGGCCTTCTTCCAAGATAGCCGGCAGCCGCCAGATAAATATCCGGCGCAGGCTTCCCCCTTGACACCTCGCATCCTGTAACCGTCGCAGCAAACAAATGCCGGCTGTCCAATGCCTCCAGCACCGTGTCCAGTAATTCCCGGGAATTGCTTGTAGCAATACCTGCAGGTATGCCCTTTTTCTGCAACTGCTCTAACAGTGCCCTGGCTCCTGGTTTGAAAAAAACTTCATGTTTATACTTTTCATACGCCATGGCATTCCAGTCCTTTTTTATTGTCTCCAGACTGTCATCCAGACCGAATCGCTGTTTGAAATACAGCGCAGTTTCTGAAAAACTCATTCCTTCAATGGATTTTTGCAAATCATCCGGTAGAGGAATGCGATGTCGTCCCAGGTATTCCACATCTATTTTCTCCCACATCCACATGCTATCTACAAGTGTTCCATCCAGGTCAAATATTACGCCATTAATCTGTTCAAACATGGGCATACTCCTTCAACTTTTCTGCTTCCCTAAAAGAAAGTTCCCGAAACTCCCCCGGCTTAAGACCTGTATCCAGCTCCAAAGGGCCAAACGTCCAACGCTTCAAATAAAGAACCGGGCATCCAATTTTTTCCATCATTCTTTTTACTTGATGAAATTTTCCTTCCGTAATGGTCAGATACAATACCTGCGCAGAAACGACTTCCACTTTTGCCGGCGCTGTAAGCCGACGTTCTCCAATATTCATACCATTTTGAAGTGCTTCTACACCCTCATTCGTCAGCTCTCCCGCAAAATGCACCTCATATTTTTTTGGCACATGACCACGAGGCGAGAGAAGCCGATGCGCCAATGGCCCATCATTGGTAACCAGCAGCAAACCTTCCGTATCTTTATCCAGTCTCCCGACCGGAAAAAGGCCTCTGACCAAAAGGCCTGAAAAATCATCCATTACAGTTCGATGCCTGGGGTCTTCCGTGGCTGTAATCAGCCCCGCCGGTTTATGGTACATATAATATCTGGTTTTTTGGAAATTTAGCTGTTTTCCGTCCAGGATAACTTCATCCACGTTCTCGTTGATATTCACATTGCCCTGTTTTACTGCCATTCCGTTGCAAAGAACTCTTCCTGAACGAATCACTCTTCCGGCTTCTGAGCGGGAAAGGTTACTTGTTTCACTTACATATTTGTCCAGCCGCATCACTGCCACCGCCATCCTGGTAAATATTTATTTTTGGCCGTATTTTCTTGTATTTTCACAAATCCCAACGGCAGCCCCTCCACGCAAAGTAGTGCCCAGCCGCTGATATTTTTCCATTTTTTTTCTTCCAGCACCAGCGTTTCTCCTTTTAGATATCGTATTACCCGCTCATCCTCTATTTTCAGATTTATCGTCGCCGGAAACGTCTGCGGTGTCAGGCACATGGCCAATGCCTGGCTGGGAATAAATCTTCCCTTTCTGACCTCTCCAAGTAGAAGACCGCATCGCATAATGCGCAGGCCTGCAGGGGGAAGAAAATTTTTCGGCAATTGATACACTTTTCCTTCTCTTATATAAAGTCTGTGATTATCTATTGGGAAGGTCGTCTCTCTAAAAAAAGCTTCCATCGCTTCCCGGTCAGGCAATGAAAGGGACTCATACCGATTTGCCCTATTTATACCTGCTCCGTTGAAGGCATCCCCTCCATGCCTCTTTTCCTGCCCCTCTTCCCCCCTATTATCCGTGCGTTTGTGAATCAATGCCATAAAATGTCCCTCTCCTTCCATTCGGAAAGGAAAAATACGTACACATTTTATTAAATCTGCTCTCCCCCCTCCAAGTGCTGGAATGCCCTGTGCAAATCCCGGATAAGGGTCAATATCCGCAAGCTCCAGATCATCATGTGTTTCAAGAGCATAGGCCACGCTCCCTTCATTTTCCGTGCCATTAAAGGTACAGGTGGAGTACATCAGATACCCGCCCGGACGCAACATGGATATACAGGCATCCAGGATTTCCCGTTGGATTTTCCCATACGTTTTGGGACTTTCCTGGGTCCAGCTCCTGGCAACCATCGGATCCTTTCTAAACATTCCTTCCCCTGAGCAGGGGGCATCCAGAATAATCTTGTCAAAATAGGCCGGATAATATTCTGCAAGACGATGTGGGGCCTCACTGGTGATACAGACATTCGGAATCCCGGAAATTTCAATATTTTTCAATAAGGCCTTTGTCCGGGAATGGCTGATATCATTGCTGAGCAACACCCCGCTACCCTGCAGTTTTCCGCCAATTTCCGTGCTTTTCCCTCCGGGAGCAGCACAAACGTCCAAAACTTTGTCTCCAGGAGATATGGGCAGCCGACTGGCCGGCGTCATGGCACTTGGCTCTTGCAGATAATACAGTCCTGCATGGTAAAAAGGATGTTTAGCAGGTTTATCATTCTCACCGTGAACATTGTAATAAAACCCATTTTCAATCCATGGCACCGGCTCCAGAGCAAAGGGCAATCCACCTGGATGGGATTTCAACCGATTCAAACGGAGCCCATAGCAGCGGGGTGTCTCCATGGATTCCATGTATGCTGTAAACTCACTGCCCAAGAGGGCTTTCATGTTATCTAAATATTCTGCAGGTAATACCATCTCTAATCCTTTTCTGGGGTAATGTCATTTGTGCAGCCTGAATGTCATTTGCTTACAGCCACACTACACAAAAGCTCCCGTTAAAAAACGGGAGCCATTTACTCTTATTCACCATCCACACCGGCGGGGATATCCAGTTCCATTTCTTCAGGTTCCGGCTGAGGCGGATCTTCTGGCTGGGGAGAAGTATCCTCCATGCCATCTGCGGCCCGAAGCTCACTG
>CAYRQT010000008.1:32332-45270 GCA_964426655.1 uncultured Cuneatibacter sp. | reverse complement strand
GTAGGAAAGCGCTCCCTGGCGAATGCTGTCAGCATCTGCCACCGCTGCGTCAAGCATCTCCTGTGCCTTCTGGCTGGCATCTGCTAAAATGGCATTGGCTTGCTCTGTGGCCTGCTGGGTAATCACATGGTCATTAATCAAATCATCCGTTCTGCTCCTGGCATCCGAAAGCATCGCCTCAGCCTGCGCCTTGGCTTCAGCCAGAATACCTTCTCTGTTACTGACAATTTTTTGATATTTCTTGATTTCTTCAGGGGTCTTTCTGCGAAGCTCCAGCAGCAATTCTTCCAGAGTGGTCTTATCCACAACGATTTTGCTGGACGAAAATGGCTGTGTTTTACATCCATCGATGAATTCTTCAATTTCCGTAATGATTTCCTCTATTTTACTGGACATTTGACATTTCTCCTTTGTTTTTTTCTTCACTGATTTTATCAAAAACCTGCTGCAGAATCTGTTCGGGAACAAAGGCCTCTATTTTTTTGGAATAAAATCCCACTTCCTTTACAATACTGCTGCTCAGATAGGCATATCGGAGATTGGTCGTCATAAAAATTGTGTCAATATCCGGGGCAAGAATCCGATTGGTTTGGGCAAGCTGCAGCTCATATTCAAAATCTGTAACCGCCCGCAGTCCACGTACAATGGTATTGGCCTGAAGCGCTTTGGCAAAATCAATGGTCAGCCCCTGAAATGCCCGAACCTCAACATTGGGAATATGAGCAGTCACTTTTTCTAGCATTGTAACACGTTCCTCAACAGAAAACAACGGTCTTTTTGCGTTATTGGATAGAACCCCCACATATAATTTGTCCATTATTTTAGATGCTCGCTGAATAACATCCAGATGTCCGTTGGTCACTGGATCAAAGCTTCCCGGATAAATGGCAATGGCCATAGATTCTCCTTTCGAAATGCGTCCTTCCCATCACTCCGACACCGTTTCTCTGGCCAGAATGACATGCTGATTTGTTTTATACTGCTTTCTTTTTATCTCTTGAAATCCGTAGTCTGAAAGATAGGAAAAAGAAGTATTCAGGCTGGCTTCCACAATAATCCAGGTATACTTATCAACCAATCCGGATGATTGAAGATATGCGAGTACTTGTTTTTCCAGTCCCTTGTCATAAGGCGGATCCATAAAGATAAAGTCAAATGGGCTGCCCTCTCGTTCCAACAGTACAAGGCCATTTTCTACAGACATTTCCAGGAGCCTGCCTTTCATTCCAGTGAAGATAAGATTTTCCCGAATACAGGCTGCTGCCCCGGAAGCCTGTTCAATCATTACCACTTCTTTTGCTCCCCTGCTCGCTGCTTCAATACCAATAGCACCGCTTCCACTAAACAAATCCAAAAATCTGCAATGGGGCAGATCAGGATGCAGTATATTAAAAAGCGTTTCCTTCGTCCGGTCAGTCGTCGGTCTTGTTTCCATGCCCGGCACAGTTTTTAGCTGCAGATGCCTGGCAGTTCCTGCTATGACTCGCATCGTTTCCCCCTGTTCTGTCATAATGTCACAGGTTGATTATTATCTGCCACAACACTGCTTATATTTCTTTCCACTTCCACAGGGGCAGGGATCATTACGTCCAATTTTCTTTCCCTTAATAATAGTGGTGGAAGATTTCTGTTCTTTGTACAGTTCCTTCCTTCTTTCCGGGGTTAAAAGTTCATCCCATTGCGGAAGCTCATACAGCCACTGTGCTTTGGCCCCCACCATATTGTAATATAGTTTTTCTTTATCAAAATCCAGAGAGACCTCTGTATCCTCTTTCATTGATTCGATGGGATTTGGTTCCTTAAGGCTTTCGTCAATCCCATCCAGGAATCCGACCATAATCTGGAGAGGCACATTAAATTTTTCTGCCAGCTCAGCCACTGTGCCTTTAACAGGTTCTTCCAGGAGCAGAATTTTTTCGTAAATCCCTTTTTCCAGCTGAAAGTAGTGGGTCCAAAAGCGATTTGCGTCCTGCTCATTTTGTAAATCCTCATATGCATTTTTGCGCCATGTTTCCAATAAAGTCATTGTTTTCATCCTCAATTCATCTTTTCTATTTATCTATCAGACATCTGAATTTTCAAATGCTCTGACTGCTTTTTCCGCCTGCAAAAGCAGGTCTGCGTCATTATACACATCCGCCAGTGCAAATGCCATCTGACCGCTCTGCCTGACCCCCAGCAAATCTCCGGGACCTCTGAGTTTAAGATCCTCCTCTGCAATATAAAAACCATCATTGCTTTGGTATAGGACCTCCAGCCGTTTAGAAATTTCATTACCGGTAGTCTGTACAAGAATGCAATAAGCCTGCGCATCGCCTCTCCCCACCCGGCCTCTGAGCTGGTGCAGGGATGCCAGGCCAAATCTCTGTGCATCTTCAATCAGAATGGCTGTTGCATTTGGAACATCCACCCCTACTTCCACAACTGTGGTAGCCACCAGAATCTGAACCCTGTTCTGACGAAATCTTTCCATGACATCTGCCTTTTCAGCAACACTCATTCTGCCATGGAGAATATCAACTTTCACCTCGGGTGAAAATACCTTTTTCAGATTGTGGGCATAGGAAACAACATCCTCTCCCTCCATGGATTCACTGGGTTCGATCATCTGGCAGATAACATATGCCTGATGCCCTTTATCCAGCTCCTTCTGGATGAACCGATGTCCCGTGGCCCGTTGAGATCCCTTAATGATACAGGTTTTGACCGGTAGCCGGTTCACAGGCTTATCTGTCAGAACAGAAAGGTCCGTGTCTCCATACAACACAATGGCCAGAGAACGGGGAATCGGCGTAGCACTCATAATCAATACATGAGGTCGTTCCCCATCACCCAAAACACCTTTCTGCACCAGGGACTCCCTATGGTTTACCCCAAATCGATGTTGCTCGTCTGTTACCACTAACGCCAGATTCTGATACTGTACGCCTTCCTGAAATAAAGCGTGTGTACCCAGAATAATTCGATATTTCCCTGTGGCAATATCTTCCTGCATCTTCCGCTTTTCTCTGGCCGATAATCCGCCGGAAAGAAAAGCCACATCCAGCTGAATGCCGCTGTTTTTCAACAGACGTATTAATGCCATGTAGTGCTGCCTGGCCAGTATTTCCGTAGGGGCCATCATAACGCCCTGAAATCCACTCATTGCAGAATCCAAAAGTGCAATAAACGCCAGAATCGTCTTTCCGCTTCCCACATCCCCCTGAAGCATTCGATTCATACTATGTTCCCCGGAAAGATCCCGGCGAATTTCTCCAAGAACCTGTTGCTGTCCATGTGTCAGAGAAAATGGGAGACTGTCCAATACCCTTCCGGATTCCTGCGACGGGAAAATGGGATACGGATTATTTCCCTGTAGCCGCTCTCTTCCCATCTGCCGTACGCCATATAGATATGCAAAAAACTCCTCAAAGACAAATCTTTTTCTGGCCTCTCTGTATGTATCCCAATTTTCAGGAAAATGAAGGGTATATAGTGCTTTTCCAAAACGCATCAAGGCATTTTCTTTTTCCAGGTTTTCAGGAAGAACGCTCCATCCATTTAATTCTTTTAAAGAAATCGCATGAAAAACCTCCTGCATAAACTTACGCATCTGGAGGCTTGTAATCCCCTTTCCTATGGCATACACCGGCTGCATAAACCCCGTAAGCGGCTGATACTTTTCATATAAGAAAAGCTTTGGCTGCTCCAGCATCCAGCCTCCTTTCCTAGCCATAATTCGCCCCCGGGCCACATAGGGCTGCCCGATCTGGATCTGGTTTTTCAGGTAAGGCTGGTTGAACCATCGCACTCCCAGTGCCGCTCCGTATCCATCATGAAAAGTCCCGGAAACAACAATCCCCCTATTTCCTTTATAGAAGGAAGGGCTTTGCGTAAAGGTTCCCAGAACAGCCACAACTGTCCCCTCCTCCACTTGACGAAAAGGCACAACCGGGCCATAAATATCATAAGTCTTTGGAATAAAGAAAATCAGGTCTCCTAAATTGGTTATGCCTGCCTTTCTTAGCAGGTATTCTGTTTTGTCCCCCACCCCTTTCAGGATGCGGACAGAAGTTTCTCTGTTCATATGTTCGCTCAACAGCTATTATTCCACGGAGACAATGTAATAATATATGGGTTGTCCCCCCTCATGCAAATCAATGTCTATATTGGGGAAGGCGGCGGCAACAGCCTCTTCCAGAAGACCGGCCTCCTCTTTTGTAATATCTGCCCCGTAATAAATGCTGACGATTTCAGAATCTTCCGTTATCATCTCCCTGAGCATGTCCATGGTCGTATCCTGAATGATCTCACCCACAGCCAGAATGCGACTGTCTCCAATTCCCATTATATCATGCTCATGAATTTCTTTCCCTTCAATGTTGGTATTGCGAACAGCATAAGTGACCTGACCGGTTTTCACATTTCCTATTTCCTCAGTCATAGTCTGCAGGTTAACTTCCGGTTCTTTCCCTGACTGAAAGCTGATCACTGCGGCAATTCCCTGTGGAACGGTCTTGGTCGGCACCACAAAAATTTTCTTGTCTTTAGTCAGTTTAGCCGCCTGTTCTGCAGCCAGAATAATGTTTTTGTTATTGGGCAACAGGAAAATATTTTCTGCAGGAACCTGTGCGATGGCGTCCAGAAAATCCTCAGTACTAGGATTCATCGTTTGTCCTCCTGCAATAATCTGGTCTACCCCAAGCCCCTTAAATATATCAGTCAACCCATCCCCTACAGAAACAGCCACAAATCCATATGGCTTTTCAGGCACCGCCGGTGTGGCGGCCTTCTTTTTTTGTTCTTCTTCCAGCTGGGCAGCGGCAATCTTTTGAGCATCTTTAATCACTTTTTCATGATGCTCTTCCCGCATATTATCAATTTTCATTTTGGTGAGGGAGCCATAGCTTAACCCCTTCTGAATGGCAAGTCCCGGATCATTGGTGTGCACATGGACTTTGACCAATTCGTCATCTGATACCAGTACAAGAGAATCTCCAATAGATGTCAGGTAGTTTTTGAACTTCTGTTCCTCTTGCTGGTCGTATGGTTTTTCCAGCATAACAATAAATTCTGTGCAGTATCCATATTTTATATTTGCCGTTTCAATGTGAGAGGTGTCCACCCCCAGTGAAGTGGTATGCGGTTTTTCAAAATCGAAATTCACCTCTTTTCCAGTCAATCCGTCAAGAAACCCTTCCAGAATGACCATTAGGCCCTGACCACCGGAATCCACCACACCTGCCTGCTTTAGAACAGGCAGAAGATCCGGTGTTGTCTGTAGTACAGCGTTCCCATGCTCTACCACGGCACGAAAGAAAGCTTCCACATCTTTTTCTTCTTCACAAATCTCCGCTGCCTTTTCTGCAATTCCTCTGGCCACAGTAAGAATTGTTCCTTCCTTAGGCTTCATAACTGCTTTATATGCCGTTTCAGCAGCCCTGGTCAGTCCCTGTGCCCACACAGTTGTGGTCAGTTCACTGTGTTCCCGAATCACCTTGGAAAGGCCTCGGAATAACTGAGATAATATAACCCCGGAATTTCCTCTCGCCCCTCGTAAAGAACCGGACGAAATGGCTTTTGCCAGACTATCCATCGTAGGTTTTTCCATTGCTGCCACTTCGTTGGCCGCAGACAGGATGGTCAGCGTCATATTTGTACCTGTATCTCCATCCGGTACAGGAAACACATTTAATTCATTAATCCACTCTTTTTTAACTTCCAGATTTTTGGCTCCAGCTAAAAACATCTTGGAAAATAGCTGTGCGTTCACGGTTTCGATTGCCACTTTTTTGCTCCTCCTTTTTGCGGCCGCTCAGTCAATTACTCGTACGCCGTCCACATATATTGTAATATTCCCAACGGTCATACCCGTGAACTCTTCCACTTTATATTTTACGTTAGAAACCAGATTGGATGCCACAGTAGAAATGCTGACCCCGTAGGATACAATCACATGAAAAACCAGATTGATCTGATTGTCTACAATTTCAACACTTATGCCATGGGTTAGACTTTCCTTTTTCAATAGCTTGACAAGCCCGTCCTTCATGCTCACAGCCGCCATTCCCACAATGCCAAAGCATTCCACTGCCGTGGATCCAGCATACATGGCAATAACCTCTGGATCAATCAGGATATCTCCCTGCTGATTGGTGATACGTCCCTTCATAAAAGCTCCTTTCCTAAATACAAGAGTTGCTCTTATATTCTTCGTTTGTCTGCATCAATTAACATAGTTTTCTTTCTATTATACATGATTCTCTTTTAAACGAAAAGAATATCTTTTGGAAAACCTTCTGTAAAATACAAAAAAACTGCTTGCAATGCCTATAAACTTCTGTTATTATAATCATGTTGCGGTCATACGTCAAGGGAAATGACGTGTTGAACGGGTGAAGGAGGTGCTATCATGGCAAAATGCGCAATTTGTGAAAAAGGCGCTCACTTTGGACATGCTGTCAGTCATTCAAATAGAAAGACAAACAAAATGTGGAAGGCAAATGTGAAGTCAGTAAAAGTCAACCTGGGCGGCAGTGCAAGAAAGATGAACATCTGTACATCTTGTCTGAAGTCTGGTTTTGTAGAGAGAGCCTGATCAATCCAAGGAAGCGGCATAGGCATGAAAACGATTCATGGCTATGCCATTTTTGATTTTCAGAAAAATACCCCCTATATTGAAAGAGACAGATGCATGAAATTTGGCATCTGTCTCTTCTTTTTCACTAGTTGGTACTGCCCTCTGCCTCAATATCAGATACGACCTCATCAACTTTTTCCTGTACGGCCTCATCTGCCTCCTGCTCTTTGGGTTTCTTGAAAAACTTATTAACAATCCCAGGAACCATATCCACCAGTTTAGAGATGCCTCCGTCTCCACCACCGATATTGACCACCTTAGTCTCTCCATCCTGAATGATCAGCACCGCAGTAGGCGTCATCTTTCCGCTCATCCCTCCACCACCATTATTTTTTTTGTCTGTGGTAAAAGCTCCGGCGCCTACCCCGAACTGTACATCCATAAGAGGCAGAATAATGGTATCCCCAATGTGTATGGGTTCCCCCACAATGCTTTTAGCAGAAAGGAATCCCTCCATTCCTTTAAATAATGTGTTGACGGTCTGCAATAGTGCCTTATCGTTTACCATATATTACTCCTCCTGTTTGCGTACTGTCCGGATCACTGCCCATACATGAGAATTCCAGGCCAAGGGAAGCAAAATGCCAAGCAACGTTCCCAGGCGAATGTGCCCTTTTCCCTGTATTCTGCCCTCATATATTTTTCTTTCAAAATCTCCATTAATCTGAAAATGTTTCCCATACACCCCATAAAACATACCCAACCAGCTGAAAAGCTTGCCATTCTGATAGGTGTTCCCCAATCCCAGAGTAGCTTCTCCCTTTAGCTTTCTGGGAAAAATGTGTTTCAGGAGTTTTGTAAGGCGATATAGGACTGCCTCCAATGCCAGTTTTCCATGTGGCTCCCAGATCTGTTGGAGTCTATTCCATTTCCTTTGCAGTTCCATCATCTTCTTTCGTTGCGCTTCCCACATTTCCCTTAGACGTTCCGAGATTTTTTGGATTTTTTCCTGAATCTGATTCACAAAAATCCGCTGATCTGCAGTATCCTTGTGGACTTCCTGTTCCTCCCCGGATTTTTTCTGCGTCTGCTCTTCCCCAGCCTTTCCTGTGTCTTCAGATGAAGAAGTCCTCTTTGCCTCTCTGGCTGACTGGATTTTTTCCTGCGAAGGCGAACTGGAATCGGCGTGTGTGGCCGTTTTATCCGCTCTTCCAAAAGAGTCCTCTGTTTCCGCTTTTTGTTCTGCAAATGCCTTCTTTTTTTCCTTATGTGCCGGTTGATTTTTACTTCCCAGTGGAATCCCCGCAACTCTTACAACAACCCCATCCGGAGAAGCCATCCCATATGTGAAACTGGCATGCAAAAGGTGAAACCATATGTATATGGAGGCCTTTATCTGCGGGACCTCTTTTTCATATGCAACGTGAAATCTATAGCGAACAGGGGTCAGTAAAAGCACAAGTAGCAAAAGCAAAACCAATCCCAGAACAGATAGGAGCACAATGCCTGCAATCTTTAATATTAATAAGAAGATTGCCATAAAACCTCCTATCCCCTGATGTAGGATAATACATCCAGGTGCCCGGTCTGCTTGTATACCTCGTCAATGATCGAGCGAATCACTTCAATCCCTTCCTTTTTCCCTTTGGCAACGCCAATTACCATAAGTGGAGGTGCCCCTTTGGGACGCAGTTTCATCATGTATGCAGGAACCATTTCCAACAAGCTGTTTTTTCCTTCCGGCAGGACAATCAGATAGATGTCCGTCTGCCACTTTTTGTACCGTAGTCTGTGCCAGATCAAAAGCCTGTTTTTTCTGGCGGTTTCTCCCCAATACACCTTTCGGTTAAATTTCACCGGCAGTCCCCTTTCTTTAAAAGGTTAATTCCTGTTCTTTCATCATTTCTGTTAATATTTCATAACATCCCAGTTTCTCACTTTCATTCTGGCAAGCAGAAAGACTGTTTTTCATGTATTCTTCCAGTTCTTTGCGATTATGGAAAAGTGCAGGGAAAAGATGAATCATACGGGACATCATTCCTCTGGAAAGCAATTTCCCCCGTGCATCAAATGCAGTAGAAAGAGCTGCTCTGATCTGTGTGTACTGTTCGTATACATAGGGCGTATCTGCCCGATCCTGCTCCTCTGTAAAATCTTCCTGTAAAGAAGCAAATAAACTTGTGGAGAGAAGGCGGCTGACCATTCCCGACGCTTTTAAGGTTTCCTGAATCCATGGTTTTGGAGAATCCATCAGCGGACTCCGAAACACTTCATCTAAAAGCGCATCAGCCCGATGGAATTCTTCATGCAGGGGTTCCTGCTCTCCTTCCAGTAGATACAGCGACTCCTGAATTTCGTCAAATACATTATCCTGCTTCTCTTCCAGCCCATATTGATTAACCGTTCTTACAATTCGGATGCAGGCTTCCCGCACCTTTCTGGTGTGCTCTATCTCTGTAAGGTCATGCTCCTTTGCCAGAAGAAGTCCATAAAACTCATTAACCAGTTGTCCAAAAAGGCTTAAAAATCCCATTTCGTTATCCAGATGGGTCATATCCTCCTGCAACATTCTGGTATATTCCTGATAAGTTTCCGGATTAAGTTCTGACAATGGCTGATCCATCAAAAGCTCCACATGGCTGTCATACGCTCTTTCAAACGCCTGGTTGCTGGTTGGTTCCTCCAGCATACTGACAGATCGGATAAAGTAGCATAAATCCTCCACCGGCTTTCGTTCTCCGTCAATATAGGTAGAAAAAGCCTCCCGCAGATATTCAAAGAATCTGGCCTTTGTCATGCGGATTGGCAGCTGTTCAATAACACCTACCATCCTCTGCTGAATAATGGAGCTGTCCGGTGTGGAAAAAATGAAGGCGGATAATTTCTGTACAAAATCATCGTCCTGATAATCCGCCGGAAGATGCCTGTCATCATAAAGATGCTCCGTGCGATTAAAAGCATATTCTAAAAGAAGGTACCTGTCCACATAGGCCGTGGCACAGCTGACGATCTCTTCCAAATCTTTCCGCAGATTGTCGATCTTTTTAATCTGTTCCTGAAGGAAGGCCTTTTTTTCTTCAAACTCTCCTAGCGTTTCCCATTGAATGACTTTTTCCACAACCCGATCCAGTCGATGGCACAATTCCCGAATGGCATCGTTTTTAAAATCCCATCGCATTTCCAGCATGGAAACATAATTCAGGGAAAAGGTAATCCAGCAAAGCTGGGCTGTGGTATCCATGAAATGATCATAAAAGACATTCCATGCATGATCCGCCTCCCGATTTTTCTGTATATTCTTTACTAAGCTCTCTAAGGAAATCATTGTTTTACTCCATCCTGTCCATTGGCTGCATCACCGTAAGACGAACCAGGTTCAACGCTCTCATGACCGCCTGCTCTCTCACTTTGTTCCGATTGCCTCTAAAGCGAAATACTTCTGCAAAAGTGCCTCTGGCACAGCTACAGGCCATATATACAAGCCCTACCGGTTTCTCCGAGGTTCCTCCTCCAGGACCTGCAATACCTGTTATGGAAAGGCCTACATCCGCCCCCGCTTTTCGGGCAGCGCCCTCAGCCATTTCCCGTGCCACTTCCTCACTGACGGCCCCGAATTTTCCAAGGCTGTCAAGAGAAACGCCAAGGCTGCGATGCTTGGCCTCATTACTGTAGGTTACAAAACCTTCTTCCAAAACTTCAGACGCCCCAGGCACATTAATCAATTTTCCTGTCACAAGTCCTCCTGTACAGGACTCTGCAACAGCAAGTCTCAGGGCTTTCTGCGCAAGGAGGCCAACCACGACCTCTTCCAATGATTCTTTTTCCCGGGTAGTAAAAATATAGTTTCCAAATCTTTCTTCCATTTCGTGCAGGACCGGAGCCAATAATGCCTCACACGCCTCTAGGCTTTCGCCTTTAGCCGTCACCCGCATGTCCACTTCACTCAGCTTGGCATAAGTAGCAATTGTCGGATTGGTCTGTGCGTCAATCATATCTCTGACCATCTCCTCCACTTTGCTTTCCCCTATTCCACAAATCTTGACCATGGCAGAATGTATGACTTCCGGATGCAACTGTCGCAGGTATGGCTCTACATAAGTTTCGAACATAGGATACAATTCACTGGGAGGCCCCGGGAGAAGAATCACCCGTTTTCCCTCCTTTTCCATAGCCAGTCCAACAGCCGTGCCGTTGGCATTTGGGAAAATTCTGCTTCCCACCGGCAGCATGGCCTGTTTATAATTGCTCTCCGGAATCACATCGTACACGTTTTTTTCCAGATACTCCCGAATCTGCTCCCGAATCTGCAGATTTTCTTCCAAAGGAATGGCCATGACTTCAGCAGCGATCTCTTTCGTCAGGTCGTCTTCTGTGGGACCAAGTCCCCCTGTTACCAGAAGAATATCTGCACGGGAAAGGGCCAGCCTGAAGGTCTCGGCCATTCGGCCGGGATTATCCCCCACAACAGTCTGATAATACACGGAAAGTCCCAGCAATGCACATTTTTCAGATAAGTATCTGGCGTGTGTATTGACGATATTTCCCATTAGCAATTCTGTTCCGACAGTAACAATTTCCACAACCATGCCAATACCTCCGTCCTTTCTTTTACTGGTTCTGCTCTGAAAGGACCTTTCTATTGTTATAGAGATAATCTACCAGGGAAATAACAGTTAGTACAAGGGATAAATAGATAAAAATCTGGGTAAGAATTGTAAAAAAACTGCCTGGAAATCTGGCAATGACCAAAACACTCATAATCATCTGCGCCACGGTCTTCAGCTTTCCCCAAATGCCGGCAGCTATAACAATGCCCTGATCTGCAGCCACCAGCCGAAACCCGCTGATAATAAATTCTCTGGCAATAATAATGATGACAATCCAGGCCGGGACCAGCTGCAGATCCACAAAGCAGATTAGTGCAGTGCATACCAGAAGTTTGTCTGCCAAAGGATCCATAAATTTACCAAAATTTGTTATCAGATGATATTTCCTGGCAATATGTCCGTCTAACGCATCCGTAAGTGCCGCAATCACAAAAAGAAGCAGGGCGACATATCTGCCCCAGGTTCCGAAATCACCTAAAAGAAAGATCACAAAAAAAGGAATAAAAAGCACACGCAGTATGGTAAGTTTATTTGGTAGATTCATCTTGATATTCTCCCATCAAATCATATTCACTGGTACCCACCACACGCACGCGGATAAGATCACCGCTCATAAAAGTGTGGTCAGTCTGTACAAAAATCATGCCATCCACCTGTGGCGCATCCATGTATGTGCGACCCACATATACCGGCTCATCTGCCATTTTTCCTTCAATGAGCACTTCCAGTTCTCTGCCGACGTGCTTTTCCCCACAGGAAAAAGCGACTTCCTGCTGAAGAGCCATCAGCTCGTCCCGGCGCTGTGCCTTGATTTCCTCTGAAATCTGATCCGGCATATCTGCAGCCGGCGTATCCTCTTCCAGGGAATACGCAAATACGCCCAGACGGTCAAATTCCATCTGGTCAACAAATTCCAGGTTTTCCTGAAATTCCTCTTCAGTTTCTCCCGGAAATCCGGTAATAAGCGTCGTGCGCAGAACTATATCCGGAATTTCTTTTCTTAATTTATTAATCAGGTCTTCCATATGCTCCCGGGTGGTATGGCGCCCCATTCTTTTCAGAATTCTATTACTGGCATTCTGAATGGGAATGTCCAAATAATGACAGACCTTAGGAAGAGACTTTATGGCCTGAATGAGTGCATCCGTAATTTCTTCCGGATAACAGTATTGCAACCGAAGCCAGGAAATTCCATGGATTTGGGAAAGTGCCGTCAGCAATGCCGGCAACATCTTTTCTCCATACAGGTCCATCCCATACATGGTCGTTTCCTGTGCCACCAGGATCAATTCCTTTACCCCCTGCTCTGCAAGAACTGAAGCCTCCCTGACAAGCTGTTCCATGGGAACGCTACGATAATTTCCCCTGATTTTAGGAATGATGCAGTAAGTGCAGTGTTTATCACATCCCTCAGCAATTTTTAAAAAAGCATAGTGACCACCGGTTGTGACCATGCGAGGTTCTTCTACCTGATCAGGATGATTCACAGGTTCAAACACCTGTGGTTTTTCTCCCCGTAATGCCTTCTCCAATGCGGGAACAATTTCCTGATATGCGGATATACCCAGAATCCCATCCACTTCCGGAAGTTCCTGCATGACTTCTTCCTTATAGCGCTCTGCCATGCAGCCGGTAACCACCAGTGCCTTACAGACCCCCTCTTCCTTCATTCTGGCCATTTCCAGAATTTGCTGGATACTTTCCTCTTTGGCATCCCCAATGAAGCAACAGGTGTTCACAATGATCACATCTGCCTTCGTTTCATCATCTGT
>CAYRQT010000008.1:29189-32312 GCA_964426655.1 uncultured Cuneatibacter sp. | reverse complement strand
AAAAGCCTTTCTTTCCCAGAAGCCCTAACATCCGCTCAGCATCTACCAGGTTTTTATCGCACCCCAGGGAAATGAAAAGCACAGACATATCCTGCATTTCTTTTTGCATTATTGAAGGTCCTCATCCGTTTCATCTTCTTTTTCATCTTCATCAAAGGAGGGCTCATCCTCATCCAGATCACCCAGATCCTCTTCCAGTCCCCTCAACAATCTGGCATGAAGGCTATTGGCATCCTCATAGGAAGCGGGGGCCGCATGCTTTTCCGCGGGGGGCACCATGGGCTTTACAACAGGGATGGACTGGGTCATGCCATCCTCCCCTCCATGGGTCTTATAGTATTCTTCTTCCATTTCAATAATATCAGCAGCCTCTGATTCAGACAGAATTTTAATTTTTCCATCCCTCAACTCAGAAACGGCCTGAGATAACGGTTTCTTTCCTTTTTCATCAAAATTTGCCGAAATCAGCTGTCTGGCTCTTCTTGCGGTAGCAATGACAATAGAGTAGCGACTCTGAACCACAGGCTCGTCTCCGGTATCGCACTCGCTATTAACAATATTAATTAATTCTGAATAAGATGGATGTAACATATAATCTCCCTTCTATACTTCCCAAAGTTCTTTTTTCATTTTATCAATAAAGGCCTGTCTGTGAGAAGCCCGCATGTGCTGACTTTTGATTAGGGCATGCAAGTCACATATGCAGGTCTCCAGATTGTCATTGATGACAATATAGTCATACTGATCCATAAATGCCACTTCCTCCCGGGCTCTGGCAAGTCTCTTCTCAATTACTTCCTGGCTTTCCGTACCTCTGTCCTCAAGGCGCTGTTCAATTTCCCTCACACAAGGCGGTGTCATAAATACCAGAATGGCGTCAGGGAATTTTGCCTTGATCTGAAGGGCCCCCTGCACCTCTATTTCCAAAATCACATCCACTCCCTCCCCCATACAGTCAAATACATATTGCTTGGGGGTGCCATAATAATTGTTGACATATTGGGCATATTCAATGAACTGATCCCGGGCGATCCATTCTTCAAACTCTGTACGAGACTTGAAAAAATAATCCCGGCCCTCCACTTCTCCGGGCCTTGGTGCCCTGGAAGTGGCCGATACAGAAAGGGCATAATTGGGATAATCCTTCACAAGCCTTCTGGTCACTGTTCCCTTTCCCGCGCCGGAAAAGCCGGACACAATAATCAAAAGGCCCTGCTCCGTAATGTTTTGATTAGTCTGCTGCATGGAACTTTGCCTTTCTTTTTTCATGATATATGATTTTCCTCACCAGATATGCATCGGTTAGTGATGGTCTCAGGTAAAAGAGCAGAAAGAATAATGCGGCCATCCGTAGCGATGATCACAGATTTGGTCTTGCGTCCCTGCGTAGCATCCACTGCGTGCCCATCTTCTCTTGCACACTGAATCAACCTTTTTATGGGGGCCGAATCAGAACGGACCACAGATATGACCTGACCGGAATGCACATAATTCCCAAATCCGATATGAATGAAACTTCCCATGGTTAGTTTGCTCCTACTCTATGTTCTGAATTTGTTCCCTGACCTTTTCAATTTCCGTCTTCAGATCAATCGCAATGTCTGCCACCAGAATATCGCTGGACTTGGACAGAATGGTATTGGCTTCCCGATTCAGTTCCTGTGCAATAAAATCCAGTTTTCTTCCAACCGCCAGATGGTGTGCCACTGCATCCCTGATCTGCTCCACATGGCTTTTCAGACGAACGATTTCCTCATCCACACAGATACGATCGGCATATAGTACCACTTCCTGAACAATGCGCCCTTCCTCTGCAGGAAAGCCATTAAGCAGTTCCTTCAGGCGAACCTCCAGCCGGGCTCTATATTCTTCCAGAATTTTGGGAGAACGTTCTTCCAGTATATCCACCATATGCCGGATCTGATCGATTTTTTCCGTCAAATCCTGACAAAGTCGTTCGCCCTCCTCCTCCCTGGAAAGCAGGAACGCTTCGATGGCCACATTCATCGCCTGAAGCAGGCATTCTTCCAAATCCTCCTCAGGCTCCTCCGTCTGCTCCATGGTAAACACCTCCGGCATATGGGCAAGCGCCGTAACCGTAAGATCGTTCTGAATCTGGAAACGGGTGTGCATCTGCTCCAGGTATTTAATATAGGCAGCCGCCACATCCTCATGGTAACGAAGTGTCCTGGAATCTGTAAGGTAGCTTTCATAACCAATATATATATCCACTTTTCCTCTGCTGATATGTTCTTTTAACAGATTTCTTACAGAGGCTTCGTACATATTCAGTTTTTTGGGGATTTTAATGTTCAAATCCAGGTAGCGGTGATTCACTGATTTAATTTCTACCGTAACTCGCCCTTGTTCATGTATGGCTTCCCCCCGCCCAAAACCGGTCATACTTCTTGCCATAGGTTCCTCTCAATGCTATGTTTCCCTATTTTTAAGCTGTATTTCAAAAAAAATACACACCTTCTGAACATAACCTTAAAGGGTATTATATAATACCATGACCAGTTAAGCAATAAAAATCGCAAATAAAAGTTTTCCCTATCGGGAGAATGTGTTATGATGATAGGACACAGATGAATGTGAAAACTCAATAAACAGATAGGAAAATGACATATGGCACTGGATGGTGTAAGCATTAAAGCACTGCAGGCGGAACTGCATGGAACTCTTGCCGGTGGAAAGATTTCAAAAATTGCACAGCCTGAAAAAGACGAACTTTTAATTACCATAAAGAATAAAGGGGAAACATTCCGACTGGATCTTTGTGCCTCCCCTTCCCTTCCTTATTCATATCTCACAGACAAAAACAAAACAGGGCCGGACGCAGCCCCTGCCTTCTGTATGCTGTTGCGCAAGCATCTTGCCGGCGGAACGCTTTTGCAGGTAACTCAGCCGGGATTGGAACGGATCCTCTCCTTTGAAATAGAACATATGGATGAAATGGGAGATCGTAGCCGGAGATGGCTGCATGTGGAATTGATGGGCAAGCACAGCAACCTCATCCTCTGCGATCAGGCACAGCTCATAATGGATAGCATCAAAAGGATTCCCGCCCATATCAGTTCAATACGGGAAGTCCTTCCCGGGCGTCCTTATTTTATTGCACAG
>CAYRQT010000008.1:21824-29179 GCA_964426655.1 uncultured Cuneatibacter sp. | reverse complement strand
CTGAGGAAGCCTTTTATTCTATATTAAAGAATACCCCCCTGCCTCTGGGAAAAGCCTTTTACCAGAATTTTACAGGCTTTAGTCCGATTTTATCAGAGGAAATCTTATTCCGCTCTGGTCTGGACTCCTCCTGCCCCGCTGCAGAAATCCCTCAGATGCAGCTTCTGCATCTGTATCGTCAGTTCCATATTTTTATGGATCAGGTACGGCAAAACGATTTTACCCCTGTTATGATTCGTCGGGATCAGGAGCCCCTAGACTTTTTTCCTTTTTCTCCGATGCTTTTTGATAAAAGCCTTCAGATTCCTTATCCATCAATGAGTGGTCTTCTGGAAGCCTTTTTTGCTGACAAAGGAGCCTGGACCAGAATCCGGACTAAATCTGCAGATTTGCGCCATATTGTGCAGAGAAGCAAAGAAAGGCTGGCCAAAAAACTGATCCTGCAGGAAAAGCAGATGGCCGATACGGAGAAAAGAGAAACTTATCGGATTTATGGCGAATTACTGACAAGCTATGCCCACAGCCTGCCCTCTGGCGAGAAAAAAGCCGATCTTTTCAACTACTATACCAATCAGCAGATCCAGATTCCCCTGGATTCTGCCATGTCTCCCCTGGAAAACGGAAAAAGGTATTTTGCCCGTTATACAAAAGCAAAACGCACCTATGAAGCTCTTTCCCGGCAAATGGAGGAAACCCGTCAGGATCTGGACTATATTTCCACAGTGGAGTATGCACTGGATCATGCCAAAACAGAAGAGGATCTGCTGGGCATTCGCCAGGAGCTGAAAGCTGCAGGATTTGTGCGAAAGGGGGAAGCCCCCCTTCCCCAGCGGGGAAATGGAAAAAAGCAAAAAGGAGGGGGCCGAATTGGCTCTCCCCTCCACTATATTTCCAGTGACGGTTATGACATGTATGTTGGAAAAAACAACCTGCAAAATGAATGGCTTTCTTTCCAGATGAGCGAAGGAAATGACTTGTGGTTCCATGCGAAAGGAGTCCCAGGCTCCCATGTTCTGGTCAAAACCAAAGGACAAAAGGAACTTCCTGACAGGGTTTACGAGGAGGCAGGAAGTCTGGCGGCCTTTTATTCTCAGAGTCGGGATGCCGACAAAGTAGAAGTAGATTATCTGTTATGCCGGGGATTAAAAAAACCAGCGGCCGGCAAACCAGGTCTGGTCATTTACCACAGCAATTATTCGCTGGTAGCCAGACCGGTAATCACTTCCTTAAAGTCGGAATAGCCAAAAGAAAGGCTATTCCAGAATTTTCGATTTATTCGGATCTGGGCCGATTCACTGTTCTCCTGGTAATCTTTCATCCAAGTGCTATAAATACGTTCTTCCTTTATTTTTTCCCTGTTGGCTTCTGTCATTTCCGCCTGATAGTCATTAACCATTTTAACGACATAGTAATAGCCATCCGCTTCCAGAATATCGGTTGTGTCATTTTCTGAAAGAGCCATTCCCTTTGAAATGACTTCAGCCGGCAATTCTGTGCTGTTTTGGGAAATATAATAAATGACAGTGGAATTTGATGAAAGTGTTGCCGCCGTCTCAAAAAATCCGGCACCTTCTTCCAGGCTTTTCATAAAATACTCTGCGTTTTCTCTGGTACTGTTCTGATAAACATAGACCTCGTAAACTCTTGCTTCCTCATCACTGACCTCCAGGTCGACTTCCTTTGCCAATGCCTCGATATAAGCCTGGGCCAGGCTATACCAGAGCATTACCTGATAAACGTCCTCCACCTGAATGTCGTATCTGGATCTATCTCTTGCCGAAATTCCCTCATAAAATGTCTGTGCCATTGCCTGCAGTTCTTCATTCTGGTCACCAGCAATGGTAATTTTTTCTTCTTCAGCTAATTCATTTAAAGCCAGAAGTTTCATCCACTCTTCGTAGTATACATATTCTTTAACGTATGTGCGGAAAGAAATCTCTGCGTCTGAAAAAAATTCCCCTTCCCAGAAATCGCTCCCATATTGTGTCCCGTACATTTCATTGTACATGGCCTGGAGACTGAGGAACACCGTATATCCTTCCCCGGTGGTTACCTCCTGATTGTTATATAATAAAAATGTATTCTCATTGACATTGCTGAATGTAGAACATCCCCCCAGCAAGAAAGCAAAGACAACACACAGCCATATACCAATTTTATGCCGGCCTTTCATAGGCTTTCTATCCTTTCTTTTGGAAATTGAGCGTCTTCACGAACTGGTAAAATGCCCCTGCCGGAAATCCCACCACATTGTTGTAATCCCCTTCAATTCCAGAAATAAATTTTCCGCCCAGTCCCTGAATACCATAACTTCCCGCCTTATCCATCGGTTCTCCTGTCTGGATATACGCTTTGATTTCTTCATCGGAGCAGACATAAAAATGCACTTTTGTCATGTTATAAAAAGAATACACCTTCTCTCTCTCTCCTGGATGCAGAAATACCAGGCACACCCCTGTATAAACCTGATGGAACCGCCCCTGGAGTGTTCTGAGCTGACATAAGGCTTCCTGCTCGTCTGAAGGTTTCCCCAAAAACTGTTCATCCAGCACCACCAGTGTATCGGCCCCAATCACACAAACCGGCTCCCTATCCCCCCGATGCAAAAGGGCAATCTCCATTCCTTTTTTTTCTGCCAGGTCCATGACCCGGCCACCCGGATCGTTGATGAGACTGGTCTCCTCCCCTGTGGCAGCTTCTATTTCAAAGTGCAGTCCAAGAGTGTGCAGGATTTCCTTACGGCGTGGAGAACCGCTGGCTAATATGACTCGATATCCTTCCAGCATATCACACCTGCCAGGATATGTCGCTGTGCTCAATCCTTTTATCCCTTAGCATCAGATCGTTTACTGCTTCTTTGGGTGATTTTCCTTCAAAGAGGATAAGATTGACCTGCTCAATAATCGGTAGCGGAATCTGGTACTTTCTGGAGAGTGCCAGGGCAGCCTTGGCAGAATACACCCCTTCCACCACCATCTGTACCTCTTCCATAGCCTGTTCCATGGTATAGCCTTTTCCAATCAATATACCTGCACGACGATTTCTGCTATGCATGCTGGCACATGTTACAATCAAATCCCCTATTCCGGAAAGGCCTTGAAAAGTCAGCGGATTTCCGCCCATTGCCACACCCAGGCGGCTGATTTCCTGAATGCCTCTGGTAATCAACGCAGCTTTGGTATTATCTCCATACCCAAGGCCATCTGCAATGCCGGCAGCCAGTGCAATCACATTCTTCAGTGCAGCCCCCAGCTCAATACCAAGAATATCCGGACTGGTGTACACCCGAAAAACCGGACTCATAAACAAGCCCTGCAGATATTCTGCAGTTTTCTGGGTGGAAGCGCCTACCACACAGGTGGTGGGCAGCCCCATGCTTACCTCTTCTGCATGGCTAGGCCCTGATAAAACAGCCACATCTGCTTCCGGGCAGATAGAAGAAATGATCTGGGACATGGTCATCAGACTGTGCTCTTCAATCCCCTTGGAAACATTCACAATGATCTGTCCTTTTTTCACATATGGTTTTACCGCTTCCGCAGTACTTCGAATGAAGGGGGAAGGTGCCGCCATAACCCATACCTGTCCAAATTCACAGGCTTCCTTCAGATCGGATGTGAATCGAATCTTATCATCCAGCACCAGTTTAGGGAGACTCTTATGCCGCCTGGTTTCGGAGAGGGCCTTTGTCTCCTCCGGAAACTTGGACCAAACCATAAGCTGATGTTCATTATCGTTTAACAGCTTTGCCAATGCTACTCCCCAGGTGCCGGCACTTAAGACTGTAATTTGCGCCATATTACTTCCCTTTCTTTACCATTTTATTTTCTGTTCCATTTAATAGCCGTTGAATATTGCCCCTATGCCGCCAAAACGCCAGTGCTGTGATCAGCAGGCAGAGAACGGTGATTTCATAGGGCATGGTACTGTTCATGGGATACCAGCCCAGAAAGGCGGAAAGAATGATGAGCACACTGCAAATGGTCACACCCGCAAGAGAAGCCACCGAAACATAGCCTGTAAAATAGGTTACCGCAACAAAAAGCAAAATGCCCAGGATGGCCAGGCGATAGTCATAGGCAATGACCACGGCTCCGGTACAGGCAATGCCCTTCCCCCCTTTAAATTTCATGACAGCAGGGTAATTATGCCCCACAATGGCGCCAAATCCGGTATATAAGAGCAGGCCATGAGCCATTTCCGGATATTCCGGTGAAAAGTAAAAATAAGTGAGCAGCGCCGGAATCAGGCATTTTAAAATATCCAGCACCAGCACCACTGCACCTGCCTTTTTTCCCAATACACGAAGGGTGTTGGTGGCACCGGTATTTCCACTTCCCGCCCTTCTGATATCCACATTTTTCTTTTTGGCAATTAGTACGCCGGAAGGGAAATTTCCACAGACATATCCGGCCAGCACACAAATCAATCTCTCTGCAATCATTTTTCATTTTCCTTACGTTCACGAATAATAAAGCGAAGGGATGTTCCCTTAAACCCAAAAGCCTCCCGAATTTTATTCTCAATGTATCGGGTATAGGAATAATGCATCAATTCCTTATCATTAACAAAAATCACAAAAGTAGGTGGTTTCACGGAAACCTGAGTGATATAATACAATTTCAGCCGCTTTCCTTTGTCAGAGGGGGGTTGATGCATGGCAACAGCTTCCGTAAGAATTTCATTCAGTACACCGGTCTGAATACGCATTTGCTGATTCTGAATGATCATATCGATATACTCAAAAAGTTTTCCAAGTCGTTGTCCGGTTTTGGCAGAAATAAATAAGATTTCCGCATACGGCATAAAAGACAACACCTCTCTCACCTTTTCAGTAAACCTGTATATGGTCTTGTCGTCCTTCTCCAACGCATCCCATTTGTTTACCGCAACAAGGATTCCCTTCCCTCTTTCATGGGCTATCCCTGCAATTTTGGCATCCTGTTCCGTAACTCCTTCCAGTGCATCAATGACCAAAACCACCACATCCGCCCGCTCCACTGCCGAGACTGTGCGAATGATGCTGTAACGCTCCAGTTCTTCTTTAATTTTATTTTTGCGTCGAAGACCTGCTGTATCAATGAGCACATAGGGTTGTTCATTCCATAAAATTTCAGTGTCAATGGCATCCCGGGTAGTACCAGCTACATCTGATACAATGACCCGGTTTTCTCCCAACAGCTTATTAATGATGGAAGATTTTCCAACATTTGGTTTTCCCACAATGGCGATTTTGGGCAGCTCATCCGCTTCTGTTTCCAGATTCTTTTCCGGGAAATAGGCGCACACTGCGTCAAGCATATCTCCGATTCCAAGACGGGAAGCTGCAGAAACCGGGAGGGGATCTCCGATACCGAGATTGTAGAATTCATACACATCCGCCTGAAATTTTTGAAAGCTGTCCACTTTATTTACCACAAGCAACACCGGCTTGCCTGATTTACGAAGAAGAGTGGCCACTTTTTCATCTGCATCGATCAGCCCCTGGCGTACATCCGTTACAAAGAGAATCACATCCGCTGTCTGAATGGCAATTTCTGCCTGTTCCCGCATCTGGGTCAGAATCACGTCTTTGCTATCCGGTTCAATCCCCCCGGTATCAATAAGCGTGAAATTATGATCCAGCCAGTTGCAATCTGCATATATGCGATCCCGGGTCACCCCGGGCGTATCCTTAACAATGGAAATATTTCCACCGGCCAGCACATTAAATAACGTGGATTTTCCCACATTCGGCCGCCCCACAATGGCAACAATTGGTTTGCTCATACATTCCTCATTTCTTAGGCCCACAAGCCCGATTTTGCATATCCCTATAATAGCAAGGGAAAAAGAAAAAGTAAAGTGGCTGTAAAACCTTGACTTCACAAAGAGGGGACACTATAATTAGCCTGTCACAAATTACAAACTCTTTTGTGGAGGAACGCATGTCCGGTAGTTTTACATTCGAAAATAACATTCCTATTGCCCCATTAAAAATTGCAGCGCTGTCCAGCTGCCAGGCTCTGGCAGAAGAAGTAAACAGCTACATCATCCAATTCCGGCGCAATGATACTGCCGCCCTTCTGAGCAGGCAGGCCTCCCTCGAATTTCGGGGATATGATGCAGACACTTACCTTGTAAAAAATGCCTGCCCACGTTTCGGCACAGGAGAAGCCAAAGGGCTGATTCAGGAATCTGTCCGGGGAGCGGACATTTTTATCATGGTGGATGTCATGAATTACAGCCTCACCTATAAGGTGTGTGGACATATTAACCATATGTCCCCTGATGATCATTATCAGGATTTAAAACGCATCATTGCCACTGCTGCAGGTACGGCCAGACGTGTCAATGTCATTATGCCTTTTCTGTATGAAAGCCGGCAACACAAGCGAAGCCGTCGGGAGTCTTTGGACTGTGCACTGGCTTTAGAGGAGCTGGTACGTATGGGTGTGAAAAACATCATCACCTTTGATGCCCATGATCCCCGGGTCCAAAATGCCATTCCCTTAAATGGCTTTGACAATTTCACACCACCCTATCAGTTCATCCGCACCTTGTTAAAAAAAGAAAAGAATCTGAAAATTGACAAGGACCACCTGATGGTCATCAGTCCGGATGAAGGGGCAATGAACCGCTCTGTCTATTTTGCCAACAACCTTGGCGTGGATATGGGCATGTTTTATAAGCGAAGAGACTATACCCAGATCATAAACGGGCGTAACCCCATTGTTGCTCATGAATTTCTGGGTTCTGATGTCAGGGGAAAAGCTGTCATCATTGTAGATGATATGATATCCTCCGGAGAAAGCATGCTGGACACTGCCAGAGAACTGAAAGAACGGGGTGCTGCCCGGGTCATCATCTGCAGCACTTTCGGCCTGTTTACCAATGGATTTGAGATGTTTGATGAGTACCATGAAAAAGGACTGATTGATTATGTTATCACCACAAATCTGAACTACAGGCCTGACATTTTGTTCACCAAGCCCTGGTATCTGGAAGCCAATATGAGTAAGTTCCTTGCAGCCATCATCAATACCATCAACCATGATGTGACCATCAGTGACGTCATGAATCCTACCGAACGGATTCAGCGGCTTGTCAACCGCTATAATGCAAAACTACAGGAATCCTCCTCACTGGAGGCATAAAAATGCGGCAATCGTCCCCCGGCGGTTGCCGTTTTTTCTATGAGAAAAAAACATCTCCGGGTTGCATCTGGTGCAGAGATCTGTACAGGATAGATGGGCCTCTAAGACCCCTGACGTTATGAGCTGCTCCATATGGGCCCTGTGCAGATCCAGATAAAAATGATCTTCTCTTCCAGGTCTGATGCAATCATGCGGAAAGACATCCGCCACTTCCCTGCC
>CAYRQT010000008.1:11351-21814 GCA_964426655.1 uncultured Cuneatibacter sp. | reverse complement strand
GCATGGTTTCAAGGGTGTGCACCCCCATATGGTCCCGGGTTCCCCTCCAGCCTGCATGGGACAGTCCAATGGCACTGTGAACCGGATCCACAAAGAAAAGGGGCACACAGTCTGCATAAAAAGTCACCAGACACAGCCCTCTTTCCCTGGTAATGAGCCCATCCACATGCTGGTACTTCGCAGGGAATAAAACCCCTTCTCCACCATCTTTCATGGTAACTTCCCTGACATTTGTCGTATGGGTCTGCACTGCAGCCACCATCCGCTTTGGAGGAATCCCCAGCGCCTCTCCCATTCTTCTGTAGTTTTCCAGAATATTCTCTTCCGGGTCCTGATATCCTCTTCTAAAATTCATGGAGGCATACTCACCGGTACTGACGCCGCCCCACCTGGTGGAAACTCCATGGACAACACCGGATAAACCGGCCAGCATACGACTCTGCACAAACGGAACACCTGCCCGTTCTGTTAGAATAGTACTTCCCCTTCTGCCTTCTATATAATAAATGCATTTTGAATCCATTCCAGCTCCTCTCCACAAATGGCAATCACATCAAAGCGATAGCTCCCCTTCCATTCCCATTGATGCCTGGCAATATAAAAAAGAGCAGTCCGTCTTATTTTTATCTGCTTATGTCTGGCGACCGTTTCCTGCGGATATCCAAACCTGCTGTTTTTTCTGTATCTGACTTCCACAAACAGAATATATTCAGCCGTTCTGCCTACAATATCGATTTCGCCAAAGGGGCTGTGAAAATTCCTCTCCAAAATATCCACTCCCTTACTACACAGATAATTTGTAGCCCGCTCCTCCATTTGACGGCCCAAAAGAAAGCTGGCATTTTCTCTTTCCATCACACCTCCACAAAATGTGAGATAAAACTACGACGATGAATAGGACTGGGGCCCAATTTCTTCAATGCCTGAATATGGGCTTCAGAGCCATACCCCTTATTGGATGCAAATCCATACGCCGGATACATCTGATCATAGGCTTCCATCATTTTATCCCTGGTCACCTTGGCCACTATACTGGCGGCCGCTATGCTGGCACACTTGGCATCCCCTTTAATAATGGGTATTTGTCTGCAGGATATACCGGGAACTGTCACAGCGTCATTTAAAAGGATATCCGGGGAGGGCTTTACCTGAGAGACTGCAATGGTCATGGCCTCATAGGTGGCCTGCAAAATGTTAATGGCATCAATTCTCTCCGGACTGACTACACCGATTCCAATGGCAAGTGCCTCTTTTTCCAGTATTTCAAACAATCTCTCCCGCTCCGTCGCCGAAAGCTTCTTACTGTCATTCAGATGCAACAGCATATGGTCACGGGGAAGGGCAAGGGCACATGCTACTACCGGACCAGCCAGAGGTCCTCTGCCCACCTCATCCATTCCATACACTGCCTGTTCCGAGGGAAATGACCGCTCAAAGGCATACAAGTACTCTGTACGCAGTTTTTCCTGTTTTTTAGCCTCTATTTTTTTTTGCATTTGTTCACAAAGCCGCAGGACTCCCTTTCGGGAATCCTGCCTGTATTTTTCCAGCAAAGCCAGAAGTTCCTCTTCTTTAGCCTGTTTGAGCTTTTTTTCAATATCCGCTATACGTTCTGCTTCCACAACGCCTCCTACTCCAGCAATCCGATCCGGGATAAAGGCCAGATACGAAAAACGGCTTTGCCAATGATCTGGCTCCGAAGGACCAGTCCCACTCCGCTGTCCCGGCTGTCCGCACTGCCATTTCGATTATCTCCCAGCACAAAATATTCATCTTCTCCCAGAACAAGGGGGTCCGCCGCCATCCCTGGATTGTAGATGATTTCTTTACCATACGTGTCCGTTTCCAGTTTCTTTCCATCAATATATACTATCCCATCCATAATCTGAACCGTCTCTCCAGGAAGGCCAATAATTCGTTTAATATAATGCACCTGCTGAGAAGAATGGTAATTAAAGACCACAATATCAAACCGTTGAGGCTCACGCCATATATAAGCACTTTTGGCTAATATAAGCTGATCTTCGTTATAAAGTGTATTTTCCATCGAGGTCCCATCAACAATGGTTTTCTGAATCACATATTGTGACAGGAACACACATATGGTCAGCAGAATGGCAATATACACCAGAACGCCGAAGAGCCTTTGGCCAAAGGACTTCTTTTTCAGTTTAGAAGGATCCGACTCTAAAGTGATGATCTCCAACGCCTCTTCAATGCGGCGGTAGTTTCTCGTTCCCGTTTTTCGTACGATTTTCTTCATCTGCGAAGCTCCTTATCCCGGGCAGGATTCCAATGTAATTCTGCCCAGGCGACCACTTCGAAAATCATCCAAAACCAACAATGCACCTTTTGCTGCATCTGTCTGCCCCCCCCTTTTCAAGGCACCCCTGCCTGCTGCAATGGTTTCCAGCATGGAATAGCCATCCGCCATTTCTGTTAACCCATACCTGTCTGTAAGTTTTTGACTGTACGCTCCACCGGAAAGCTCTTCCAGCAGGTGAACTGCCAATTCTTCTGTATTTAAAATCTCTTCTTTTACGGAGCCAATATATGCCAGAAGTTCTCCTACCCGTTCATCTTCAAATTTGGGCCAGAGAATGCCCGGTGTGTCCAAAAGTTCCACCTGACGATTCAGACGGATCCACTGGTTGCCTTTGGTTACACCTGGTTTATTACCGGTCTTGGCGCTGGCCTTTCCTGCAAGACTGTTAATAAAAGTGGATTTTCCCACATTGGGAATGCCGGCCACCATAGCTCGAATAGGACGGTTCAAAATACCTTTTCTGGCATCCCTTTCCAACTTTTCCCTGCAGATTTCCATGACGGCAGGAACGACCCGCGCCGTCATTTTTTTCTCCCTGGCATCCAGCACAAGTGCTGTATGTCCTTCCCTGGCAAAATAAGACACCCATCTGGCATTTTCCTGTTCATTGGCTAAATCCCCCTTATTGAGAAGAATCAGACGTTTTTTTTGTCCTGCCAGTACGCCAATTTCCGGATTTCTGCTGGCCAGAGGGACCCTGGCATCCAGTAATTCAATGACCAGATCTACCAGCTTAATATCTTCCTGCATCGCCCGCCGGGCTTTTGTCATATGCCCCGGATACCACTGTATTTTCAAGAAAAACTCCTCCTATTATTCATGCACCTGTCCCCAGTCCTGCAGGGATTGGAAGCGGAACCAGACCTTTCCGACCAATTCCTCCCGGGAAACTGTCCCAAAATAGGAAAAGCGGCTGTCTTCACTGTAGTCTGCATTATCACCCAGAACGAAATACTCATTTGAAAGCAGCAAAATGGGTTCCATGGTCAATCCGGCATTTGAACTGCTATATTCTACAGACAATTCCAATTTACTGCCATTGACATAAATTTCCCCATTTTCCATGGAAATCGTGTCACCGGGCAAACCAACAATGCGTTTGACCAGGCCCCGTCCATCCTTCTCAATAACTACCACATCCATACGCCCGGGAGATATCAGCTGATAGATCATCTTATTGACCAGCAACCGGTCTCCCTCTTGAAGTGTGGGCAGCATGGACTTTCCTGTCATTTCCATGGTGCTGCCAAGCATCATAAGCAAAAATAAAGTACCTGCCATAACACAGACTATATTCATTAACCAGTTTAGAATCTGAAACAGGGAAAACCCCTCTTCGTACTGCTTTTGCATCATGGATACCACCTTATTGATATTGCTCCCATTGTATCAATTTCCACACAAATTGTAAAGGCGGGTGTATCCACACCCGCCTTTTACTTATCTTAAAATTTCTTTAACCTTTGCGGCCTTACCAACCCGCTTACGCAGATAAAACAGTTTTGCCCGACGTACCTTACCAAGACGAACCACTTCCACATTTGCAACGGAAGGAGAATGAATGGGCCATGTCTTTTCCACTCCCACACCATTTGAGTTCTTTCTGACTGTAAAGGTTTCTCTGGAGCCGGTACCCTGTTTCTTAATAACGGTCCCTTCAAAAATCTGAATTCTTTCTCTGTTACCTTCCTTAATACGGTTGTGCACTTTAACAGTGTCACCGACCTTAAAGGATGGTGTGTTTTCTTTTAACTGCTCTTGCTCAATTTTTTTGATGATATCGTTCATGATTCCTCCTAAATGATGGGGATGTTCTTGAAGCCTTTTGCATCAGCGGACCATCTCTGTTTCAGCAACTTTATCAGTATACCATACTATTTCTTATCGTTCAAGTCTGTAATTTCAGTTTTTCTATCATTATCCTGCATTTCTTCCAACTTATTTAGGAACCGAACATCCTCAGCTGTCAAATCTGCTTTGTGCAACAGATCCGGTCGGAATATTTTAGTTCTTAAGAGGGACTGTTCTCTTCTCCAGCGATCAATTTTCTCATGGTGTCCGCTCAACAACACCTCCGGCACCTGCCTGCCCTCAAAGGTCTCCGGGCGGGTATACTGAGGATATTCCAAAAGCCCATCATCAAATGATTCTGTGCTGGCAGAAATCTCATTTCCCAGCACGCCGGGCACCAGACGGGAAATGCAATCTGTCATGACCATTGCAGCCAGTTCCCCTCCGGTAAGCACATAGTCACCGATGGAGATACGGTCCGTTACAATGGCATCCAGTACCCGCTCATCTACCCCTTCATAATGTCCGCACAAAAAAACAAGAGCCTCTTCTCCCGCCAGCTCTCTGGCCATTTCCTGGTGAAACAGATGTCCCTGCGGCGTCAGGTAAATTACTCTGTGCTTTTTCTTTTTTAATCCGCTTTCCAGCAGCCCCCTGTAGCAATCCATAATGGGCTGAGCCTGCATCAGCATGCCTGCCCCTCCCCCATATGGATAATCATCCACTTTTTTATGTTTGTTTGCAGCATAATGTCGGATATCCACTGCGTTTAGAGCAATAACTCCCTGCTCCAGTGCCCTGCCTGTAATACTGTTTTTTAATCCCTGCTCTACCATTTCAGGAAACAATGTCATAATATGAAATTCCATGTACACCTCTATAAATCCAGTAATCCCGGCAAAAGATGCACCTTCATTTCCTTTTTTTCCGGAATGACCTGTAAAATACAGGATTTAATTGCAGGGAGAAGCACCTCTTTTCTTTCAGGAGACTTCACCACGTATACATCATTTGCCCCGGTAAAAAGCACATCCACCACTTCGCCAAGGAATTGCCCCTCATCTGTAATGACCCTGCAGCCCAAAAGATCTGCTACATAGTTCTCATCCGGCCCTAAAGGCACGGCCTGTTCCCGGGTAACGTAGAGTTCTCCCTGCCTCAGTAAAGAAGCCTCTTCCACTGAGGAAATTTCCTGAAATTGTAAAATCACAAGCTGTTTAAAAAATCTGACCTGCAGGATGTGCAATTCAGATTGGCGACCGCCCTGTTTTAGAATAACTGTTTGTAGTTTTTTAAAACGGGCCGGGTCATCTGTTGTGGGATAGACCTTTACCTCTCCTTTTAAACCATGGGGTGCCGTAACAACACCCACCCGCAATAAATCTTCCATTTATCCTGCCACTTTCCCCCGGAGGGTTTACATTTAGGAACATCAAAAGAGCCTGCCGGTCTGGCAGGCTCTCCCGGTGTCTGTTTACTGGATGTCCAAAATTACTTTTTTCGCAGATTTGACAGAAGCCGCCTTGACAACAGACCGAATGGCTTTGGCAATACGTCCCTGCTTACCGATTACCTTTCCCATGTCAGACGAAGCCACTTTTAATTCCACATAGATCACATCTTCTTTTTCGGTCTCCGTAACAACAACCTCTTCTGGATGGTCTACCAAAGCTTTGGCTATCACTTCCACTAATGCTTTCATCGTTACACCTCCGTGGGTGGATTATTTTTCGATTCCTGCAATTCCCAGCAGCTTTCCAACAGTTTCAGTGGGCTGTGCCCCATTGGACAACCATTTCTTTGCCAAAGTCTCGTCAATTTTTACCACGCTAGGTTCCTGATTGGGATCATAATAGCCGATTTCCTCAATAAAACGTCCATCTCTGGGAGAACGGGAATCTGCTACAACGATTCTATAAAAAGGTGCTTTCTTCTTTCCCATTCTTTTTAATCTCATTTTTACTGCCATTTCACTAAATCCTCCATGTGTTATGTTAATAATGTATATTTAGAAAGGAAACTTAAAGCCTCCTCTTCTGCCACCTTTTCCGCCCATCATACCAGGCAGTTGTTTCATCATTTTTTTACTTTGCTCAAACTGTTTGACCAGACGATTGACTTCTGCTACATCCACACCGGCCCCTTTGGCAATACGGTTCTTCCTGGACGGATTCAAAAGTTGTGGATTACTGCGTTCCTGCAGAGTCATGGACTGAATAATGGCCTCCACCCGCTTTAACGCTGACTCGTCCACGTCTGGCATAGTGCTCATTTTTCCCATTCCCATGCCCGGAAGGCTTTTCATGAGTTCTCCAATACCTCCCATTTTCCGAAGTTGGGAAAACTGTTCCAGATAGTCATTAAAATCGAACTGGTTCTTCTTGAATTTCTGTTGCATCTGCCGGGCTTTTTCTTCAGAGACATCCAACTCAGCTTTTTCGATGAGTGTCAGGATATCTCCCATTCCCAGAATTCGATTGGCCATTCTGTCCGGATAAAACTGTTCCAGGTCATTTAGTTTTTCTCCCATTCCCACATAGAGAATGGGTTTTCCCGTCACCTGTCGGATAGAAATAGCAGCACCACCCCTGGTATCACTGTCCAGTTTAGTCAGGATCACCCCATCGATGCCCACCTTTTCATCAAAGGTCTGGGCTACCTGTACTGCGTCCTGTCCAGTCATGGCATCTACCACCAGAATGGTCTGATCTACAGTCACCACCTGTTTGATTTCTGCCAGTTCTGCCATCATATTCTCATCAATATGGAGGCGGCCGGCCGTATCTATGATCAGGAGGTTGTTTCCATTTTTTCTGGCATGCTCATATGCCGCTTTCACAATATCCGCAGGCTTATGCCCTGTGCCCATCTGGAAAACTTCCACTCCCACTTTCTCTCCATTGATCTGAAGTTGTTCAATGGCTGCAGGTCTGTAAATATCACAGGCTGCCAGCAAAGGCTTCCTGCCTTTCGCCTTAAATTTCCCGGCAAGCTTAGCAGCAGTGGTCGTCTTACCGGCACCCTGAAGGCCAGCCATCATGATGACCGTTATTTCATTACCTGGTCGAAGCACAATTTCCGTGGTTTCAGAGCCCATCAGGCGAATCATTTCTTCATTAACAATTTTAATGACCATCTGTCCGGGTGTGAGGCTATTCATCACATCCGTTCCCACTGCCCGTTCCTGAACAGCGGCCACAAAAGCCTTCACCACCTTAAAATTAACGTCTGCCTCCAGAAGTGCAATTTTCACCTCTTTTAATGCCGCTTTTACATCTGCCTCCGTAAGGCGGCCTTTGCTGCGAAGGTTTTTAAATACCCGCTGCAGCTTATCAGATAAACTTTCAAATGCCATATTATTCTCCTGGTTATAATCCTTCCAGCACTTTTCTGATTTGCCCCAGCAACACCTTTTTTTCCTCCTCCAGCGTTTCCGGCCGTAAATGTTCCAGCTCCTTTTGAACTTGATCCAGGAGCTCCCGGGCGGCCAGAAATTTTTCCACAAGATGTAGCTTTTTTTCGTATTCTTCCAGTAAAGTGTTGCATCGGCGAATTAAATCATGCACCCCCTGCCTGGAGATGCCTGCCTCATCCGCAATTTCACTTAAAGACATGTCATCAAATACGGCTCTCTCATAAATCTTTTTCTGATGCTCCGTAAGCAAATCTCCGTAAACATCATAGAGTAAAGTCTGCAGAACAATTTTCTCCATATCTCACCTCACTGGCACCCGGTAATCATACAGGAAAAAAGCACAGGTGTCAAGTGTTTTTTCTTGACACCTGTGCTTTCTACAAATTGGGCTTCACCAGCTTAGGCCGGTAACCAGATTCTTCCAGATGACGAACGATCAGTGCTTTATGTTCATGTCCAAAAGCTTCAATGGTGATTCTTAGTTCCACAGCTGCACTTCTGTTAATAGAAACAAACTGGTTATGCTCCAGCTTAACGATATTTCCATTGCATTCTGCGATGAGGGAAGCAACCTTCACCAACTCTCCAGGTTTATCCGGCAGCAGTGTGGACACAGTGAAAATTCTGCCCCTTTGAATCAAACCATGCTGCACAACAGAAGACATGGTTATCACGTCCATGTTCCCACCGCTTAATATGGAAACCACCTTTTTATTTTCTACCGGCAAGTGCTTTAGAGCTGCCACCGTCAAAAGTCCGGAATTTTCCACAACAATTTTATGATTTTCAATCATATCCAAAAATGCAACAATCAGCTCCTCATCTTCCACAGTCAGGATATCATCCACATTCTCCTGAATATAGGGCAAAAGCAGATCGCCGGCAGTTTTCACTGCAGTGCCATCCGCAATGGTGTCCACGGTGGGCAATGTGACCACATGCCCCGCTTTTAACGCTTCCTGCATACAATTGGCTCCTGCAGGTTCTACACCGATCACCTTTATTTTGGGATTCAGAAGCTTAGCAAGCGTAGCAACCCCTGTCACCAGGCCGCCTCCCCCCACAGGACAGAGGATATAATCCACCGTTGGCAGCTCCTTAATAATCTCCATGGCAATGGTTCCCTGCCCAGTGGCCACTGCCAGGTCATTAAACGGATGAATGAAAGTATATCCCTTTTCCTCAGCTAGCTGCTCGGCATAGGCACAGGCCTCATCGTAAACATCCCCGTACAGTATCACTTCCGCTCCATAGCTTTTCGTCCGGTTCACTTTGATCAGGGGCGTGGTGGTTGGCATGACGATCACCGCTTTGCACTGAAATGCCCGGGCAGCAAAGGCAACCCCCTGGGCATGATTTCCGGCTGAAGCAGTAATCAGACCTTTTTCCCGCTCTTCAGGCGCCAGGGTACTGGTCTTATAATAGGCACCGCGAATTTTGTATGCACCAGTATACTGCATATTTTCCGGTTTCAGGTATACTTTATTGTGAGACATCTGACTGAAATACTCACTGTAGATCAGCTTGGTTTCCTGCGTCACTTTTTGTACAATTTCTGACGCCTCCTCAAATTCTTCCAGAGTTAACATTTTCGCTCCTATTCTCCTGCAAATAATGCGGTCACATATGCTTCTGCATCAAATTTCTGTAAATCATCCAACCGCTCTCCCACTCCGATATACTTCACCGGAATGCCCAGCTCACTTTGAATGGCCACGGCAATGCCGCCTTTAGCCGAACCGTCCATTTTAGTCAGAATAATCCCCGTAATATTAGCCGACTCACGAAAAGCCCTGGCCTGTTCCAAAGCATTCTGGCCTGTGGTGGCATCCAGCACCAGCAGTGTTTCCCGGTAGTAATCCGGGCACTCTCTGTCAATGATCCGATTGATTTTTTTTAGTTCTTCCATCAGATTTTTTTTGTTTTGCAGCCGACCGGCGGTATCACAGATCAGCACATCCACATGGTGGGACTTGGCGGACTGAAGCGCATCAAACACCACAGCCCCTGGGTCTGCCCCCTCTTTATGGGAGATAATCGGCACGTTAGCCCTTCTGGCCCATTCAGTCAGCTGGGATATGGCCCCTGCCCGAAACGTATCCGCTGCTGCCAACATCACAGAATGCCCATCCTCTTTCAGCTGAGATGCAATTTTACCGATGGAAGTGGTCTTTCCCACTCCATTGACTCCAATAATCAAAAGAATAGATGGTTTCGTTTCGTATTCATAAGCATTGGGCCCCAGATCCATCTGTTTTTTTATAATGTCAATCAGAAGTGTCTTACATGCAGAGGGTTCCTTAATATGCTGCTCCCGGACCGCATTCCGAAGTTCGTCCATAATGGACTGTGTGGTTTTTACACCGATATCAGCCATGATCAGGACCTCTTCCAACTCTTCAAAAAAATCCTCATCAATGCCGGAAAACCCACTGAATAAGGCATCCAGCCCCACAGAAATGGAACGTCTTGTTTTTGAAAGCCCAGCTGCAAGTTTTGCAAAAAAACCTATTTTTTCACCCATATTTTATCCTCCGCAAAGCAATTATGCCTCTAATTCCTGCTCAATCAGATTGACACTGACCAACGTGGAAACACCTTTTTCCTGCATAGTGATGCCATATAAACGATCTGCCATTACCATTGTACCACGGCGGTGGGAAATAACAATAAATTGTGTAAACGCCGTCAATCTATGCAGATATGAAGCGAACCGGGTCACATTGGAATCATCCAGAGCCGCTTCTATTTCATCCAGCAGACAGAAGGGGGAAGGTTTCAGATTCTGAATGGCAAAAAGAAGGGCAATGGCCGTCAATGCCTTTTCTCCGCCAGATAGCTGCATCATATTCTGCAGTTTCTTTCCAGGAGGCTGGCTGATGATTTGAATGCCTGCATCAATGACATCCTCTCCTTCCACCAAACAGAGGG
>CAYRQT010000008.1:0-11341 GCA_964426655.1 uncultured Cuneatibacter sp. | reverse complement strand
ACCCTGTCAAATTCTGCCTGGATTTTGGCAAATTCCTCATTGAACTGTCGTCGCATCCCTTCATCCAGCTCATCCACGATCTGCAGCAAAGTCTGTTCTGCTTCTTCCAGATCATCAAATTGCTGTTTCATAAAGATGTATCGTCCTGCCACTTCTTTATAGTCTTCAATAGCATTGACATTCACCGGTCCCAGGCCTTTGATTTCCCCTTTCAGAGAAGCAATTTCCTTGCGGAGGAAGGGCACATCTCCTTCCGGATTCTTCCATATTTCATAGGCTTCACTTGGCATCATTTCATATTCCGTCCACAAATAGGCCGTCTGCGCATCCAGCATCTGTTCTGTCTTTTCCTTCTGGGCTTCCATACGGAGGTAGTCTTTATCCAAAGCGTGAACCCGCTCTGAAATCTCTTCCTGCTGCTTAAAGAAATGCCCCTGTCTCTGGGTCAATTCCTCTCTCTCCTTATGAAGTGCCAATTTTTTCTGCTCAATCTCTGCCATCTGCATCTCAAAATGATCCAAATGCTTTCGAATCAGCTGCTGTTCTATCTCCCGCATTTTACACCGTTCCTCATATGCGGCCTGTTCCCTATGCCCTCCCTCCATTTTTCGGTTGATTTCTGTCTGCTCTGCGTGAAGTCTGTCCAGGCTTTCCTGTGCAAATGCCTGTTTCTCTTCATTTTTTGTCAGCTCAAGCTGCACTTCCACCAACATCGCCGCTGCTTCCCGGCGTTGATCCATCGCTTCTACAAGGGCTTTTCCATAAGTGTCAGCATCCTCTTCCTGAGATGCATTCTGATTTTCCAACTGACGAATTTGTAAACTGAGTAGTTGTCTGGATTCTTCCAGTTCCTTTCCAGTCCGTTTGGCTTCTTCCAGCTCTCTTTGCAGGCCTTCCAGCTGTCCGGTCAACGCCTCAAGCTGCTCTTCCTTTTGCCGATACAGCATACGTAAACTGTTTTCTTCAAGAGACAGTGCCTGAACGGATTCCTGAAAAGCCTGTTCTGCCTCACGAATCTCCCTGCTTTCCTGTTTCAGCTTTTCCTGTTCTTCCTGCAGTTTTTTTTGCTCTGCCTTCTTTTCTCCCGCAAGAAGCTCAAGCTCCGAAATTTCCCTTTTCCGGCTGAGAAGACTTCCTGTATTTTTGTATGCTCCCCCTGTTATTGATCCACCAGGGCTTAAATTTTCCCCTTCTAAAGTCACGATTCTGAGACTGTACTGATATTTTCTGGCTACAGCCAATGCCTGCTGCATATTTTCTGCAACCAGTATTCTGCCCAAAAGGGAGGACTGTATATTGGCATAATCAGGCGCCATTCGGACCAGATCCGATGCAAGGCCTACAATTCCAGGTTCCTTTAGGGCTTCCTTTCTGCTAAACGGTGCCCCTGCCCGAACGCCATCCAGTGGCAGGAACGTGGCACGTCCCATCCTTTTTTCCTTAAGGGCCTGAATGCAGCCTTTGGCCGTTTTTTCAGAATCTGTAACAATGTATTGCAGACTGGCTCCCAAAGCCGTTTCAATAGCCAGTTCGTATTTTTTTTCCACCTGGATAAGATCAGCTACAACCCCATCAATTTTTCCAAATGAAGATCCCTGCTCCATGACAAACCGAATGCTGCCCTGGTACCCTTCATACCGCTCTTCCAGACCTTTAAGAGAATCTGCTCTGGAATGCAGCATATGGTACGCTTTAAGCGACTCGGCAATCTGACGATCCAGCCGGATCAACTCATTTTGCAGCTGTATCTTCCTTCTTTTTCTGGGTTCTTCCTGCTGTCTGATGCTGGAAATCTCATCCTGCTTATTCTGTAATTCTTCCTTAGACTGTAAAAGTGCCCCTCTGGTCTGGTCCTGCATAAGCATGTGTTGCCGGATTTGCTGCTGCAATCTTTTCTTCTCATTTTCCAGATTCTCTTCAGCAGCGGCCAGTCGTTGCTCCTTGGCCAGCACATCACTTTTTTGCTGAAGACGATTCACAAGGGAAACCTGTCCCTCCTCCCGCAGTTTCTGGAGCTCCATAATACGTCTGTCCAGCCGGTCCACTGTCTCAATCTGTTTGTTTTCCCTGATTTTGTCTTTTTCCAGGTTATCCTGGAGACATTTTTTCTGTTCCAGAAAAGACTGCAACTGTTCCGCACAGATCTGCAGCTGCTGCTGCCACTCTTCCAGTGCGTTCCGTAATTTTATCGACTGTTCTCCGTCTGCCCGCCCCTGTTCTTCCAAAAGGGAAAGTGCCTTTTCCGCTTCAGTGGATTGATTTTTACACGAATCTCCCTGCTTTTGCAGGACTTCAGCCTCAGATTCCAGCCGGTTCACGTGGCCGACCACTTCATCATACTCCTGACGAAGGGCCTGTCCGGCTGCCCGGCTTTCCTCCAAATCCCGACGGGTAATTTCCATGCGCTCTTCCAGCTCATCCAACCTGGCCTTTGCAGCCCGCCCCTCCAGAGCAAAAAGCTGTACCTCCAGTGTTTTCAGTTTTTCCTTCAGCTGCAGATAAATTTTAGCCGTTTCAGCTTGTTTTTCCAATGGACCCGTCTGTTTTTCCAGCTCAAGCAGAATATCTCTTACTCTGGTAAGATTATCCCTTTGCTCCTCCAGCTTTTTGAGCGTAATCTGCTTTCTGTGCTTGAATTTAACTATGCCCACAGCTTCATCGAATAATTCACGCCGCTCATCCGGTTTATTGCTTAGGATTTTATCAATCTGTCCCTGACCAATAATGGAATACCCCTCTTTTCCAATACCTGTGTCATAAAACAGCTCATGAATATCTCTTAGTCGGCAGGGGGTCTGATTAATTTTATATTCGCTCTCTCCCGAACGATATACCCTGCGGGAAACGGTTACTTCATCATAATCGATTTGCAGGCAATGGTCGCTGTTGTCCAGTGTAATCGCCACATAAGCAAATCCCTGAGGCTTTCTAAGCTCTGTGCCGGAAAATATTACATCCTGCATATTTGCGCCCCTTAGTTGCTTTGCGCTCTGTTCTCCCAGCACCCATCTTACCGCATCAGCCACATTGCTTTTTCCGCTGCCATTTGGTCCTACAATACAGGTGATACCATTGTGAAATTCAAAATGTATTTTATTTGCAAAAGATTTAAATCCCTGTACCTCAATGCTCTTTAGATACATGCTGCTCCTCATCCTGCCCCTTTATGGAAAGAATGGCCTGATAGGCGGCCATCTGCTGGGCTGCTTTTTTGGTTCTCCCTTTGCCTTTTCCGATGACTCTCTCTCCCACCCGGACCTGTGCCTCAAAAATTTTCTGGTGGTCCGGCCCTTCATCTCCCAATTGGTCATACATCACATCTGTATGGTATATGCGCTGGATGATTTCCTGCAAAATGGTTTTGCTATCATAAAAGAGCTGCTTATTTTCCAGATCATTTAAAATGAATCTTTCGATGAACTCTTTTGCATTAGCAAAACCCCCATCCATATAAATTGCGCCGATTACCGCCTCCATGGCATCTGAAATAACGGAATCCCGGTTTCTTCCACCGGTTGCTTCCTCCCCCCTTCCCAAGAGAAGAAACTCCCCCAGACTCAGGCTTCTTGCACAAAAAGCCAACGAAGATTCACATACCATACTGGCTCTGCGCTTGGTTAATTCACCCTCCTGAATGGTACCCGACTGCTTAAAAAGATAATCGCTGCTGACAAGTTCTAAAACAGCATCACCTAAAAACTCCAGTCGTTCATTATCTTTCAGCCCTTCCCCCTTGTGTTCATTGGCATAGGAGCTATGTGTCAAAGCAACTTGCAGCCAGGATACATCCCGGAACAAATACCCGATTTTCTTTTGAAAAAGTTTAATTTTCTCCTGTTCCATTGTAACCCCCTTTATAACGAAAAAGCCCTTTAGGGGCTTTTTCCTTCATACAATCCTATAAATTTATTCCAATTCAGGTTACGTACCTCTTATGCCAATGCCTGCTTGATCTGCTCTACGGCATCCCCTACAGTAACGATCTTTTCTGCAGCTTCATTGGGTATCTCGATGTCAAATTCCTCCTCAATTCCCATGATAATCTGGAAAATGTCTAAGGAGTCTGCTCCCAGATCATCCACAAAAGTGGTCTCCATTGTGATGTCTTCAGCATCCACATTTAATACTTCCGCGATAATAGCCTGCAATTTTTCAAATTCCATATTTCCCTCCATAAGTGAATATCGCACTTAAATGTTTACCATAAAGGCTTTTTCTATTTTTTTATTAATCTGCTGCTGGTGAAAGGTAACACACTGCAACAGTGTATTTCGAATTTCCTTGGATTTGGCGCTCCCATGCGCCTTGACCACAAGGCCGTTCAGTCCCAGCATAGGTGCTCCACCATATTCTGAGGCATCAAACCTTTTTACTACCTGCTTCAGATTTTTTCTGATAAGCAGTGCACCAATTTTCCCCTGCAGGTTAGAAAGCAGGGCGTCCTTAATTTGGTGAATCAGGACCTTTCCAGTACCCTCCATGACCTTAAGGATCACATTTCCCACAAAAGCTTCACAAACAATAACATCTGCGCCACCTTTTGGAATATCCCGTGCTTCAATGCTACCTGTAAAATGAATGTCATCACACTCTTTCAGCAGTGGCATGGTTTCCTTTACTAGGGCATTCCCTTTTTCCTCTTCGGCCCCTATATTCACCAGGGCAACTCTGGGTTTTTCCACTCCCACAACGTATTGCATGTAAATAGAACCCATTTTGGCAAATTGCAAAAGATGCTCACTTCTGGCATCCACATTTGCACCGCAGTCAATTAATAAAGAGACCCCCTTCTCAGTTGGGATAAGCGGCGCAAGGGGAGGACGTTTCACCCCCTTTATTTTCCCAACGATCAACTGTCCGCCCACAAGCACGGCACCAGTACTCCCTGAAGACACAAATGCATCTGCTTCTTTTTTGCGCACCAGACCAAGTCCCACCACAATAGAGGAATCCTTTTTGGTACGGATGGCCATTACAGGCGGTTCTTCGGTTTCAATGACCTGGGAAGCTTCCACAATCTGAATCTGATCGGCCGGATAGGTTTTTCCAGCAAGTTCCTTCTGGATTACCCCCTTAGGGCCAACCAGCTTGACCACCAGTTCACTGCAATCCCTGACGGCCTCCAAAGCCCCCTGCACAATAGCTGCAGGGGCATTGTCCCCTCCCATGGCATCTAATGCAACAGTTATCATCTGTTCCTCTTTCTGGAAATCCCTTTCACTTAAAACGTACGCTCTAAAGGACATAAACGTCCTTTCTTGTCAATGACGTTTATACTATACTAAATTACATTCTTAAAATCAATATTATCCTGCATTTTTTTCACACATTTTTCCCGCATAGAAAAAGCGCCCTGACTGTTATTTCCTAACAGAAGGGCGCTTTATTTACCTTTTGATTCTCAGTCTGCAGAAACGATTTCTTTCTTATTGTAAGAACCGCAAGCTTTACATACTCTGTGAGGCATCATTAATGCGCCACACTTGCTGCACTTTACTAAGTTAACGGCAGACATCTTCCAGTTCGCACGACGCTTGTCTCTGCGAGCCTTAGAGGATCTGTTCTTGGGACAGATTGACATGGTTACACCTCCTTATATGAATTAAAGATATTGCGTATTTGGGACATCCTTGGATCTGACTGCTGACTGGCACAGCTGCACGCCTGCAGATTTCTGTTTCCATGGCAATATGGGCAAAGCCCCTTGCAGTCTTCTCTGCAGAGCACCTTCGCAGGCTTGTTCACTAACAGCTCATCCAATACCATACGCGCAACATCCAAATCATATCCGATAATATAGGACTGTTCATCCAAATCCTTTATCCGATCCTGTGCTGTGAGAGTAAAATCCACTTCAATGTCAGGCGAAAGATGTACCGGCACCGAAACAGGTACCAGGCAACGGTCGCAGGACATATGCCACAGCATGTCCGCCTCTCCTTGAATGCGCACTTTACGTCCCTTTAAAGGGGTCAATACCAGCTTCAGAGGTGCGGTAGCCGTTACAGACTGTTTTTCCCTGCCGGAAAAGACCATTACGGGTTCAAGATCCAGCGAAAGAAACAGGGGCTCACTGCCTGGGGATAAAAGTTCTGACATATGTATCAGCATATTTTCTCCTAATACACACCTAAAAGATTATACATATCCCTGATCGGTTTGTCAAGGGATTTTTCTTTGACGTGTGTGAACCTGATTTTTATTTTTCTGCCTGCGCCTGAACCGCTGTAATCGCTACAACTCCCACAATGTCCTCAGCCACACATCCTCGGGAAAGGTCATTGACAGGTTTTGCAATTCCCTGGGTTACTGGTCCATAGGCTTCTGCCTTGGCCAGACGCTGTACCAGTTTATAGCCGATATTCCCTGCATCCAAATCTGGGAATACCAATACATTGGCCTGGCCTGCCACTGCACTGCCAGGTGCTTTGGAAACCCCTACAGAAGGAACCATGGCGGCATCTGCCTGCAGCTCTCCGTCCAACAGAAGGTCCGGACGCATTTCTTTGGCCAGTTTTGTTGCTTCCACCACTTTGTCCACATCGGGATGCTTTGCACTTCCCTTGGTAGAATGAGAAAGCATTGCCACCTTAGCCGGTTTTTCTACAAGAAGTTCAAACGATTCTGCAGAAGAAATGGCAATGGATGCCAGTTTGTCCGGTGTAGGATTCTGCTCCAGACCGGAATCAGCAAAAATGAACACACCATTTTCCCCATAAACACAATCCGGTACGACCATTAGGAAGAATGCGGAAACCAGCTTTGCACCGGGCTTTGTCTTCAGGATCTGCAAGGAAGGTCTTAATGTATTGGCCGTGGAATGGCAGGCGCCGGAAACCACACCGTCTGCCGCACCGGTCTTCACCATCATACAGGCGTAGTACATATAGTCCGATGTGAGAAGATTTCTGGCATCTTCCGGAGTCATCCCCTTGCTCTTTCTTAATTCTGTCAGTTTTTCTACATATTCTTCCAACCGGGCACTGGTGTGCGGATCTTCGATCTGAATACCAGTGATATCCAGCCCTTCGCTATTGGCTTTCACCTCTTCCGGTGTACCCAGAATGATAACATCTGCAATTTTTTCTTTTTCCACCTGTACGGCGGCCTCCCAGGTCCTGCGGTCCATGGATTCCGGCAGTACAATCACTTTCTTGTCCTGTTTTGCTCTCTCTTTAATACGGTCTATAAATCCCATTGCTGCTTTCCTTTCACGAAATGAAATTTTTCTTTCATTATATGCCATTTAATTTCCCTGTACAACCTTTTCCCTGGTTTTTTTTCAAAACACTTTTCAAGGCTCTGCAGATACAGTATAGTGGAAACAAACGAAGGAGGGGTTTTCATGATAACCGGACTGATTACAGAATATAATCCATTTACCAACGGCCATCTGCATCATATAGAGGAAGCCAGACGCCTCACCGGAGCCAATGCCATTGTTGTGGTCATGAGCGGACCTTTTGTTCAGAGAGGAGCTCCGGCTGTGGCTGATCCATATCTGCGCACGGAAATGGCCCTTCAGGGTGGTGCCGATCTGGTGATTCTGCTGCCCTCTCTTTTTGCCCTCTCCAGTGCGGAAGGGTTTGCCCGCGGAGCGGTAGGACTACTTCACAAACTGGGGTGCGTGGATCATCTGGTTTTTGGCAGCGAATCCGGTCACCTTGCTCCCCTCCAGGCTGCTGCTCACTACCTTTCTGAGGAACCATCTTCCTACAAAAAGCTTTTACAGGCAGGCTTACGCCAAGGACTTTCTTTTCCCCGCAGTCGGGCCATGGCACTTAGCGAAGATCTGGGGGCCGCCGCCGGGGAATCCATGTCTTCCCCGAATAATATTCTGGGGGTAGAATACCTGAAAGCCCTTGCCTTATTTCACTGTCCTATATTGCCCCATACAATCTTACGAAAAGGGGACGGCTATCATAGTCTGACGCTCTCCTCCGCCAATGCCGCTCCTCCCGCTTCCGCTTCTGCCCTACGTGCCCATCTGGACGAACTTGTCGGGACAGGGCAGCTGGAAAAGTGGATGCCGGAAGAAGCTGCCGGTCTGCTATATAAAGCCCTGAAGCAGGGAGTTGCTCCTCTGGACGAAACAGATCTGACGCCTGCCCTGTGTTCCACGCTCTGGCAACTGCAGGCTATGCCAGACTCTGAAATTGTTTCTTTTCTTTTAAAAATAGAGGGTTTTGATGAAGGGCTGGCCCAGGCCCTTTTCAGACACCGTTTTTCTCTTCTTTCCTTCCCGGAAATGGTGGAATCCATGAAAAGCAAAGCGTATACCCGCACCCGTATATCCCGTGCTCTTATCCATCTGATTTTGCGTCATTCAAAAAGAGGATTGTCCGCACAGGGGTTGCTTGGATATGCACCTTATGCCCATGTATTGGGGTTTTCAAAGCAGGGCCGCCTGCTTTTTCCTCTTTTAAAAGAAAAAGCCACTCTTCCGCTGATTACTAAAACCGCCAGAGGAAAAGAACTATTGCGGCAATGGTACCCCGATGACGCTCAGTATCGCCAGGCACTTTATGCATTTGAAAAGGATCGTCAGGCTTATGCCCTGTATCGTCAGCTGGTATATTTGCGGCACAAAAAAATCCTGCCGGAAGACTTCCGACAGGAAATGAAAAGAATCTGACATTCAGTTTTTAAAACTGTGAATGGGCGCCGGGATCCTTCCCTGCCTGGAAATGAATTTTTCACAGGAATAACCATTTACCGGCATTACCGGTGCATAGCCCAAAAGCCCGCCAAACTCAGCCATATCTCCCACCTTTTTCCCGATAACGGGAATCAGGCGTACTGCTGTTGTTTTCTGGTTGATCATGCCGATAGCTGCTTCATCCGCAATGATCCCTGCAATAGTAGATGCAGAAGTGTCTCCGGGAATGGCAATCATGGCAGCAAGTGTATGTTCTGGCGTATCCCCGGGTATGGGTATCATGTCCAGTCCAACCGAACACACACAGGTCATGGCTTCCAACTTCTCCAAACTGAGTGCCCCCACAGATACGGCCTCAATCATGCCATGGTCTTCACTGACAGGGATAAAAGCCCCGCTTAACCCTCCCACATAAGAAGACGCCATAACCCCACCCTTTTTCACCTGGTCATTGAGCATGGCCAAAGCAGCAGTAGTACCTGGTGCTCCCACCTTTTCCAGCCCGATTTCCTCCAGGATTTCCGCTACACTATCCCCTACAGCAGGCGTCGGTGCAAGAGAAAGGTCAATAATGCCAAAAGGAATCCCCAGCCGCCTGGAAGCTTCTCCAGCCACCAACTGTCCGACTCTGGTCACCTTAAATGCTGTTTTTTTAATGGTCTCGCAAAGCACCTCAAAATTTTCTCCCCGTACCTGTTCCAGCGCCTGCTTCACAACGCCTGGACCACTGACGCCCACATTAATTATGGCATCCGCTTCCGTGACCCCATGGAAAGCACCGGCCATAAAAGGATTATCATCAGGGGCATTGCAAAACACCACTAGCTTGGCGCAGCCTAAAGAGTCGTTCTCCTTGGTCGCTTTGGCGGTATCCAGCACAATCTGTCCCATCAGGCGGACCGCATCCATGTTCAGCCCTGTTTTGGTAGAACCAATATTCACAGAACTGCACACTCTGTCTGTTTCGGCCATGGCCATGGGAATCGATCGAATCAAAAGTTCATCCGCACGACTCATGCCCTTACTGGTCAGGGCACTGTACCCTCCAATAAAATTCACACCCACTTCTTTTGCCGCCCGGTCCAGCGTTCTGGCAATCTCCACAAAATCCTCACTGCTCCTGCAGGAGCTGCCACCTACAAGTGAAACAGGCGTAACTGATATCCGCTTGTTCACAATGGGAATGCCATATTCTTTTTCAATTTCAGCTCCCACTTTTACAAGATCCCTGGCTATCCTGGTAATTTTCTCATAAACTCTCCGGCAGGTTCCCTCCACTGTGCTATCAGCACAGTCCAGCAGATTAATGCCAATGGTGATGGTGCGCACGTCCAGTTTTTCCTGAAGAATCATTTTGTTGGTTTCATTTACTTCATATATATTGATCATTTCAGTCCACTCCCTGCATTCATGTTACATGCGATGCATTTTTGTAAAGATCTCTTCCATCTGCATTCGTACTACCACACCGATTTCTTCCCCAAGCACTTCCAGTTCCGTAATCATGTCTCCAAGTGGTTTGTTCGCCTTAGCCACATCTACAACCATCATCATGTTAAAGTATTCATCCACAATCGTCTGGGAAATATCCAGAATATTTACATTGTTTTCTGCCAGGTATGTGCAGACCCCGGCAATAATGCCCACCGTATCTTTTCCAACCACTGTAATAATCGCTTTGCGCATAAATGCCCACCTCACTCCTTAGATTTCCACGGTCGGTGTGACCGTATTTCTTTTTGCCACCGTAATTTTAAAATCATCTCCCTGATAAGGGATATCCCCTGCCGAAATTTCACATCGTACTGTTTCATAAGCCAGGTCCTCAAAATTGTTTTCCTGACTCAGGTGCCCCAAAAGGATGGCCTTCATGTCGTCATGCAGAATCTCACACAACAACTTTCCGCAGGTTTCGTTGGACAAATGCCCATAGTCACTTAATATTCTTCTTTTCAGGGAATAGGGATAGGCCCCTGCCTGAAGCATACGGATGTCATGGTTGGCTTCAATGAGCAGCGCATCCAGTTTCTGCAGATGTCCCACTGTATAGGGGGTGTAATTACCCAGATCTGTGACCACCGCCACCTTCTTTTCTCCCTGCTCCACCCGATATCCTACCGGTTCAGCCGCATCATGCGTATTGCGAAAGGCTTCTATTTTCAGATCGCCAATCTGTAAGGGATGATCCGGCACAATGGGATGATACAGTTGCGGATCAATTTCCCCTTTGCTGTCTGACTGACGCAGGGCATTCAGTGTCCCCTTGCTGCCATACAGGGGCAAGCCGTACTTTTTGCAGAGAATGGGCAGCCCCCGCACATGATCAATGTGCTCGTGGGTAATAAAAATTCCAGAAAGATCCCTGGGGTGAATTTCCAGAGTTTCCAGACCACCCGTAATCCTTTTGCAGGATACGCCCCCATCCACCAGGATATGGGTGTTTTCCGAGCCAATATATGTGCAGTTTCCGCTACTCCCGCTGGCTATGCTGACAAATCTCATGGGATACTCCTAAAATGGCCGGCCGATCAGGGCCTGCCGAATCTGCTGTTGTGTCAGAGAAAAATCTCCCCCATTATCAATGGTGCGGGAACATAATTGCCTGAATTCCTCTTCCGTTTTTTGCCTTGCCATTATAGCATGGGTTTTCTCCTCTGTATAGCCTCTTTGCGCCATTAGACG
>CAYRQT010000007.1:55621-71984 GCA_964426655.1 uncultured Cuneatibacter sp. | reverse complement strand
ATGAGGTAATGGATGCTGTAACGGGGGAGCTTTGCTGCACAGGTGAAAGTCGGCACTGCTTTTTAAGCAGAGAAGGAAAGCCGGTTTCATTGAAAAGAGGCTTTACGGCGTTTGACGTTATTTTCACAAAACTGCTGACAGTTTTGGAATAATCAAAAGCAGCAGACAATGGTTTGTTCATGTAATCAAGGAGGAAGCAAGTGACATCCACAGAAACCGGAAAAAAAAGCACAGGAAACGGCAGACGCAGCTCAGGCAGAAGTACAAAATCCAAAACAACCACTCAGAAAAAGGGTAGCATTTCTGTAGGGCAGGAAGTGACCGTCATTGTAATGCTGGCAGTTTCCCTATTTCTTTTTTTGAGCAACTTTCATTTAACAGGCGTGGTCGGAAAATGGTGCCTGTCTTTTACGTTTGGCCTTTTTGGTGTAGTCGGCTATATCATTCCGCTTGTTCTCTTTTTTCTGGTATGTTTTTATATTGCCAATCACGGCAGCCTGTTGATTCGCATCAAAATCATCGGAGCTGTTTTTATAACTCTGGCGATATGCGGATTAAGTCAGCTGATGGCCCTGGGAAGTGTTATGCCTGACTGGGGTATTGGAGACTACTATGCCTATGCAACGGCTCTTTCCGTGGGGCGGGGCGGTGGTATTTTGGGAGGACTCATGGTCATGGCCTTCGGTCCATTTCTGGATCTTGTAGGAACCTATGTGCTGCTTTTCGTTTTTCTACTGATCGGACTGGTGCTTCTTACCGAAAAATCTTTTGTGCATCTCCTGGAACGATCCGGGCAAAAAGTGCAGAAAACAGCCAGAGAGGAACAGGTCCGCTTCAGAGAACGTCAGGAAGAGCGCAAAGCCATCCGGCAGGATCTGCAAACGGAACGTGCCGCTCTCCGGGCTGCCAGGGAACAGGAGAAGGCTGCACGGACAAAGGAAAAAAACCAGGAGACGCCTCGCCAGACAGAAACAAAAGTCCGGACTGTAAAAAATCGTCCCTCCAGTGGGCACGCTGTTGCGGAGTCATATCCGGATATTCCCGCTTTCTCATCTTTGGAGGATGTTCCGGATTATGGAGAGGATTGGCAAAACATCCCTTCTATCCAGACACATACGCCCTATCAGGAAGAAAGTGTGGACTTTCCTGCATCCCCTGTTCCTGAAAAAGGGGGGTCCCTGATTCGCCAGGCAAAGGCTTTGCTGGAAAATCAGAAGCAGGCCCGACAATCAGTAGGGACTGATGAAATTCCCGTTACTTCCGACGGTGAACTTCCTTCTTCCGGGTCTTCCAACTTCCCAGAAGAGGCGCACGCATCAGGTGAATTCTTGCCCTTACCACACGCAGGGGAACATAATTTGCCTGACAATCCCTATGATCATACGGATGAGGATGGCGTTAGAACAGTGGTCACATCCACAGGCAAAGTCCTTACATGGGATCTGGATGGAATTCCCGGAGCAAGGCCTGTTGCAAAATCCGTGGCATCAGAAGGCACAGACAGGGAAAGCGGCCCCGGACTGTCGGACGGACTAAACGTCCCGGTGTCTGAGGCCCCATTGGTAATTCAGCGGGAATATGTGTTTCCTCCCATCACACTGCTTAAAAAAGGAAACCTGACAGGACGCCGAAACAAGGATGCGGAATTACGGGAAACGGCCAGAAAGCTACAGCAGACCCTGGCTAATTTTGGCGTCGGTGTTACAGTGACAAATATCAGCTGCGGTCCGGCAGTGACCCGGTATGAGCTTCAGCCGGAGCAGGGGGTAACTGTCAGCAAAATTGTTCGGCTTACGGACGATATCAAACTCAATCTGGCGGCAGCTGATATCCGAATTGAAGCTCCCATCCCCGGTAAAGCAGCAGTGGGTATTGAAGTTCCCAATACGGACAACACCCCCGTCATGCTGCGGGACCTCATAGAAAGCCCTGAATTTAAAAACAACCCTTCCTCCCTGGCTTTTGCCACAGGAAAGGATATTGCTGGGCAAAATATTATTGCAGATATTGGGAAAATGCCCCATCTGCTTATTGCAGGCGCAACAGGTTCCGGAAAATCCGTTTGTATTAACACCATCATTGTCAGTTTGCTTTACAAATCCAAGCCTGAGGACGTTAAATTAATCATGATCGATCCAAAGGTTGTGGAACTAAGCGTATATAATGGAATTCCCCATCTCCTGATTCCTGTTGTAACAGATCCCAAAAAAGCAGCTGGGGCCTTAAATTGGGCCGTCAATGAAATGACGGACAGATATAAGAAATTTGCTGAATACAATGTGCGGGACTTAAAGGGATATAATGAAAAGATCATGGAACCCACCCGCATTATACGGGAAGAGAAGCCGGAAAAGCTCCCCCAGATCGTCATCATTGTGGATGAGCTTGCGGACCTGATGATGGTGGCTCCGGGGGAAGTGGAAGATGCCATTTGCCGACTGGCTCAGATGGCAAGAGCGGCAGGCCTTCATCTGGTCATTGCCACCCAGCGCCCCTCCGTTAATGTTATCACAGGTCTGATTAAGGCCAATGTCCCTTCCAGAATTGCCTTTTCTGTTTCTTCCGGTGTGGATTCCCGCACGATTTTGGATATGAACGGAGCAGAAAAATTACTGGGCAAAGGGGATATGCTTTTCTATCCTGTGGGGTATCAGAAACCTGTGCGGGTTCAGGGCGCCTTTGTTTCTGACAAAGAAGTCAGTTCCATTGTGGAATTTTTATCATCTCAGACCAATGTAAAAGGCGGAGAGCAGGCAGCTGAGGATACGATTGTGGCTATCAGCCAGGATAATAGTTCCGGCAGTTCGACGGCTGCGGATGAACCTGCCCAGGATCCCCTTTTTGCAGATGCAGGCCGTTGCATCATTGAAAAAGATAAGGCTTCCATAGGCATGCTTCAGAGAGTGTTTCGAATTGGCTTTAATCGGGCCGCCCGTATTATGGATCAACTGGCTGAAGCAGGTGTCGTAGGCGAAGAAGAGGGCACCAAGCCCCGAACCATACAAATGTCCATTTCCGAATTTGAAGCCTTTTTATCCAATCAAAACAAATAAATCAGGGAAGGAAATTCACCATGAAAACAGACATTCAAATTGCCCAGGAGGCAGAACTTCTGCCGATTACTCAGGTTTGCGCCCCTTTAGGCATCTCTGAAGATGACCTTGAGCTGTACGGTCGCTACAAAGGAAAGTTGGGTGATGGTTACAGGAACCGTATTCAGTCCAATCCTGTTGGGAAACTTGTCCTGGTAACGGCCATAAATCCCACACCCGCAGGCGAAGGAAAGACCACCACTACAGTAGGTCTTGGTCAGGCCATGGCAAAATTAAACAAAAAAGCCATGATCTGCCTGCGAGAGCCGTCGCTTGGCCCCTGCTTTGGCATAAAAGGGGGCGCTGCCGGAGGCGGATATGCCCAGGTAGTCCCAATGGAAGACCTGAATCTGCATTTCACAGGGGATTTCCATGCCATCACATCAGCCAATAATCTTCTGGCTGCCATGTTGGACAATCATATTCAGCAGGGAAATGCACTGGACATTGATACCCGGCAAGTTGTATGGAAGCGATGTCTGGACATGAACGACAGAGTCCTGCGTAATGTGGTTGTAGGTCTTGGTTCAAAGGGAGATGGTTTTGTACGTGAAGACCATTTTGTCATTACCGTGGCATCAGAAATTATGGCCATCCTTTGCCTGGCCACCGACATGACCGACTTGAAAAAACGGCTTTCCAGAATCATTGTGGCCTATTCACGCACCGGCGCACCTGTCACAGCCGGCGATTTGAAGGCGGTAGGGGCCATGGCCGCACTGCTGAAAGATGCCTTAAAGCCCAATGTCATCCAGACACTGGAACATACCCCGGCCCTTGTGCATGGAGGCCCTTTTGCCAATATTGCACATGGTTGCAATAGTGTAATTGCAACAAAAACCGCGCTTCACATGGCGGATATCGTCATTACCGAAGCTGGTTTTGGTGCGGATCTGGGGGCTGAAAAGTTTTTTGATATCAAATGCCGTATGGCCGGACTGGAACCGGATGCCGTAGTACTGGTCGCTACTGTCCGTGCTTTAAAATACAACGGCGGAATGTCCCGGGAAAACTTAGCTATCCCCAATGTGGAAGCCCTTTCCAAAGGGATTGTCAATTTGGAAAAACATATAGAAAACATCCAGAAATTCGGTGTGCCGACAGTGGTAACTTTAAATGCTTTTTCTACGGACTCCCCTGAGGAATATGCTTTCATCCGGGATTTCTGTGAATCTAAAGGATGCACCTTTGCACTTTCTGACGTGTGGGCAAACGGTGGAGAAGGGGGCATCCCCCTTGCACAGAAAGTGCTGGAAGTTTTGGACCGGGAAGAAAGTCATTTCCATGTGCTGTATGAAGATGCCCTGCCTCTGAAAGAAAAAATTGAAACCATTGCCAAAGAGATATATGGAGCGGCCCAGGTCAGTTTTTCTTCCAGCGCCAGAAACATGCTAAAGACCATTACAGACATGGGATTTGGTCATTTTCCGGTTTGCATGGCTAAAAATCAATACTCCCTTTCTGATGATCCCACACGGCTTGGACGACCGGAGGGCTTTACGCTTCAGGTCAGAGAGGTCTATGTGAATGCGGGTGCCGGATTCGTGGTAGCACTGACAGGTAACATCATGACCATGCCCGGCCTGCCCCGGGTGCCAGCAGCAGAAGACATTGATGTAACAGAAGATGGAAGGATAACCGGCCTCTTTTAAGAGACGGGAAAGGGTCATTTATGAAAGTGGATTTTTCAATATTTCCCCAGTATGTCACAGGAGAGTGGTTGTGCCATAGTGGGGAAATGGGGCATAATGTAGATGCTCATATTGCCATTGATACAAGGGAGATACAAGAAGGGGATATTTTTGTGGCACTGCCTGGTGAAAAAACAAATGGCCACACCTATATCCCGGAGGCCATCCATAAAGGCGCCTCTTTAATTGTAACCATGGAAAAAGGGACTTGCTCCTATGGGGGGAATCAGTTCCTGGTAAAGGATGGTATCCTGGCCATGCAGGAGTTGGGACAGTGGGCAAGAAATGGTCTTACAATGCCCATTCTGGGTATTTCCGGAAGCATCGGAAAAACTACCAGCCGTGAAATGACCGCCCTGGCCCTTTCCTCAGCATTGAAGATATATCGCACCGAAAAAAACTACAATAACCTGCTAGGAGTTCCCATTACCCTTTCCCGCATCCCTTCTGAAGCTGATTTTGCCGTATTGGAAATGGGCATGAACACCCCCGGTGAGTTAGGAGATATTGCACGGCTGGCCAGGCCAACTGCAGTCATGCTGACAAACATCGGTGATGCACATATGGTCTATTATGGTTCGAGAGAAAACATCTGCCGGGAAAAATTCACCATTTGTGAAGGTCTTGGCCCCGGAGGCCCGGTTTTTTTAAATGGAGACGACCTTTTGCTGGTCAGCCACCAGGAGATGGCCGGAGATGGCCATCCGATCTATCTCTATGGATTTTCCCCTGCATGCCAGTATCGGGCAGAAAATGTAGAAACGGAAAACGGCTATTCCCGCTTTACCTTTGCAACAGGAAATCGCAGGATTTCAGTTTCCCTGCAGGTTCTTGGACGGCACAACATAATCAATGCTCTGGGCGCTCTTGCAGTCTGTGATGTCTTTGGAATTCCTTTGGAAGGGGCAGTGGAAGCCCTCTCCGGCTATAGAGGATTTTCAGGACGCCTGCAGCGCCTGGATTCTCCATGGGGCACATTCATTGACGATACGTATAATGCCAGTCCCGTATCCATGTCGGCAGGAATTTCCATTATAGATGAAATGAAAGTTTCCGGAAGAAAAATAATGGTCCTGGGTGATATGTTTGAGCTAGGAGAAAACGCCGCCGCTTTTCACCGGGATATTGGCAAAAAACTATCCACTGCACATGTGGATGTGATTATTTTACGGGGAGAGCTTATGCAGCAGGCTGCAAACATTCTGAAAGAACACCATTTCCCCGGAACCGTTCTTTGGGTTCAAAGCAATGAGGAAATTCAAAATCATCTGATGCGTATGGGATCCCCGGAGAATATCATTTACCTGAAAGCTTCCCATGGCATGCATTTTTCAGATATTGTCCGGGAAATGGTACAGGAAAAACGATAGAGTTTGTAAGTATTCGCCGAAGGGAGGGGTCGACATGTATGCAGATGTCATAATGGATATTACAAGTGAACGTCTGGATAAATCCTTTCAATATGTTGTCCCCCCGCAGCTGGAATCTCAGGTGATCCCCGGCAGTGTGGTCCTTGTTCCTTTTGGCGCCAGAAAAGAAGTGAAAGGATATGTTTTACGTCTTTCTTCCCACGCTGTTTTTGATCCCCAAAAAACCAAACCCATTTCAGCTGTCATTCATCAGCGATTATCTGTGGATGATCAGCTTATGGGACTGGCCGTTGCCATACAGGCCAGGTACGGCGGAACACTGGTACAATCCATCCGCACGGTCATGCCCGTGAAAAAGCGTATGCAGGGACCGAACATGAAAACATACCAGCTCGGCATCCCCCATGATGCTTTTTTATCTGTTCTGGAACAAACCGCCGGAAACAAGACCCTTGCCCCCCGACACAGGGTACTAAGCTGTTTCTCTTCCCAGCCTTTATGGGAACATCAGGCACTTTTACAGGCTGCCAATGTTAAAGAAGGGACACTGTCTGCCATGCTTGACAAGGGGCTTTTGGTGTTGGATAAGGAACGGGTCTTTCGTTCAGTTTTGCCTGAGAAAGGGGAGGAACTGCCTGCACATTTTACCCCGGAGCAAACCAGTGTGTTTCAGAAATTGAAAAACTGGATGGAGGAGGACGGACCGGTTCGGGCTTTGCTCCACGGGATAACCGGCAGCGGAAAAACCCTCCTATACACGGCGCTGGCCAGAGAAGCTGTCCGGAAGGGGCAGCAGGTCATTGTCCTGATTCCGGAAATTGCCCTATCCTATCAAACTGTATCCAGGTTCCAAGGAGAATTTGGGCAGCGTATTGCCATTTTGCATTCCAGACTTTCCCAAGGAGAACGGTATGATCAGTTTGTGCAAATTCTGGAAGGAGGGGTGGATATCGTAATCGGCCCCCGTACTGCCCTTTTTGCGCCTTTTTCCCGTTTGGGTCTGATCATTGTAGACGAGGAGCAGGAAGACAGCTACTTAAACGAAAACACACCCAGATATGATGCCCGGGAAGTTGCCCTCATGCGGGCGGAAGCAGTGGGAGCACATGTGTTGTATGGCTCTGCCACGCCTTCCGTGGAAACCTTTTATTGCACCACTCTGCCAAAGGGCCACCCGGACTATATGCCCAAATTTTCTCTTCAGCAAAGGGCCGTTCCCGCCAGTCATATATCCAGGGTCGAAATTGTAGACTTGCGTCAGGAGTTTCAGGAAGGCAATCGCTCCATCTTCAGCCGTACCCTGAAGGAAGCCATGTCACTGCGTTTTGAAAGAGGAGAACAGGTCATGCTGTTTTTGAACCGCCGGGGCCTCTCCGGTGGTTTGTGTTGCAGAAGCTGCGGAAAAACCATACGATGCCGGCATTGTGATGTTTCCATGACAGCCCATAAAGACCAGCGGCTGCGTTGCCATTACTGTGGATATTCAATTCCCATACCTGCAAAATGCCCCCATTGTGGTTCCCCTTATCTGGCCCCTTTTGGCTCCGGGACACAGAAAGTGGAGCTTCTGGCTCAAAAAGCGTTTCCAGGCATTGTTTCTGCCCGTATGGATGGGGATACCACCCGCCAAAAAGACAGCTACAAGAAAATACTTGGGGATTTTCAATCCGGTAAAATCCAGCTTTTGATTGGCACCCAGATGATTGTTAAAGGGCACGATTACCCAGGTGTCACCCTGGTTGGTGTACTTCTTGCAGATTTGTCTCTGCTCAATCATGAATACAGGAGTGCGGAAAAAACCTTCCAGCTTCTGACGCAGGCAGCCGGACGATCCGGACGGGGCGCAATTCCTGGAGAAACCATTATTCAGACCTATCAGCCGGACCACTACGCCATAACCTGTGCGGCAGCCCAGGATTATGAAACATTTTTTTTGCGGGAAATGCGTTTTCGCCGGTTAATGCACTACCCCCCCGCAGGTGCCATGCTGGAAATTCTCTGTACTGGACCAGAAGAGACCATGGCCTGGGAGCAGGCACAAAAAGGAGCCAGAGAGGTACAGGCCTGCTTTCCGAAATCTGTTGTCATTGGCCCTGCGCAGGATGTGCGCTTTCGACTGCAGGATCAGTTCCGTTTCCTATTTTACGTCAAAGCCGGAAGAGAGGATGAGGTCATTTCCATACGACAGCATTTGGAAAACCTGTTTTCAGGATGCAAAAAAGAAGGATTTATGGTACAATTTCAGTTAGGATGATATTTTATCCGGAAAGGAGGATATAACTTTATGGCAATCAGAGAAATCAGACAGCTGGGTGATCCGGTGCTGAGAAAAAAATGTAAGGAAGTGCAGGGTATGACTCCCCGCATTTCTCAACTGATAGAAGATATGCTGGACACTATGTATGAAGCGGATGGCGTTGGTCTGGCCGCCCCACAGGTCGGTGTTTTAAAAAGAATTGTGGTCATTGATGTGGGAGAAGGGCCCCTGGTCCTTGTCAATCCCAAAATCACGGAAACTTCTGGAGAACAGGTGGGAACAGAGGGTTGCTTAAGCCTGGTAGGCAAATGCGCCATTGTGAAACGTCCGGACCATGTAGTGGTAGAAGCTCTTGACCGGCATATGATTCCATTTACCTTAACGGGAGAAGGCCTTTTAGCCAGAGCCATTTGTCACGAATGTGATCATCTGGATGGCATTATGTATGTAGATGTGGCATCCAGTAAGATTTACAGCAATGAAGAGATGGAAGAGGAAGAGCTTTCCATAACAGAAGTTTAATCACATATTTATTACAAAATAGGGGAAGATGTGAATAATGAGCGAATGATTTCTTAAATTTTTGACATTCGCCCCACAAATTCCTCTATTTGCATTATAATGGCTCCAGAACATGGAAAAGGGAGGAAACATATATGAAAGTGGTATTTATGGGTACCCCTACATTTGCCTGTCCAACGCTGAAAACTTTGCTGGAAAGCCCCCATCATATCGTGGGGATCTACACTCAGCCTGACAAACCTAAGGGTCGGGGAAAGGCCATGGCTTTTTCTCCGGTCAAAGCTTTGGCGCTGGAAGCAGGTATTCCTGTTTTTCAGCCCCCCTCCATTCGAATAGAAAATGAAGTGAAAAAGCTTCGAGCCTTGATGCCGGATGTGATCATTGTCGCAGCTTACGGGCAGATCTTGTCCCAGGAAATTCTGGACATTCCCCCCTATGGCTGCCTGAATGTACATGCATCCCTTTTGCCAAAGTACAGGGGTGCTGCTCCTATTGAATGGGCCATCATTGACGGTGAAAAAACAACGGGAATAACCATTATGCGTATGGAGGCTGGCCTGGACACAGGCCCCATGCTTCTGAAAGAAGAAGTGGAAATTCTTCCGGAAGATACCGGTGCTTCCCTCCATGACCGGCTCATGGTTCTAGGGGGCCCTATGATCTGCCAGGCTCTTACACAATTGGAAAATAACACGGCGGTTTTCACCCCCCAAGACAATGCCAAAAGCTGTTACGCTCACATGCTGGACAAAAAACTGGGTAACATCAATTTCAATAAATCGGCTCTGGAACTGGAACGCTTTATCCGGGGATTGAACCCATGGCCCGGTTGCTATACATTCTGGCAGGGAAAACAGTTAAAAATATGGAAAAGCCTGGTAAACAGTCAAAAAGAGAAGGGAACGCACGCTCCCGGAACGATTCTCTGGGCAGGACCGGATCAAATAGGTGTGCAGACCGGAAACGGTATCCTGGAAATTCTGGAGGTACAGCTGGAGGGGAAAAAACGCATGTCTGTAGCCGCTTTTCTACTGGGCACACCACTAAAAGCCGGCGAACATTTTACCACGAAAAAAGAAGAGGAGGCGTATCTATGCTAGCATATGGAGGATATATGTGGATGTATGGTCTGGACCCCACCTACATTCTGGTGCTGATTGGCCTGGTTTTGTCCATTGCCGCATCTGCAAAGGTCAAATCCACCTTTCACCGGTATGACCAGGTTTCCAGCTACAGGGGGCTGACCGGGGCACAGGCCGCAGAACAGATTCTGCATTCTCAGGGGATTTACGATGTACAGGTTACCACCATATCCGGAGAACTGACAGACCATTATGACCCCAGGAGCAAAACATTAAGACTTTCTGATGCGGTTTATGGAAAAAGTTCCATTTCAGCCATAGGGGTGGCTGCCCATGAATGCGGACATGCCATACAGGATGACAGGGGATATGCTCCCCTTGCCATTCGGGGAGCCCTGGTCCCTATTGCCAATTTTGGTACCGGTATATCCTGGTTTGTTATTCTTGCAGGTGTATTTCTAAGTTTTAACCAGACCCTGATCAATGTGGGGATCCTGCTGTTTTCTCTTGGGCTACTCTTTCAGCTTGTGACCCTTCCCGTTGAATTTAATGCCTCCAGAAGAGCACTGGCTCTTTTGAACAGTTCCCATATTCTCTATGAAGATGAAGTCAAAAAGGCTCGTAAAGTTCTGGCAGCAGCTGCCCTGACCTATGTTGCTGCCGCTGCCGCAAGCGCCCTGCAGCTTCTGAGGCTGGTCCTTTTGTTCGGAGGTCGTCGACGTGATTGAGGAACAGCCCCGCACCCTGGCCCTGGATATCATTCAGGAAGTGATGGAGAATGGCGGATATACCCACCAGCTTCTGGCCCAGGTGTTAGATAAATATGGATACCTTCCCCTGCGGGACAGACGCTTTATTTCTCGCCTGGTCAGGGGAACTGTAGAGCGGTCCATTGAGCTGGACGCCTGGCTGAATGCTGTCAGTAAGCTTCCAACAAGCCGTATGAAACCCTATATCCGCAATCTTCTTCGAATGAGTGTATATCAGATGCTCTACATGGACAGTGTTCCGGTTTCAGCGGCCTGTAATGAAGCAGTCAAAATGGTCAGAGCAAAGGGATATGCGGGTTTGTCCGGTTTTGTAAATGGCGTTTTGAGAAATGTAAGCCGACTGCCGGAAGATTTTTTTCAGAACCTACCGATACAGACGCAGTTCAGTATGCCGGACTGGATTTGGCAGATGTGGATAAGTCAGTATGGACAGGAAACGGCCCAAAAAATAATGACTGGTTTTTTCCAGGAGGGAAATAAGGGCATTTCTGTCCGTGTGGTTCAGCATCTGACCAATGATATGCAAACCATCGCCCTTTTACAGGAAGAGGGCATTCAGGCGATTCCCGATCCATACATCCCCCATTGTCTGCACATATCCAATGTGGATACCGTCCAGAAAACTACTGCATTTCAAAAAGGCTGGATTACGGTTCAGGATGGTAGCAGTATTCTGGCTGTAGAGGCTGCAGGCGTTCAAAAGGGCCAAAAAGTGGTGGATGTCTGTGCAGCTCCGGGCGGAAAGTCCCTGCACATAGCCGATCTTCTGGCGGGTACCGGAGTGCTATTGTCCAGAGACCGGTCTGAAGAAAAATGCACAAAAATTCTTGAAAATCTGGAGCGATGCCATTTGAATCTGGACGGAGTGCAGGTGCAGGTGTGGGACGGCCAACAAATGGATCCTGCCTTACAGGGGGCATGTGATACTGTTCTAATCGATGCACCCTGTTCTGGACTGGGGATTATCGGCAGCAAACCGGACATTAAATATCACGCATCCCCGGAGGGATTAAATGCACTGGCAGAGTTACAAAAATCCATTGTAAAAGCGTCCCTGCCCTATGTTCGTCCGGGTGGGCGCCTGGTCTACAGTACCTGTACCCTTAACCAAGGCGAAAACGAGGAGATGCGGCATTATATCCTTTCCCAGCCTCTTTTGGAACAGGGAATTCAATTTGAAGCTCTGCCTCTTTCCCTGCCTCTTCCTGCACACTGGACGCCCCATGCAAAGGATGGGTACCTCCAGCTTTTTCCCGGAATTCACTCCACAGAGGGCTTTTTTATCTCCACCTATAGGCGATTGCCCTAGAAATGAGCTGATCACATGAAACAGGATATTAAAAATCTATCTTTGGAAGAACTGACTGCATATATGAAAGAACAGTCCCTCCCGCAATTTCGGGCAGGGCAGGTCTACGGCTGGCTACACGAAAAAATGGTTCCTTCCTTTTCAGAAATGAAAAATGTGCCCCGGGCTTTACGGGATAAATTGCAGGAAGAATTCTCTCTGGAGATTTTAAAACCGGTGGAACAATTGGTTTCAAAGGAAGATGGAACAAGAAAATTTCTGTTTGCCCTCGGGGACCATCATATTATAGAGAGTGTGTTCATGATATATCATCATGGCGTTTCTGTATGTATATCCACACAAGTGGGGTGTCGAATGGGCTGTAAGTTCTGTGCCTCCACCCTGGATGGACTTGTTCGCAACCTCCAGGCTTCAGAGATGCTTGAACAGATTTACCGTATCCAGCAGATTACGGGACAAAGAGTTTCCCATGTGGTTCTTATGGGCGCCGGAGAACCAATGGATAATTATGAGCAGGTCATTCGTTTTGTCCGACTGATCACAAGTGAAAACGGACAACATTTAAGCGCACGCAACATCACCATATCAACCTGCGGCATTGTTCCCCGTATTCTGGATCTGGCAGAGGAGGGGCTGCCCGTAACCCTGGCCCTGTCTTTGCATGCACCTTCAGATGCCATCAGGCGAAACCTGATGCCAGTTGCAAAGGTGTACACCCTGCAGGAAACACTCCGGGCCTGTGATACCTATTTTTCCAAAACAGGGCGTAGAGTGACTCTGGAATACAGTCTGGTCAGAGGCGTCAATGATACCCTTTCAGAGGCGGAGCGACTGGCTACCCTTCTGGAGAATCGCCCCTATCATATTAACCTGATTCCTGTCAATCCAATTAAGGAGAGAGATTATCTGCCGGCAAAAGACCGCAATATCCTGGAGTTCAAAAAGTCTCTTGAAAAGAAAGGAATTCATGTTACTATAAGAAGGGAAATGGGCAGAGATATCCAGGGAGCCTGTGGGCAGCTACGACGCAGCTATCTAACAGATAATTCCCCTTCTTCAGAGCAATAAAAATTGATAAGGAAAGGAAGGTATCGCTACATGGAAGCATATGGTATGACAGATAAAGGCATTGTACGGCAAATCAACCAGGATACCATTTATGTCAGCACAGAACCCATTGGCAATTTTCCTAACCTATTCATTGTAGCTGACGGAATGGGTGGACATCAGGCCGGTGATTACGCCTCCAGATTTACCATAGAGGCCCTCTGCAGCTACTTACAAAAGCAAAAAGAGAATACGCCATTGCTGACGCAGCTGAATCAGGGTATTTCAGAAGTGAATCATCAGCTGGTACAATTGTCCATGGAAAATCCCCAGTACCTGGGGATGGGCACTACGCTGGTTCTGGCCACAATTATGGATCATCAGTTATATGTGGCCAATGTGGGAGACAGCCGGCTTTATCTGATTTCAGATATCATTCAGCAAATCTCCAGAGATCATTCCTATGTGGAAGAACTTGTAGCCCTGGGAAAATTGACAAGAGATTCTGAAGAGTATAAGATGAGAAAAAACATCATCACAAGGGCTGTGGGAAACCCTGACGGCGTATTGGTAGATTTTTTTGAAGCTGGTCTGGAGGAGGACGCACTGATCCTCCTTTGCTCAGACGGGCTGACCAACATGCTCTCTGATGAAGAAATCCATTGGATTATACAATCTCATAGTAAAATACAGGAAAAAGTGGAAGCCCTGATACGGGCAGCTAATCAAAAAGGTGGCCAAGACAATATTTCGGTCATTGTCATTCAACCCTATTAACGGAGGTATATCCCATGTTGCGAGTTGGAGAATTCTTAGGGGATCGCTATGAAATTCTTGAGAAAATTGGTTCCGGCGGTATGGCAGATGTTTATAAAGCGCGCTGTCACAAACTGAACCGTTGGGTAGCCATTAAAGTATTAAAGCCTGAATTTTGTAATGACAAAAATCTGGTATCCCGTTTTAAGGTAGAAGCACAAGCTGCTGCAGGCCTGTCCCATCCTAACATTGTCAATATCTATGACGTGGGAGACGAAGGGGACATCCACTATATTGTTATGGAGCTGGTAGAGGGTATCACGCTCAAGGAATATATTGAAAAAAAAGGACGTCTGGAAATTCGGGAATCCATTGGAATTACCATTCAGATTGCCCAGGGCATTGGAGCAGCTCATGCCCAGCATATCATTCATCGGGATATTAAGCCGCAAAATGTCATTATTTCCCGGGATGGAAAGGTGAAAGTTACAGATTTTGGCATTGCCAAAGCGGCCTCTTCCGATACCATCAATTCCGAAGCCGTGGGCTCTGTCTACTACTTTTCTCCTGAACAGGCCAGAGGCGGATATTGTGATGAGAGAAGTGATATTTATTCCCTGGGGATTACCCTATATGAAATGCTTACCGGTCGTGTGCCCTTTGATGGTGAAACCACTGTTGCAGTGGCACTGGCCCATCTCCAAACGGAAATGACACCTCCCAGGCAGATTGAGCCCATGATTCCCGTCAGCCTGGAAAAAATCATTTTAAAAGCCACGCAGAAAAAACCGGAGAGGCGGTATGCCAGTGCTGAAGAGCTGATCGCTGATCTGCGAAAAGCTTTGGTTATGCCGGAAGAAGACTTTGTGAAGGTTGTTCCTTTGAATAATACTTCCCCAACAGTGCTGATTAGCGAAGATGAAATTTCAAAGATCCGACAATCCTCCAAGTCCATTCCCATTGCCGAAGAAGATGACGAGGAAGTAATTCCTGTTAAATCCAAAGATGAGGCAGAGGAAGAGGAAGAAGATCTGGAGGAAAGTACTACTTTTGATAAAATTGTGCTTGGTGTAGGTATTTTTGTTGCGGTGGCCGTTATTGGGCTTGCCATTTTCATTCTGTACACTTCCCTGAGTGGTTCTTCTTTCTGGGGCAGTAATAACAGCACCGAAGCCACTTCCTCCACTGAAATTTCCGATAAACAGGTACTGATGCCTGATCTGCTGGGCAAAACCGCAGAGGAAGCCTATGAAATTCTGCAGGAGTTGTCTTTAGGCATTAAAAGAGAATACGGATATAGTGACAGCTATGAAAAAGATCTGATTTATCAACAGGAATATGAACCGGACACCGTCATTGACAAAAACCTGAGTGTGACCGTCTATATCAGCCTTGGCAGTGGAAAAGTTTCCCTGCCGGATGATATGGTGGGCAAGAGTGCCCAGGTCGTCATCCGGGAGTTGGTGCAGTTAGGTCTCTCTTACGATCAGACCTATGAATACAGTGAAGAAGTCGAAGAGGGAAATGTCATTCGAACAGATCCGGCCTCAGGTGAAGTGGATGCTGAAACCGTTGTGACACTTGTTATCAGTAAAGGCACTGAAATTGTATATGTTCTTATGCCAGATTTGTCCAATTATACGGTGGATGAAGCCAATGAATTGCTAGCCGGGGATACCCTTTCCATTGGAACGGTAACGGAAGAATATAGCGACACTGTTGACGAAGGCAAAATTATCAGCCAGTCTGTCAACCGCAATACCCAGGTGGAAACCGGTTCAACCGTGGATGTCGTGGTTAGTCTTGGGAAGGAATATGTAAATATGCCGGACTTAAGCGGAATGACACAGTCTGAAGCTGAAGATGCGCTGACAGCTCTGAATCTGAATCTGGGCGAAGTGTCCAAGACATACGATGCAGATGTGGATGCCGGAAAAGTGGTAAGTCAGAGCGTGGAGAAAGATACACGCGTCAAAATTGATTCCTCTGTGGATATTGTGATAAGCATGGGCGCTGAACTGGTTTCTTTTCCTTCCTTATCCGGTAAAACAGAAGAACAAATTAAAACCATTTTAACGGAAAAAGGCCTTGTGGCTGGTAATTTCACCTATGAAGAAAACAGCAGTGTTACACCCGGCATTTTCCTAAGATGTAATTATCAGGCAGGCGCCCAGGTGGAGGTGGGTACAGTGATAGATATCGTCCTGGCAAAAGCCCCTGAAACTGTTTCTGAGTCTCCCCAGGAATAGGCCCTTCCCGTCGGAGGGATGTATCTACAGGAAGGAGCAGCGCAATATGAACGGCAGAATCATCAAGGGTCTTGGAGGCAGTTATGAGGTGATGAACGAGGAGGGACAGGTATACACCTGTTCTCCCAAGGGCATTTTCCGCTATAGAAAAGAAAAACCTCTCATAGGCGACAGCGTCCGTTTTTCTGTCTTAAATGAAGAGGACAGGACCGGGAATC
>CAYRQT010000007.1:32876-55589 GCA_964426655.1 uncultured Cuneatibacter sp. | reverse complement strand
TTGAGGAGCTTTTACCCAGGACCAATGCGTTGATCCGTCCGGCAGTTGCAAATGTGGACCAGGCTGTGGTGGTTTTTTCCGCAGGTCATCCTCGGGCAAATCTGAATTTACTGGATCGCTTTTTGGTCTTGATGAAAAGCCAGGGGGTTCCCGTAATCATTTGCTTTAATAAGACAGATACGGCTACAGAAGAGGACCTGCAGTTATTCCAGGAAACCTATAAGAACTGTGGCAGTCCCCTGTTGTTTGTCAGTGCAGGCACAGGAGAGGGCCTCAATAAGCTACAGCGCCTTTTGGAAGGAAAAACTTCCGTTTTTGCCGGGTCATCCGGTGTAGGAAAATCCTCTCTCATCAATGCCCTTTCTCCCAGAATGGCATTGGAAACCGGTGAAATCAGTCATAAAATCAAGCGGGGAAAGCACACCACCAGACACACCTCTCTTTTATATCTTTACAAAGCAACCTATGTATTGGATACACCCGGATTTAGTTCCCTTTACCTGACTGGCATTACCCCGGAACAGGTTCGCGACAGTTACCTGGATTTTCTGCCTTTCATTTCCAGCTGTCGATTTCTGGGATGTGTACACATTGGGGAGCAGGCGTGTGGGGTTAAGGAAGCGGTACAACATGGCTTAATAAGCCCTGTTCGTTACCGTAATTACACCCTCATTTATGAAGAACAAAAAAATTCTTTAAACACTTATCGATAGCAGGATATTGTTGAACATGGGAAATTCAAGTATGAGAAAGGATAGTAGGAAATGATTATTGCCCCCTCTCTGCTGGCTGCAGACTTTATGGATATTGGCAGGCAACTGCAGATTTTGGAAGAGGAACAGATTTCTGTTTTACATGTAGATGTAATGGATGGACTTTTTGTACCCAGTATTTCCTTTGGCATGCCTGTCATGGCTTCTCTGCGTCCTCACACAGATCTGTATTTTGACGTGCACCTGATGATTCAGGATCCAATACGTTATATTGCCCAGTTCAAAGCTGCAGGTGCTAATAGCATTACTGTTCATGTCGAGGCCTGTCCTTCTCCGGAGCAAGCCCTCATGGCCATACGCAGGGAAGGGGCCGCAGTCGGCATCACACTGAAGCCTGGCACATCTTTGAACACTATTATACCTTATCTTCCCATGGTGGATCAGGTGCTTGTCATGTCTGTGGAACCGGGATTTGGTGGCCAGACTTTTATGCTGGATTCTCTTGATCGCATTCAGAAGCTGTTTCTACTCAGAAAAGAGCATAACCTGCATTTCCAGATTGAAGTAGATGGAGGCATCAATTCCGATACCCTTTCTCCGGTACAAAAGGCAGGTGCAGATGTTGCAGTGGCAGGAACGGCGGTGTTTAAAGGAGATATTCGAAAAAATTTGCGGTGTCTCAGAGACACGTTGTGCCCGAAAGAGGAACAGCCATGAAAACATGGGTGATTTTATCCGGTGGCCTGCTGGAGCCAGAATTTGTTCGTTCTTACCTGAACCAGCTGCAGGGACCGCTGGGCCTTGTAGCCGCTGACAAAGGGCTGGAAGCAGCCTGGGCTTTGGGCCTGATTCCGAACGCTTTTGTGGGAGACATGGATTCTTTTTCTGAAAAAGAAAAAGAATACCAGCTGAACAGATTAAAAACAGCAGGCATTCCCATAGAACTTCACAAGCCTGAAAAAGATGCCACAGATACAGAACTGGCGCTTCAATATGTGCTGTCCCGGCATCCGGAATCCATCCATATACTGGGGGGAACCGGCAGCAGGCTGGATCATGTATTGGCCAATATTGCCCTGTTGGAGCAGGCTTTGAAGGTGGATATTCCCTGCTGTATGGCGGATCCGCACAACCGGATTCGACTGTTGTGCAAAGAGCAGATTTTTCAGAAAAAGGACCTTGTTGGAAAATATATTTCATTTTTGCCTTACTCGGATGTGGCAGAAAAGGTTTCTCTGAAAGGCTTTAAATACCCTCTGCACAATATGACTTTGGAAAAAGGAAGCTCCCTGGGGGTCAGCAATGAATTGCTGGAGGATGTGGGAGAGATGACATTAAGCGGCGGACTGCTGCTTTGTATAGAATCCTCTGATTAGTTTTCCAAGATGCCGCTGTACGGGCGGAAAGATCAGCAGATAAAAAGGGGAAAGGCCATCGTATACCCAGCGATTGCGATCCTCCTTTTTTTCTCCACAGTCAATTACGCAGCTTCTGTCCCGGATCAGTGAAAAAAACGGACGTAAAACCTGAAGAAAGGGATTGTGCGGACGAAGCATACGCTCGCTGAGGACAAATCCATATATATGCAATAAAATTTCCAGTTCCAGAGATTTCGTCTGAATGTGCAAAGGTTGCCCGAATTTTTCAAAGTGTTGTATTTTTATGGATTTTCTCAGAAGAGAAATTCCATTTTTTTTGTGAGATATATCTACAAGAAGCAGGGGGGTAATGGGGATATGTACCACCTGCCTTTGCAATTTAAAGGAATGGACCGTCTGTGGAACGGGGAAAATGTCTGACATGTTTAAACGCCCCTTTTCTGTATTTATTTCACAGTATACGCCATCTCCGTACAGGAAGCAAATCTAAAAAAAAACTTTACACTGTCTAAAATCTATGTTATCATGAATCGGTATGAGTTCGCCCTTGCCCAGATTGTGGAGCGCCGACCCGATCCTGGTAAGTGGCTTGATTAAGAAATGGAGGAAACCATGATTTCAAAAGAAAAAAAAGCGGAGATAATCGCTGCTTACGGCAGAACACCGGAAGACACCGGCTCACCTGAAGTACAGATCGCCATCCTCACGGAGCGTATCAATCAGCTGACCGAACATTTAAAGACCAACCATAAGGATAACCATTCCCGTCGGGGTCTGTATGCCATGGTTGGGCAGAGAAGAGGACTTCTGGATTATTTAAAGAGAACAAATCTGGAAGAATATCGTGCATTAATCGAAAAGTTAGGCATCAGAAAGTAAGCACTATTGCATGGGGTGGAGAAATCCACCCTATCTTTAGATAAATCATCATATGGCAGAGAGCCATTCCCGAGACCGCTCAAAAGGGTATACCCGTTGTATTTTTTTGAGTAGTTTCGGTATCTTTCGGCCATATGCCAAAAAGGAGACGAATTATGTATAAAACGTACACCATGCAGCTGGCCGGCAGAACCCTTTCCGTGGACATCGGTCGTGTAGCTGCCCAGGCCAACGGCGCAGCATTTATGCACTATGGAGATACCGTGGTACTTAGCACTGCCACTGCTACGGACAAGCCCAGAGACGGCATTGATTTCTTTCCCCTCAGTGTAGAATATGAGGAAAAGCTTTATTCCGTAGGAAAAATCCCCGGAGGATTTACCCGAAGGGAAGGAAAGGCATCCGAAAATGCCATCCTGACTTCCCGTGTGATTGACCGCCCCATGCGCCCTTTGTTCCCCAAGGATTACCGCAATGACGTAACAATCAGCAACATGGTCATGAGCGTGGACCCGGACTGCAGCCCGGAAATTACAGCCATGCTGGGCAGCGCCCTTGCTGTCACTATTTCCGACATTCCCTTTGCAGGCCCCATTGCCACCACACAGGTTGGTCTGGTAAATGGTGATTTTGTGTTCAATCCCACGGCAGCCCAGAAAGCCGTTTCGGATCTTGCATTAACTGTCGCCTCCACAAAAGAGAAGGTGATCATGATTGAGGCTGGTGCAAATGAAGTGCCGGAAGAGCAGATGATCTCTGCCATCTTTGAGGCCCATGACCTGAACCAGAAGATTATTGATTTCTTCCAACGCATTGCTGATGAGTGCGGCAAGCCCAAGCACAGCTACGAACACATTGATACCCCGGATGCGCTTTGGGAAGATATGGTGGCCTTTATTACCCCTGCAGCTATGGAAACCGCTGTGTTTACCGATGAAAAGCAGGCACGTGAAGAAAACATTAAAGAAATCACCGCTAAATTAGAAGAGCGCTATAAAGATACCCATCCGGAATGGATGCCCCTCATTGGAGAAGCGGTCTATAAGTTTGAGAAAAAAACAGTACGTAAAATGATCCTTAAGGATCACAAGCGTCCGGATGGCAGAGCCATTACACAGATTCGTCCACTGGCTGCTGAAATTGATCTTCTGCCAAGAGTACATGGTTCCGCCATGTTTACCAGAGGTCAGACTCAAATCTGTACGATTACCACGCTGGCGCCCATGTCCGAAGCCCAAAGACTGGATGGCATTGATGTGGATGAAAAGACCAAGCGGTACATGCATCATTATAATTTCCCTTCATACTCCGTAGGAGAGACCAAACCTTCCAGAGGACCTGGACGTCGGGAGATCGGCCATGGTGCCCTGGCTGAGCGGGCACTGATTCCCGTTCTGCCCACTGAGGAAGAATTCCCCTATGCCATTCGTACAGTTTCGGAAACTTTTGAAAGCAATGGTTCCACTTCTCAGGCATCCGTGTGTGCTTCATCCATGTCCCTCATGGCAGCCGGTGTCCCCATAAAAAAAGCGGTGGCTGGTATTTCCTGTGGACTTGTTACCGGAGACAGTGATGATGACTACCTTGTCCTGACAGATATTCAGGGTCTGGAAGATTTCTTTGGAGATATGGACTTTAAAGTGGCAGGTACCCATAAAGGGATTACCGCCATTCAGATGGACATCAAAATTCACGGCCTCACCCGGCCCATCATAGAGGAAGCCTTTGCCAAGACGAAGGAAGCCAGAACTTACATCATTGACGAAATTATGAATAAGGCGATTGATGCCCCTCGACCGGAAGTTGGCAAATATGCCCCCAAGATTGTGACCATGAACATTGATCCTTCCAAGATTGGAGATGTTGTAGGGAAGCAGGGCAAGGTCATTAATAAGATCATTGAGCTGACTGGTGTAAAAATCGACATTTCTGAGGATGGAGTGGTTTCTGTTTGCGGAACCCTTCAGGAAAATATTGATAAAGCCCTGGATATAATCCGCATTATTGTAACCGATTATGAGGAAGGACAGATCTTTAAAGGCACAGTGATCAGCATTAAGGAATTTGGAGCATTTCTGGAATTTGCTCCAGGGAAAGAGGGCATGGTTCATATTTCCAAAATTGCAAAAGAACGCATTGATAAGGTGGAAGATGTCCTGCATTTAGGGGATGTGGTTACCGTAGTTTGCCTTGGAAAAGATAAAATGGGACGGTTTACATTCAGCATGAAAGATGTAAAAAAGAATTAAACTGTTTTGACTAAAAGCAGAGGGCATTGCACCTCTGCTTTTTTTTGAAAAATCCACAACTGTTTTTGAGTTTTTCTTGCCCGTCCATCATACGTGCCGTATAATGAACCTAAGTATGTATTTGGAGGTTTACATGAAATCCTATATCATGGCTTTAGATCAGGGAACCACCAGTTCCCGCTGCATTTTATTTGATGTTCAGGGAAAGGCTGTCAGCCAGGCCCAGAAAGAGTTTCGCCAGTTTTATCCTAAGCCGGGATGGGTAGAACACGATCCTATGGAAATCTGGTCCACGCAGCTTGGTGTGGCCATTCAGGCCTTAAGTGAAAAGCAACTAAGCGGCAATGCCATTGCTGCCATTGGTATTACAAATCAAAGGGAAACCACTCTTGTCTGGGAAACCGCCACCGGAAAGCCCATTTATCCGGCCATTGTCTGGCAATGTCGCAGAAGTGCGCCTCTTATTCAAAAACTGTTGGATGAGGGCTATGGCCCATTGCTTACGGCAACCACCGGTCTGATTCCAGATGCCTATTTCAGTGCCACAAAACTGGCCTGGCTTCTGGATAACATTCCGGGAAGCCGGGAAAGGGCGGCCAGAGGAGAATTGCAATTTGGTACCATTGATACCTGGCTCATTTGGAACCTCACAGGCGGAAAGGTACATTGCACAGATTATACGAATGCATCCCGCACCATGCTTTTTGACATTCACCGCCTTTGCTGGAGCAGTGAAATTTGCCGTATTCTGAACATCCCCATGGAAATGCTGCCAAAAGTCTGCTCTAATAGTGAAATTTACGGTTATACGGATTGCATTGGCCTGCCAAAGGGCATTCCAATCTGCGGAGCGGCAGGAGACCAGCAGGCAGCCTTGTTCGGGCAGGGATGTTTTCAGGCCGGGGAAGCCAAAAACACTTATGGAACCGGCTGCTTTCTGCTGATGAATACCGGGGATAAACCTGTTCACTCCAGAAACGGTCTGCTGACTACCCTGGCCTACGGCATCAATGGCCAGATGGCCTATGCCCTGGAAGGCAGTGTATTTATTGCTGGTGCAGCCATACAGTGGCTTAGGGACGAACTACAGCTGATTCGTAGTGCAGCAGAATCGGAGGAAGCTGCAGCCAGAGTACCAGACACGAACGGAGCCTATCTGGTGCCTGCTTTTAGCGGACTTGGCGCTCCATATTGGAACGCTGAAGCCCGGGGTACAATTACCGGGCTGACCCGGGGAACAAACCGTAACCATATTATCCGGGCTGCACTGGAATCTATTGCCTATCAGACTGCCGACATTCTGCGGGCAATGGAAAGGGACTGCGGTATGCCGCTGCAGACTCTGCAGGTAGATGGAGGGGCCAGTGCCAACAATTTTCTTTTGCAGTTTCAGGCAGATGTCCTTCATATTCCGGTCAACCGTCCCCCCTGCGTAGAAACCACCGCAAGAGGTGCCGCATTTCTGGCAGGGCTTGCGGTGGGATATTATCCTTCCATGGCGTTGTTGAGAGAATTAGGAACCAAAGGGGATTGCTTCTGCCCATCCATGGAAGAATCCAAACGAAAAGCTTTGCTAGATGGGTGGAAAGATGCCGTCTCCAGGACACTGTATCAGGCATCAGATGAAATTTGACGCCGTATTTTCATAGTGCTATAATACAGAGCATAAAGCGAATGCATTTAGGAAAGGAAAATCATATGAGTAAAATAATTTCTACCAGTCAGGCTCCCGCTGCCATAGGCCCTTACTCTCAAGGCGTAATTACAGGCAATCTTTTATTTGCCTCCGGTCAGATTCCCATCAATCCTCAGGATGGCAGTCTTGTTGAAGGGGACATCGCCGTACAGACCCATCAATCCTGTAAAAACGTGGGTGCCATACTGGCTTCAGCCGGACTATCTTATGATAATGTGGTCAAGACCACCTGTTTCCTGGCAGACATGGCAGACTTTGCTGCATTTAATGAAGTCTATGCCCAATATTTTGTATCCCGTCCTGCCAGATCCTGTGTGGCGGTAAAAACGCTACCTAAAAATGTTCTATGTGAAATAGAAATCATTGCAGAACTTGCGCAAGAATAAACAGGAAAGGAAAAAGCTTTGAAACGTTTAATTCTTGTCACCAGTCCTCCCGCATGCGGGAAGACTTACATTTCCAAACAGCTGGCCAAACGCCTGGCCCATGTGGTATACCTGGACAAAGACACGCTGATAACCCTGTCCAGGCAAATTTTTGTGGTAGCAAATCAGCCCTACGACCGCAGCTCTCCCTTTTTTGAAACCTATATCCGAGATAAAGAGTATGAGTGTGTGCTGAATCTGGCCTTTGAAGCTATCCAATATGATGACATTGTGCTGATCAATGCCCCTTTCACCAGAGAAATTCGAGACAGGGCCTACATTCAGGCTCTTCGGGATAAGCTGAAAAGCTATGATGCCATTTTGGAAGTAATTTGGGTGGTGACCCGCCCGGAAATTGTTCATCAAAGAATGATCAGCCGTAACTCTGACAGAGACACCTGGAAGCTTGCCCATTGGGATGCTTACATGGAAAAGCTGGATTTTACTCCCCCGGACATTGAGGACCTGCTTTTATTTTACAATTCAGATGAGGAAGAGTATGAGTCATCCATGTCCCGCATTATACAGGTTCTGGAAGAAACCTGATATATGGGCCGCCCCTTTAGGGGACGGCCCCTTGTCCGTCAATCCAATATATTGCCATTGACGGTGCTTCCCACGGATACTATAATAAAAACTAAGAAAACTAAAGGCTGGTAAACAGAATGAATGCAGATTATGTGACCTTCGAAATTCCTGAACAAAAGAGCATTGCACTGATTGCACATGACAACATGAAGCACACCCTGATTGAATGGTGCCGGGAACATTTGTCTATCTTGGAAAAACATCGTCTATGCGGTACAGGGACCACTGCCCGTATGATTACTGAAAAAACGGGGCTTCAGGTTAAGGGATATAACAGTGGCCCCCTGGGTGGTGATCAGCAGATTGGAGCCAAAATAGTAGAAGGGCAGATTGACATGGTCATCTTTTTTTCGGATCCCCTGACGGCCCAGCCTCATGATCCGGATGTGAAGGCTTTATTACGCATCGCCCAGGTCTATGATATTCCTATTGCCAACAATAAGGCCACTGCCGACTTTATGCTGACCTCTCCCCATATGAGCCGGACCTACCAGCATGATGTCATTAATTTCAATAAAAATGTGGCCGACAGAGCCAGTTCCTTGTAGCCCTTCCTGTTGTATTGAAAAGGAGTTTTCCCATGAACAGCGTTTATGAAAAATGCATGGCATGTTTTGCCTATGTGAAACCCCGCCTACCCTTTACGCCCAGAATTGCAGTTGTTCTTGGCTCTGGTTGGGGGGACTTTGCAGATCGTATGGATGTGGTTTCCACCATTCCCTATAAAGATATTCCCGGGTTTCCGGTTTCTACAGTGGACGGGCATAAAGGGCAGTTTGTTTTTGGGCAGATTTCCGGCATCCCTGTAGTTTGTATGCAGGGAAGAGTCCACTATTATGAGGGATATGCCATGTCGGATGTGGTCCTCCCCACCCGTCTTATGTCGCTGATGGGCGCAAAGATTCTATTTCTGACCAATGCCGCCGGTGGCCTGCAAACACGTTTCCGTCCAGGGGATTTTATGATGATTACAGATCAGATCGGCCTGTTCGTTCCATCCCCGTTGCTTGGAGAAAATATAGATGCCTTCGGCCTTCGCTTTCCGGATATGTCCCACATCTATGATCTCCGGTTGCAAAAGATTCTGCAGATGGCCGCCCGGCAGGAAGATATTTTCCTGGACAAAGGGGTGTATTGTCAATTGACCGGCCCTCAGTTTGAGTCTCCAGCTGAAATTCGCCTTTGTCGTATGATGGGAGCAGACGCAGTGGGCATGAGTACGGCCTGTGAAGCCATCGCTGCCCGGCATATTGGCATGAATGTCTGCGGAATCTCTTTTATTTCCAATATGGCTGCCGGCATGACTGACCAGCCCCTTTCCCATGAAGAAGTCAATTCCAATGCACAAAAGGGTGCTGCCGGATTTATTAAACTGATCAATCGGGCCGTAACCATTATGGGAGAGGAGGTTCCCTGTTGATTCGATTCCATCATGCCCGAATCTGCACTATGGAACACCCCCTTACTATTATGGAAGGGGAGCTTTGGACAGATGGGGAAAGCATTTCCTTTGTAGGAGATTCCTGTAGCGCCAAAGAGACTATTGAACATCAGCGACCTATTTTTACCAGAGAAGTGGATTGTCAAAATAATCTGCTGATGCCTGGATTTAAAAATGCACACACCCATTCTGCCATGACGTTTTTGCGCTCCAGGGCAGATGACCTTCCTCTGGAGGAATGGCTGACAAAACAGGTATTTCCTTATGAAGCCAGGCTTACGCCAGAGGATGTGTACACCCTGAACAAGCTGGCCATTCTGGAATATCTGACCAGCGGTATCACTGCTAATTTTGATATGTACTTTTATATGGCGGCCTGTGCAAAATCTTCAGCTGAAATGGGGTTTCGGACGGTTTACTGCGGCTCTGTCAATGATTACTCCGGCACCTGTGAGCAGATTCTTGCACGTACGGAGGAAGAGTACCTAACATTGAACCGGTTTCACCCCCTGATATCCTACCAAATGGGATTTCATGCTGAATATACAACTTCTTATGACAAGCTGGAAAGACTTTCCGCACTTTGCAGAAAATACCGGGCACCGATGTATACCCATATAGCTGAGACATCTGCAGAAGTGGAGGGATGTAAATCTCGTTATGGGAAAACGCCATTTCAGCTTATGGACGATCTTGGCCTTTTTGATTATGGTGGCGGGGGATTTCATGGCATATGGCTTGAGGATGGGGACTTTTCCATTTGTAAAAAAAGAGGCCTTTATATTGTCACCAATCCTTCCTCCAATGTAAAACTGGCCAGTGGCATTGCCCCTCTGACCCGTTTTCTGGAAGAAGATATTCCTCTGGCCATCGGCACAGATGGCCCGGCCAGCAACAACTGCCTGGATATGTTCCGGGAAATGTTTCTGACCGCCGGCCTTCAGAAATTGCGAACGATGGATGCTGCTGCCATGCCTGCAGAAGAAGTACTTTACATGGCCACTGCGGGTGGTGCTCATGCCATGGGGCTGAAGGATTGTGATATTCTTGCTCCAGGCAAGCAGGCAGATCTAATCCTTGTGAATTTAAAAAGGCCCAATATGCAGCCGGAACACAAAATTCTGGCCAACCTGGTCTATAGTGGAAGCAAGGAAAACATTGCCATGACCATGGTGGCAGGTAAGGTCCTGTATGAGAATGGCCAGTTTTATACAGCTCAATCTCCGGAGGAGATTTACAGTGAAGTGACTGCCGTAACCCGCCGGATTTTTGAAAGGACATAATATGGACTGGATATTCTATATCGGAGCAGGCCTGACCCTGATTCTGGCACTGGCCCTTTATTTTAAGCATTTGCAAAAGACCCGCAGGGCAAACCTGCGGGCCACTCTTTTGAAACAGTTTGGAGAAATTCCAAACAGAGAATACACACATGAGTCGCTGGACGCCATTTCTCATTATTACATGCGTCTGGCCGGGGAAGGCGAAACATTTCATGTGGATGATATTACCTGGAATGATCTGGACATGGATCGTTGCTTCATACAAATGAACAGCACATTAAGTTCTGCAGGAGAAGAGTACCTGTACTACATGTTGAGAACGCCTGTACAGATGCCTGAACCGTTGGAAAAAAGGGAAGCGTTAATTTCTTTCTTTGATGCTAATCAGGAGGTCCGCCTTCATTGTCAGGAAACTTTTGCCCAATTAGGGCACACAAAAAAAGTCTCTCTTTCGGATTATCTTGAAACCCTGGTGCAGTTAAAAGTTCCGGGCAATATGGTGCATTATCTTTCCCTGGGGGTTCTTGTGGCTGCGCTGGCCCTGCTTTTTATATCCCCCTCCATTGGTATCCTGGCACTGATTGCTGCCCTTATTTGGGATGTATCCCTCTATTATAAATATAAGGCTGAAGTAGAGAATTATTTCATTTGTGTAGGTTATATTGCACGTCTGACAATGGCGGCTGAATCTTTGGAACATTACAGGGAAGCCCCCCTCATAGAAGATGCCATGAAACTGAAAAATGCCCTTTCCTCTTTAAGAAGAATGAAGTCTCGTGTCCGGTATATGGGGGCCACAAGCACTTTTGGAGGGAGTCTTGGAGATGTGTTGCTGGAATACTTGAAAATCATCACTCACATGGACCTGATTGCCTTTCGTGGAGCCCTTGGGCTGGTGCAGAATCACATTCAGGAAGTTGAAGTGCTTCTGGAAGTACTGGGGGAGTGGGAATGTGCCATTGCCATTGCTTCTTATCGCCGCAGCCTTCCTTTTTACGCCATCCCTGCGTTAACAAAAGAACCATTGCACCTGTGCCTGGAGGATGGATACCACCCCCTTATGGAAAATCCTGTAGCAAACAGCATTCAAGCCACTTCTGGTATTCTTATAACCGGATCCAACGCCTCAGGGAAATCCACTTTCCTGAAAATGACGGCTATAAACAGCTTAATGGCCCAAACCATTCATACCTGTACAGCCTCCAGCTATAGTGGCTGTTTTTTTCGGCTTTTTTCTTCCATGGCACTGAAAGACAATTTAATTGGAAAAGAAAGTTACTACATTGTGGAAATCAAGTCTCTGAAACGAATTCTGGATCAGATTTCCGATGCTTCGCCCATTCTCTGCTTTGTGGATGAGGTCCTTAGGGGCACAAATACTGTTGAACGAATTGCTGCATCTGCTCAGATTCTTGCAGAAATGGCTTCCAGGAATCTGCTTTGTTTTGCAGCCACCCATGACATTGAACTGACACATATGTTGGAACAGGCATACAGGAATTACCATTTTCAGGAAGAGGTGGCCAATCGCGACATCCTGTTCAACTATATTTTGCAACCGGGAAGATCCACAACCCGAAATGCAATAAAACTGCTTGGCGTAATGGGGTATCCGGACAAGGTCATTCAGTCCGCAGAAGAAACCGCATCCCGTTTTATGGAAACAGGATGCTGGACCCTTACATAATACGAGGAGGATATAATGGAAGTCAGTATCTTTACAGATGGTGCAGCCCGAGGGAATCCTAATGGGCCCGGTGGCTATGGTACCATCCTTCATTATACCGACAAAAATGGGACACTGCACACCCGGGAATTTTCCCAGGGATATGTGCGCACAACCAATAACCGTATGGAACTCATGGCCGCCATTGTTGGCCTGGAAGCCCTAACCAAACCCTGCCGTGTAAATCTATACTCTGATTCCAAATATCTGACAGATGCCTTTAATCAGAACTGGATTGATGGTTGGATCAAAAAGGGATGGAAACGGGGGAAAAACGACCCTGTGAAAAATGTAGATTTATGGAAACGACTGCTGGAGGCTGCCCGTCCACATGAAATCTCTTTTATTTGGGTCAAGGGCCATGCCGGCCATCCGGAAAATGAAAGATGTGATCAGCTGGCGACGCAGGCGGCTGACGGAAAATCCCTTGCCATCGACCAGGGTCTGGTATAAAACCCCTTGAAAATTAAGGGGGCTTATGATACCATGAAAAGCATGTATGCACAGAATGTGCGCATTAGGCAAGGAGGAAGCAAAATGTCTGTGAATGTATATGACATATTAAAAGAACGTGGCTTTATTGAACAGTGCACAAATGAGGAAGAGGTTCGGAAATTACTGGGCGAAGAAAAAGTCACTTTTTATATTGGCTTTGATGCTACCGCCGACAGTCTGACAGCCGGACATTTTCTGACTGTCATGGCCATGATGCATATGCAACGGGCAGGTCATGTTCCCATTGCTCTGCTAGGAGGCGGCACCACCATGGTTGGGGATCCTACCGGCAAAAGTGATATGCGAAAAATCATGACAAAAGATACCATTGCTCACAATGCCCGTTGTTTTTATGAGCAGTTAAGTAAGTATCTGGATTTTTCCGATGGAAAGGCCATTGTAGAAAACAACGCCGACTGGCTTCTTGATTTGAATTATGTGGATTTTTTAAGGGAAATCGGAGTACATTTCAGTGTAAATCGCATGCTTACAGCAGAATGTTATAAACAGAGAATGGAAAAGGGGCTTACCTTTTTTGAATTCAACTACATGCTGATGCAGTCCTATGATTTCTGGAAACTATATAAAATGCATAACTGTGTGATGCAGCTGGGCGGAAATGACCAGTGGTCCAACATCCTTGGCGGTGTGGAACTGATTCGCCGCAAGGAGGGGAAGGCAGCTTATGGCCTTACCTTTAAACTGCTGACCACCAGTGAAGGCATCAAGATGGGAAAAACCATGAAGGGCGCTGTCTGGCTAAACCCTGAAAAAACTTCTCCTTATGAGTTCTTCCAATACTGGCGAAACATTGAAGATGTGAAAGTCGAGGAGTGCCTGGGCTTGCTGACCTTCCTTCCCATGGAAGAGGTACGTCGCCTTGGGAGCCTGCCGGGAGCAGGTATTAATGAAGCGAAAGAAGTTCTCGCCTATGAAATAACCAAAATCGTCCATGGGGTAACAGAAGCAGATAAAGCCCTGGCCGCAGCCAGGGCACTGTTTACAGATGGCGGAAAAAGCGAAGACATCCCCACCACCACCTATCCTGCCCAGAAACTGGCGGAGGGCATCGATCTGATTACCCTTTTAACGGATGCCCGTCTGGTTCCCACCCGTTCAGAAGGAAGAAGACTGATCCAGCAAGGCGGTGTTACCGTCAATGAAGAGAAGGTAACGGCTTTTGATCGAATCTACACATTAAATGATTTAGATGACAAGGGGGCCATCCTAATCCGAAAAGGAAAAAAGGGCTATCATCAGATTAAGGCGGAGGATTGATAAAATGCAAAAATATGGTGTAAATGAATTAAGACGGATGTTTCTGTCCTTTTTTGAAAAACAGGGCCATCTGGTTCTGAAAAGTTTTTCCCTTGTTCCACACAATGATAACAGCCTTCTCTTAATTAATTCCGGCATGGCACCCTTAAAACCCTATTTTACCGGGCAGGAAATCCCCCCACGCAAAAGAGTGGCCACATGTCAGAAATGTATCCGTACCGGAGATATTGAAAATGTTGGAAAAACCGCACGGCATGGCACTTTTTTTGAAATGCTTGGCAACTTTTCATTTGGAGATTATTTTAAGAAAGAGGCCATTCTCTGGTCCTGGACTTTTCTGACAGAGGAAGTGGGCCTGGATCCTGACCGCCTTTACCCATCCGTATATGAAGAGGATCAGGAAGCCTTTGATCTCTGGCATGAACAGATGCACATTGCCAAAGAAAGAATTTTCCGTTTTGGAAAAGAAGATAATTTCTGGGAGCATGGGGCAGGTCCCTGCGGTCCCTGCTCCGAAATATATTATGACCGGGGAGAAAAATATGGTTGTGGCAAGCCCACCTGTACAGTTGGTTGCGACTGTGACCGTTATATAGAAGTGTGGAACAATGTGTTTACACAGTTCAACAATGACGGGCATGGGCATTATGAAGAATTAGAACATAAGAACATCGATACCGGCATGGGACTGGAACGTCTTGCAGTAGTGGTCCAGGATGTGGATTCTATTTTTGCAGTGGACACAATAAAAAGTCTGCTGGACCGTGTGGCACAACTTGCAGGAACTACATATAAAAAGGATCTGCAAAAAGACATTTCCCTGCGTCTGATTACAGATCATATTCGTTCCTGTACCTTTATGATCAGTGACGGCATAATGCCATCCAATGAGGGCCGGGGATATGTATTACGCCGCCTTCTGCGCCGTGCGGCCCGACACGGGCGTCTTCTGGGCATTCAGGGAAAATTTCTTGCAGATCTGGCCACTACGGTCATAGAGCTTTCCAAAGATGGGTACCCGGAGCTGGAAGAGCGCAAAGCCATGATCACAAAAGTACTTACAGAAGAAGAAGACAAATTCAACAAAACCATTGATCAGGGACTGACCATTCTGACGAATATTGAGGAAGACCTTTCCAACTCAGACACCCGCACCATTACTGGAGAGCAGGCCTTCAAATTATATGACACCTACGGTTTTCCTTTGGATCTGACCCGTGAAATTGCAGAAGAAAAAGGGTTTTCCATTGATGAGGACGGATTTAAAGCCTGCATGAATGCTCAGAGAGAAAAGGCAAGAGCAGCCAGAAAGACCACCAATTATATGGGGGCAGATGTCACGGTCTACCAGTCCATTGATCCTGCCATTACTTCTAAATTTGTGGGATACTCCCATTTATCCTATTCTTCTCCGGTAACCGTTATGACTACTGAAGAGTCTCTTACAGAAGCCCTTACAGAAGGGGAAAGAGGCACTATTCTGGTGGAAGAGACACCATTTTATGCTACAATGGGCGGACAGCTGCATGATACAGGCAGCATCACCTGCAAAGATGCTGAATTTGTTGTGGAAGATGTGATCAAGCTCCAGGGAGATAAATTTGGACATGTGGGCTTCATGAAAAGCGGCATGATCCGGGTGGGAGATGTGGTCACCTTAAAAGTGGATGCCGACCGCAGGCAAAATACGGCGAAAAACCACAGTGCCACCCATCTTCTGCAAAAAGCCCTGAAGATGGTGCTGGGTGAGCATGTGGAACAGCAGGGCTCCTACGTAGACGCCGACCGCCTTCGTTTCGACTTTACCCACTATGCGGCCATGACCCCTGAGGAAATCCGACAGGTGGAAGAGATCGTAAATCAGGAAATACAGGCGGCTCTCCCTGTGGAAACCAAAATGATGAGTCTGGATGAGGCCCGTAAGACCGGGGCCATGGCCCTTTTCAGTGAGAAATATGGCGAGACCGTCCGCGTAGTAAAAATGGGAGACTTTTCCATGGAACTTTGCGGTGGAACCCATGTGGACAATACACGGACCATCAGTTTCTTTAAAATTCTGTCCGAGTCCGGTATCGCAGCAGGGGTGCGCCGTATTGAAGCCCTTACAGGGAACGGACTACTGGCTTTTTATCAGCACAGAGAGACGCAGGTAGAACAGGCCGCACATACTTTAAAGACCACACCGGAACTCTTTCAGGGAAGATTGGAAACATTGCTGGAAGAGCTTCATCAACTCCACAGCGAAAATGAAAGTCTGAAAAGTAAACTGGCCACCCTTTCCCTGGGAAATATATCTGACCAGGTCAAAGAAATCCAGGGCGTAAAAGTTTTGATTACCCAAGTGGATCAGGTGGACGGTGCCGGACTGAGGCAGCTGGGCGACCAGTTGAAAGATCAGCTGGGCGACTGCGTCATCCTACTGGCCTCCGTTTATGAGGGAAAGGTGAATTTAGTGGCTATGACTACCCCTGCAATGGAAAAAAGAGGGGCACACGCCGGAAATCTGATTAAAGAAGTGGCGCCTTTAGTAAAAGGCGGGGGCGGCGGCCGGCCAAGTCTTGCCCAGGCCGGTGGGAAGGATCCAAATGGCATTCCCGAAGCTTTGGAAAAGGCATTTATTGTGCTGGAAAGTCAGATAAAATAAAAAAAAGCATTGACGTAATTGGATAATATGTTATAATATACTATGTGCTAAAAATACCCACTCAGTTGTATTTGCACAATACACAACTGGAGGGAGGTTGGTGTAAGCTATGTCGAATGTCATCGTTAAAGAAAACGAAAGTCTTGATAGCGCTTTACGCAGATTTAAAAGAAACTGCGCAAAGGCTGGTATTCAGCAGGAAATTCGTAAAAGAGAGCATTATGAAAAGCCTAGCGTAAGACGCAAAAAAAAGTCTGAAGCAGCTAGAAAGCGTAAGTTTAATTAATGTATGAGCAATCCCCAGTAGACAATACTGGGGATTCTTTCGTATCTGTGCACAAACGGGGAAAACACAAAAAGGGATTTCGGATTTTACAAATCTATGATACTATACTAATCAAGTAGATTTGATGGAGAACAAAAATAACCATATGAGTATATTACAAACAAATTTTGACGTTCCTGTAGAGCATCAGAAAAATGTCTTTGGACAGTTCGATGCCAATATAAAGCAGATTGAAAAAGAACTGCATGTTACCATCCTGAACCGGGATGGTGCAGTCCGCCTTATTGGCCCTGATACCGTTATTGACCGGGCCAAACGTGTGCTGGAAACTCTGATGTCGCTGTCCAAAAATGGAAATGTCATTACAGAGCAGGACGTCACCTATGCCCTGACCATGGCTGCCGCTCATCAGGAGCAGGAAATGCTGACCATGGATCAGGATGTGATTTGCAGAACGGTTTCCGGTAAGCCCATTAAACCTAAAACCCTTGGCCAGAAGCAGTATATTGATGCCATCCGGAAAAACATGCTGGTCTTTGGCATAGGGCCCGCCGGGACAGGGAAAACCTATCTGGCCATGGCCATGGCCATTCAGGCCTTTCGGGAAAGCACCGTTAATCGCATTATCCTGACAAGGCCGGCCATTGAAGCCGGAGAAAAGCTCGGTTTTCTCCCTGGCGATCTGCAAAGTAAAATTGACCCTTACCTTAGGCCCCTGTATGATGCACTGTACCAGATCATGGGGCCTGAAGGCTATCTGCACAACACAGAAAAGGGACTGATTGAAGTAGCTCCCCTGGCTTATATGAGAGGGCGGACTCTTGACAACGCTTTCATCATCCTGGATGAAGCCCAAAACACCACGCCTGCCCAAATGAAAATGTTTTTGACTCGCATTGGTTTTGGTTCCAAAGTTATTGTCACTGGAGATATGAGCCAGAAGGATTTGCCTTCCGGGCAGGCCTCCGGTCTGGATGTGGTGCGAAAAGTCCTGCCCAATGTGGAGGGGATCCATTTTTCCTATCTGACCAACCAGGATGTGGTGCGACATCCCCTTGTTCAACGAATTGTCAAAGCTTATGAAACCTACGAAGAAAAGGAACTTCAAAAGAAAGACCAACACAGGGGCGGTGCGATTCGTGTACGGGAAAGAGGGCATCAGACAAATGATTAATCTATCCATTGAAACAGACATTTCACTTCCCCTGGATCCGGAAATTCTGGCTGAGGAGGTGATGAATGCGGTGCTCTCCCAGGAAAGTTTCCCCTTTCCAGCTGAGATAAATCTGGTTATCACGGATGGTCCGGGCATCCAGGAAGTGAATGCCGCATTTCGGGGAGTGGATCGCCCCACAGATGTACTGAGTTTTCCATCTGTAGATTTTCCACTGCCATCTGATTTTTCCTGCATTACAGGAAATGGGACTTATTTTAATCCTGATACTGGCCTTTTTATGCTGGGAGACATCCTTCTGAATGCGGAACGGGTCCTTTCTCAGGCTACAGAATATGGACACTCTCCCAAGCGAGAGTATGCTTTTCTGGTCACGCACAGCATCCTTCATTTGCTGGGGTATGATCATATGGAAGATCAGGAGCGATTGCAAATGGAAGAAAAACAGCGCCAAATTCTTTCCCTGCTAAAAATTGAACGTGAATAAAAGTATGAGGTGGTTATGAAAAAAGGAAAAGGTCAAAACGACAGTATACTGGTCCAGGGGGGAATTCTGGCTGCGGCATCTATCATTGTCCGCATCATCGGCATGCTTTATCGCATTCCCATGAATAATATCATCGGAACCAACGGTATGGGCTATTATTCCAATGCCTTCAGTATTTATTCCATTATGTTGCTTTTGTCTTCATACAGCATGCCCCTTGCCGTTTCAAAAATGGTTTCTGCACAGCTTAGCCGAAAAAAATATACCAATTCTTACCGCATTTTTCGCGGATCCCTGGTTTTTGGGCTTGGCATCGGCTTGATTTTCGGACTTTTCACCTGGTTTGGTGCTGATTTTTTTGCCTCTTTTCTGCACATGCCTTTAGCTGTTTATGCCATTCGGGCTCTGGCCCCCACCATCTTTATTATGGCCATTCTTGGGGTATACAGGGGCTATTTTCAAGGGATGAACACCATGGTGCCCACCGCTTTTTCCCAGGTTCTGGAACAACTGGTCAATGCCATTACCAGTATTGCCTTTGCGCTTTGGCTGTTTCACATCGGCTCCCGCAAAGATCTGGTTCTGGGAGAAGACACCTACGCCTCTGCTCTGGGAGCAGCTGGCGGAACGATCGGTACCGGTCTTGGGGCACTGGCTGCCCTGTTGTTTCTGATTGTCCTTTTTGCCGCATACAAGACGATTCTAAAGGCACGGATCAGGGAAGAAGGGCCCACAGAAGCCCCTTCCTATTTTCACCTGTACAGGGGCATTATGGCTTCTATCATCCCTGTCATAATCTGTACAGCGCTGTATAATGTGGTTTCCCTGGTGGATTCTGCCATGCTGGGGCAGTTTATGAGCCAAAACGGAATGCAGGATGAATATGAAACTATTTGGGGTATATACACCGGAGAATATATCACATTGATCAATCTTCCCATTTCCCTTGCTTCTGCACTGGCTTCCAGCATTATTCCGGCCGTCATGAAGGCCATGGCTGCCGGTCGTCCCGGTATGGCCTTGCAGCGCATTTCCACGGCCATTCGTTTTACCTTCCTCATCAGCGTACCCTCTGCAGTGGGGCTGGCCGTTTTGGCCAATCCTCTCATTGATATTATGTTTCCCGTGGATTCAGAAAAAAAGGCAGCTTCTATGTTGCTAATCGGTTCCTGTGCAGTGATCTTTTTCTCCCTCTCCACTGTGACCAATGCCATCCTGCAGGGGATTAACCGGCTGCGTATCCCCATTATCAACACTGCCATTTCTCTTGTTGTGCATATAGTTTTGGTTTATATTCTGGTCTATCAGATGGATATGGGCATTTATGGCATCCTTTTTTCCTACATTGTGTTTGCCTTGCTCATCACAGGCCTGAACAATTATTATCTGGAAACCCATACCCGGCTGAAACTGGATTTTGTAAAAGTGTATGTGCTTCCTGTCATTGCATCTATTCTCATGGGGGCAATCGTTTGGGGAAGCTACTATCTTCTGCAGAACATTATTGGAAAAGGAATTTACAAAGGCCTTTCATTTATTTTCAAATCCCTTCCTCATGCCGTCCTGACCGTCGGCCAGGGAATTCATCTGCTACTGGCCATTTTCATCGGTGCAGTTTGCTATGGACTACTGATTATGGCCTTTCGAGTGCTGGATGAGAGTGATGTCTATGACCTGCCTGCCGGAACGAGGCTGGTAAAATTATTTAAGAAAATGCGGCTTCTTTAACTTTAAAGGGAGGCGGAATGAATATTTGTGTAATCGGGGCCGGGGCATCCGGCCTCACTGCTGCTATTACAGCAGCGAAAGCCGGGGCAAATGTGCAACTTTTAGAGCAGCAAAAAAAAGCCGGCCGAAAACTCTGTGCCACGGGAAACGGAAAATGCAATCTGCTAAACAAACGGCAGGACATTTCCTGTTTCCATTCCCACACCCCCTGGCTTTTGCTGCCCATTATAGAACAGATATCTCCCCAAGACATCATTGGTTTTTTTGAAGATTTGGGCATATCTGTGGAAAATAGACAGGGATACCTTTACCCCTCCTCCTTTCAGGCGGCCTCTGTAACAGAGGCACTTTTGTATGAAGCAAAGCAGGTGGGCGTGACCTGTCATTTGTCAAACGGATGCACAGGTCTTGAAAAGAAGGGGACAGGCTTTCTTCTTCATACCCAGGATGGTAAATCTTCCTTTGCAGACCGGGTTATCCTTGCTACCGGTTCTCCTGCGGGAGGAATGGGACAGGATGACGCCGGGTTTCGTTTTCTGCAGTCCTTTTCTCTGAAAATGTATCCGTTTTTGCCAGCCCTCGTACAAATCCGACTGAAGGAATCTCTTTGCCGGCAATGGGCCGGGGTCCGCATAGCAGGGGAAGTGGCCGTGCTGGAAGATGGTGCCTGTCTGGCCCGGGATAAGGGTGAATTACAGCTTACTGAATATGGCATCAGCGGTATTCCCGTTTTTCAGGTCAGCGGCACCGCAGCGGACCGCCTGTTCGTAAAGCCCGGAGCCTCTTTACAGCTGCAAATAGATTTCTTGCCCGAATGGTCAGAACCAGATCTTTTGGCCCATTTGGAGATGCAGGGAAACCGCCATCCTAAAAAAGACCTTGTTTTACTGTTGTGGGGAATTTTGCCGGATCGTCTGGCCAATGCCATAGTGAAACACGTCCAGGGAATCTCCGGCCTGAAAATGAATTGGGGAGAGTTGAACGTTTCCCGAAAAAAGGCACTGATACGGCAGATTAAAAACGGTCTGTATTCCATTCAAAATGTAAATCCTGTTGAAAAAGCCCAGGTCTGCCAGGGAGGCCTTTCCCTGAAAGAAATTTATCCTGATACAATGGAAATCAGAAAATGCCCTGGATTATTTGCTGCAGGGGAGCTGCTGGATGTCTATGGCGACTGCGGTGGTTATAACCTGCAATGGGCCTGGACTACCGGCATTCTGGCCGGACGGGGCGCCGCTCTTTCACCATTAAAAAAGTAAAGGAACGCAGTTATGCTACATGTTCAACAAATTAAAATAGCCATACCGGAAAAACAAGGGGCCCTGGAGAAAGCAATCTGCAAAAAGCTACACCTGCGTCCTGGAGAACTTTTGGGGGTGGAAATCCGACGCAAGTCTCTGGATGCCCGAAAGAAGCCGCTTCTCTACTATGTATATGATGTCCATGTCCTTGTTCCGGAACCGCTTCAGAAAAAGCTGCAGAAGCAGGGATTTTTTCCAGTTTCCTTCGCAGAAGGCAAATACCAAATGCCTCTTCCCGGCAAAACACGTACTGCAACCTCACCGGTCATTGTCGGAACCGGCCCGGCCGGATTGTTTGCAGGGTACCTGTTAGCGGAGGCCGGATATAAACCCATTCTCATTGAGAGGGGAGAATCTGTACATGACCGCCGAAAAACAGTGGAAAGATTTTGGGCGTCCGGCCAGCTGAATCCTGAGAGTAATGTGCAGTTTGGGGAAGGTGGGGCTGGAACCTTTTCTGACGGAAAACTCAACACCATGATTAAAGACCCTACTCACCGCATTCGAAAGGTTTTGGAAACCTTTTGCCGCCATGGTGCAAATGAGGAGATCCTCTATGCATCCAAGCCCCATATCGGTACCGATGCTCTGACAGATATCGTATGCTCCATGAGAGAACAAATTATAGAAAATGGAGGAACCTTTCGCTTTTCCACAAAGATGACCAATATTATCCTGGAAGATTTTCAGGTCAGCGGTATTGTCCTGAATGATGAGGAAGTGCTTCCCTGCAATCAGTTGATTCTGGCTCTCGGACACAGTTCCAGGGATACTTTCCAATGGCTTTACCAAAAAGGACTCCCCCTGACTGCTAAATCCTTTGCTATGGGCCTGCGCATAATTCACGATCAGCACTGGCTGAATGAAACCCAGTATGGAAAAGGGTATCCTTTAGATATGCCTGCCGCAGAATATAAAGTAACTGCAAAAACCAGGGAAGG
>CAYRQT010000007.1:32589-32848 GCA_964426655.1 uncultured Cuneatibacter sp. | reverse complement strand
TTTGCATGTGCCCCGGAGGCTATGTGGTCAATGCATCATCCGCTGAGGGAATGCTTTCCGTAAATGGTATGAGCTATGGGGATCGGAAAAGCCCCCAGGCAAACAGTGCCATTATAGTAACTGTACGTCCAGAGGATTTTCCCCTCCATGGCCCCTGGGGCCAGACGCCGCTGGCGGGCATGCAATTCCAGGAGGATCTGGAGAAAGCAGCTTATGAACTGGCCGGTGGAGCGGTTCCCGTACAGAGGTTTTCGGATTT
>CAYRQT010000007.1:27891-32579 GCA_964426655.1 uncultured Cuneatibacter sp. | reverse complement strand
GGGAATCTGCCTGAATGGCCCCTTTGCATAAAAGGCGATTATGCCTCAGCCAATATACGTGACGCCTTTCCTGCATTCCTTATGGATGCCATCGAGGAAGGGATTTGGGCTTTCCAGCAAAAAATGCCTGGTTTTGCTCATCCAGATGCCTGCCTTATGGCCTTTGAAAGCCGCACTTCCTCCCCTGTCAGGATGCCAAGGGGAGAAGATGGTCAATGTATCTGGAAGGGCGTATACCCTTGTGGTGAGGGGGCAGGTTATGCAGGGGGGATTACATCTGCCGCCTGCGATGGTCTGCGCATTGCAGAACATATTATCGAAGAATTTGCACCTTTAACTTTTTTTTGATATAATGTATCGAGTCATCCGTTTGGCCTGCGGGTCATTCAGGATCAACTATTCCAAAGGAAGCTGAAAAGATGAATTACAGAGATGCACTGAAAGATAAAAAAAGAATTGTGGTTAAAATTGGATCCTCCTCCCTGACTCACCCGGAAACAGGACACATCAATTACACCAAGATTGAACAGCTGGCCAGGGTTCTTTGTGATATTCACAATATGGGAAAGGACGTCATTCTGGTTTCCTCCGGTGCCATTGCTGTAGGTAGAAAAGCCATGCATATAAAGCCTGTAACCACCAGTCAGAAGCAGGCACTTGCAGCCATTGGACAGGCAAATCTGATGATGACTTATGTGAAGCTTTTTATGGAATATAATCAACGCATTGCGCAGGTTCTGATGACGAAAAACACTATTTTAAATGACTTAAACCGTCATCTGGCCCAAAATACCTTTGAGGAACTTCTTGCCATGCGTGTCATTCCCATTGTCAATGAAAATGACACGGTTGCCACTTACGAGATTGAGTTTGGAGATAATGATCATCTTTCTGCAATTGTGGCCAGTCTTGTCAGGGCGGATCTTCTGATCCTTCTTTCAGACATTGATGGTCTCTACACAGATGATCCCCACGCAAATGCAGATGCTCGCTTCATTTCCGTTGTCCCTGCCATATCAGAGGCCTATCTGGGCATGGGAAAGGGCACCTCTTCCAGTAAGCTGGGAACCGGGGGCATGAGCACCAAACTCAGTGCTGCGCGGATTGCCGTTAATTCCGGTGCAGATATGGTCATCGCCAACGGGGAAGACGTTCATATCCTTCTAGACATTATCGGCGGAAAAGATGTGGGGACTCTTTTTGTGGCACATCAGGAAAAAGATTTTGATCTGGTCAATTATATTGCAGACTGATTTGTGAGGTGATGAATTGGATATCCGCATAGTTCGCATGACAAACCAGGAGACCTGTTTCGGCCTTGAGGAGGGACGTGTCATGAGCGTCCTGTTTGAGGAACCTCGAGCTCCCATCCCTTTTACGCCATGCCGGTTGTTTCTCTATCATGTAAAAGAAAATCTTAAGGAAGAAATTCTTCCGGAGCTACCAAAATATGAAGTGGGGCGCCTTTTTTTCGGAGAAAAGCAAAAAAACAGCGTTTATTTTTTTACCATTCAGCCTAGTCAGGTTCCTCAGGAAGGTATTTTTAAACTGTGCCGCTACAATATAGAGACGGGCACCCATGATTTTATCTATGTATTTTCCGGTTCCCTGGAAGAATACCATCACGCCAGGCAATTGACGGTGGGGATATTAAACAACCATTATCTGCTGCTTCAGGAAGCTGATTTTGGACTTTCTCCCAGCGGCAGAAGAGAAGGTTATTTCCATTTTCGCCTGCAGCTTCTGGATATTCGCAACCAGGTTTTTTATCCAGTAGAAGAGGAGTTTATTTCTCAATATGGCATTATGTCCATTATCCCCATTGCCACCAATGTCTGTGCCATTAAAATTGGGTATTCGCTGGCTTTGGAGAATGATTTTTCTTATGTTGAAAAGGCGGATTGTGCACTGGAACTGACAGGGCTTGTCACTATAACACAGTTCATATCCGATATCATGATGAAAAACAACGAAGCGAACATGGAAATTGTGGACCAGTGCCACTATCAGGCCAGCATTCCTTATATGGAAAAACAGGGAAGCTATCTAATTTATTCCCGCATACGACGCATGCCGCTGTTGGAAGAGCTGGTTTTTTATAATTTTGTTACAAAGGAATCCATTGTATGCCGAAACGAGTCCTATGCAAAGGATCTGAAAATGGCCAGGGCTTTTATTTTAAATAAAACGCCATATATTCTGCATGAAAAGGAAGATTATCTGGCACTGTACAATTTCTCCCAAAACCAGGTGGAGCTGCAATTTAAAAAGGGTGTGAATATTCAGGCCATTGAACAAAATTTAATTATTACCACCTTTGACCGCACCGGGCTGCTGAAGAAAAGTCGACATTTTTACGAGATGTATCAGTATCCCAATATGTCGCTTCTTAGCAGGGGACCTTGCAGACGCATACAGTGTATCAGCACATCCAAAAAATATTTCTATCTGTTTGTTTACTAATGGTCCGGAAAGGAGCCAATATGTGGAAAAAAATACAGGAAAACATGCCCTCTGTTGGGCTGATTCTGGAAGGTGGCGGAAACCGCGGGGTTTTTACCGCTGGAATTCTGGATTATCTGATGGAAAAAGAAATCTACTTCCCCTATGTTGCCGGCGTTTCTGCAGGCGCATGCAATGCAGTGGATTACATTGCCAGACAGCCTGGAAGAACTTTTAAAACCTTTCTTCCCTACAAGGCCAGTCCCACAGAGCAAGTCTGGACCCTGTTCCATGAACACAGTCTGATGGATATGGAGAAAATATTCAACACTTATGCTTATGAAACCTATCCCTTTGACTTTGATACCTATTTTACTTCGCCCATTCAGGCCGACCTTGTGGTGACCAACTGTATTACCGGAAAAGCAGAATACATGGACAACCGGGAAGACAGAGATGAGTTGCTGAAAATCCTTCGGGCCTCCTGCAGCCTTCCCTTAATTTCTCCGGCAGTTGAACTGCAGGGGATGCCTTACATGGATGGAGGTATTGCCGATTCCATCCCCGTCCGACGGGCCATGTCCAGAGGATATAAGAAAAACGTTATTATCCTTACCCGCAGGGAAGGGTATCAGAAATCCAGAAATAAACTTGCAGAAAAAGCAGTAATCGGCATATATCGTAAGTATCCCTACATGATCCGAAAAATGCATATGCGCAGTTATATCTACAATCGGACTCTGAAGGAAGTGGAGAGACTGGAAGCAGCCGGAAAAGTATTCGTACTCCGTCCTGAAATGCCGGAGGTCAAACGGTTAGGGAATACAGAAGCCGATTTACAGGCCTTCTATCAGCATGGATATGATCTGATGGCAGAAGCCTTCCCCAGGCTAATGGCTTTTTTGGCAGAGCAATAAAATAATTATCAAAAAAAGAAAGCAGAAAAGAGGATCATCGACATGGATGCAGATCAGATTGCCAGGATCAATGCGCTGTATGCCAAGGCCCAGTCAGAAGGACTGACTCCCGATGAAGAACAGGAGCAGTCGCTGCTCAGGCAGGCTTACATTGCCGCCTACAAAGAAAATTTACGACATACCCTCCACAAAATCAAAATCAAGAACCCGGATGGCACCATTGTGGATGTAAAGGAACGTCATGATAAAAGATATCCAAAATCAGAATAAATCTGCCCTTCGGCAGCTTATGCAGCAAAAGCGTCAGGAAATATCGGAAAACAGCCTGGAACACATCAGCAGAGAAATGCTATCCCACCTTTTAAAAAGTCCCCTCTATCAGGATGCCGGTCGTATTTTTCTGTATGCCTCTTCTTTTGGGGAAGTGCCTTCGGATAACTGGCTTTCCTTTTTTTGGGAAGCAGGAAAAACGACCTGTTTTCCTCGTTGTCAAGGGAAAGGTATAATGGACTTTTATCCGGCCGAAAGGGCGGATTTTCCTCTCTTACCTGGATTTAAGGGTATTCGGGAACCAGCAGGCAATACCCCTCTTTTTCCTGAAAAAAATGACCTGCTCCTTATTCCCGGTCTTACCTTTTCCCGAAAAGGAGCCCGTCTTGGGTATGGTGGCGGATATTACGACCGCTATCTTTCCACCCATCCACTGGGATGGCGCATTGGGATTGTGCCATCCCAGTGGATGATTTCTTCCCTGCCCACGGATATTTATGACATGCCAATGCAGTTTTTACTGACTGAAAAATCTTTATTTCCCATTAAGGAGGGATCAGAATGATGACTTTGGAAGATATGGGTAAAAAAGCAAAAGAAACCGCTCTGTATTTGAATACCGTTTCTACCAGAAGCAAAAACACCTGTCTGGAAGAGGCATCCCGGGAAATTTTGCGCAATGAATCTTATATTCTGGAACAAAATGCTCTGGACATGGAACAGGCCCGTTCGGCCGGCATGAAGGAGTCCCTGCAGGATCGGTTAAGACTTACTCCCGCCCGCATTAAAGAAATGGCGGAGGGCTTACAGGCTGTGGCAAATCTGGATGACCCGGTAGGTGAAGTCCTCTACATGAAACAGCGCCCCAACGGACTGATTATCGGTCAAAAACGGGTTCCCATTGGTGTAATCGGTATTATCTACGAATCCCGGCCAAATGTAACCGCCGATGCTTTTGCCCTTTGTTTTAAGACCAGCAATGCGGTCATCTTAAAAGGAGGGAAGGATGCCATCCATTCCAATACAGCCATTGTGGAAGTCCTTCGCCGGGCCCTGACA
>CAYRQT010000007.1:955-27881 GCA_964426655.1 uncultured Cuneatibacter sp. | reverse complement strand
CCAGTGGTGTACAGGCCGATGCGGTGCAGCTCATTACCAGCACGGATCGGGAGACGACAAACGCTTTTATGAAAATGAATGCCTATGTAGATGTGCTGATCCCCCGGGGAGGAGCCAGCCTCATCCAGGCAGTTGTTCAAAACAGTACCATTCCTGTTATTCAGACAGGTACAGGCAACTGCCATGTTTTCGTAGATGCCACTGCCGATTTTGATATGGCCATTAACATTATTTTGAACGGAAAGCTCCAGCGCCCCGGTGCCTGCAATGCGGTGGAATCCCTTGTCATTCATCAAGACATTGCCCAGTCTTTTATTCCTGTTCTTGCAGAACGTCTGGCCCTTGAAGGGGTGGAAATGGTAGGTGATTCTTTTGCCTGCCGATACAGTGACATGATTTTTCCGGCCACGGAGGAGGATTTTCGCACAGAATACCTGGATTTAAAATTATCTGTAAAAACAGTTTCCGGCATTGATGAAGCTATTGCTCACATTAACCGTGTCAATACCGGTCATTCAGAAGCCATAGTCACAAAAGACTATCACAATGCCCAGCGTTTTCTCCAGGAGATAGATGCTGCCGCCGTATATGTCAATGCTTCAACCCGTTTTACAGATGGATTCATGTTCGGCTTTGGAGCAGAAATCGGGATCAGCACCCAGAAACTTCATGCCAGAGGGCCAATGGGATTAAAGGAGCTGACATCCACCAAATACATTATTTACGGAGATGGACAGGTACGTTAGAAAGGAAAAGCATGCAAAGCACCTTTGAATGGAAACATCCGGACATACAGGGGCCTCCTCCTGAAACAGAACCGGAACGCCAATATTACTTTATAGAGAAGACAAAGCCCCTTGTGGCAGACCTTGGTCAGCGACTTGGGCACACCCCCAGGGTTTATAATCTGGTGGTAGGATGTCAGATGAACGCTAAAGATTCCGAAAAACTTCTGGGCATTCTTTTACAAATCGGTTTTGAGGAAACGCCTCACGAAGAGGAAGCCGATCTGGTTGTCTATAACACCTGCACGGTCAGGGAGAATGCCAATCAGAAGGTTTATGGGCGGCTTGGATATTTAAATAGTTTAAAAAGAGAAAAACCACATATGATGATTGCGCTCTGCGGATGTATGATGCAGGAGAAAAATGTGGTAGCGACGATACGTAAAAGCTATAATTTTGTTGACATGGTCTTCGGCACCCACAACATCTACAAAATGGCAGAAATTTTGTATCGGCGCATGAGCAGTGACCGAATGATCATTGATGTGGAGGAGGGGAGCACCGCCATTGTAGAAGATTTGCCTTCACTGCGTAAATTTTCATTTAAAGCAGGTGTGAACATTATGTTTGGCTGCAATAATTTCTGCACCTTCTGCATCGTTCCCTATGTGCGGGGAAGAGAACGCAGCCGTTCTCCTGAAGATATTCTGGCCGAAATTGCCCGCATAGCAGAAGATGGCGTAACGGAAGTGATGCTGCTAGGCCAAAATGTGAATTCTTATGGTAAAAATCTGCAGTCTCCCATGACCTTTGCTGCTTTACTGAAAAAAGTGACCGAAATTCCCGGCATACGAAGAATTCGATTCATGACCTCTCATCCCAAAGATCTGTCCGATGAACTTATTGAAGTTATGGCTTCATCAAATAAAATCTGCAGGCACATTCATTTACCCCTGCAATCCGGTAGCAGCCAGATTCTTCGCCGTATGAACCGGCATTACACGAAAGAGCAGTTTCTTGCTCTTGCCAGAAAAATAAGGGAAAGAATTCCTGGAATTTCTATTACCACAGATATCATTGTGGGATTTCCCGGGGAAACAGAGGAAGATTTTGCCGACACCATGGAGGTGGTAGAGCAGATTCGTTTTGACAGTGCATACACTTTTATTTATTCCAAACGAACCGGCACTCCCGCAGCTTCTATGGCAGATCAGGTGCCTCCCGCAGTGGTGCATGCCCGTTTTGACCGGCTGTTAAAATTACTCCAGGATATTTCTTCCACTGCCTGTCTTGCACTGGAAGGACAGGTCCAGGAAGTCCTTGTGGAAAATGTAAATGAGCAGGACCCTTCCATGCTCACAGGTCGTCTTGGAAATAATAGTACTGTACATTTTAAAGGGGATGATTCTCTGATTGGCTCTTACCAGCAGGTATACCTGGATGAGGCAAAAAGATTTTATTATTTTGGACATATTGTGGAAGGATAAAGGCAGGATTCATGGCTAAGTTATCACCGATGATGCAGCAGTATATGGAAACAAAAGCCCAGTACAAGGATTGTATCCTCTTTTACAGGCTTGGAGATTTCTATGAAATGTTCTTTGAAGATGCCCTTCTGGCCTCCAGAGAGTTGGAGATTACCCTGACAGGAAGAGACTGCGGTCTGGAGGAAAGGGCTCCCATGTGCGGCGTGCCTTTCCATGCTGCAGAAGTTTACCTGGATAAACTGGTAAAAAAAGGATATAAAGTGGCCATTGTTGAGCAGGTAGAAGATCCCAGGCTGGCAAAGGGCCTTGTCAAAAGAGAAGTCATTCGTGTTGTTACCCCCGGCACCAATATTCTTCCCAATGCGCTGGAAGAAGGCCGCAACAATTACATTCTGTGTATTACTTATCTGGATGGTGTTTTTGGCCTTGCCGCCTGTGACATATCCACAGGAGAATTTTTTGTGACCCAGGTCAGCCGAATGGAAAATCTATATGACGAAATCTATCGGTTTTCTCCTGCAGAAATTCTTTCCAACCAGGCTTTGGGCATAAGCGGACTGGATTTTGAGATTTTACATCAACGTCTTTCTTTCTCGGAGACTGTATTGGAGGACCGTTATTTTTCTGATGACGCCTGCGAAAAAGTGTTGGAAACCCATTTTCATGCGGCGTCCATTCAAGGCCTTGGCCTGGAGTCCTTTGAAGGGGGGACGCTCAGTGCCGGTGCATTGTTACAGTACCTGTTTGAAACACAGAAAAATGACCTGGCGCATATCTCTCATCTTCAGGTATACACTACTGGACGTTATATGCTTCTGGATACTGCCACCAGACGAAATCTGGAATTAACAGAAACCCTTAGGGAGAAGCAGAAAAAGGGATCCCTTCTGTGGGTACTGGACAAGACCGGAACGGCAATGGGATCCAGATTGTTGCGCAAATATGTGGAACAGCCCCTTGTCAGCAAAAATGCCATTCTGGCCCGTCAGGATGGCATTGCCGAACTGATGGAACGGTATGTGGATCGGGAGGAAATCAGGGAATATCTGCGTGCCATTTATGATCTGGAACGCCTTATCGGAAGAATCAGCTATAAAAGCGCCAATCCCAGAGATTTAATTGCTTTTCTCCGTTCATTGGAAATGCTGCCCCCCATTCATCAAATTCTCTCAGGATTTAACAGTACCCTTTTACAGCAACTGGAAAAGGAACTTGACCCTTTGACGGATCTGTCTGATCTGCTCGGAGCTTCCATCGTAGAAGATCCGCCTATTTCTGTCCGGGAAGGGGGGATTATCAAGGATGGCTTTCATCCGGATATCGACTATATCCGAAAAGCTAAGGCTGAGGGAAAGACCTGGCTGGCAGAACTTGAAGTCAGAGAACGGGAGAGTAGCGGGATAAAAAGTCTGAAGCTGAAATACAATAAAGTTTTCGGCTATTATCTGGAGGTCCCTAATTCCAATAAAATGGATATTCCCGCCCATTATACCCGCAAGCAGACCCTTTCTAATGCTGAACGGTATAGCACGGAGGAACTGAAACGACTGGAAGACATCATTCTTGGTGCAGAAGACAAACTATACAATCTGGAATATCAGGTTTTTTGCGACATTCGGGATCAGATTGGCGCTCAGGTGGAGCGGATCCAGGCAACTGCCCAGGCTATTGCGGCTTTGGATGTACTGGTATCCCTGGCCCTGACCGCAGAACGGCATCGTTACTGTCGGCCTGAAATCAATGAAAAAGGAATCCTTGAAGTGCGTGGTGGTCGGCATCCCGTAGTGGAACAGATGATTTCTGAGGATCGCTTTGTTCCAAACGATGTCTATCTGGATGATCAGGAGAATCGGGTAGCCGTGATAACGGGCCCTAATATGGCAGGAAAATCCACATACATGCGCCAGGTGGCCCTTATTGCCCTGATGGCACAGATGGGTGCCTATGTGCCTGCAGACTCTGCCAATATCTGTATCAGTGACCGTATTTTTACCCGTGTGGGGGCTTCAGATGATCTGGCCAGTGGTCAAAGTACATTTATGGTGGAAATGACCGAGGTTTCCCATATTTTGCGCAATGCCACCTCCAAAAGCTTGCTGATTCTGGATGAAATTGGCAGAGGCACCTCCACTTTTGACGGATTAAGCATTGCCTGGGCCGTTGTGGAGTACATTAGCGACACCCGTATTCTGGGTGCAAAAACGCTATTTGCCACCCACTACCACGAATTGACGGAGCTGGAAGGGACCCTTTCCGGTGTGCACAATTACTGTATCGCAGTAAAAGAACAGGGGGAAGACATCGTTTTTCTTCGCAAGATCATTCAGGGCGGTGCGGACAAAAGCTATGGTATTCAGGTGGCTAAGCTGGCAGGCGTACCGGATCGGGTAATAGACCGGGCAAAAGAGCTTTTAGAGGAACTAACAGATGCGGACATTGCTCAACAGGCCAGAGAAATTGCCAAACTGGGGCAGTCTGGCAAAAAAGAAGGGAAAAAGCATCACATAGCCCGGCCGGATGAGGTGGATGTAAACCAGCTTACCCTCTTTGACACCGTCTCGGCAGATGGGATTGTACAAGAAATATCTGATTTGGAAATTAGTCAGATGACGCCTCTGGATGCCCTGAATTTCTTATTTCAGATACAGGCAAAACTGAAGAACCGCTTTAAGGGATAATTCTTTAAGGGATAATTACGGAAAGAAGGTATATTTTGCCAGCCATTTTGCTATTAGATCAAAATACCATCAATCAGATTGCGGCAGGTGAGGTGATTGAACGACCTGCCTCTATAGTGAAGGAACTATGTGAAAATGCCATTGATGCGGGGGCTACGGCCATTACGGTAGAAATTCGGGATGGAGGCCTTTCGCTGATCCGCGTGACAGATAATGGCACCGGCATTCCGGCAGAAGAAGTCCCCCTGGCTTTTCTGCGCCATTCGACCAGTAAACTGCGCCGTCCGGAAGATCTGATGGATATTCATACGCTTGGGTTTAGAGGAGAGGCCCTTGCCAGTATTGCCGCCGTTTGCCAGGTGGAACTGCTGACCAAAACTGCAGATGCCATTTCCGGCATATGTTATGAAATAGCAGGCGGAGAGGTCCTGGGCACAAAAGAAATGGGCCTTCCGGACGGCACCACTTTTGTGGCCCGCAACATTTTCTTTAACACGCCTGCCCGAAGGAATTTTTTAAAAACGGCTCAGACAGAGGGAAATTATATTGCCGACTGGTTGGAAAAGCTGGCTTTAAGCCATCCCCAACTCTCTTTTCGGCTTCTGATGAATGGTCAGACCCGTCTGTTTACCAAGGGAAGTGATTCCACCAAAGATTTGATTTACACCATTTTTGGAAGGGAAATATCATCCCAGATTCTTCCGGTCAGAGGAGATACTCCCTATTTTCAAGTGGAAGGATATATTGGAAAGCCAGTGATTGCCCGGGCAAATCGAAGCTATGAAAATTATTTTATCAATGGACGCTATGTAAAGAGTAAATTGATAACTGCAGCTATTGAAGAGGCCTATAAGCCCTACATGATGCTCCACCGATATCCCTTTACGGTTCTGCATCTTCAAATTTCTCCTGATCGTATTGATGTGAATGTTCATCCGACCAAAATGGATCTGCGTTTTAAAGAAGAAGCCTTTCTGTATCGACAGTTGGTTTCTGTCTTAATGGAAACCCTTGCCGGAGGAGAGCATATTCCGCCAGTACAGCTTTCCAGTGAAAAGCCCCCCACGCCTCCTGCCAGGGTTCCCCAGAAAGAACATGTCGAACCCTTTGAAAAAAGGAGAATGGACGGGGAGGCATTGAGAATTCTTCATCAGATGGGAAGCCAGCCTGTGCAAAATTCAGAACGGTTACCTTCAGAGCCGGGTGGCACCCCCTCTCTCCCCCCCGACACAGAGAGAATTCCTCCTCAGGTCCCTGAATCCAGTGATATGCCTATGGTTCTGCGGGAGTCTTCGCCTCCATCTCAAAAGGATCTTCCTTCAGGCGGAGAACAGCTTTCTCTTTGGGACGATAAACTCCTTGGGGAAAAGGCCAGGAAATCCCATCGATACATCGGTCAACTTTTTGATACCTACTGCCTGTTGGAATACCAGGACAGCTTATACATCTGCGATCAACATGCGGCTCATGAAAAGGTTCTTTATGAACGAACGCTGAAAGCTTTTGAAGAAAGGACCGTAGAGTCCCAGTATATCTCTCCGCCGGTAATTGTGACCCTTTCTGACAGCGAAAAAGCCGCCCTGCACCACTATATGGATGTGTTCAGCCGTTTTGGTTTTGAAATAGAAGATTTTGGCCAAAAGGACGTTTGCGTAAGGGCAGTGCCATCCAATTTGTTCGGAGTGCAGGATAAAGATGTTTTTTTAGAGCTTCTGGACAGTGTGGCAGATATGCGGGAGGGAAGTGCCCCTGATACCGTTTTACACCGTATTGCAACACTTTCCTGTAAAGCCGCCGTAAAAGGCAATCATAGCCTGACAGAACAGGAAATGATGGCTCTGATTGATGAATTAATGACGCTGGACAATCCCTACGCCTGCCCACACGGTCGCCCCACAATCATTCAGATGAGCAAATATGAACTGGAAAAGAAATTCAAGAGGATTGTATAGATGAAAATGGAAAAGGAGAAGAGTCCCCTTTTGATTCTGACAGGCCCCACTGCCGCCGGAAAAACAGCCCTTTCCCTTACTTTGGCAAAAGCCCTTAACGGAGAAATCATCAGTGCGGATTCCATGCAGGTATATCGGGGTATGGACATCGGAACTGCCAAACTTCCCCTTTCAAAACGGGAGGGTATTCCCCATCACTTGATTGATGTGCTGGACCCTCAGGAACCCTTTGACGTGTTCCGCTTTCAAAAGCTTGCACTTGCTGCGATCAAAGAGGTACAGGGCAGGCACCACCTGCCTATTTTAACTGGGGGAACGGGGTTTTATATCCAGGCACTGCTTAAGGGCGTAGAATTTTCCTCAGACAGCGGAGAAAATTCGGTCCTGCGCCGTCAGCTTTGGCTCCAGGCCGAAGAAGAGGGTCCCATGGCGTTGTATCTTCGGCTTAAACAGGTAGATCCGGATAGTGCGGCCCGTATTCCCCCCCAGAACCTGAAACGAATGATTCGGGCCTTGGAATATTATCTGCAGACCGGAGAACAAATTTCCCTGCACAATCAGCAGCAACAACAGAAAGAACCGATTTTTCAGGCTCTTTATGTGGTGCTGACCATGCCAAGGGAGATGCTTTACACCCGTATAAACCAACGGGTGGACAGTATGATGGAACAAGGCCTGACCAACGAGGTAAAAAACCTATGCGAAATGGGACTGACCGGTGAGGAAACCTCCATGAAGGGCATTGGTTATAAAGAAATTTTGGACTACCTGCAAAACCGCTGCCCGCTCCAGGAGGCAGTGGAAAACATCAAAAAAAACACCCGGCATTTTGCAAAAAGGCAGCTGACCTGGTTCCGCAGAGAAACGGGAGTGCTTTGGGTCGATAAAGAGCGATTTTCCTACGATGAAGCGGCAATTGCCGCTTATTTGCTGGAAAAATGGACAGACTATCTACAGAAAAGGGACGCATAATCAGCATGAACAGTTACAGCTATAGAAAAGAGATTTATTTACACAATGGCATTTCCGAAGAAGTGTATCAGATAGGTGAAAAAATCCTTGGAGATCTTAAGGACACCTTTCAGGATATCGAACAGATTGCAGAAATTAATCAGATAAAGGTAATTGGTGCTTTTCAAAAAAACAAGGTCAGTGACAGCGATTTTTCTCCATCCACCGGATATGGTTACAACGATCATGGTCGAGATACCCTGGAGAAGATTTATGCAGATCTGTTCCACACAGAGGCCGCTCTTGTCCGTCCTCAGATCACCTGTGGAACACATGCCCTGGCTCTGGCCCTGGGGGCCTGTCTTTTACCGGGGGATGAACTGTTGGCGCCCGCCGGCAAGCCCTATGACACCCTGGAAGAAGTGATTGGCATTCGGAAAAGTCCTGGGTCTCTGGCCGAATACGGCGTAAGTTACAGGCAGGTGGATTTGTTGGAAAATGGTGGTTTTGACTATGAAAAAATTCGGCATGCCATCACTCCAAAGACCAAAATGGCCGCCATACAGCGTTCTAAAGGGTATCAGACCAGGCCAACTTTCAGCGTGGAACAGATTGGCATGCTGATTGCCTACCTTAAAGCCTTAAAACCGGACATTCTGGTAATGGTGGATAATTGCTATGGAGAATTTGTAGAAGTGAAAGAACCCTCTGATGTGGGTGCAGATCTGACAGTTGGATCTTTAATCAAAAATCCGGGTGGGGGACTTGCGCCTGCAGGTGGTTATATCGCAGGGCGCAAGGATCTGGTGGAAAGAGCAGCTTTTCGTCTGACCGCACCAGGACTGGGGCGGGAGGTCGGTGCAAATCTGGGGGTATTGCCCGCCTTTTATCAAGGGCTTTTTCTTGCCCCCACCGTAACGGCTTCCGCTGTAAAAGGGGCTGTATTTGCAGCCGCCCTCTATGAGTCACTGGGCTTTCCTGTTTTTCCCTCCTCCAAAGAAATCCGCCACGACATCATACAGGCTGTAACGCTTGGAAGTGCAGAAGGGGTCATTGGGTTCTGTGAAGGGATTCAGGCTGCTGCCCCTGTGGACAGCCATGTGAAGCCGGAACCCTGGGATATGCCAGGGTATGCTTCCCCGGTCATCATGGCCGCCGGTGCCTTTATTCAGGGCGCTTCCATTGAACTTAGTGCAGATGCCCCTATAAGAGAACCCTATGCAGTTTATTTTCAGGGGGGCCTTACCTGGTATCACGCAAAACTGGGAATTCTGATGTCTTTGCAAAAGCTGGTAGATAAAGGTCTCGTTATGCTTTAAAAATGTATATTTTCCCATACAATTTCCTTCATAATTGTTCACTATACACCTGCCCTGATTTGTGCTAAACTTAAGCCGTATCTTATGCTGCGCCAGAGAGAGGAAAGAGGCTAAGATATGGAAAGAAAAACCACAATGAAACAATGGCCCCCTGGTGAGCGCCCCTATGAACGTTGCAGGAGGCATGGCCCGGAGGCCCTGACAGATGCTGAACTTCTGGCAGTTCTTTTACGCTCCGGTACACGGGATAAAAATTCCGTTGACCTGGCAAGAGAACTGCTTTCCGTTGTTCCGGAAAAAGGGCTTTTGGGCCTTGTCCATTTGTCAGCGGAACAGCTCAGGCAAATTAAGGGCATTGGCCCTGTGAAAGCCATTCAGATTCTTGCACTTGCCGAACTAAGCCGGCGTATGGCCATGTCCGGAAGAGAAGAGGGGAAATTACTGAATTCCCCCCAGGCCATCGGCGAATTCTACATGGAAAAGTTGCGTTATTGTAAAGTGGAGGAAATCTGGTGTGTTTACCTGAATACCAAAAACCGCCGTATAGGAGATTCCCTGATTACCAAAGGTACCGTAAACATGTCCCTCATCAGTCCAAGGGAAATTCTACTGGAAGCACTTCGCAGGGAAGCCGTTTCTTTTGTTTTGATTCATAACCACCCCAGCGGAGATCCTACTCCCAGCAGAGAGGATATTCTGGCCACCCGTCGCCTTAAAGACGGCGCATCCCTTGTGGGGCTCTGTTTGCTGGATCATCTTGTCGTTGGCCATAGCGCCTTTATCAGTTTAAAAGAACAAGGATATTTACCATGAAAAAACGCACCCGGATTCTAGCCCGAATCAAATATATTGTAATCGGCCTTGTTGTACTGTGTCTGTCAGTTGTTGCAGTCACCTACGCCAGAGGATATACCATCACTGCCATTAAAGATACTTTTTTCAAGGTCATTCAGCCTGCCGCCAAAGGGGTGGAAGCTGTGGGAGACTGGATTTCGGATCGTCGGGCCCATGCCAGCCAGGTGAGTGATCTTCTGGCTCAGATAGAGTCTCTGGAGGAAGAAAACAACAGTCTGCAGGCCTCTGTCCAGGAGCAGACAGACAACCGTTATGAACTGCTGCGTCTCAGAGAATTACTGGAAATGAAGAATACCTATACCGATTATGAAATGGTGGGAGCTAATGTCATCGCTAAGAATGGCACCAACTGGTTCAAGACCTTTACCATTGACAAGGGGAGTAACGACGGCATTGCGACAGATATGAACGTGATAAATGGAGACGGTCTCCTGGGCATTGTTACGGAAGTGGGCTCTGACTATGCCATTGTCACCTCAATCATTAACGATTCCATGAATGTTGCAGCGGTAAGCCAGAAGACCCGGGATGAATGTTACGTGGGTGGCGATCTTTCCCTGTTGGACGAGGGGTACCTGCGCCTTTTTTACATTCAGGAAAATGCGGAAATATCCGAATATGATGCCATTGTCACCTCCAATATCAGCAGTAAGTACCTCCCCGGCCTTCTGATTGGCTATGCCACCCAGCTGGAAACGGATGCCAATAACCTCACCCAGTCAGGATATCTGATTCCTGCTGCTGATTTCAGCCATATTGACGAAGTTCTGGTCATCACCACATTAAAATCCACCGGATCAAACTAGCGAATCAGGAAAAAAGGAGGTTCTATATGCTGCGTACATGCTTAACCGGGGTCATTATCCTGCTCACTTATATGCTGCAAAGTATTGTTTTTCCGTCTCTTCCCCTTTTGCAAACTACTCCCAATCTGCTTCTGGTGGTCACCTTCTCTATCGCCATCTTCAGGGGCCATACAGAAGGGGGCTTTACGGGTCTGGGCTGTGGTTTGCTGCTGGATATTTTTTCCGGAGGCATTCCCGGCTATTTTGTGCTGATTTATGCGCTTACCGGCTATCTGACCGGCTTTGCCTGCCAGCGAGTGGTAACGGATGTGCCTTTTATTCCCCTGATTTTCACTGTATTATCCGAATTTCTGTACCACGCTTATATTTTTCTTTTCAGTTTTGCCCTGAGAGGGCGTCTGTACCTGTCCGGTTACATGCAAAACATTGTTCTGCCGGAACTGGTCATTACCATGATTTTATCCGTGCTGCTGTACGGGGGACTGCTGTTATTTCATAACCGTATGTTCCTCCATGAGAAGAGGAGGGAGCTGAAATTTGTTTAAAGATCTTATGCTGGTCATTCGGGATTATCTGATTCGGGTCATTAAATCCAGAATGTTTCCTATTGTTCTGATTTTATGTATTGCCTTTATTGCCCTTGTGGCACGACTGTATCAGCTCCAGATTATTGAGCAGGCAGACCATCAGCAGGATTATATTCAAAAGACACTGACCACCGTTACCCTCAAGGCAGCCAGGGGCAATATTTATGACCGCAATGGAGTCCTGTTGGCCTACAATGAATTGTCTTACTCCGTAACCCTCATTGACAACGGAACCTACATAAAAAACGCAGCTAAAAACCAGATGATCTATGAGTTGTTGCAGCTTCTGGATCAATATGATACAGACATTTCCATTTCTCTGCCCATCAGCTATACAGAAGATGGCGGATTTACTATTACATCAGAAACCCAGAAGAATCGGCTTTTAAGGGATATTTATGGTCTTTCCTCTACCAGTGAGCTGGACGACGCAGAGGGAAAATATCCTTCCAATCTGACTCCCCTGGAAATCATTGCCCTGCTGAAAGAGTATTTCTATTTTGATACCTGGACAGATGCCGATGGCAATTCCATGGAGGTCAGTGATTATGATGCCTATCGTATTGTAAACATCCGGTGGGAGCTGAAAGAAAATGAATACAAGAAATACCAGTCTATCACCATTGCAGCAGATGTCAGCGAAGAATGCCAGGCAGCTGTTCTTGAACAGGCGGCAAATTATTCAGGTGTGGATGTGGAAGAAGATTATGTCAGAGTCTATCCGGATGGGGAATATTTTGCCCATATCATCGGATACACGGGAAAGGCCTCTTCTGATGAACTGGAAGAACTGCAGGCGGAAGACGACAGCTATGAAAATGGTGATATCGTGGGAAAGAGCGGTATTGAAGCTGTTATGGAGCAGGAATTAAGTGGCACAAAAGGGTCCCAGACCATGTACAAGGACAGTACCGGAAATATTCTGGAGATTGTCTCTGTTACGGAGCCCGAAATCGGGCAGGATGTATATCTGACCATTGATCATGACCTGCAGATTGCCACCTACAACCTTTTGGAACAGACGCTTGCCGGAATACTGGCAGATAAAATTGTCAATGAAGACATTGACCCGGATAATAATGCGGATCTGAACATCTCTATCAAAGAGGTTTTTTATCAGCTTTTCAGCAATAACGTGCTATCTTTTTCCGATATGGGAGAAGCTGATGCCAGTGACGCAGAAGCCAGCATATATACCACTGTTTCTTCTCAGATGAACACCGTACTGGATTTTCTGAACCAGCAACTGACCCAGTCTGACCCGGCCGCTTATAACAGCTTTGACGAGGACATGCAGGGGTATATGGATTTTGCGTATACCTATCTGGTGGAAGAGACCGGCCTCATCGATGAAAGCCTGATTGACACGACAAATGAAGTTTACCTGGCCTGGAAGGATGGTAGCACAAGTCTGAGAGCTTTTATATACGAGGCTATTCTTCAACAATGGGTTGTTACGGAAAACCTGGGTATTTCCGATAAATATGCTGAAAGTGACGAAATCTATGCCTATATTACAGATGAGCTTTTGCTGGATCTGCAAGAGGACGAAGTATTTTCATCTTTCATCATAGAATCCCTGATAAACCAGAACCTGCTGTCCGGAAATCTTATTTGTATGGCCCTGTATGATCAGGATGTTCTGGACGCAGACAGTGCCACTTACATGGCCCTCTCCACAGCTTCCAGCGAAACTGTCTATAATTTTATGATTGATTGTATTTTGTCTCTTCAGATCACCCCTTCCCAGCTGGCCCTGGATCCCTGCACCGGTTCCACTGTCATTACGGATGTTAATACAGGGGATGTTCTGGCCCTGGTTTCCTACCCTGGATATGACAATAATCTGTTTTCCGGGTCCATTGACGGAGATTATTACGCTCAGCTGGTGGCTGACCAGAGCAATCCTTTATTCAATTATGCAACACAGTCCAGAACCTCTCCCGGTTCTACCTATAAAATGCTGACAGCCATTGCTGCATTGGAAGATGGGGTAGTCACTCCCGAAGAATATATCAACTGTACAGGTATCTATGAAAAAGTGGATAATCATCCTAAATGCTGGATTTATGAGACCACTCATGCAGGGCATGGTCTGTTAAATTTAACAGGTGCCCTGGCCAATTCCTGTAACTATTATTTTTACGAAATGGGATACAGGCTTAGCAGTGAAGAAAATCAGACCTATAATGAAACCCTTGGTATCAGTCGTCTGGCATATTATGCCCAACTTTTGGGCCTGGATAGCGTCAGCGGCATCGAGTTGAACGAATATGCCCCTCAAATTTCCACCCAATATCCCGTTGCCTCAGCCATCGGTCAGGGAACAAACAACTATACCACCGTGCAAATGGCTAAATATGTATCCATTATTGCCAATGGCGGTACGGCGTATGACCTTACTCTTTTGGACAGTGTCCGTACATCTGACGGAACCATTGTCAAATCCTATGACAGCGTGGGCACCAAAATCACAGAAATTTCTGATGAAACCTGGAAACTGGTCCAGGAGGGTATGAGAGATGTTATCACTGAGGGTACCGTGAAAACAATTTTTGCAGATACAGAGGTGGAAATTGCCGGAAAAACCGGTTCAGCTCAGGAGGATAAAACAAGGGGGAATCACGCCCTGTTTGTCAGCTACGCTCCCTATGACGATCCGGAAATATCCGTGACCACCACTATTCGAAACGGCTATACTTCTGCACATACTGCCAGCCTGGCAAATGAGATCTATAATTACTATTACGGATATACTACACTGGATGAGATATTGGAAAATGACGCCCTTTCGGGAAATCAGCCCAATGTCATCGACTAATGAGAAAGGACAGCATTTATGGGGGAAATATTGGCTCTGGCTTCCGGAAAGGGAGGGGTTGGGAAAACCATGCTGAGTGCAGGCCTTGGACGGGTTCTGGCCAGCATGGGAAAGTCCGTACTGATCATTGACACGGATACCGGATTAAGAAGTCTGGATCTGGTATTTGGCATGGAAAATCAAATTGTATACCATTTACTGGATGTCCTTAATCAGAAGTGTCCCGCTGAAAAGGCTTTGTTATACGACAGGCGCCTTCCTTCTCTGCATCTGATGCCAACTGCGCAGACCCGTGAAAAAAATGCCTTGAAAAAGGAGGCCTTTTTACCCTTTTTGACATCCTGCAGAAATCAATATGATTTTGTAATTCTGGACTGTCCATCCGGCATTGAATACGGCTTTCAGTCCATCAGTTCTTTGACTGATCGGGGACTGGTAGTCCTCACGCCGGACAGTTTGTCCATCCGGGCAGCAGACCGTATTATTGGCCTATGGAAAACTGCAGGGATTACCTCCCTAGATCTGTTGCTTAACCGTACTTCTGATCTATATAAAAAAAGAGGTTTTCATTTGTCGGAAGGGGAGATTACCTCCCTGCTGGGAGAGGAAGTCCTGGCAGAAGTGCCTGAGGATCCTCAGATTCTAGGTGCCCTAAAAGGAGGGATTTTATCTCTTCCAGATACCCTCCCCTTTTTTCAGGCCTTGCAACAGGCTGCCAGCCGGCTTACCGGACTGCCGGTTCCCTCTGTAAGAAAGGGCCGGAAATAACCTTTTATTCAGATGGAAAGGAGCATTCTATGCCCTGGAAAAAATACAACTTTCGATATTACAATTACTTGCTGATTCTCTTTGCTCTCATTTTAAGCGTAATTGGTGTTCTCTGTATCCGCTCAGCCACCAGTCAGTCCTACTACTACAGTGGCATTGAAAACAAGCAGATCCTGGGAATTGTTCTGGGCGTTATTTTAATGTTGATCCTGTCTCTGCTGGATTACCATCTTTTATTAAAATTCTGGCCAGTTCTGTATATTGGCAATTTTCTTCTGCTTTTGGCCGTCCGCTTTTTCGGTGAAGTCCGGGGTGGGGCCAAAAGATGGATTACTCTTCCTCTCATTGGGAATCTTCAGCCTTCTGAATTTTTAAAAATCACGTTGATTATTTCCCTGGCAGCGGTACTTGGCTATTTAAAAGACAGACTGAACACGCTTCCCGGCCTGATGGCAATCGTTGCCCTTCTTTTTCCTCCCCTTTATATGGTCGTGACACAGCCCAATCTTTCTACAACTGTCCTCATTGCCCTGATCTGTCTATCCGTTATCTATGTGGCTGGTATCAGCTATAAAATAGTTGGTGGCGTTTTACTGGCCGGAATCCCTTTTAGCATATGGTTCATCTATACCATCATGCAGCCTGGTCAGACACTTATCTATGAATACCAGGCTCGCCGGATTCTTTCTTTCATTAATCCGGAGAAATATCAGGACAGTGTGTACCAGCAGGAAAATTCCGTCATGGCCATTGGAAGCGGTGGCCTTTGGGGAAAAGGACTTAATACCACCACCTTTGAATCTGTAAAATCCGGTAATTTCATATCTGAATCCCATTCTGATTTTATCTTCACTATTATTGGTGAAGAACTGGGTTTTGTTGGTTCTGTTGCTGTTTTACTGCTTCTTGCCGGAGTTGTCTATCAATGTCTCCGCATTGCTAAAAATGCCAGAGATGCCCAGGGGCGCTACATAGCCATGGGTGTCGTCGCCATGATTGGTTTCCAGACTTTTATTAATGTGGCGGTAGCAACCTTTATAATGCCTAACACCGGCTTACCACTGCCATTTGTCAGCTACGGTGTCAGTTCCCTAATGAGCAATTTTATCACCCTAGGTGTGGTATTAAATATTGGTCTGCAGCGCCGAAATCGAAAGAAGAACACATTTTTCATTGACTAGTACCGTATACTAAACTATGATATAGATACACTATGGTAAACGCAAACCATGATTAGGGGGTCTTTATGAACATAGGTCTGATTGCCCATGATGCCAAGAAAAAGCTTATGCAAAACTTTTGCCTGGCATATCGGAATATTTTAGTTAAGCACCAATTATATGCTACGGAAACCACAGGAAGGCTGGTGGAAGAGGCCGCAAATCTGACAGTGCACAAATATCTTCCCGGACATCTAGGGGGTGAAAAGCAGTTAGGTGCCCAAATTGAAAATAATCAGATGGATCTTGTGATTTTTTTAAGGGATGCCCAGTCTCCAAAGTCCAACGATCCGGAGGTCAGCCATATTTTTCGTCTGTGTGACCTGCATAATATTCCGCTGGCGACCAATATTGCCATGGGAGAAATTCTCATTAAGGCTTTGGAAAGAGGGGATCTGGAGTGGCGAGAATATTACAAAAACTAAAACCGGTTCTGCTCCTCCTGCTTGTGGCCATTCTTATTCTGGCAGCTGTATTTTCATATTTTCATATAACCGGCCGTACCTTTCTGTCGGATTTTGCGCAGGAGAACTATGGAAATAGTGACATTCTCTATGGAGATACCCTGACAGATGGCCGCATTACAGATTCTTTTGGAAACATCGCCTATATTACGGATGCGGAAGATGCTGTCGTTACCGAAGGGGTGTACCGGCTTCTGGTTTCCCTGGATGCCAATCAGGTTCTTTTACATGAGGGAGCCCTGCAGGCCATGAACACAGGAGATTTTACCAAGTTGTTTCTGGCCGGACTGATAGCCGAACAGGCTGATCTGGATCAGGTGCTTGTCGTATCCGACGAAATTTCCCAGGCAGACCCATCAGGTCCGCTGGGCGGTTTTCTTGAAGGAGACCAGGTGTCTGTAGAGACACTTTTATATGGCCTTTTACTCACCAACGGAAATGATATTGCGCTTACCCTTTCCAAAGTTCTGGCAGACACCCCGGAGGATGCTGCAGCAGTCCTTCAGGAAAGGGCGTTGGCCCTGATGGCAGAAAATACGGTTTTTCAATCTGTCACCGGGTCAGCATCCAATGGAAATACCAGCACGTTGTATGACCAGTATCTCTTGCTTCAAAGTATTTTTGGCAATAAAACCATTCGGCAGATTTTAAGCACGGAAAGCTATACGGGTACCTATCAGAATGCCTCCGGAGAGACTTTATCTGTTACATGGGAAAGTACATTTCCTCATCTGACTGGTCTGATAACCATTCCCCAGATGAGTACCATCTATGCCTTTACCGGAGACCCTGCCCATGATAGCGGCGCATGCGTGGTGTATGCAACGGATCTGAATGGCAGAGCTTATCTCGGCCTGATTCAGTCCGATTTGAAGCGGGAGGCCTATGCCGGATCTTTGGAGGATTTGTTCGGGAATATCTCAAATTGAGATTGTTTTTTCCTGTAGAGTATACTATAATTACTACAAGAGTTTTTCGTAAAAACATGTAAGGAGGGGCTGCCAATGGTGCAAATAATTGCCGGAAGAAAAGGAAAGGGAAAAACAAAAATTCTGCTTTCCCTTGCGAATGGCGCAGTTGCAGAGACAGAAGGGAGCATATGTTATCTGGATAAAAGCGGAAAACATATGTATGAATTAAACAACAAGGTTCGCCTGATCAATGTCTCAGAATACCCTTTTCAATCGTTTGATGGTTTTATCGGTTTTTTATGCGGCATTCTTTCACAGGATCATGACTTAGAGCATTTGTTTCTGGATAGTTTTCTAAAGCTGGCTCATGTGGAGCCTGACGAACTTCAGGATGAAATCCAAATTCTTTCCGATCTATCTGAAAAATTTGGCGTAAATATGACCTTAAGTGTCTCTATGGACAAAGACGATTTACCAGCCAGCGCCATTTCCCTTGTAACAACGGCACTGTAATCCAATACAGAACCACTGATTGTTTGAACCACATAAATCCACCTGAGGGCTATAGGGTATTCCCATATCTTATATGGATTTATGTGGTTTTCCTTTGCAAAAAGATATGAAATTTAGGAGCATATGGTGACAGAAACAGGAAAACGGTCCGGTCAGAATGCCAGACCCGGAAGAAATTCCGTAAAAAACAGAAACAAACAAAATATTATTCCATACAGGCGAAGAATGCCGCTTCATTTTTCAGCCGTTTTGCTGATCGCCATCATTGTCTACATCCTGTTTATTGGCATTCGCTTTCTATTACAGGATCAAATTAAAACATATGAAGTGACCACCGCCGTTTCCAGAGACCAAACGGTCTATACCGGAATTGTTCTTCGAAATGAAACCCTTTCCCTGGCACCTTCTACCGGCTATGTGAACTATTATGTTGCAAATGGCAGTCGCGTCTCTGTAGGTACCACAGTCTGTACGCTGGATGAAACAGGCTCCTTTAATGCCTTGCTTTCCTCCGTATCCGCCTCCATTACTTCTTTGTCAGAGGATACGCTGTCCAGTCTTCAAAGTCGACTGCACAAAATGGTCATACAATATTCTCCCTCGGATTTTTCTGCAGTGTACAGCAATAAGCAGATTCTCCAGTCAGAAATTCTGACCTATGTAAATCAGGCTGCCCTGGAAAGCCTTGCCGGCGAGGTGGATCTGTCTAATTTTCTCCAAATAGATGCAGACAGAAGCGGACTTATTTTGTTTTCCTATGATGGTTATGAATCTCTTACCGATGACCAGATTCAGGCTGATCCTTCTGCCTATCTGCCTGTAAATGGCGATACCGCCTATCTGAAGAATTATTCTCTTCAGGAATTGCAAAAGGGCATTATGTATGAAGAAGATGCCATCATTTACCGGACCATCTATAACAATACATGGTCACTCATTTTTCCTTTGAATGAAGAAGACACTGTAACCTACTGGGACAGCACCACAATGGATATTCTCATGGGTGAGGACGAAATCTCTCTTTCCGGAACCTTTTCCCGAATTAAAATTGGTGACCAAAGTTACCTTGGCAAAATCACATTCTCCACAAACATGGAACAGGTTATGGAAGACAGATATGTCAGTTTTCGCATAGGAAAAGAATCCATTCTTGGTTTGAAAATACCAAAATCTGCTGTTACCACAAAGGATTTTTATTTGATTCCAAAAGCCTACGGTGTTAAGGGCGGTGATGAAAACAAGCTGGGCTTCATGGTAGAGGTATACACTGATGGAGGCATTACCACGCAATTTACCGCAACGGATATCTTTGCATCAGATGATGACTATTATTATGTCAGCACGGATGCCTTCTCCATTGGCACCTATCTGATCATGCCGGACTCTGCCGATCGATATATGGTTGGGAAGACTGCATCCCTTGAAGGCGTTTACAATATTAATAAAGGATATACTGTTTTCTGCCGTGTAATCATTCTTTCCGAAACATCGGATGGCTTTTATGTGGTAGAGCGCAATACGTCAAACGGCATTACCATTCATGACTATATCGCTCTGAATGGGGCACAACTGGAGGAAGGAGAGCTATTATATCGATGATTCAGGCACAACTGGAACATGTAAGAGCACAAATTGCTGCATCCTGTCGAAAAGCAGGAAGGCGTGAACAGGAGGTTACATTAATTGCTGTCAGTAAGACCTATCCTCCTGCGGCCATAGCAGAAGCCATAAATTGCGGGCAGCTGGTTTTTGGTGAAAATAAAGTACAGGAGCTTACGGATAAAATAGCCTGTTTTTCCGAACATAATCCCCCATTATCCTGGCATCTGATCGGGCATTTACAGCGCAATAAAGTCAAGTACATTATTGGGAAGACGACTTTAATTCACTCTGTAGATTCACTTCGGCTTGCTCAGCAGATTGAACAGCTTTCGGCAGCCCAAAATCTCATCAGTGATATCCTTCTGGAAATCAATGTTGCGGGAGAAGAAACAAAATTCGGTCTTTCTCCTGCCGAGGCGGAGCCATTGCTTCGCCAGCTTTCCCTTATGCCCCATCTGCGGGTCAGAGGTTTGATGACCATTGCTCCATTTGTTGAAAATCCAGAGGATAATCGTCCGATATTTCGTGAATTACACGAATTATTGGTTGACATTAATACAAAAAACATTGATAATATAGCCATGGATACCCTTTCCATGGGTATGACAAACGATTACTCTGTTGCAATTGAAGAAGGGGCTACCATGGTTCGGGTAGGAACTGGAATTTTTGGCGTTCGAGACTATGCAAGGAAGTAGAGGTATAAAGTAAAAATGGGATTATTAAATTCACTTATGGATAAAATGAATATCAGCGGTGACCAGGAATATGATGAAGACTATGATGATTACATTGAAGATGAAAATGATGGTGAGGATTCCCTCTTTATAAATGAATCTCCCAGCCGACGTTCTCCATTTCGCAACAAAAAAAATGTCGAATATGCAGAAGAGCAGGATGAAATTCCAGCCCGTTCATCCAGACCACAGGCATTGAAAAGCAAATCTGAGGAGAGCGGCCTTCCTGACAAAAGCACCAGAAGTGGCAGAGGGGGAAATCTATTTGATAAGGTGGTGCCAATGAGAGGAGCAGGAACAAGCGCAGGAAGAAAATCCGAAGTTTGTATGGTAATTCCACAGGATAATGACGACAGCAGCCTGGTGGTCAATCACCTGTTAAATGGTAGTGCAGTCATTTTGAATCTGGAAGGCATGCATGCAGATGAAGCACAGCGTATCATTGATTTTGTCAGCGGTGCCTGTTATTCCATTCAAGGCAAGCTGCAGAAGATATCCAGTCGTATTTTTATTGTTACACCAGATAGCGTAGACCTTTCCGGTGACTTTGATGAGTTGTTATCCGATGTGGGAACACTGGATAAAATTAATCTGACAAAATGAGAAAAGAAGAAGAATTATGTCTTCGCCGCATGCGGGACCTGGCAGATCAGGCCTTACGTTACAATTTGCCAGTGTTCTCGGATTTCCTGACAGAGACAGAGCAGCATCTCATTCAGACTAATTTACAGGCTTTGGGACATATTGAACCAGAATGGTTTGGTGGTTCCCTATTTGCGGAAAGAAAGATAGCGGGATTTTTTCCTGAAGGAGCCTTGCATCATATGGAGGCTCCTTTGTGTATCCTGCATATATCCCCAAAATCAACTCGATTTGGAGAGTCTCTCACGCATAGGGATTTTCTTGGTGCAATTATGAATCTGGGGTTGAATCGGGATGTGGTGGGAGATATTTTCCCCGGCCCTGATTCATCCGCATATATTGTCTGCAAATCTGAAATAGGAGATTATATTTTAAAACAACTTGGCCAGGTCAGACATACCCCCGTAAACATCAGCAGAACAGATCACGTTCCGGAGGAATGTCAGCCCAGGACGGAAGAGCTTTGTATCTCCGTCGCTTCCCTTCGTCTGGATGCCGTTGTCGCACAACTGACAAAAACCAGCCGCCAGGGTTCCATGGCTTATTTTCAGGCAGGAAAAGTTTTTTTAAATGGCATGGAAGTGCGTGGCTTCACCCGTCCCATACGGGATGGCGAACAGCTGACCATTCGTGGGAAAGGCAAATTTGTCTTTCGGGGTATTTCCCATATGTCAAAATCCGGAAAGTATGTACTTACCTGGACACATTATATTTCTTAAAATTACGAGAGGATAATCATGGACAAAATTGTCATCCAGCAGATGGGTCAGCCCATCTACTCCATTTACATTGAGGCTTCTTTTGATGCTTTCGCTTCACTGATTGGGCCCTTTTCCCTTCAAAACAGAAAAATATGTATTGTATCCGATAGTCATGTGGCCTCTTTTCATCTGTCGGCCCTGGTTAGCGCCCTGAAGGATCAGGCTGGTGAACTGACCACCTTTGTTTTTCCGGCCGGAGAATCCCAAAAAAATCTGGATACCGTGCAGGCACTTTATCAACATCTGATCCAGTACCATTTTGACAGAAAAGATATGTTGATTGCTTTGGGAGGAGGTGTGACCGGAGATCTTACCGGGTATGCTGCAGCCACCTATCTAAGAGGAATATCTTTTATTCAGGTACCCACCTCCCTTTTGGCACAGGTGGACAGCAGTATTGGGGGGAAAACAGGGGTTGACTTTCAACAATACAAGAATATGATCGGCGCATTTCATATGCCCTCTATGGTCTATATGTCTCTCCACACACTGAAAACACTGCCTCAGCGAGAATATCTTTCCGGCATGGCTGAAATCATCAAACATGGCCTGATTCAGGACAGAAGTTATTTTTACTGGTTAAAAGTTCATATGGAAGAAGTCTTTTCCCAACAGCAGGATGCGCTCTCCCTGATGATTCGCAAAAGTTGCGAAATAAAAGGGCAGATCGTAGAAGAGGACCCCTTTGAAAAAGGCAATCGGGCCCTGTTGAATTTCGGACACACATTAGGACACGCTATTGAAAAACAATATGCTTTTTCCTGGCTTCATGGCGAGTGTGTAAGTGTTGGCTGCGTAGCGGCTGCTTATCTTTCTTACAAAAGAGGTTATCTGTCCAATGAAGATATGACAGACATTGAAAACTGCCTGGAATCTTACCGGTTGCCTGTGCGCATCCAGGGTCTGGACCCGGCTGCCATTCTGGAAGATGTCAAGTCAGACAAAAAAATGGACGGCGGACAAATTCGTTTTATTTTACTAAAAGAAATTGGATCCGCCTTTATCGACACAACCGTCACAGAAAAAGAAATGGATGAAGCCTTAAGTTATATTATGGAATAGGAGACTACCGTGAAAATAATTGCAAAGAAATCGATTCTGTTTCTTTTTGTTGTTGGCCTGCTGACAGCTTTTGACCAATGGACAAAACATCTGGCAGTGGTTCATCTGAAAGGACAGTCTCCATATGTCATCTGGAAAAATGTGTTTGAACTTCATTATGCTGAAAATACGGGGGCAGCCTTTAGTATAATGGAAGGGCGACAGTACCTTTTTGTGATGTTCACCCTTTTAATCTGCCTCATTTTTCTATTTCTGTATTATCGGCTTCCTTTTACACGTTATTATCGCAAATTATCCATTATGTTGCTTTTTGTCCTGAGCGGTGCCTTTGGAAATCTGATAGACCGGGTGCGCCAGGGCTATGTGGTAGATTTTTTCTATTTCAAGCTCATTGATTTCCCTATTTTCAATATGGCAGACATTTATGTAACAGTTACCATGGTATTTCTGCTGATTTTTCTGCTTTTTTACTACAAAGATGAAGACTTCTCATTTTTGCATAAAAAGAACAGAAGGGAGGAAGATTCTGCCGATGGGCCATCTGAGAGTTGAATCGGAAGACGAAGGTAAGCGCCTGGATGTTTTTCTAAATGAACAACTGGACACGCTGACCCGCACCTATATTCAGAAACTTGTCAAAGAGGGGCTTGTTCTGGTCAACCAAAAAGCGGAAAAAGTCAGTTACAGAGTGAGTGGGGAGGATTTGATTGCATATGAAATTCCCCCCGGTATTTCTCCTGAAATTCTTCCGGAAGACATTCCTCTGGACATTTTATATGAAGATGAAGATGTTCTGCTCGTCAATAAACCAAAGGGCATGGTCGTACATCCCGCTGCCGGCCATTACAGCGGTACTTTGGTAAATGCCCTTATGTTCCATTGCCGAGGACACCTTTCCGGCATCAATGGAATCCTTCGCCCCGGCATCGTGCATCGCATTGATAAAGACACTACCGGTGTGCTGGTCGTATGCAAAACAGACCTGGCACATCAGTCCCTTTCCGAGCAGTTAAAAGCCCACACCCTTACCCGCAGATATTATGCCATTACAACTGGTCATTTGCAGCCTGAAGAAGGCACTGTACATTTACCCATTGGCCGTCATCCCGTAGATAGAAAGAAGATGGCTACTCGAACAGATGGCGGAAAAGAGGCCGTTACCCATTACCGGGTCATGCGCTCATTAAATGGATTTGACTTTATTGAATGCCAGTTGGAAACGGGACGTACACATCAGATTCGTGTCCATATGGCTGCTTTGGGACACCCTCTTTTAGGGGACACTTTATATGGCGGGCCGGACGGGAAAAAGATTCTTGGAACATCCCTGGACGGCCAGACACTACATGCTTATATTCTGGGTTTTATTCATCCAAGAACCGGCACTTATTTAGAATTTGAAGCACCTATGCCCCAATATTTTCAAAAGCTTCTGGACCATCTCAGTACACACTAGAATCAAAACGGAGGTAATTTATGGGTCGTCATTTTGCAATTCTTGGTGCAGGTAATATTGCCCGCACAATGGCAGCTACTGTACAACAAATGCCAGGGATCACACTGTATGCCGTAGCTTCCCGTTCCATGACGAAGTCCATGGAATTTGCCCGGGAGTTTCAAATTCCTCATGCATATGGAAGCTATCAAGAGCTGGTGGAAGATCCCAATGTGGATTTGGTTTATATTGCCACTCCACATTCTCATCATGCAGAACATGCCATGCTATGTCTATCTCACCATAAACCTGTGCTTTGCGAGAAAGCCTTTACTGCCACAGCTCATCAGGCAAAAGCCGTTTTGGATATGGCCCGTAAAGAACAGGTCTTTATTTCTGAGGCCATTTGGACACGATTTATGCCTTTTATTCAAACCATTCGACAGGAGATTGCTGCTGGTGCCATTGGAGATGTCAAATTATTAACTGCCAATTTGGGGTATCCCATTTCTCATGTTCCCCGCCTGATTGATCCCCATCTGGCAGGTGGCGCTTTGTTGGATTTATCGGTGTATCCCATCCATTTTGCCTCCATGATCATGGGAGATAGTATTTCTGCATTCCATTCTTCCTGTGAAAAGCTTCCTTCCGGCGTGGATGCCCAGGACAGTATCACCCTGCAATATCCTAATGGAAGTCTTGCCATATTATATTCCACCATATATACACAAACGGACAGAAAAGGCATTTTGTATGGTACAAAAGGAAGCATGGAAATTGAAAATATCAATAATTTTGAATCCTATACTTTGTTTGATGCCAGTCACACTCCCATAAAAACTGTTCAACGTCCTCCACAGATTACCGGATATGAATATGAAGTAGAGGCAGCTTTTCAGGCTCTTGAAGAGGGAAATCTTATGTGCCCTCAGGCGCCTCACAAGGTCACGCTTGATATCATGTCCCTGTTGGACGCCCTCAGACATGAATGGGGGATTTATTTCCCTTTTGAATCCGATTTATGATATACTGTCAATAGAAACCCATGAAAGAGGACACAGCCATGCAGCAAATCGCACGTTTTGAAAAAGTTAGTTTTTCACAGTTTCGTGAAGGATGGGAGGACTGCTTTCCCAATTTTTCTTCCGCACTTCTTCCGGAAATCTATGAACAGATCCAGCTTCCCCAAAGAGCCACCCGGGGCAGTGCAGGATATGATTTTCACACCCCCTTTGCCTTTTCCCTAAAGCCGGGTGAGACCATTAAAATTCCAACCGGGATTCGCGTTTGGATGGAAGATGGCTGGGTCTTAAAATGCTATCCCAGGAGTGGTCTTGGTTTTAAATTTCGCCTTCAGCTAAATAATACCGTTGGTATAATTGACAGTGATTATTACCAATCTTCAAACGAGGGTCATATTTTTGTAAAACTAACAAATGACAGCAACGAAGGGCGTACTTGCAGTTTGGAAAAAGGAAATGCTTTTATGCAGGGCATTTTTGTAGAATATGGCATTACTTTGGACGATGACGCCGCAGCCACACGTGATGGAGGATTTGGCAGTACATCCTGAAAGGAGGCATAACATGAAAAGCGGGAAAAAAGAAGGGAATCTTGTCATTACCATTGGGCGGGAAACCGGCAGTGATGGGCATCGTATTGGTGACTTACTTGCCGAACGAATGGGTATTAAAAGCTATGATAAGGAGTTGCTTTCTCTTGCTGCAAAAGAAAGCGGTCTTACCCCTGAATTGTTCGAAACCCATGATGAAAGATATAATAACAGCTTTATTTTTTCTCTTGTTATGGACAGCTATAACATGGGATATGCAGCAAATCCTAGTCTGACAAATTTACCCCTTAATCACCAGATTTTTCTTGCACAGTTTGATGCTATTCGAAAGTTGGCGGAGCGTGAATCCTGTGTCATTATTGGCCGGTGTGCAGATTATGCATTGGAAAAACATAATAATCTGATTCGCATTTTTATTTCCGGAGATCTTGAAGACCGGGTTGAACGGGTTGCCAGAAACAAGTCCCTAACCCCTGAAAAAGCCAAAAGCTTTATATCTAAAAATGATAAACAAAGAGCCTCTTATTATCAATATTATTCTGGAAAGAAATGGGCCGATTCCCGCAGCTATGATTTTTGTATTAACAGTAGCTTGCTGGGCACGGAAAAAACCGTCAGTTATATTTTGAATCTGTTGGATTATTATGCATAATGAATGTTTTGTGCCGGGCGTTTCTTTCTAAGAATGCCCGGCATTATTCTTGCCAAAAGGCGGGAAAAGTGGTACGATATATCTATCGGATAAATATCAGTTTTTCCGATAGATATGCGGCCGTCGGGCCCCTCATCTATCCAGAAAGGATGATTTGCTATATGGGACGGGATTCTGCCTATTACAAAGAAAAACACAAACAACAGCTTACTAAATTAAAAGAATTGATGCGGGAATTGCCCCCGTTTGCCATTGATTATCTCAATGATAAACGTATCACATCTCAAACCAGCACATTGGTTTCCTATGCATATGATTTACTGACTTTTTTTCGTTTTTTGAAAGAACAGAATCCTGTATTTTCAAAAATGCCTGTACAGGCATTTACTCTGAAGGATCTGTCCC
>CAYRQT010000007.1:0-945 GCA_964426655.1 uncultured Cuneatibacter sp. | reverse complement strand
CCCTTTTGTCTTCCGAGGATCTTTCAGAATACCAGCGATATCTTGAACTAAATGTACAAGGTGAAAAACATGAAAACGGGAAAAAAGCGATTGCCAGGAAAATGGCCCCTTTGCGAGGATTGTACCTCTACCAGGTTCAACATGGTTATCTGGAGAAAAATCCCATGGAGCTCGTAAAACTTCCCCATATTAAAAAGGATAAAAATATTATTCGCATGAATTCCCAGGAAGTACAACAAATTCTGGATGCAGTTGAATTTGGACATTCTCAGATGTCAGAACGGCAAAAAAAATTTGCTGAAAAGACCAAACTTAGAGATCTGGCAATCTTAAGCTTGATGCTTGGTACAGGTATTCGTGTATCCGAATGTGCCGGTCTGGATATTCATGATTTGAATTTTCAGGAACATTCCATGGTGATTGTGCGAAAAGGAGGCGGGCAGGACGTCCTCTATTTTGGGGAAGATGTGGCCGAAGCCTTACAAAATTACATTCAGCTAAGCCGGTCATCCATCATCCCGGAAGCCGGTCATGAACAGGCCCTCTTCTATTCCCTTCAAAATAAACGGATCAGCATTGACGCTGTGGAAAATCTGGTAAAAAAATATGGAAAAATGGCTGTACCACACAAAAAAATTACACCTCATAAATTGAGAAGCACCTATGGCACGGCTCTGTACCGGGAAACCGGTGATATTCGTCTGGTGGCCGATGTTCTGGGGCATGAAAATGTCAATACCACCATTGATTACTATGCCGCTATGGAAGATGAGCACAAACGCATGGCAGCCCAAGCCGTTTCTCTGAGAAAAACGGATAAAGACAAATAGGCAAAAATCTTTTAATACAGAGAAGAACGATAAAACGCATCTTTCCTTCTCCCTTTCTTGTCGATAGCGTAAAATATCTTGTGTAAATAGAATTAGTCATAGAAAAAGGAACGAA
>CAYRQT010000006.1:51666-78806 GCA_964426655.1 uncultured Cuneatibacter sp. | reverse complement strand
GAAAAAAGGATAAATTTGATAGAGTTCTGTTTGCGGTTTTCAGTGTATCAGAAAGGAGTCCCGCCATTAATGGCGGGGCTCCTTTTGTATTGCAAAGAAAAATCGTTAAAGTATTAATTTAATTGACTGTACATGCAGGCATGCTAAAATAGAAGGGAGCAATCTTATACTGAAAAGAAACAGTGAGGGAAAAGTATGTCAGCAAAATGGAAACGCTGGGCGGAAGGGGCTCGAGTGCCCCATAAAAAAGGTACAGCGGATTTGGAAACAGTGAAGATGCCTGTGCCGGAGCGGATTCTGCTTCCCATGCAGCAGCACATCGGGGCCCCCTGTGTTCCTGTGGTCAAAAAAGGGGATCAGGTATATGTTGGAACGGTAATTGGCAAAGCCGGAGGCTTTGTAAGTGCGGACATTCATTCAGGCGTGTCTGGTACTGTAGAAGGAATAGAGGAAGTACTTATGCCCAATGGGACGTATGTGCAGGCAGTTGCCATCCGATCGGATGGGATGCAGACTCTGGATGCAGCCTGTCATCCCAGATCCGTTTCAAATTTACAGGAGCTGGCAGATGCTGCAAGGGCCTGTGGACTGGTGGGACTTGGCGGGGCAGGTTTCCCTACCGCAGTGAAGCTTTCTCCTAAAGAGCCGGATAAAATCGATACCCTTATTATCAATGGCGCAGAATGCGAGCCCTATATTACAACGGATAATCGTGCATTTCTGGAGGATGGAAAAGATATTTTAAAAGGAATTCAGGCTGTACAAAAAGGATTTCCCAAGATTCAGGTGGTGATTGCCATTGAAAACAACAAGCCGGAGGCAATCGCCTGTATTCGGGATCTGACAGCTTCGGATGCTTCCATCACTGTAAAACCACTTCCAAGCAGGTATCCACAGGGAGCGGAAAAAATTCTTATTGAAAAAACCACAGGAAGAGAAGTTCCCAGAGGAGGATTGCCATCTGATGTTGGCGTCATAGTTATGAATGTGGCCTCTGCCGGAGCCCTTGGCTCTTTTCTGGAAACTGGTGTGCCTCTCATTAAAAAAAGAATGACCATCGATGGGGATGCAATCAGGGAACCTCGAAATGTAGAGGTCATTATCGGAACGTCTATGGCGGATGTGCTGGAATTTTGCGGTGGCCTGAAGGCGCCTTTAGGAAAACTCCTTATGGGGGGGCCTATGATGGGGACAGCAGTGGCAGATCCTGCTTTTCCAGTGCTTAAACAGAACAATGCTCTTTTGGCGTTCAGTGAAAAACAGGCGCATCTTCAGGAACCAGGTCCCTGCATTCGGTGTGGAAGATGTATTGCCGCTTGTCCTTTAGGGCTTTCACCTGTAGAAATAGCAGTGGCTTACCAAAAGGGAGATGTTAAAGATCTGAATCTGCTTATGACAGATTTGTGCATGAGCTGCGGGTGTTGTACATATGTCTGTCCTGCCAAACGTCCGGTAGCCCAGACCGTAGCACTTGCAAAGATTATGCAGAAAAAGGGAGGGAAATAAAATGGAAATGCCAAAACAACTGAACGTGAGTGTTTCTCCCCACATTACAGACAGCTCTTCCACCCAAAAGCTGATGCTAAATGTGATTATTGCCCTTTTGCCGACTGCAGTGGCCAGTGTTCTGATTTTTGGCTGGCGAGCATTGCTGGTGACTGGAATCACCACCGCCAGTGCTGTGGTGTTTGAGGCCCTTTATTGCAAAATCATGAAAAAACCCCTGACCATTGGCGATTTGTCAGCTGTGGTGACAGGCATCATTCTGGCCTTTAATCTGCCTGTTTCCATCCCTTTGTGGATGGCTGTGATTGGGGCATTTGCCGCCATTGTCATTACTAAACAGTTGTTTGGGGGACTGGGGTATAATTTTGCAAACCCGGCCCTTGTAGGGCGCATGGTGCTGTTTGTGGGATTTACCAGTCGGATGACCAGTTTCACTTTGCCCCAGACCGGTGTGGATGCCTTGACCACAGCCACCCCTTTGGCCACAGAGGCCTCCAGTGGAGCATCCATGTTCTGGTCCCTTTTTCTGGGACAGCATGGAGGTGCTCTGGGAGAAACCTGTGCTTTCACGCTTTTACTGGGGGGGATTTATCTGATAGTCACCAAAACCATTCGGCCCACTGTGCCCCTGGTCTATATTGGTACGGTGGTGGTTTTAAGTCTGCTGACTGGGCATGATCTTCTCATTCAGCTGATGGGAGGCGGTCTGTTCCTGGGGGCCTTTTTTATGGCTACCGATTATGTGACCTGTCCATTTACCAGAAAAGGACAGTGGATTTACGGGCTGGGACTTGGGCTCATCACCTGCCTGATTCGGTTTTACGGTAATATGACAGAGGGGGTCAGTTTTGCATTGCTGTTCATGAACCTCCTGGTACCGTATCTGAATAACCTGACCAGACAAAAACCTTTAGGAGGGGAGAAACGGGCATGAAAACTTGGGACTCTTTTATAAAACCGGTAGTGGTGCTGGGCGTGATTTGCTTTATATCCAGTGTTCTGCTGGCATTTACCAACAGTATCACAGCCCCCATCATCGAGGCAAATGAAATAGAAACCGCCAATGAAATTCGCCAGTCATTGTTGCCGGAGGCGGACAGCTTTACGGAAATAAATATTTCCGTTGAAGGGGTGATTGCAGCCTATGTGGCAGACAATGGAGTGGGGTATGTGATTACAGCCAGTTCCAAAGGATATGGTGGTGATGTGCCGGTGATGGTGGCTTTTAATCCTGAAGGAGAAATTCTTGCGGTAGAATTTCTAAGCAACAGCGAGACCCCTGGACTTGGCCAGAAAATTTTACAAAGCTCTTTTGGTGCACAGTTTTCAGGCCTCTCCGGAACGCTGACCATTGACGATATTGATGCCATTTCTGGCGCCACGATCTCTTCCAAAGCAGCTTTAAGTGCAGTAAACGCAGCAGTGGAAGGATTTCAGGCTGTTACAGGATCCGTAACGGAAATCTCAGTGGGAAGGGGATAAAGGAAAATGAAAGATAAATGGAAAATACTGACCAATGGGCTATTGAAGGAAAACCCTTCTCTGCGCCTTGTACTTGGAACCTGTCCTACTCTGGCTGTTACCACACTGGCCATGAATGGACTGGGTATGGGGCTGGCTGCCACCTTTGTGCTGATTTGTTCTAATGTGGTAGTTTCCTCTTTGAGGAAAATCATCCCGGATAAAGTCCGACTTCCTGCTTTCATCACAATTATTGCGGTGTTTGTTACCATTTTGCAGATGTTGATCAAGGCTTATGCAGCCTCCCTGGATGCTGCACTTGGCATTTATCTGCCACTGATTGTGGTAAATTGTATCATTTTGGGACGGGCAGAAATGTTCGCGTCTAAACATGGCGTGTGGGAATCGGCACTGGATGGCCTTGGCATGGGGCTTGGATTTACCCTGACCCTGTGTGCAATGGGTGCCATTCGTGAACTTCTTGGAGCGGGTACCCTCTTTGGATATCAGATCATCCCCTCGGCCATAGAGCCGATGACCGTATTTATCACACCTCCCGGAGGGTTCTTTGTATTTGGATGTCTTATGGCGTTGGTCATTTGGATCGAGGAAAAAACCAACCATCCTATTGACAGGTCATCCGGATGCGCAGGATGTGCTGCAGAAGGTGTATGCGGACATTGTGCACCTGCAGAAAATGCGAAAGGAGGAGAAAAATAATGGCAGCCAATCTGGCAATGATTTTCTTTAGTATGATTTTGGTAAACAACTATGTTCTGGTGCAGTTTTTGGGCATTTGTCCCTTTCTGGGCGTGTCCAAAAAACTGGATTCTGCAGTGGGAATGTCCATGGCAGTTATTTTTGTTATGGCCCTGGCCACAGCTGTGACCTGGCCCATTTATACGTTTCTTCTGGAACCAAGCGGTCTGGCTTATCTGCAGACCATTGCTTTTATTTTGATTATTGCAGTTCTTGTACAGTTGGTGGAGATCATTTTGAAAAAATTTATGCCTCCCCTTTATAAAGCTCTGGGAGTGTATCTTCCTCTGATCACAACAAACTGTGCCGTGCTTGGCGTAACGATTTCGGTAATCGACGATGGCTATGGATTTTTGGAGAGTATGGTTTGTGCTGTGGGGGCTGGCGTGGGATTTTTGCTGGCCATGGTGCTCTTTTCCGGAGTACGTCGTCGGCTGGAGGAGGCCAATCCTCCTAAAAGTTTTGCAGGGCTGCCTTTAACGCTAGTGGCAGCAGCCATTGTCAGCCTTTCCTTTATGGGATTTGGCGGTATCATTGAAAATATTTTCAGTGCCTGAGAAAAGGAAGGAGAGGGAAGATGGAGAACATTTTGCTGGCTGCCTTTGTCATTACAGTTGTGGGAATTCTGGGCGCTGCGGTATTGGTACTGGCTGCACATTTTATGCAGGTAAAGGAAGATCCCCGGATAGGAGAAGTACTGGCTGTATTGCCGGGAGCGAATTGCGGGGCTTGCGGATATGCGGGGTGTGCAGATTATGCAAAAGCCATTGTGGAGAATGCACCAATAAATAAATGCATTCCGGGTGGTGCTGCAACTGCAGACAAAGTGGGGGAAATCATGGGGGCTGCAGCTGGTGCGGTTGCCCAGGTAAAAGCTGTGGTGGCCTGTCAGGGAAACGATCAGAATACCACGGACCGGTATCATTATGAGGGAATAGAAAGCTGTCAGGCTTGCGTGGCTTTATATGGTGGAAACACCTCCTGTGCATTTGGCTGTCTGGGTTTTGGAGATTGTGTGAAAGTCTGTACGTTTGATGCTATTCATGTTCAAAATGGAGTAGCCAGTGTGGATTTGGAAAAATGTACCGGATGTGGAGCCTGTAAGGCGGCATGCCCTAAAAAAATCATCTGGATGCAGGAAGATTGTAGCAAACCCGTGGTCTTATGTGCGAACCATAACAAAGGAGCGCTTACCAGAAAAGCTTGTTCTGCCGGATGTATCGGTTGTATGAGATGCCAGAAAACATGTCCTGAGGGTGCAATTGAAGTTAAGAACAATGTGGCCCGTATAGATTATGGCAAATGTACTGGGTGTGGGAAATGCGTGGAAGTTTGTCCTGTAAAGTGTATCTGTATCCCGGAGATGGATGCAGTGCTTTCTTAACAGCCGGAATGAGAACAGAATAGATGATAGGGAAATTCTTGCCCCCTCTTTCAATCTGATTTGGATTGGAAGGAGGGGGTTTGATTTTTGAAGTAAAAAAGTAAAAAAATGCCTATAAATATATCGAAAATAGAAAAGCAGCTTATGTGAGAATATTGTATACTGGAATCAGATTTATTGGAGAAATTTGCCGGGGGTACAACCGTAAATTTTCCGAAAGGTACGGATAAAGGACTTGGTGTCAGAAAAACCATTTTCCAGGGCACAGGAGGTGATGGTGGGTTGAGAGTGGAGCAGTCCTGCGGCGGCATGCTGAACTCTCACATAATTGACATAGGCATTGTAATTCATGCCAATGAGGGATTTAAAAAAACGGGAAAAGTATCCGGGAGAATACTGAAAATAAGCGGCTGTTTCGCTCAAAGGCAGGTCGGCGGTAAAATTGTTTTCAATATATTCCAGAATCTGACCAGCAAGGGCCTGTTCCCTAAACAGTGGCGGGGCATAGGAGGTATCTGGCTGAATGCAGAACTCACCCATGAGGTGGAGAAATTGAAATACTTCTTCCATGACCTGAATGGGGAAAAAACGTGCCTCATCCGTCAGGTCTTGCAGCTTATGAGAAATAGAGAAGACCTGTTGGGTGACTTTCGGTAAACCTGGATTATAAAAAAACAGCTCCTTTCCAAGCCAGGTTTCCAGAAAAGGAAGGCTGATGACAAAGGAAATGCCATAAAAATCATCGGACAAATCAATATAACGGCAGGCATGTAACTGGCAGCTGTTAACAAAAAGCCAGTCGCCGCCCTGAATGAGCAGATTCTGGCTTCCAACGGTAAAGCGGAGCTTTCCGGAAAATGCCACAAAAATTTCCACACTTCTATGCCAGTGAAGGGGAGCCCATATGTAACTGCCGGATAAATTGTGTCTGTATATTTTCATGGGTACCTGGGAAAAGGTATCATTCATAGATTCATAAAGTGTTGCCATATAGAAACCTCCTATATGACATTAGTATAGCATGTGTTTGCAAAAGAGGCTAGAAGGGAAAAGAAATATGAAAATATGTCAGCTAAGATTTCCGGGAGGAAAAAAGAAAGCCTTCACCATGAGTTATGATGATGGAGTGCTGCAGGATGTGAGACTTTTGGAGTTAATGAACCAATATGGGGTTAAGGGAACCTTCAATCTGAATGGCGGTTTTCTTGGGCGCAGGGAGAAAGCCGTGATCGATGGCATTTTAACAGACATCGGAAATGTGGATGCGGAAAACTTGAGGCAGAGTTATTTCGGACATGAGGTGGCATCTCATGGCTACACCCATATGCTGATGCGCAAGGAAGTCAAGGATGCCATTCCTCTTCAGATCATGGAGGATCGGAAAATACTGGAAATGTGCATTGGAAAGATGGTGGATGGATTCGCCTACCCTTTTGGAGTCTATGATGAGACGGTGAAAGCAATATTGCGATCCTGCGGAATTCGCTATGCCAGAACTATTCAACGGACTGGCTCCTTCCAGATGCCTCTGGATTATCTGGAATGGCACCCTACTTGTCATCACGGGGACGAAGATGTTTTTTCCTTATTGGAGCATTTCCTCCAGGATCCGCCCCTATTCGATGAGCCGGCGCTGTTTTACCTGTGGGGACATAGTTATGAGTTTGATCAGAACAAACAGTGGGATAGAATAGAGAGAATTCTGCAGATGGTCGCTTCCGCTCATGAAGAAATCTGGTTGGCTACGAATGGAGAAATCTATCATTATCATGATGCATTTTCGCAATTGCAATTCTGTGCGGATGGAAGCAGGGTAAAGAATCCCACATCCACGGAGATATGGTTAATACAGGATGGAGTCTTGCACTGCATTTCTCCGGGAGAAGAACGGATACTGGAAGCATAAAACGAGAAGGATAAAAGGAGAAGAAAAATGGCACACATTCAATTGAATTATTTTTCAGAGGCCCTGAAAAAAATAACCACTGTACAAATTATGGTACCCACAGATGCCCCGAAGGAGATGGTGGCACTCAATCCTCATTTTCAAAGACCGGCCAAAATACTATACCTGCTGCATGGATTTTCAGGTTCCAGCCAGGACTGGATGTTAAGCGGAATGGCACAGAATGTATCAGGATTATACAATCTGGTCATAGTTATGCCCACGGGTGATAATAGCTTTTATTTAAATGGAAAGGGAACCGGACGGGCCTACCAGACATTTGCAGGAGAGGAACTGGTAAAATATGTAGAAGGTTTATTGGGACTGCAGATACAGCAAGAGGATCGTTTCATCGGAGGCTTGTCCATGGGAGGATTTGGTGCATTGCATACAGCATTGGCCTATCCGGATACTTTTGGGAAAGCGTTTGGCCTGTCCAGTGCATTGGTCATTCATGATGTAAAAAATATGGTTCCCGGAACAACGGATGTGATTGCGGATTATGACTACTATGTCTCCACTTTTGGAGAGCTGACTGATTTGGAAGAAAGTGAAAACAATCCGGAGGTGCTGGTCAGAAAACTGAAAAGGACTGGCCGGAAGATTCCGCCGTTCTACATGGCTTGCGGAACAGAAGACTTTCTAATCGCCCAAAATCGGGCTTTCCGGGATTTTCTGGAGAATGAAGGGGCGGATCTGACTTATCTGGAGGATGCAGGCATACATGACTGGAATTACTGGAATGCACATTTGGAGCCTGCTGTGGAATGGGCATTGAAAAAAACAGAGAAGTTCTGATAACATCAAAAACCATGGAAATGGAGGAATTTAAATGAAACAGTTAAAGTCATTATGGGAAAGCTGGCAGCCTCATACCGAAGGAGAGGTCATTCAGGGAGATATGCCGGGAGATAAAATACAGATTCAGCCAGAGCACGAGCAAAAGGCAGCCCTTATTTTCAGACAGCTGGGGACAATGGCCATTCCGTATCTGGAAAAAGAGTCCGGGAAAATGGTGCTGACAGTGTGTGGCGGATCAGGCGTAGGTAAATCGGAAATTGCGTCCCTTCTGGCAAAATATTTTCGCGATCTAGGCATCGGCGCATACACCCTCTCCGGGGATAATTATCCCAGACGAATGCCTAAATACAATGATGCGGAAAGACTGCACATTTTCCGGGAGAGTGGGACAAAAGCTTTGATTGAGGAAGGCCTCTACACAGAAGAGGTCAGGACGGTTCTAAAAAAAGCGCAGATGGAGGGAATAGATGCAGACTGGGAGCTTGCAACGAATCATCCCTTTATGAAAAAGTATATTGAGGGGGGCGTTCAGGGGCTGAAAGGCTATCTTGGCACACCACATGAAATAGAATTTGCAGACCTGCAAAAGATCGTTTACGCCTTTAAAGAAGGGAAAACAAAAATATGGCTAAAGCGCATGGGACGGGAAGAAGGAGAGTTGTGGTACGAGGAAGTGGACTTTACCCGGATTCAGGTGCTGATCATTGAATGGACTCATGGCAACAGCGACTATTATCAGGGGGTGGATCTGCCTATTTTACTGAACAGCACCCCGGCTGAGACCCTGGCACATAGAAAAGCCCGGAATCGGGACGGGAAAACAGACAGTCCTTTTACCATGAGGGTATTGGAAACGGAGCAGGCTCTTTTACAGGCACAGGCCCATAAGGCCGCTGTTATTGTGTCTAAACAGGGGGAACTGCTGGACTATGAAGCCTATAAAAAACAGATGGAGGTTTAATATGAATTATGGACCCATGCTGAATGCCTATCCGGATAGTCTGGGAGGACGACTCTTAGATAGTGTGGAATTTCTGGAAAATGAGAAGGTTAAGGGAGCTTTTTCTTCTTTTTATATTTTGCCCAGCCTTTTTAACAGCGATTTGGACAGGGGATTTTCCATCATCAGTTATGAGCTTAACCGGGAGTTGGCCTGTGAAGAGGATTTGGAGAGACTGCAGGCTCTTGGCATTGAACTAAAACTGGATTTTGTGTTGAATCACGCATCAGTATTATCCCCGCAGTTTCAGGATATCATCAAAAAAGGACAGGCTTCCCAATATAAAGACTTTTTTATCAACTGGAACAGTTTCTGGAAGGATTGCGGAACGATGACACCGGAAGGGTATATACAGCCGGATGAGGCTTATATAAAGGAAATGTTCTTTCGAAAGCCAGGATTGCCTTTATTAATGGTCAGAATGCCGGATGGGACACAGATTCCTTATTGGAACACCTTTTATCAGGCGGTTTCTTATCCGACACTGGATCCGCAGGATATTATGGAGATAACAGATTTACAGTATTGTTCTGCCAAAAAGCTGGCAGACCAGCTGAATGAAGCACTGCAGGTGAAAAAGGATAATTTGCAAAATGTAGATTTTTCTGCCTTTGAGACGGAAAAACAGGCTGTCATCACACTTCTGGAAAGCAAAAAGAGGTATCTGGGACAAATGGATTTGAATTTGAGCAGCCCTCTGGTGTGGGATTTTTACAAGGATACACTGCATCGCCTGGCCGGATATGGAGCTGCCATTGTCCGTCTGGATGCCTTTGCTTATGCACCAAAGAAACCGGGAGCAAAGAATTTTATGAATGAACCGGACACATGGGAAGTTCTGGAACGCATCCGCGAAATGGGAGAAGCGTGCCGTTTGCAGTTTTTACCTGAAATTCATGCGTCTTATGGGGAACAGGTTTATAGAAAGATTGCCGAAAAGGGATACATGACCTATGACTTTTTCCTGCCCGGACTGTTGTTATATGCTTTGGAAAAACAGGATGGAGCTAAGTTGGTGGCCTGGGGAAAAGAAATTGTGGAGAACGGCCTGCAGGTGGTCAATATGCTGGGGTGTCATGACGGCATCCCCCTGCTGGATTTAAAAGGACTTATTGAAGAGGAGGAGATCTTGCAGCTCATCCAAACCATTGTGAACAGGGGCGGATATGTAAAAAATCTTCATGGACAAAAGAATATGTATTACCAGGTCAATGCCACATACTTTAGTGCATTGGGGGAAGACGAGCGAAAAATGCTTTTGGCTCGGGCAATTCAGCTGTTTATGCCCGGAAAACCTCAAATCTGGTACCTGGATTTATTTGCGGGAAAAAATGACCATGCAGCGGTGGAAAGAGCAGGAGAAGGCGGGCATAAAGAAATTAACAGAACCAACCTCTCTGTGCAGGACATGGAGACAGGTATTGAAAGAGATGTGGTAAAACGGCAGTTGGAAATGCTCCGTTTCCGAAACAGTTCCCCGGCTTTTGCTCCGGATGCACGGATTACATTAAAGAGTGAGGGGAGCAGATTGGTTATTCACTGGGAAAAGGGAGAGGATAAGGCTGTTCTGGATGCAGATCTGGCCAGCTGTTATTGTACCCTGACGGGTAGTGGAAAGACGTCTTTCCAGATGAAAATAGAATAGGATATAGTCAGAGAGAAACCCTTTCTGCCAAAAACCCGCTGAAGCATTCGCTTACAGCGGGTTTTGACTTTAGTATAGAATAGTACATCCTCCATTAGAAGGGAAAACATTTAGAAATAATCGGAGAAATAAGGGGTTTGCTGTTCGATGGCATCTTCAAGCATGTCCACAGTTGTGCCGCTGCAGAGAAGTCGTCCGATTCTGTTTAAATAGTCAGGCCGCTTATAGCCAAGGAGCATGGTGGTCATGGTCTGTATATTTACCCGGTCATCCGTCTTTTGAGAGGAACGGGTAACGCAGCCTTTTCCCTGCGGCGTAATGTGTAGCGTGAAAGTTCCCTGATTACAACTAAGCAGTGGGTCTTCCAGCACAAAAGTCCACTCCCGTTCCACCGTGTCAGGCTTAAAAGGATACTGCCGGATAAAATCTTCAAAATCTACAATACGGGCCATGAAATAGGGGGAAATGGTTTCTTTGATATCCGCATCTTCCAGCAGAAACGCCAGGGGCTCATCCGTGTATATATTTCCCTTAACCTTATTGATCATGGAAAAATGGGCGCCGATAAAGTTCCAAAGGCCCGCTCGTGCCTCTTCATCCATAAAAATCATATCTTTGACATGGAATTCCTCTTCTGCAATATGGTAGAGCACATAACCATCTGCCTCACCTTTGGCATTGTAGTAAATGGCAGCCATCATATCGTCCGGATCCCACAGCCAGTACTCCTGCCAGGACAAAGGATCCGTCCGTAACATGGCGCCATGGGTAACATGGGCATATCTTGCATAGGCGCTACGCACCTCTTCTCCATCCGGGTCTACCCTGCGCACTTCTCCGGAAACCTGCTTGTATTTGGGCAGCTGATAATCCTGAATTTCATAGGTGATGTGATCAGAGATCACTTCCCAGCCTTTTCTGCGATAATAGGGAATAGAGTAAGGGAACAGATAAGAAATGCTCTGCTTATGCTGGCGCATGTGTTCCAGAGCCATGCAGAGGAGTTTGTGCATAAGCCCCTGATTGGCATATTCCGGATAGGTACCCACCCCGGTTACACCGCCCATGTCATAAATTTGTTGAAAAATATTAACCTGCAGGGGGTATATGGCCACCTGAGATACCAGGTTATCCCCATCGAACCATCCGAAAACATCTGCCTTCTCCAAAACGGGAGATTTGGCCCGGACAATTTCATCCTGCTCCCAGCCCACCCGGGAAAGGTCCCGATCTGTGACCTGGAAAACATAGCGCAGCAAACTGTTATACTGCTCTACATGCTCCACGCCCACTTTTTTGATTTTCAGTTCTCTTTTTCGACTCATGATGAATACCCTCTTTTTAGTAAAGACCATTTTTATTTACTATAAAGTATAAACGAAATTCCTGAAAAACTCCAGTGCATTTCTCTTTACAGAAAAAAAGCTTCGTGTTATACTTGCATCAGCAAAAAGGATATATATCAAAAATATAAATATGAAAGGCGCATATGATACTGGATATTGAAGATCAGGAACACATCTGGCAGGTGGGTCGGGCCCTTTCCAGCGAAGCCAGAGCGAAAATTTTGCAGTATCTGGCAGGTGGGCCGAAAAATGTCAATGAAATTGCTGCGGCCGTGGCCCTGCCCCAGTCCTCTGCGGTGTCCCATATCAAAATACTGGAAGAAAGTGGCCTGATCAGGACCCATTTTCAGCCGGCGGTCAGGGGAACCATGAAGGTTTGTAGTCTGGCAGTGGATGAAGTCCATATTCATTTTCTGGAAAATGAGGAGCAAAGAAAAATTATCAAGCAGATTGCCATGCCGGTGGGACATTTTGTGGACTATTTTGCGGCACCCACCTGTGGCATTGTCAGCGAAAAGGGCCCTGTGGGGGAAGAAGATGAGCCACGGTGTTTTTTTCGGCCGGAAAGAATTATGGCGCAGCTGATCTGGCTTGGCCGGGGCTACCTGGAATACCGGTTTCCCAATGATTTTTTTACCAGTGCTGCTGGCCGGGCCCTGGAAATATCTGCAGAACTCTGTGCAGAGGACCACGAATACAACCCCAATTATCCTTCAGACATTACCCTTTGGGTGAATGGGCTGGAGGTGGGGACCTGGACCTGCCCTGGAGATTTTGGCGGAAGGCGGGGAAAGTGGAATCCGGACTGGTGGCCCGATAAAAACACCCAGTACGGCGTGCTGAAAACCTGGCATGTGGACAGCACCGGCTGTTATCTGGATGGAGAAAAAACAGGTGACAGGCCGCTGGAACAATTTCATCTGGAACAGCAGGACTATATTTCCGTCCGGTTCGGCATCAGGGAAGATGCAGTCCATGTGGGAGGAATGAACATCTTTGGTGAACATTTCGGCGACTATCGACAAAATATCCTGCTGAAATATATTGAGCAAAAGGAGAAGGAATAACATGAAAGAAAAGCTGGTAAAGGAGTTTGCCAAAATCTATGGAGATGCACAGAATGTCAATGTTTATTTTGCACCGGGCCGTGTCAATCTGATCGGAGAGCATACGGATTACAATGGTGGACATGTTTTTCCCTGTGCCCTGACCATTGGGACATATGGTGTGGTGCGTAAAAATGACCGACATATGATGCGGTTTTATTCTATGAATTTCCCTCAGCTGGGAATCCTGGAAGTGCCGGATCATGATTATGTGTATGATAAAAAAGATGACTGGGCCAATTATCCCAAAAGTGTAATGTGGACATTTTCCCAGAAAGGGATTGTGACAGACGGCGGACTGGACATCCTGATTTATGGCAATATACCCAATGGCTCCGGCCTGTCCTCATCTGCATCGCTGGAGGTGCTTACCGGATATATTTTATCCCGGGAATTTCACTTCCCCCTGGATGGAATTACCAATGCTTTGTATGGTCAGTATGCAGAAAATCACTTTATTGGCGTAAATTGTGGTATAATGGACCAGTTCGCAGTATCCATGGGAAAAAAGGATCATGCTATTTTCCTGAATACAGCCAATCTGGAATACACTTATGCCCCCATTCATCTTGCGGGTGCAAAACTGGTCATTTCCAGCAGCAATAAAAAAAGAGGACTGGGTGATTCCAAATATAATGAGCGGCGGGAAGAATGTGAACAGGCACTGGCGGCCATTCAGAAAGTGAAAGACGTGCCTTCCCTGGGGGCGTTGACACCGGATGAATTTGAGCAGGTCAAAGGAGCCATTCCCAATCCCATATGGGTAAAGCGGGCCAGACATGCGGTTTATGAAAACCAGCGGACATTGGAGGCGGTGGAGGCTTTAAAGGCAGGAGATCTGCAGAAATTCGGCCAACTGATGAATGCCTCCCATGTTTCCCTGCGGGATGACTATGAAGTGACGGGCCGGGAGCTGGATACTCTGGTGGAGGCGGCCTGGAAGCAGCCCGGCGTGATTGGGTCCCGCATGACGGGAGCTGGTTTTGGAGGATGCACCGTATCCATTGTAAAGGATGAGGCTGTGGAATCCTTTATCCGGGAAGTGGGCAAAACCTATCTGGAAACCATTGGTTATGGGGCTGATTTCTACGTGGTGGAAATTGGGGACGGTCCCCGGGAAATTTAAAAAAGTGGAAAAGGGCAGTTTTGACAGAAGTCAAAACGGAAGGGAGAACTATGACAATTTTGGTTTTGGGTGGCGCTGGTTATATTGGATCTCATACGGTCTATGAACTGGTAGATCATGGTATGGATGTGGTGGTCATCGATAATCTGGAAACCGGTCACAAGGAGGCCATTCATCCTTCGGCAAGGTTCTATCAGGGAGATATTCGGAACCGGGCTTTTGTGGACAGCGTTCTGGAGCAGGAAAAAATAGATGGCGTCATTCATTTTGCGGCAAATTCCCTGGTAGGGGAAAGTATGACTAATCCCCTGAAATATTATGACAATAATGTGGGCGGCACAAAAGTGCTTCTGGAATCCATGGTGGCCCATGGCGTGGATAAGATTGTATTCTCATCCACTGCAGCAACATATGGGGAGCCTAGGCAGGTGCCCATAATGGAAACAGATCCCACTGTGCCCACCAATGCCTATGGGGAAACCAAGCTGGCAATGGAAAAAATGTTTAAATGGGTGGACTATGCTCACCACATCCGGTATGTTTCCCTGCGCTACTTTAATGCCTGCGGTGCCCATGTTTCCGGGAAAATCGGGGAAGCCCATAACCCCGAAAGCCACCTGATTCCCATTATATTGCAGGTGGCCAACGGACAGAGAGCGTCCCTGGCTATATACGGGGATGATTATCCCACGAAAGACGGTACCTGTGTAAGGGATTATATCCATGTAACGGATCTGGCCAGAGCCCATATTCTGGCCATGGAATATCTGGTAAAGGGTGGAGAAAGCAATATCTTCAATCTGGGAAACGGCATTGGATTTACCGTGAAAGAAGTGCTGGATACTGCCAGAAAAGTGACGGGAATGGAACTGCCGGCTAAAATCAGTCCCAGACGAAGCGGGGATCCTGCACAACTGATTGCCTCCAGTGATAAAGCCAAATCTGTGCTGGGGTGGAAGCCTGCGTTTGCAGATCTGGAGGTCATCATTGCTTCTGCGTGGAACTGGCATAAGCATCATCCCAATGGCTACCAGTAAATAAAAAACCATTGTTCATCCGCAGGGGCCCCCGGTCAGGGGGTCCCTTTTCGGTGTTTTTCACAAAGCATTCTAAAAAGAAATCTCTGTTTTGACGAAGGAAAAAGCCTTTACAAGAGAAGGCAGTCATATTATGATTACCCTATCTTTCTTGTCAGCATTTCCGGAGCGTTCGCTCCATGAAATTCCATTTTCAATTTATTTTCGGGGGAAAAATATGAAAAAGAATATGAAATGGCGTGCCGACCTGCGGTCGAATCGCCGGGGACAACCATGGGCAGCCATTGGTCTGTTTTTTGTGCTCATTTTAGGGGTGGGATTTGTCGCATACCTTATTTCAAAGGGTTTTTTTTCAGAAAACACACTGGGGGATGCCGTAGTACAAACAGAGCTTTCTTCTTTCCAGACAGAGGTAAGTGAGGAAAAAGAGGAAGAAACCCCTGCATCTTCTGGAAAAACAGATGAAAAATGGGTGGAAATTGACTATGTGGAAATGCCAAAAAATCAACAGTCTGGAGATTGGGTAGATGTACGGATCCGGTTTGCCAACGGGGAGGATTATACGGTCCTGACCGATGTCCGTGTCCTGTCCGTATATGAGAAGGCGTGTATGCTGGAGCTTAAGGAGGAAGAAATTTTGCGCTTAAGTTCTGCACTGGTGGATCAGGGAAGTTGTGAGGGAAGCCGTCTGTATGCGGTTACACTTCCAACGGGGCAGTCGGCTTCGATTGTCAACTATCCCCTGCGTTCTTCTCTGTATGCACTCTGGAATAATAATCCAAATCTGGACACCCCCCTTGCAGCACTCTGGGAGGAAGAACGGCTAGCCCTGGAGATTCGGCAGGGAATGGTCCGAACGGCCTGGACAGAGGGAGAAGAATGATGGAACAGTTTATTTTCTGCGGTGCGGACAGCCCGCAAATCCTGATGCACATTGCCGGAATTTTAAAAGGGATTGGGAAAAGAGTCCTGGTGCTGGACCAGTCCTTTGAGCACACCATGCTCTCCAGTTTGCCGGTGCTACGGGAAGCCTTACCTGTATATGAAATAAACGGGGTAGATTACACGCGGCATTTGTCCAGAGGAACGGAATGGCACAGAGATTATGATATTGTACTCACCCATCGGGGGTTCCATGATGCATGGGAAGGCATTTGTGAAAACAAAGGGCCCCTGTTCCTGGTGACGGATTACCAGAGAAAAAATATTGTCAGTGCACTCCAGATTGCCAGACAGTACCCGGGAGATATTCATCTGTTGATCAGAGATTATCTTTCCGGGAAAATTAATCAGGCTTATGTGGAGAGCCTGGTATCCATTCCTGAGGATAAAATAAAAAAAAGATATTATCTTAGCTTTCAGCAGCAGGATTATGAAATGGAACTGAAAATGCAATATGGGCTTCCGGTCAGGCCCCGTACGCTTAGCAGTCCCTATAAGGAAATTCTGCTGGCCTGGTGCACCCTGATCTGTCCGCAGATGGACAGAAAGCGCTTCCAGTGCGCATTAAAGAATACCGGAGGAAGTATATGATTATAGAATTGTTCAGTCCCTGGGGAAGGGGAATTGGAGCGGGACTTACAAATCATCTGCTGGGAGGTATTGCGTCCATGGAGGAAGGAGGGCCGCAACTGATGCTTTTTTTTCAGGGATTTGGAAAAGGTGAAAAACCAACCCTCTGCTTTCGGAAGGATCAGATTTTCCGGTCCAGATACAGGGAAGGCATCGGTCTTCAGGAACAGGGAATGCCCCTGCTCTGGAGGCGGCTGCGTTGTGGCCTTAGGGAAGAGTTGTTTGAAGGAGCTGTGCAGGGATATTTTCAGAATCGATTGTTTATTCCCACACCGGGACTGGAGAAAGAGGAATTTTCAGGCCCTCTTTTAACGCTTCTTCTGGAAGAAGCAGAAAAACGATATAAGGTGGTATGGGCGGACAGCAGAGGACTTTCAGGAGAAATGAGCCGGGTCCTCCGCCAAAAGGCAAGAGTGAGACTGGTTCATATGCCTCAGGAACCCTGGGCTTTTTCTCAAAATAAAGGGGGGCAACCGGCTGACTTTTATATGGTGGACAGATACATGGATAAAAGCCATTATACATGGAAAAACCTTTTCAGAATGGGAGAAATGACAGAAACACAGACCGGATTTATGCCACTTTCGCCCATGTTGCATGACGGTTACTGGGGATGTCAGATGGAGTCTTTGCTATTATATGCCCACCGGCAGAGGAAAAAAGAGGACTGGTATAGTGCAGGTGTTATGGCCTGGGAAAAAATAAAAAATTGGGGGGAGAAAAACAGGAATTGGAATGGATTGTGATGGGGCTTTGTATCGGCCTGCTTTTGCTTGTCGGTCTTTTGGCGTCCGCTGTGCCTGTGAGGCAAAAACAGATTCCCCTGTTGAGCAGAGAGTTCCTTCTACAGGCCGTTTCGGATGCCTTTCAGGAAACCCTTAGAATCAATGTGCTGGAGATGAGTCTGTCCAGAGAGGAAATGGAACAGAAAATGGCCTACAAAACCAGTTTGAGAAGAGCTCTGCGCCGGTGTGGGATGGGAGATCTGCAGGCAAAGGCATATGTGCAGGAAATGATACAGGAAATCCTGGTGCATAAATGCGGTGTAAATGAAGACAATCTGGGGCAGGTGCTGCCCTACACTCATCCGGACAGACTTTCGGATCAGGATTGCATGGATATTCTTTTATTCATCTATAGTGGAAAATACGGGGAAGAGGCAATGGAGCAGATGATGAAAGAAATGTATGGTCAGGCACAACCGGTGTATGAAGTTAAGGGAAGTGATGTTCGCAGACTGTATCAGGAAAAGAGTAAGGGACTGGTGGGGTATCCGGAGGCACTGAAGGTACTCGTTCGGCAAATCTATGGAGCATACAAGGGATTTGGTCCGGTGGATGTTTTGTTGGAACAAAAAATTGACGGGGTTTCCGGCGGGGTCTCAGGCCTTACCCCGGAGGATTTCACCCGTGTGCCAATGCAAAAAGGAAGTTATGCTCATGACAGTGTATGGATGTATTACCATGGTGTTTCGGTGCATCTATCCTGTCTGACATTCGGTTCTCAGGCACAGTTGGAACGAATTTGCAAGAACATTTATCGTTACAGGGCTAAGGGACAACTGACAGAGGCGAATGGGTATAAAGTAAATGAAATGCTGGATGGCTCAAGAGTAGTGGTCTGCAGGCCCCCATTTTGTGAAAGCTGGGTTTTCTTTGTGCGAAAGTTTGATTCGGTGGAACACAAAACTTTACCAGAGCTGTTGAAGGATAGAAACTGGGAGTACCCGGCAGCCCTTCTTCAATGGCTGATTCAGGGCTGTCAGAATGTGGCCATTACAGGTAGCCAGGGCACTGGAAAGACTACACTGCTCATGGCACTTGTGGGATTTATACACCCTTCCTATACTTTGCGCATACAGGAAATGGCATTTGAGTTGCATCTTCGCAGAACATATCCCTTCAGAAATATTGTAACATTTCGGGAAACAGACACTGTCAGCGGGCAGGAGGGGTTGGATCTTCAGAAAAAAACAGATGGCTGTGTAAACATTTTGGGGGAGGTGGCTTCTGCACCAGTGGCCAGCTATATGATCCAGATGGCTACCACCGCCAGCCTGTTTACGGTGTTTACTCATCATGCCAAGACTACGGATCATTTGATTACAGCCATGCGGAATGCCTTGCTGTCCCAGAATATATTTACAAACGAAAAAATAGCACAGAATCAGGTGGTGGATGTGCTACAGTTTGATGTGCATCTGAATCACATGGATGGGCATCGATACATTGACCGGGTTACGGAAATCTGTACCGGGCGGGGAGAAGGCGATTACGAAATAAGAGAATTGATTTGCTGGCAGGAAGGGACCTATTTATTGAAAAATCTCCCCAGCCAAAAGGCGCTGGAAAGAATGGAAAAAGCCATGCGTAAGGAAGATCGATCGGCCTTTCTGGGAGGTATAAAGGAGTGGGAAACATGCCTTTCTTAAATATTTATCTTTTCTGTAAAAGAATCCCCTTTTTAAAGGGAAAGATACAAAGCATGGAAATTTACGAAGGGCTTTTGTACCCGGGAGATGGCCTTTTGGCCAGGAAAAAAGCTATGCAAAAATTTTATGTGTGGGTCGGGGCATGCCTGAGTATTTTTGCCATCCAGGTTATATCCGGTAATCTGAAAGGAATTTTCCTGGGCATGGCACTGGTGCTCACCTGGATGAGCGGTGGCCAGCTGTTGGTACGCCAAAGAGAGAAAGAGGAAATGCAGCTTCTCAGACAGTTTGCCCAATTCATGGAAGAGGTTCGTCACCATTTTTATCAACATCAGATCATTGATCTGGCGGTGGATGAAGCCACATGGCAAAGTCGGGGCAGCATGTATCTGCACGGATGTGAGATGTGCAGGGTCCTGACTGCATTTCGGCCGGAGGAAGAGATAGAACAGTATGAAAATACAGTAGAGAACCGTTTTTTAAGAACCTTCCTTTCCGTGTCCCTTCTGGCCCAGCAATATGGTGATCGCATGATTCAGGGCAGTTCCCTATACTTACGAAATATCTTTTTTCTTAAACAGGAACTGCACCAGGAACTTTTGCAGATGGAGAAAAATAACTTTTTATTCAGTGGGCTGGCTTTTGTGGCACTTTTCCCCCTGTTTGCTCTGGCCTGGATAAGGCGTTGGGCAGTCATGAACATGCCGGATCTGGAAATCTTTTATCGGGGACGTATGGGAGAAGGTGTGGAAATTATCCTTTTTTTTCTGGGAATAGGAGCATTTGGTTTGGTAAATAGTATGAAAACTTATGAAAGAGAAGGGCGGGGACATTGGGAATTTCTGGAAAAAGCGGCAAACTGGAAACCGTTGAGCAGCCTTTTGTCTCTCTTGACCACCAGATTTTATGGAAAGACCTGGAAGCTGGGAGAAAGATTAAAAAAAAGTGGAATGGGGATGTCTCCAGAGATATTTTATACATGGAAACTGCTATTGATTATGGGGAATGGAATGGTATGGAGTTATATTCTAAGGGGGGATCCAGCCCTTTGTGTGGGAATGATTGTTTTAGGAGGAGGGCTTATCTCTCTTTTTCCAAACCTTTACCTGGCATTTAAGGAAAGAGTTCTGCGGTTTACATTGGAAGAGGAAGTTTTTTCTTTTCAGGCCATTGCGCTTATGCTGATGCACATGCCCCATGCAACAGTACAGGATGTGCTGCTTTGGATGGAAAGATTTTCCCGGGCCTTCCAGGAGAGCATTCGGCAGTGTATTGATGAGGGAGAGAGGGGAGAGGAGCAGGCGCTGATCCGATTGCAGGAACAGGAGAAATTTCCTCCCTTTGTACGTTTTATAGAACATCTGATTGCCAGTGACAGCATAGGACTTGAAAAAGCTTTTTCCGAACTGGAAGGAGAGAGGGAATACCATCGGGAAAAACGGAAATTTGATTTCGAAAGGATATTGCAGAGAAAAAGCATGCTGGGAAAAGGGATTGCCTTTTTCCCTCTCTATGCCGCTCTGGCCGGATATCTTATTCTGCCCTTTGTTTATTATGGGTTACTGTCCCTGCAGAGCATGATGAATTGGTAAGGAGGACAAATGGAGAACGGACTCAAAGCACTCCTGATAGGAGCCGGGGCCATGATTACCATGATGGTAATTTCACTTGGACTTTATATGTATCATACATCAGAACAGTTTGCCCTCCGGCTGGAGGGCGAGATCCAGCAACAGCATTACCTTCAGGAGGAAAGAGAATTAACTCAGTGGGAAGGGCGCGAGGTATATGGCAGCACAGTCATTAATTTCATTAAAAAGAATTCTGCTAAAGACTGGGGAGTGTGCATTGTACAGCTTAATGGGGGCACTAGCTGGTATAATCGGGCGCCGGGAGGAGAAACAGGAATTGTACCTGTGAAAAGCCTATATGCAGAGGGGGAAAGTACCTACGTACATCCTTTGGGACGATACAAAGCCACAATACAATATAATAAAAATCAGGTAGCTGTGGGTATTATTTTCCGGCAGTTGCAACAGGAGGAGTAAAAATGGAAAATAGTTTAAAAGGGTTAATGATTGCTGCAGGGGTAATTATAACCTGTCTGGTGATCAGTCTGGGATTTTATATTGCCAAAGTCAGCAGTCAGACCAGCAATGAGGCGGTGGAGCAGATCGGACAGTTACAGGCAGATTTTGACCAGGGGGCACTGGCAGAATATGACAATGCAAAAATTTCGGGCAGTATGGTTTCTAATGCACTGCAACGATTTAGCGGCTCCGATTTTGGCCTTTTGGTGAAAACAAAAATGAACACTAGCGGCAGCTGGTACAACAAGGTGCTGGATGTGAGTAAGCAGTATGCTGAAACTGGTACCAGCCCCAACACCCTGGCTCAAATTAGCCAGCGTTCTTCAGCAGACTACATTAACCCGACTGCACAGTTTAAGTGTACATTGCTGCTGAATGGAAATGGGACGCCTGTGGGCATTGATTTTGAGCAGCAATAGGGGGAAAAATGGATGAAAATGTGTGGGAAGGACTGTATATCGGGTTTCATGGCATACTGCTGGCAGCAGCTTTACTTTGGAGTTTACGGCTTTTGGGGTAGATAAGCGAAAAGCTTTCCGGCAGGGAACATTTGCAAAGCCCGAATGGTCCTGAATGAGAAATGCATAGTACATGGAAAAAGGAGGACCTGCTCAATAGAATCTTTTCAAATATTGGTACGGATAAAAAATCCGATTTTGGCAGAGGGGCTGAGCAGTATCAGAATATGGAAAAAATCGTGACGGCATGGATGCTGTGCGTACTTTATTTTATAGTGCCCTGCCAAATCTATCAAAGAGAGACAGCGTGGTATCTGCAAAGAAGGGCAGCCTATGTACTGGATCAGTGGAGCAAGCACATCAGCACCATGGGGCGGATCACCCAAGCATTAAATCTGGCCATACAGGAGGAGCTTTTCACGCTCATTCCCGGGGGAACACTCAGCTATTACCATGAGCACTGGGTGGTCATTCCAGATGATAAAGAAGGAATCCAGTCTTATTTTTCCGGACATGACCATGCTGAAATCGCAGAGAAAATGGAGCTGGATGGTACATATCTGCTGGATAGTGGAGACTTGTTGACCATTAGGTACACACTGGACACAAAACAGATCATAGCAACAGAAAGGATCAGAGGATGAAAGAGGGGATGGGACAGGTGATGCTGATTTTTGTCCTGGCCTTTCTGGGCGTCTTCTGGCCCATTCAGCAGGAAAGGAAATACAGTCAAATGGATGAAATCAGATATATTGATGGAAAGGCAAAGGAATTTGTCAGAAAAAGCTGCCAGAGCGGAGCAATCAGCAGGGATACTTTTCTCAGCTTTCATGAGGCAGTGGCGGGAACTTCTCAGGTCAAGACATATAAAATATACTATTACAATGCACAAGAGAATTTTAAGGTGGAAATCCTGTCCGACCAGACAGAAAAGCTGGAGGATGGATATGGGATGTCCAGAGGAGACTGCCTGGAAGTATATTGCCTTGGAGCAAAAGAACAGGTTCTAGCAGCTTATGGGGGGATGGTGACATAGGGGAAGATGAGAGCCGCACTTTGTGGAATCATATATGGAGGAATCCTGCTGCTTCTTTTTTCCCACTGGCATGGAGAAAGACTTTGCCGCATTGCATGGCTGGAAGAAAGGGCCTGGATGGAAACGGCACTGGATCAGGCAGTAGACGCCGGTGCAGTGGCCCTGATTGCAGGCTATGGGGAAAATGGAGAGATCATTTTTGATCCGGAACAGGCTTTTGAACAAATGGAGACTGCTTTGGTGTCAGGCGTATGCCTAAAGGACACGGCAGCATCTCCGGAAAATCTGATGAATCGAGTTGTGGCAATGGGGTATGTATACTGTGAGGAAATGGTGGTGCATAGTGGATGGGGCACGCAAGAGGAAAAATATGTCATTCCCTGGGGAGAGGATGGAAAAAGCCTGCAAATGCGGGGAGAGGCATTTCGGGAGAATTTGCTGGCGTTTTGCGAAAAACAGACAATCACAGGAGAGATAGACTTTACAGAAAAGGAACTGACGTATTTTCCGGCAAAATCAGAGCTGCTTATTGGGAATGCATTGGAGAAAGTGACATTTTTTGCTTTGATTCTGGCAACATCTGACGGGCCGGTGGGAAGGGGAGAAATGCTGGAAGGTGGGGAAAAAATGATTTTCTCTGCAACGGCTCTCAGAGAATGGGATGGATATTTTTTGGAAATCGGGACAGACGAGCCTCGTTATCATCGCCCGGACTGTACAGCCATTTTTGGAGAAGGAGCATATTATGAGGACAAAAAAAGCTGTGCGGAAAAAGGAGGATGGCCCTGCCAGATCTGTCAGCCATAAAATATGGCTTTTGGGGATTGGTTCAATGGCAGCCCTATGCCTTCTGGGTGTGGTGATTTGGAAAAAATACGATAAAAATCCAAGCACTTTGACAAACGATATCCTTTTGGAAGCAGCCGTGCAATTTACCGGGCAGGCAAGTCCGGAGGGTCTGTACACAGATAATGAAACCTACCTGACCCAGATTACGGAGACGGAAAGGACGCTGATTCTGAAAACGGCCCGAGACTATTGCCGGCAAAAATATACAGTGGACTACCGCCTTCTCACTTATCAGAAAGAAAACAGTTTTTTTTATGAACTGGCCTATTTTTTCTCACCAGAATATTGGTGGAAAGGAGAGGATGGGCAGGTTTATTATCCCCTGGAATATGCCACGGCTTATTTTGATCTGCTCGTGGATAATCAGGTGGTCATGGAGAGCCGTTTTGAAACCAATGCACAATTACTGTATGGTTCTAAAGTAGATGTCTGTCGAGGGATTTTATGGCTCAGAGTGAACAACTGTCGGAATATGGAGGCTTTGCAAAAGTTTCTGGGCATTCAGAATTTACCGGAAAAGGAGTGGGTTTGCCTGCTTTTGGAACTGGGGTTCTCCTATTTGTCAGCACAGGAAACATTTTATGAAACCGCCCCATTGTCTTTGCGTTTTGAACGGGTTATAAAGGAGGATTTTGATGGCACAGTGGAGTAAACTGCTGGGAACTTTTCTTTTCTGCCTGTTTCTCCTGGGAGGTTTTTCAGAAATTGTTTATGCTGGAGAGATGGCAACTGCAGCAGATGTAGTAAAAAAAACAGGAAAAACTTCGGAAGGCATACAATATACGTATTATGTTGATAAGCGATACGGAGTTTGTTATAAAGATCCTAAAACAGATGTGGAGGAATTGTCCTTTGCGTTCGTGCAGGTGGATATCTATTCAGCAGAATATATTGTGGAGACCACCAGCACAGGTAATTTCTATGCCTATGCTTATGTGCACACGCCAGATGGCAGAAAAAATGCATATACGGCTTATAACAATGAGGGGCTGGCGGCTTCCACTGCAAAACCAGTATATACACCGGATTCCATTTTTTGCCTGGAAACAGTAGGGTGGAAATTTGTGGATACCTCCTATCAGAATAAGACGCTGTGGGTGCCGTTTCCTGGTCAGGTGTACAGTTACACGGTGTATGATGCCCAGATGAAAGCCAACTGTACTTATGAAACCTTTGAGCTGAGTAAAAATGTGCTTTTGGGTCTGGCTGGCCTTGCAGATGAAGAATGGTCACAGCATATTCTTTATTATGGAGCTAATTTTCAGGTGAGTGCTATTTTTCGCTGCAGTGCGGATGGACAGGAAACATGGAGCAGTAAGGTGAGCATGAAGCCAGAAACCGGGCAGGCTGTCTTTTCCAGATCAGAATCATTCTACTCCAGAAGAAGTCCACTGGTTTCGACAAAGTACAACCTGACCGGGTCTAAATATGCCAATACCTATTATACAGATTCCAATCTGCAGGATTTGTTACTGTATTATCCAAAGTATCAGTATGAAATCCTGCATATCTCTCCGGACGGCACTTATCTGACCTGGAAAAACTTTCCACTAAATACCATCCAAAAAGATGGTATTACTTACTCGTCGGTATGGACTATAATGAGTACCAGAATGATGGCATATATGATGAATCGTAGTCTGCGTTTTAATGGGGTATTAAGTTATGGACAAAAGCCGGCACTGCAGCAGGTTTCTTCAGGCATTTACTGGAATGCGGCAGAAGCACAGGTGGAAATGCGTTCATCCGAATATGATTTGACCAGGGGCATTCCTACAGGGGAACCAGTGACTGTTCAGGTAGGCGTGATGCCCTTTTACGTAAAGGGAACGGTCAGAAAAATAACGGATTGGGTCAATGTAGAATGCCATCTGGATATTTCATTCAACACAAAGGTCAAAAGTGAAAAATATTACTATTACCAGTTTTCCTACCAGATTCCGGGAAAACTGTATGTCAGATACCAGGGATACAGGTCTTATACTTACTGGGATTTGGGGGATCTGGACCTGTTTGTGTTATCCAAAGTCAAGGCAGAGCATGGCGCACTGGATAATCCAATGGACTGGCAGCAGGGCATTGCCCTTTCCTACACGTATATCCAGCCTGATAGCCACATACAAAAAGGAGAAGTGGTAAAGAAAAATTTGTATTATGGAACAATAAATGCCAGGGTGGATTTGGGGGTGAAGGCACTGGGAGAAAGTTATCTGGGCAGTGTACAGGGCAGATCAGATACCCTGCAGGTAGCAGGAGAATGGATTGTGTCTGATGCAGGTCCGGTGACGCAGAAACAGAAAACAGGGAAGGTGCAGCTGGCTTGGACCAGTCAGACAAAAGCACTTATCCCCAATGGAGAACAAAAGGGGGCGGTGGAGATTATTTACAATAACCTGCTGCAGACAGGACAGTACCAGACCTTGAGACTTTCCACAGGAAGCATATTTGTGCATGATCCAGTGGTGGCAGCCTGCCGGATTATGGAGGGGGAAAAAGAAACGACCCTGTTAGAGCCGGGGCGGACCTATCAGCTGTTCTGGGGAGAAGCACACCATCGTTCCATACCTGGATTTGGGAGTGGGCTCTTTGAAAAGTGGATCAAAAATCGACAGGTAGTTTTTTCTTTCCCAGTAGAGGCAGAAGGAAAAGTCTATCCGGCGGGAAGCGTGGTTGATCTGGAGAAAAAAACAGCACTGCTTTTTACCCCACTGGAAAAAACGGAAACAGCACTAATTCATTGTCAGGTTCTGGCGGTGAATGCACCGGCTGGTGATGTGCTGATGGAACTGGGGGCAAATCTCAATCCACTCTGTCATGGCGCTTATGTGGATCTCGTATTGGAATGGAAGGAAGAAAATTTGCCTCTGCCAGAGATTGAGGAAACGCAGCCCCACCTGGTTCCACGGGGGATTTATTAAAAGGGAAAAGAAGAATCCGGGGATTTTATTGATTTATAAATAGGGTTGTATTATAATCACCCTGGAGTGTCTGCCTTGGGCGGATATTAGAATGGAATTGGCCAAGAAAAGGAAGGGTGTACCTCATGAAAAAACTGGAGCAGCTCTATGAAGGTAAAGCAAAGCGCGTTTTCAAAACAGATGTGGAAGATGTCTACATTGTAGAATACAAGGATGATGCCACAGCATTCAATGGACAGAAGAAAGGGACCATTGTTGGCAAAGGTGTCATTAACAATAAGATGTCTAATTATCTGTTCAAAATATTGGAAGAAAAAGGTATTCCCACCCATCTGGTGCAGGAGCTGAGCGACAGAGAGACTGCAGTGAAAAAAGTGGAAATTGTGCCTCTGGAAGTGATCGTCCGCAATGTGGCCGCTGGTAGCTTTTCCAAAAAACTTGGCATTGCTGAGGGAACGAAACTTCTGGCTCCGACGCTTGAATTCAGCTATAAAAATGATGAGTTGGGTGATCCTATGATTAATGACTATTATGCCATTGCCATAGGAGCAGCTACCAGAGAAGAAATTGACCGGATTACAGAGCTGGTATTTCAGATCAATGAGATTCTTACGGAATTCTTTGCCGGTATTGGCATTACCCTGATTGACTTTAAGGTGGAATTTGGCAG
>CAYRQT010000006.1:43580-51656 GCA_964426655.1 uncultured Cuneatibacter sp. | reverse complement strand
GGATTATTCTGGCAGATGAAAGTTCTCCAGATACCTGCCGCTTCTGGGACAGCAAGACGGGGGAAAAACTGGATAAGGACCGCTTCAGACGGGATATGGGGCACGTGGAAGATGCCTATGCCGAGGTGCGCAAAAGAATCGGATTCTGATCTGATGGAAAATTCCTGAAAACCAAGCTTGAAAAGGAGAAAGTACATGTCAAATGATATCTACCAAAGCCCCCTCTCTGCCCGGTATGCCAGCAGGGAAATGCAGTATATTTTTTCCCCGGAAAAAAAATTTAAAACCTGGAGAAAACTGTGGATTGCTCTGGCAGAAGCAGAAAAGGATCTGGGACTGCCCATTACCCAGGATCAGATAGATGAAATGAAGGCCCATCAGGAGGATCTGAATCTGGATGTGGCCCGGGACAGGGAAAAAGTGGTGCGCCATGATGTGATGTCTCATGTATATGCCTTCGGCGTTCAGTGTCCGCAGGCCCGGGGAATCATTCATTTGGGGGCGACTTCCTGCTATGTGGGGGATAATACAGATTTGATTTTAATGTCCGAGGCATTAAAGCTGGTACAAAAGAAACTGTTGAATGTGATGCAGAAGCTGGCTGAATTTGCCGAAACCTATAAAGGGCTTCCCACCCTGGGATTTACACATTTTCAGCCTGCCCAGCCCACTACGGTGGGAAAAAGAGCCAGCTTGTGGCTCCTGGACTTGAAAATGGATTACGAAGATGTGTCTTATGTGACAGATTCCCTCCTGCTTTTGGGATCAAAGGGGACCACGGGTACCCAGGCCAGCTTTATGGAACTTTTTGAAGGAGATCATCAGAAAATCCAAAAGATGGAAGAGATGATTGCGGAAAAGATGGGATTTCCAGGCTGCTATCCGGTTTCAGGCCAGACCTATTCCAGAAAAGTGGACAGCCGTGTGTTGAATGCCCTGGCGGGCATTGCCCTCAGTGCCCATAAATTTTCCAACGACATTCGCCTTTTGCAGCATCTTAAAGAAGTGGAGGAACCTTTTGAGAAAAACCAGATCGGCTCCTCGGCCATGGCCTACAAAAGGAATCCCATGCGCAGTGAAAGAATGGCATCTCTGGCCAATTATGTAATGTCAGATGCCATGAATCCCATGCTCACCGCATCCACCCAGTGGTTTGAGAGAACCCTGGATGATTCGGCCAATAAAAGAATCAGTGTTCCGGAAGCTTTTCTGGCAGTGGATGGCATCCTGGATCTGTATCTGAACATTGTGGATGGACTGGTGGTCTATCCCAAAGTCATTCATAAGCGACTGATGGCGGAGCTGCCGTTTATGGCTACTGAAAATATCATGATGGATGCGGTCAAGGCCGGTGGGGACAGACAGGAACTGCATGAAAAAATCCGGGAGCTTTCCATGGTGGCTGGCAGAAACGTGAAAGAACTGGGGCTTGAGAACAATCTTTTGGAGCTGATTGCTGCTGATCCAGCCTTTAACCTTTCGCTGGAGGAATTGAAAGCAACCATGGATCCGGACAGATACACTGGGCGGGCCAGAGAGCAGGTAGAAGCTTTCCTACAGGAAGAAATTTATCCTCTGCTCAAATCTCATGAGACGGATCTTGGCATGCAGGCTGATATTTCCGTTTAAAAGGGGCATATATATGACAGGTAACCTTGAACAGTACCGTATTTTTTATGCAGTAGGACGGGAGGGGAGTCTCACAAAGGCTGCCGCCAGTCTTTGCATATCCCAGCCGGCGGTAAGTCAGGGATTGAAAAATCTGGAAAGAAGTTTAGGCTGTTCCCTATTTCGGAGAACATCTAAGGGAGTGCAGTTTACCCGGGAGGGGGAAGCTCTGTTTCGCTATGTGGAACAGGGCTTTTCCCTTTTGGAGAGAGGGGAATTGGATTTACGTAGCAGACTTTTGATGGAGGATGGAGAAATCCGTATCGGGGCCAGTGATATGACACTCCAATTCTACCTTCTGCCTTATCTGGAGCGATTCCATCTGGCCTATCCTCATATCAAAATACAGGTGACGAATGCGCCTACACCGGAAACACTGCAATCTCTGGAGGAAGGCAGAATTGATTTTGGGGTGGTCAGCACACCGGTGGATGCGGGCAGCCATCTTCAGGTAAAAAAAGTGCGGGAAATTCAGGACATATTTATTGGGGGGCCCCGCTTTTTGCAGTTGAAAAACAGCACCCTGTCTTACGATGTCCTTCATCAGTACCCCCTGATCTGCCTGCAAAAAGACACCAGCACCAGAAGGTTTATGGATCATTACATGCTGTCTCATCAAATTGCCCTGCAGCCGGAATTTGAATTGGCCACTTCAGATATGATTGTCCAGTTTGTCTGCCGTAATATGGGTATCGGGCATGTGGTGCGGGAATTTGCCCTACCTTATCTAAAGAAAGGGCAGGTGTTTGAGCTTTTTTTTGGAGAAAAAATTCCATCCCGCTTTTTTTGCCTGGTAACATCCCGGGCAGACCCTATGAGCAGAGCTGGAGAACGGTTCATGGAACTGATCCCCCAGATGACAGAGGATAAACATAATTAATAATTATACAAAATATAAATATTATTGATTTTACTTATGGATTAAACTGTGTTACCATAGGTACGCTGGGTTTAAACGGGTATCCAGATAATAGTCTGATCTTGCAGGAGGAGAAGCGATGGTTCGAGCGATTGTAGGCGCCAACTGGGGCGATGAAGGCAAAGGCAAAATTACAGACATGCTGGCGGAGAAGTCGGACATTATTGTCCGTTTTCAGGGAGGCAGCAATGCAGGACATACCATCATAAACAATTATGGGAAATTTGCCCTTCATTTACTTCCGTCCGGTGTATTTTACCAGCATACTACCAGCGTGATTGGCAATGGTGTGGCGTTGAATATCCCCTTTTTATTTCAGGAAGTGCAGTCTTTGGTAGAAAAAGGAGTCCCCAGACCTAAAATCCTGGTTTCTGACAGAGCGCAGATCCTGATGCCGTATCATGTGTCATTTGATGCCTATGAAGAAGAACGATTGGGCGGTAAATCCTTTGGTTCCACAAAATCAGGTATTGCGCCCTTCTATTCAGATAAATATGCTAAAATCGGATTTCAGGTCAGTGAGTTGTTTGATGAGGAAACGCTGAAAGAAAAAGTTTATCGAATCTGTGAACTGAAAAATGTGCTTTTGGAACATTTGTATCATAAACCGTTGCTGGTGCCGGAAGAGGTATATGAGACCCTTCTTTCTTATAAAGAAATGGTGGCTCCTTTTGTATGTGATGTGTCTGCATTTTTGCGGCAGGCCATTCGGGAAGGGAAGAACATCCTTTTAGAGGGGCAGTTGGGCTCCTTAAAGGATCCGGATCATGGCATTTACCCAATGGTAACATCTTCCTCCACGCTGGCCGGGTATGCTGCTGTGGGTGCAGGCATTCCGCCTTATGAGATCAAAGATATTACGGCGGTAGTAAAAGCTTACTCTAGTGCAGTAGGAGCAGGGGCCTTTACCAGTGAGATCTTTGGAGATGAAGCAGATGAGATGCGGCGTCGGGGAGGAGATGGCGGCGAATTTGGCGCAACTACCGGAAGACCTCGCCGAATGGGATGGTTTGATGCTGTGGCTACCCGATATGGAGTGCAGATTCAGGGGGCGACAGAGGTGGCACTGACAGTCGTGGATGTGCTGGGATATCTGGATGAAATTAAGATATGTGTTGGATATGAAATCAACGGGGAGGTACGCAGGGATTTTCCTACCACAGTGGAGCTGGAAAAAGCAAAGCCTGTTTACAGGACGCTTCCTGGATGGAAATGTGAGACCAGGGGTATTCGGACATATGAGGGTTTACCGGAAAACCTGAGAAAATACGTTGAAGAAATAGAAAAAGAACTGGGGGTTCCCATAACAATGGTTTCCAATGGTCCGGGACGGGATGAAATTATTTTCCGGGGATCGAAATCTTAAATAGCTGAATCAAGAGCCGAAGTCGAAAGACTGTCGGCTTTTTTTCTTAATATAAAAATAATATAAAATTCCATCATTTTTAGGGAAAATTGTTGACAAAGAATCCGTAGGGTGTTATCTTATGTACAGATGTTAGCACTCTAATTGATTGAGTGCTAATAACATCGAAAGGAGGGATGCCCATTGGAGCTGGACGAAAGAAAGAAAAAAATCCTTAAAGCAGTAATTCAGAACTATCTGGAGACCGGCGAACCGGTAGGGTCCCGTACCATTTCTAAGTACACGGATTTAAATTTAAGTTCGGCCACCATTCGAAACGAAATGTCGGATCTGGAAGAACTGGGGTATATTTTTCAGCCACATACCTCATCCGGACGAATTCCATCGGACAAGGGGTACCGTTTTTATGTGGATGAACTGATGGAAGAAAAAGGCAGTAAAGCGGAGAAGGGGACAGAAGTTTCCCAGGTGCTGGTGGAACGTGTTGACCGGGTTGAGTTGTTGCTTAAGCAGATGGCAAAAATCCTGGCAGCAAATACCAATTACACCTCACTGGTTTCGGCACCCCAGTATCATCGTACAAAACTGAAATTTCTGCAATTGTCTAAAGTGGAAGGCGGAAAGATTCTTGCTGTGATTATGAGCGAGGGCAATATGATTCGCAACACCATGATTGATTTGGGGGTGGATATCACAGAAGAAGAAATTCTTCGGATGAATGTGCTGTTTAACGGTGCATTGAATGGCTTGTCCCTGGATGAAATCAGCCTGAACCTGATTGTCAGGTTGAAGGAACAGATGCCAGATCACGCCGCATTAGTCGAAAAGGTGCTGGAGGCAGTAGCAGAGGCTATTCGGGATGACAGTGAGCCCCATATTTATACCAGTGGCACCACCAATATTTTTCGGTATCCGGAATTAAGTGATGGGAAAAAGGCCAGTGAACTTTTAGGGGCCTTTGAAGAAAAACGGCCTTTAAATGAGCTGATCAATACGGCCATGAATGATGACCAGCATGGTATCCAGGTCTTCATAGGGGATGAATCCCCGGTGGCAAATATGAAAGATTGCAGCGTGGTGACCACCCACTATGAGTTGGGAGATGGCATCACCGGCGTCATTGGCATTGTAGGGCCAAAACGAATGGACTATGAGAAAGTGGTGGGTACACTTCGGACCCTGACAGACCAACTGGATACAATATATAAGAAGAAAGGCGAGAAAGAATGAGCGACCTGAATAAAGAGCAACAAAAATCGGCCCCCCAGGAAATGCCGCAGGAGGAGATCCTTAAGGAAGAGGTTCTGCAGGAGGACATTCCCACAGAAAATCCTGAATTAGAGATCGCTGAAGAAGAAATTGTTGAGGAAGAGATCGCACAGGGGGCTTCTGAAAAGACAGCTGAAAAAACGGAAGAAAAAAAGAAAAGCATCTTCACCAAAAAGAAAGATAAAAAAGACGAGCAGATTGAGGAACTAAATGACCGCTGGAAGAGGACCCTTGCAGAATTTGATAATTTCCGTAAGAGAAGTGAAAAGGAAAAGGAACTTCGCTTTGATATGGGGGCCCGTCATGTGGTTGAAAAATTGCTCCCTATTGTGGACAATTTTGAAAGGGGCCTGGGAGCTTTGGGAGAAGAAGAAAAGGATTCTCCTTTTGCAAATGGGATGGACATGGTGTATAAGCAGCTGATGAAGATGTTTGAAGAAATGGAGGTAGAACCCATTGACGCAGTGGGGAAGCCTTTTGATCCCGAGCTGCACAATGCAGTGATGCATCTGGAAAGCGAAGACTATGGAGAAAACGTGGTGGTGCAGGTCTTCCAGAAGGGCTACACCTACAAGGGCACGGTGGTGAGACACGCCATGGTGCAGGTGGCAAACTAGCCAGATACTTTTCTTTTACATAGATAAATATAGATAAGGAAAAACTCAGGAGGAAATATAATGGGAAAAATAATTGGTATTGATTTAGGAACAACAAACTCATGTGTAGCGGTTATGGAAGGCGGTAAGCCAGTGGTTATTGCGAATGCGGAAGGTGTTCGGACCACACCTTCTATTGTGGCATTTACAAAAACCGGAGAACGTCTGGTAGGGGAACCTGCAAAAAGACAGGCGGTTACTAATGCAGAAAAGACCATTTCGTCCATTAAGCGGCATATGGGTACTGACTATAAAGTAGACATTGATGGGAAAAAATATTCTCCCCAGGAAATTTCAGCTATGATTCTGCAGAAACTGAAATCTGATGCAGAAAGCTATTTAGGAGAATCTGTTACAGAAGCAGTCATCACAGTTCCTGCATACTTTAATGATGCGCAGCGTCAGGCGACTAAGGATGCAGGGAAAATAGCTGGTCTGGATGTTAAGCGTATCATCAACGAGCCCACTGCTGCGGCTTTGGCTTATGGCCTAGATAATGAGCATGAACAAAAAATCATGGTATATGACCTGGGCGGTGGTACATTTGATGTGTCCATCATAGAAATTGGTGATGGAGTCATTGAAGTTTTGGCAACTTCCGGTGATAATCACCTAGGTGGCGATGACTTTGATGCAAAGATTACCCAGTGGATGCTGGATGAATTCAAAAAGTCAGAGGGTGTGGATCTTTCCACAGATAAAATGGCACTGCAGCGTCTGAAAGAGGCAGCAGAGAAGGCAAAGAAAGAGCTGTCTTCTGCCACAACCACAAACATTAATCTGCCCTTTATTACCGCTACACCGGAGGGGGCAAAACATATTGATATGACACTGACCCGTGCAAAATTTGATGAGCTGACCCATGATTTGGTAGAACGTACCGTAGCACCGGTACAGAACGCTTTGAAGGATGCAGGAATCAGTGCATCTGAACTGAATAAGGTATTGCTGGTCGGGGGATCCACCCGTATGCTATCCGTTCAGGAAAAGGTAAAACAGCTTACAGGTAAAGAACCTTCCAAGAACCTGAACCCGGATGAGTGTGTTGCAATCGGTGCTTCTATCCAGGGTGGTAAGCTGGCCGGCGAGGCTGGTGCAGGAGACATCCTGTTGCTGGATGTTACACCATTGTCTTTGGCTATTGAGACCCTTGGCAATGTGGCCACTGTCCTGATTCCCAGAAACACCACTATTCCTACCAAGAAGAGTCAGATTTTCTCTACTGCGGCAGATAACCAGACTGCAGTGGATATCCATATCACACAGGGTGAAAGACAATTCGCCCGGGATAATAAAACCCTTGGACAGTTCCGTCTGGATGGAATTCCGCCTGCAAGGAGAGGGGTTCCGCAGATCGAAGTTACCTTTGATATTGACGCCAACGGTATCGTTAATGTTTCTGCAAAGGACCTGGGTACAGGGAAGGAGCAGCACATTACCATTACATCCAGCACGAATATGTCCGATTCGGATATTGAAAAGGCTGTAAAAGAAGCTGCTGAGTTCGAGGCGCAGGATAAAAAGCGGAAAGAGGCCATTGATGCTAGAAATGATGCGGATTCCTTTGTATTCCAGACAGAAAAAGCGCTGGAAGATGTGGGTGACAAGATTTCTGCTGATGAGAAGGCAAAAGTGGAAGCTGATCTGACTGCTTTGAAGGAGCTGGTCAACAAGACTAACCCGGATACCATGACCGACAGCGATGTGGCGGAAATCAATTCCAGAAAAGAGGAATTGATGAAGAATGCCTCCAGCCTGTTCCAGAAGGTGTACGAGCAGTCTCAGCCTGCAGGCGGTCCTCAGCCCGGAGATGACATGAGCGGTGGCTTTGGAGGAGGCAGCAGCAATACTGGCTCTGACGACGTAGTGGATGGCGATTACAAGGAAGTATAAGAGGAATATAAATGGCAGCAAAGAGAGATTATTATGAGGTGTTGGGCGTCCCCAAAGATGCGGACGATGCCGCATTGAAGAAAGCCTATCGGCAGCTTGCCAAACAGTATCACCCGGATGCAAATCCGGGTGATACTGAAGCTGCGGAAAAGTTTAAAGAGGCGTCTGAAGCCTATTCCGTATTAAGCGATGCCCAGAAAAGGGCTCAATACGATCAATTTGGACATGCTGCTTTTGAAAACGGTGGCGGCCCCGGTGCCGGTGCCGGCGGTGGTCGAAATCTTCTCCGACCCCAAGGTGCGCTG
>CAYRQT010000006.1:24113-43570 GCA_964426655.1 uncultured Cuneatibacter sp. | reverse complement strand
TTCGATTTCAGCGGTGCGGATATGGGCGATATATTCGGCGATATATTCGGCGACCTTTTTGGAGGAAGCAGAACCAGAAGAAGCGGAAATGGGCCCATGAGAGGGCAGAATCTGCAGACCTCCGTACGCATTACCTTTGAAGAGGCCGTTTTTGGCGTGGAGAAGGAATTGGATATCAACCTGAAAGAGGAGTGTGCTACCTGTCATGGCACTGGGGCAAAACCCGGTACAAGTCCGGAAACCTGCAGCAAATGTGGGGGGCGGGGGCAGGTCACCTATACCCAGCAGTCCATTTTCGGAACGGTGCGTAATGTGGGCACCTGTCCGGATTGTGGAGGCAGGGGAAAGATTATTCGGGAGAAGTGTCCTTCCTGCTACGGAACAGGCTATACGGCAAGCCGCAAGAGAATTCAGGTGAGTATTCCTGCAGGCATCGATAATGGCCAGAGCATCCGTATCAGGGGAAAGGGTGAACCGGGAAGCAATGGCGGAGAGCGGGGAGATCTGTTGGTAGAGGTGATGGTTTCCACGCACCCCATTTTCAGACGGCAGAATGAAACCATCTATTCCTCTGTACCTGTGCAGTTTGCTGATGCTGCCCTGGGTGGGACACTGCGCATTCAGACTGTGGATGGATGGGTAGAGCAGGAGATTAAACCTGGCACACAGACAGATACGAAGATCAGACTTCGGGGAAAAGGTGTTCCGTCTCTGCGAAACAGAGCTGTGCGGGGGGATCATATTGTGACGCTTGTTGTACAGGTGCCGACCAGACTGAATGATGAGCAAAAGGAGCTTTTGAGGGCATTTGACGAAGCCTACAGGGGCCCGTCAGACGGCAATGGAAAAGGGCGTAAAAAGGGATTGTTCAAATAAGAGAAGAGATAAAAATCCTGTCCGGGAAAATGATTCCCGGACAGGATTTTTTTTTGTACATTCATTGACGCTTTGCACAGGTTGCACTATAATAAAATAGCACTGTATCCAGTATACAAAAAACAGAACAGTAGCAGAAAGAAGGTTAACATGAAAAGAGAGAAGACTACACAATTTGTTACCGCAAGTGCACTTCTGGCGGTCCTGGTAGTACTTACTGCCACCGGATGGGGCTTTATTATGACCGGTCCGGTATCCATTACAATTTTGCACATTCCCGTAATTATAGGATCCCTGCTGCTTGGCCCTAGATACGGACTGGCGCTGGGGGTTGGATTTGGCTTGCTCAGTATGATTAATGCGACATTCAGGGGTGTCCTTCCCACAGACCTGGCCTTTTCCCCCTTTGCCAGCAATCATCCGTTTCGCTCCATCCTGCTCAGTGTGGGCCCCCGGGCCGTGCTGGGAATTTTGCCTTACTGGCTACAAAAGGGATTGAATGCCCTTGTACAAAAGCTGGCAGGGAAAAAGTGGGCCGGCAGAAAACGGCTGACGCTGACAATTTCCGTTACTGGCATTCTTACTTTCATGGTACTGGGCCTGTTTTATCTGCTCTTTCCGGAAGTGTCTCAGATTACCGGATTGAAACAGATTCTGGGCGTCATTATTGCCACAAATGGATTAATTGAGATGGCTGTGGCAGGTATCCTTTCTGCAGCAATCGTTGTACCATTGCTGTACTATTCTCATAACCGTACATAGAGAAGGGTACTCTCTGTTTTAAACCGAAGGCGGCGGTACAGAGCCAGGGCGGCAGGAGAAGAGGAAGAAACCTGAGCCCGAAGCCGCTCGCCCGGTGCAAGAGAGGCTCCCATCCGTAGCACGGACCGAAGGGCCAGATGTCGATGGCGAAACCGGGGTAAAATACCCAGTGCACACAACATCACTGAAGTACCCTCCCGGTACAAAAGTACCAGACCCACGGTCTGCCGATGGCGGCACAGTCGAAAACCGGTTGTGCCGGACATGGATAGCATATGGTACATGTAGACCAGGGAGGCGCGCAGAGGCCATCCGTAAGCACTGGCGTGAATTCGGGCAAGCCTGATCGGATTTCTGCAGGGCTGGGGCGACAGTGTCTGGTCCTGCAGTTTGTTCCATAACTTCTGACAGTGGGCGCCGGTACAGGAAAGCAGGTATTCCGTTTGCAGAACGGTGTGTTGCCGGCCGGACAGATACGGCATTGTCCAGGGCCTGTCACCATCCATTTCCCATGTAATCTGTTTTTGAGAAAAACGATGAGCGGCTTCTTTGGCCAGGGCCTCCAGCAGTATGCGGATGTCCCCAAAGGATAGGGAAGGATCCGGAAAGGGACACAGGGTAAGGGCTTGGCTCTGATGGGGGTCGGAATGATGAATAACCAGAAAGCCTGCCAGAGCGCCGGCAGGAATGGTATTTGCCAGCAGGAAAAGAGAATTTTCCTCATCCAGTAAGTCTGCAGAAAAAACCTGGACAGCATCACCCGGATTCTGTTGAATAAAGCTAGTCATCCGGTCCTTTTCGGCACCAGATAAACATGAGGTCAGACGGAAAGAAAACTTCATAAAAACTCCTCTCAAAATGGGACTTTGGCCATTATACTCCCCTGTAAAAAAAAAGGCAAGAACCCATTAAATTACGGAAAAAAATACAGGAATGTGCAGGTAAAAGTTTGACATTGCAGGGGGGAGTGACTATAATAGAATGTGTATGCAAAACGCTGTTTTTCAGGGTAGATCTAAGCTCGTTTCTTCCATCAGCTGACGGGCAGGGCATATAAGATCAACAAAAATTAGGAGGTTGTAAAATGGCTAGAAAGTTAAAAACGATGGACGGTAATAATGCCGCCGCATATGTGTCTTATGCGTATACGGACGTGGCAGCCATTTACCCCATCACCCCATCTTCTGTTATGGCAGAGGTGACAGACAAATGGTCAAATGATGGACTGAAGAATATTTTTGGAGAGACAGTTCATGTAGCAGAAATGCAATCCGAAGGGGGCGCAGCCGGTACGGTTCACGGCTCTCTGGCAGCCGGCGCACTGACCACCACGTTTACAGCATCTCAGGGCCTGTTGCTGATGATTCCCAACCTGTATAAAATCGCAGGGGAACTTTTACCTGGTGTATTCAATGTATCCGCACGTGCAGTTGCCAGTCATGCGTTATCTATTTTTGGTGATCATTCCGATGTTTATGCCTGTCGTCAGACCGGTGTGGCCATGCTCTGTAGCGGAAGCGTACAGGAGGTTATGGACCTGACACCGGTGGCACATTGCACAGCCATTAAGGGCCGTGTGCCTTTCATCAATTTCTTTGATGGTTTCAGAACTTCTCATGAAATTCAGAAAATTCAGATCTGGGATTATGAAGACCTGAAGGAAATGGTTGACATGGATGCCATTGATGCTTTCAGAGCCAATGCATTGAATCCTAATCACCCTGTTTCCAGAGGATCAGCACAGAACCCGGACGTATTTTTCCAGGCAAGAGAAGCTTCCAACCCTTATTACAATGCACTTCCTGCAATGGTGGAAGAATATATGAACAAGGTCAATGCCAAAATCGGCACAGACTATAAACTGTTCAACTACTATGGAGCACCGGATGCAGAACAGATCATCATTGCCATGGGTTCCATCTGTGAGACAATTGAAGAGACCATCGACTACCTTCTGGCTGAAGGACAGAAAGTAGGTGTGGTAAAGGTTCATCTGTACAGACCTTTCTCCATTCAGCATCTGTTGGATGTGATTCCGGATACTGTAAAGAAAATCTCTGTTCTGGATCGGACAAAAGAACCGGGTTCCATTGGCGAGCCCCTGTACCTGGATGTGGTAGCAGCGCTTAAGGGAACCAAGTTCCATGATGTGCCGGTATTCACAGGCCGTTACGGATTGGGATCTAAGGATACCACACCTGCACAGGTAGTGGCTGTATACAAGAATGAGGAAAAGCCTCATTTTACAATCGGCATTGAAGATGATGTGACCAATCTGTCTCTGCCGTTGGAGCCCTCACCGAAAACCGCTTCCGAAGGTACCACATGCTGTAAGTTCTGGGGACTTGGTTCAGATGGTACAGTTGGGGCCAATAAAAACTCCGTTAAAATTATCGGTGATCATACAGACATGTATGCACAGGCGTATTTTGACTATGATTCCAAAAAGTCCGGTGGTGTGACCATTTCCCACCTGCGTTTCGGAAAGACACCCATTCGTTCCACATATCTGATTTCCCAGGCAGATTTTGTTGCCTGTCATACTCCTGCCTATGTGCGGAAATACAACATGGTGCAGGAATTAAATGATGGCGGCACATTCCTGCTTAACTGCGGATGGTCTGATGAAGAGCTTGAGCATCATCTTCCCGGACAGGTAAAGAAGTACATCCATGATCATAAGATCAATTTATATACCATCGATGGTATCAGCATCGGTAAGGAAATCGGTCTGGGCAACCGGATCAACACAGTGCTGCAGGCAGCCTTCTTTAAACTGGCCAATATCATTCCTGTAGAAGATGCAGTGAAGTTCATGAAGGATGCTGCCACAAGAACGTATGGCCGCAAGGGAGAAAAGATTGTTGCCATGAACCATGCTGCCATTGACAGAGGCGTGGAAGGTGTTGTGAAGAGAACCGTTCCGGAAAGCTGGGCTAATGCTGAAGAAGAAAGCTTAAGTAAACTGGTTACCGCTGGTCGCGAAGATGCAGTTGACTTTGTAAATAACATTCAGGCACAGGTTAATGCACAGGAGGGCAACAAACTTCCGGTTTCTGCATTTACCAAATATGCTGATGGCACGACACCTGCCGGAACCTCTGCATTTGAAAAGCGTGGTATAGCCATTGATATTCCTGTATGGCATTCTGAAAACTGTATTCAGTGTAATTTCTGTTCTTATGTCTGCCCTCATGGTGTTGTACGCTCCTGCGTTATGACAGAGGAAGAGGCAGCTAATGCACCGGAAGGCATGCAGAAACTGCCCATGGTGGGAATGCCCGGATATTATTTCTCCATCACCATTTCCGGAGCAGATTGTACAGGCTGCAGTTCCTGTGCACAGACCTGCCCTGGCAAGAAAGGTGAAAAGGCATTGGTAATGTCTACATATGAGGACAACCTGGACAAGCAGGTGTATGCAGATTACAACACCACATTGCCTGAGAAGACAGAAGTGCTGGAGAAATTCAAAGTGGGTACCGTAAAGGGCAGCCAGTTCAAGAAGCCTCTGCTGGAGTTCTCCGGTGCATGTGCAGGCTGCGGTGAGACCCCGTATGCCAAGCTGGTGACCCAGCTGTTTGGTGACAGAATGTACATTGCCAATGCCACAGGATGTTCTTCTATCTGGGGCAACTCTTCTCCTTCCACCCCTTATACCTGCAATCTGGAAGGCAGAGGTCCGGCGTGGTCCAACTCTCTGTTTGAGGACAATGCTGAGTTTGGATATGGTATGAGTCTGGCACAGCAGGCTGTGAGAAACCACCTGAAGAGACAGGTAGAGGAACTGTCAGAAAAAGTTTCTGATGGATTAAAGACTGCTTGCGAAAGCTACCTGGATACATTCCAGGATGGGGTCGCAAATGGTTCTGCTACAGCTGCACTTGTAAAGGCTCTGATGGACAGCGATGTAGAAGGGGCAAAGGATATTTTAAAGAACAAAGATTATCTGTCCAAGAAGTCCCAGTGGATTTTTGGTGGTGACGGCTGGGCCTATGATATTGGTTACGGCGGTTTGGATCATGTACTGGCCACCGGTCAGGATGTGAACATTCTGGTATTCGATACTGAAGTATATTCCAACACAGGCGGTCAGTCTTCCAAGGCAACGCCTACTGGTGCCATTGCACAGTTTGCAGCTGGTGGTAAAGATATTCGTAAGAAGGATCTGGCAGCCATCTCCATGAGTTATGGATATATCTATGTGGCTCAGATTGCCATGGGAGCAGACATGAACCAGACCATTAAGGCGATTACAGAGGCAGAAAGCTATCCTGGCCCTTCCATCGTCATTGCTTATGCGCCTTGTATCAACCACGGTATCAAGAAAACCATGGGAGCTTCCCAGGCCGAGGAGAAGAAGGCAGTTCAGTCCGGTTACTGGCATCTGTTCCGTTTTGATCCCAGAAAGAAAGCTGAAGGACAGAATCCATTCTCCCTGGATTCCAAGGCACCTACCGCAGATTATCAGGAATTCCTGATGGGTGAGGTACGGTATTCCTCCTTAATGCTGCAGAATCCGGAAAGAGCACAGGTGTTGTTTGACCGGGCCAGCGAACAGGCGAAAGAGAAATATCAGTATCTTGTAAGACTGCAGAAATTATACAGTCCTGAAGAAGCATAATAAGAGAAAACTCCAAAAGAGAAAGGGAACCGTCCTATGGCGGTTCCCTTTTTCAATGGGAAGGAGTGTACAAAAGGGGGAAACACTGCTATAGTAAATGGGAAAAGGAGGCATCCATGAATGCATTTGAAACAATGGGCGTCAGTCGCCCCCTGCTAAAGGCACTGGAGCAGATGGGCATACAGACACCCACCCCCATACAGGAAATGATCATACCAGCGGCATTGGAAGGTAGAGATCTTCTGGCCAAAGGGAAAACCGGAAGCGGAAAGACTTTGTCCTATGGCATCCCTCTGTGTGAAAGGGTAACCTGGCAGTGTCGTTTTCCACAGGCGTTGGTACTGGTGCCCACAAGAGAGCTGGCATTGCAGGTCAAATCCACCTTGTTCTGGTTGGGACGGGAAAAACGATTGCAGGTGACTTCTCTCATTGGGGGAGAGGATATGGACAGGCAACGAAGAATTATCCGACAAAGAAATCATATTCTGGTGGGCACCCCGGGCCGAGTGCTGGCCCTTTTACAGGAGGGAACCCTGAACGGCATGCACATTGCCTGCCTGATTCTGGATGAAGGGGATCTGATGCTGGACATGGGATTCAGACCGGACATCGAAAAAATCCTGGAAAGTCTGCCAAAGGTTAAGCAGCGTATTTTTTGTTCTGCGACATTGCCGGCCTCCCTGGGAGAAATTTGTCGCAGATATCTGCAGCAGCCGCTGTATCTGGAAATTCCGGAAGAAGGAACCCCTGATACCATCCGGCAGGAAGGTTATCAGATCGGGGAGAAGGATCCGGATGGAGAAAAAAACCGGCTTGTTCAGCGTCTCCTGTTCCAAAAATCCCCAGAGAGGATGCTCATTTTTTGTGGGACCAGGGAAATGGTCAATGTATTGTATCGCAGGCTCAGCAGGCTGGGACTGCGATGTGGCATGCTCCATGGCATGGTCGATCAGGAGCAAAGAAGCCATACCCTGGATCATTTCAGGCAGGGCAGGTTCCCCATCCTGATTGCCACGGATGTGGCGGCCCGGGGCGTGGACATCCCCGATATTACACATGTACTCCAATATGACATGGCACTGACGGCAGAAGCTTTTCTTCACCGATCAGGCAGATGCGGAAGGCAGGGGGCGCCCGGAGAGAATATTTTTTTCTTTACACTGAATGAAAGAGTGTATATGGAAAGAGCGCAGGCACTCTGGGGAAGGATTTTGCCCATAAAGACAGGAGAGGCATTGCCGGATTTTTCAGAGGATATGTGGATGCTGTGGAAGAAAAACTATACCCGGGAAAAGACAGTGCAAAAAAAACGCACGCCCTATCAGGAAACCAGAACGGTTCTGCATATCGGCGGAGGCCAAAAGTCCGGCCTGCGCCCCGGAGATTTCGTGGGAGCCATCTGTCATTTGCCGGATGTGCAGGAGGAGGATATCGGAACCATAGAAATCCGGGACAGTGCCACATATGTGGAAATTCTGAACGGAAAAGGGGCACAGGTCTGCGAGGCGCTTCAGTATACGCCTATAAAAGGGCGGGAGCGTAAAGTTCGGATCTGGAAAGGCAAGGAAAAAGAAAAGGAGAACAAATGAACATTTTAAACAGAATAAACAGAAATGATCCCTGTTGGTGTGGTTCAGGGAAAAAGTACAAATTCTGTCACATGGAAACGGATGAAAAAATCAGGGAAATCCGCAGACAGGGACATGAGGTGCCTACTAGAGATCTGATTAAGAATCAGGCCCAGATTGATGGGATTCGGGAGAGCGGCCTGCGCAATAATGCTATTTTGGACTATGTGGCGGCCCATATGGCACCTGGCATCAGTACCGGAGAAATTGACCGGCTGGTGGCAGAAAAAACGGCAGAACTTGGAGCAATAGCTGCCCCTCTTCATTATGAGGGATACCCTAAAAGCGTGTGCACTTCTGTAAATGAAGAAGTTTGCCATGGCATTCCAGATGATGGCAGGTTTTTGCAGGAGGGAGATATTGTGAATGTGGACGTGTCCACCATCTATAAGGGATATTTTTCCGATGCATCCAGGATGTTTTGTATTGGAGAAGTTTCACCGGAAAAGAAAAGACTGGTGGATATTACAAAAGAGAGCATTCAGGTTGGCCTTGCCCAGGTTAAACCCTGGAAGTTTCTGGGAGACATGGGGGATGCCATTCATCAGTTTGTCAAGAAAAACGGGTACACTGTGGTCAGGGAAATCGGCGGTCACGGCGTTGGACTGGAGTTTCATGAAGAGCCCTGGGTCAGCTATGTGTCCAGGCCCGGTACTGAGATGTTGATGGTACCTGGTATGGTATTTACCATTGAGCCCATGGTCAATATGGGAAAAGCCGAAGTGGAAGAGGATGCAGAAAACGGATGGACCATTTATACAAGGGACAGACAGCCCTCTGCCCAGTGGGAGGTTACTGTAGCGGTCACGGAGACTGGCTATGAAATCCTGGCAGACTGACCTGATCAAAAATGCATGGAGGATGTATGGGAGCTGGATCTGCACAATATGAACGGCTGGAGCTGGCCCTTCAGGTGGGGAGCATGATGCTGACCAACGGAGCGGAAACCTACAGAGTGGAAGATACCATGAACCGTATTCTTCAGCTGTCCGAAGAGAGATATAGGGATGTGAACACAGTGGTCCTTGGAACTGGTATTTTTGTTTCTGTCACCATGGAGAATGGAGAAAGTCTCTCCAGGGTCAGGCGCATTCGGAAACGGGAGCTGAATCTGCACCGGATCCATCGGGCAAATCAGATTTCCCGTGTCCTTTGTGCCGGAGAATGTAGCTGTCAGGAAGCACTGGAACAAGTGAGGCTGGAGGAAAAGAACCGGCTCTATCCCAGGTGGATGATGTTTTTGGCCACGGTGGCTGTGGCAGTGTGTTTTACGCCCATGATGGGTGGAGCTGGGGCAGATATGGTTGCTTCTGCTCTTGTGAGTACCTGTATGGCAGCTCTTTTGCTGCTGGAAGATCATCTGGGTTTTCACGTATTTATTAAAAATGTGGCAGCTGCAGCGGTGGTGGCTCTGGTCAGTGTCCTTTGTGGCCAGTTATCTCCAATCCCTCTCTTCAGAGAGTCAATTATCATTAGCTGTATTATGCCGCTGGTTCCGGGAACCGTAATCACCAATGCCATCAGGGACACCATGTATGGGGATTACATGACAGGACTTTCCAGGACCATGGAAGGCTTTTTAATTGCCATTGCCATTGCATTGGGGGTAGGTGTGGGCCTTGGAATCGGACAGCTTTTTTAGGAGGGTGAATATGTGGGAATATGTGATACAGGCCATAGCGGCTTTTGGTGCCATTCTGGCTTTTTCTCTGCTACTCCATGTGAGCAGGTCTCATATCCTATGGTGTGGTCTGGGTGGGATGATCTGTTGGATCCTTTTTCTAATGGTGAGAAACTATGCTGGAAATGATGTGACTGCTGCATTTGTGGCCACCCTATGGGTATCTCTATACAGCCATATCTTGGCCAGAATGGTTAAAGCACCGGTCACGGTGTTTTTTATGGCAGGGATCCTGCCTCTGGTACCTGGTGGCGGTATTTATTATACTGCCTATTATTACATGAACGGTAGCATGATTTTGGGAGGGCAGTACCTGCTTTATACCCTTAAAATTGCAGGGGCCATTGCCGTAGGGATCTTTCTGGTGGACACTGTTTTCACCAAAATAGTCCATGCTCATAAATCCGGAAAGCCTGCTTGACCATGGCCGGGGCATGGGGTACAATAGGGACTAAATGCAGTAAGGAAACTGTCCGTATGCGGACAGGGGAAGAGGAAGAAATGACTAAAATAAGAACACGTTTTGCGCCCAGTCCCACAGGGCGGATGCATGTGGGAAATTTACGTACTGCGCTCTATGAATTTCTGATTGCCAAACATGAAGGCGGAGATTTTTTGCTGCGCATTGAAGACACTGATCAGGAAAGATATGTGGAGGGGGCAGTAGACATTATATACCGCACCATGGCCACTGCAGGTCTTTTGCACGATGAAGGCCCGGATAAAGATGGGGGCGTTGGGCCATACATCCAAAGTGAACGACAGAAAACCGGCATTTATATGAAGTATGCCAAAGAATTAATTGACAAAGGAGAGGCGTATTACTGCTTTTGTTCCAAAGAGCGTCTGGAAGGGCTTAAGACAACTTTTGAGGGAAAAGAAATTGTGCAGTATGATAAGCACTGCCTCCACCTGACCACACAGGAAGTGGAAGCCAACCTGGCAGCGGGGAAGCCCTTTGTCATTCGCCAGAACAATCCCCGGGAAGGGAAAACCACCTTTGTGGATGAAATTTACGGAGAAATCAGTGTGGATAATGCTGAGCTGGATGACATGATCCTAATGAAAACGGATGGCTATCCTACCTATAATTTTGCCAATGTGGTAGACGACCATCTGATGGGAATCACCCATGTGGTCAGAGGAAATGAATACCTCTCTTCCAGTCCCAAATACAACCGCCTCTATGATGCTTTCGGATGGGAAATTCCCAAGTACATCCATTGTCCCATGATTACCGATGAGGACCATCACAAATTAAGCAAGCGTTGCGGACATTCTTCTTTTGAGGATCTTCTGGAACAGGGATTTTTGCCGGAAGCCATCGTGAATTTTGTGGCACTTTTAGGTTGGAGCCCGGGGGACAACCGGGAAATTTTCTCCCTGCAGGAACTGATTGAGGCCTTTGATTATCACAACATCAGCAAATCCCCTTCTGTTTTTGATTTCCAAAAGCTCAAATGGATGAACGGGCAGTATCTGCAGAAACTGGATCAGGATACTTACGAAAAAGGTGCGCTGCCTCTGATTTGTCAGACCGCCCCCCGTCTCTCGGAAGACGGTGCAAAAAAACTGGCAGATCTGGTAAAGGGACGAATCGAAATTTTTCCGGATATCCCCGAACTTATTGATTTTATTGACAAGGTGCCTCCCTATTCACTGGATCTGTACACTCATAAGAAAATGAAAACTTCTCCTCAGACAGCGCTGGCTGTGCTGGAGGAAGTGCTGCCGGTACTGGAGGCTCAGGAAGATTATAGCAATGCTGCGCTCTACGAAAGACTGATGGCCTTTATCGGAGAAAAGGGATATAAAAACGGCTATGTATTCTGGCCCTTGCGAGTGGCCGTTTCCGGTAAGGGCTCCACGCCAGGAGGTGCCACAGAAATAATGGAGATCATTGGCAGGGAAGAATCTCTTGACCGGGTACGCCAGGCCATTCTGAAACTGAAGCAGGAAGGAAATGCCTAAAGGAAAGGAAATGTTTGGTGAAAGCCAATTCGGAACAACAAAAAGCAATCCAGCATATTGCCGGGCCCATGCTAGTGTTAGCAGGGCCCGGTTCCGGTAAGACCTATGTCATTACCCAACGGGTGCAGTATCTGACGGAACAGGGCGTGGATCCCCGCAGCATTCTGGTCATCACCTTTACCAGGGCGGCGGCCAGAGAAATGGAAATGCGTTACCAGAAGCTGGGGGCCAGAGGTGGCATCACTTTTGGAACGTTTCATAAAATCTTTTTCATGATTCTGAAGCATGCCTATGGTTATCGGGGCGACCAGATTCTGCGGGAAGAAGAAAAGGAAAGATGGTTTCGGGAAATTGTGGAGAAAATGGAGCCGGAGACGGATGACATGACAGAAACCATCCGGGAGATGATACAGGAGGTCAGTTATGTAAAAGGAGAGGGGCTGGAGGTTTCTCATTATTATCCCCTTTCCTGTGCCCAGGGCTTTTTTCAGAAAGTATATGAAACTTATGCCAGCCGACTTCGTCGGGAAGATAAAATTGATTTTGATGATATGTTGCTGTATTGCGAACAGCTTTTACGGGAAAGGAAGGATATTCTGGCCGGATGGCAGGCCAGATACCGGTATATTCTGGTGGATGAGGCGCAGGACAGCAACCGGCTTCAATACAGAATTGTCCGGATGCTTGCTGGGCGTTCGCAGAATCTGATGCTTGTGGGAGATGATGATCAGAGCCTGTATCGATTCAGGGGGGCAAAACCGGAGTTGCTTTTGGGCTTCCTGAAGGATTTTCCCAAGGGAAAAATGGTTATGCTCTCCACCAATTACCGTTCCAATCAGACCATTGTAGAGGGGGCTCTTCGTGTCATTGTCCACAATCAGACCCGGTACCCCAAAAAGCTGCAGGCGGCCAGAGGGGCTGTGGACCATTGCATCCAAATCCATGCCTGTGAGGATGGCAGAGCAGAGGAAAGCGCAATAACCGCCTGCCTGCGGGAGTATCATGCACAAGGCATTCCCTATCGGGAAATGGCGGTGCTGTATCGTACCAACACCCAGCCCCGTGGGCTGGTGCAGCAATGTCTGTATGAAAATCTGCCCTTCACCATGAAGGATGCCCTTCCGGATCTGTTTGCCCACTGGATTTCCAGGGACATCCTGGCCTATATCCAGGTGGCCCGGGGAAACTGGAAAAGGCAGGACGTGCTCCGGATCATGAATCGCCCCCTGCGATACATCAGCAGGGAGGCACTTGAGGAAAGCGGTGGAGACGGAGAATTGCTACTACAGTTCTACCGGGACAAGCCCTACATGCAGGAGCGTGTGCGCAAGCTTTTTCAGGAGCTTGCTATGATCAGGCAGTTGGGTCCCCTGGGAGCTGTCCATTACATTCGCCATGTGGTGGGCTATGAAACATTTCTGAAAGGATATGCAACAGAGCGGCATGTGCAGCCTGAGGAATGGCTGGAACTGCTGGATGAGCTGCAGGAAAGCGCAGGAGAGTATCGGACTATGGAAGAATGGTTTGCCTATATGGAAACCTATAGAGAGGAGCTGGCCCGGCAAAAGAAACAGGAGGATAAAAGAGAAGGGGTGGCGTTTATGACCTTCCATGGGGCGAAGGGGCTGGAGTTTCAGGTGGTCTGTATTTTAGATGCGGCAGAAGGACTGACACCTTACAAACGGGCACTTTCCATTCAGGAGGTGGAAGAGGAACGGCGTATGTTCTATGTGGCTATGACCCGCAGCAGGGAATACCTGCACATGTTCTGGCCCAAAGTCCGGTTCGGAAAAGCCCAGAGCCCTTCCCGATTTCTGGAGGAATATGGGGGAGAAGGGGGAAGGGTTAAGACGGGAGACAAAATCACCCATGCCCGCTTTGGTCCGGGCGTTATACTGAAGGCGGACCGGGAAAAACTGCGCATCCGGTTTGATGATGGGCAGGTCCGGGTGCTTTCTGCAGAAATCTGCCAAAAAAAAGGGCTCCTGCAGATTTCTGGTTAGTAGCCCGAAAGTTCCTGTGAAAATGAGTATGAAAAAAGCTGTGCCACGGGAAGTGTTCCCTGGGCACAGCTTTTTCAGACAGATCAGATGTCTTCAAATTCCTCAAATTCCTCTTCGTCCAGAAGCTCATCAAAAGCCTCGGACACAGCGTCATATTCTGCATCATCTTCGATATTGTCCAGAACCGGTTCCCCGTCCTCTTCACTGTAACGATACAGATACACTTCTCCGGATTCAGCTTCCGGGCCTTCCGTGGGCAAAAGGGCAATGTAATCCCGGCCCTCGGCTTCAAAAACCGTCAGTACAATACATTCCAGATCTCTTCCATCGTCCAGGGAGAGGGTGACGGTCAGCTCATCATCATCAAATTCTTTTTCCATGGATACCTCATTTCTTCAGGAAATTTTACGAGCGCCTATATAGTGCAGGGGGTCAGAACAGCCCACAGAACTATCATAATGGTTATACATTGAAGCGGAAAAGAATGACATCCCCATCCTGGACAACATAGTCCTTTCCTTCCAGCCGGACCAGCCCTTTTTCCCTTGCAGCAGCATAGCTACCGCAATCCAGAAGCTGCTGGTAGGCGATGACTTCAGCCCGGATAAAGCCTCTTTCAAAGTCGGAGTGAATCTTGCCGGCGGCTCCGGGAGCTTTGGTTCCTTTTTTTATTGTCCAGGCCCGGGTTTCCGTAACGCCGGCTGTCAGATAACTGATGAGGCCAAGCAGATGGTAGCTGGCCCGTACAAGCTTATCCAGCCCGGATTCCTTCAGACCTAAATCTTCCAGGAAAAGTGCTTTTTCTTCGGGGGTCAGTTCGGCCAGTTCCTCTTCGATTCGGGCAGAGAGCACAAACACCTGGGCATTTGTTTCCAGAGCATAGGCCCTTACCTTTTGAACATGAGGATTTTGTGCGCCGTCATCTGCCAGATCCTCTTCCGCCACATTTGCAGCATAAATAACAGGTTTGGCAGTAAGCATGTTCCATTCTGCCAGCAGACTTTCCTCCTCTTCGTCATCCAGAGGAAGGGTGGAAGCGGGTTTTCCATCTTCAAGGTGTGCCTTCAGACGAAGGGCCAGTTCATGCTCTTTCTGAATGCTTTTATCATTTTTAACACTGCGGCTGGTTTTCGAAATGCGCCGCTCCAACACTTCCAGGTCGGAAAAAATAAGCTCCAGATTAATGGTTTCAATGTCCCGCAGGGGGTCCACGCTACCATCTACATGAATAACGTTAGGATCCTCAAAACAGCGTACCACGTGGACAATGGCATCCACTTCCCGGATATTGGCCAGAAACTGGTTGCCCAGTCCCTCCCCTTTGGAAGCGCCCTTTACCAGACCGGCGATGTCCACAAATTCTATTACAGCAGGCGTGATCTTTTCTGAGTCGTAAAGGGCTGCCAGTTTGTCCAGCCGGATGTCCGGAACCGCCACGACGCCCACATTGGGATCAATGGTACAAAACGGGTAGTTGGCAGACTCTGCCTTTCCCCGGGTCAGGGAATTAAATAAGGTGCTCTTGCCCACATTGGGAAGCCCCACTATGCCTAATTTCATTGCGTTCTCCTATCTGTCATACAGGCCATGGCCTGTCTTTCCTTCCATGGTAGTGTAGCATAGATACGAAAAAATGACAATTTATTCTTTTGCCATACAGCATTTGATTTTTTGCCAGGGATGAAGTAAAATGAAGCGGTATAGATGACGAAGAAAAGAGGAGATTTTATGCTGGCCATTACAGATGTGAGCTTTCCCCACCTGGGAATCGAAATTGAAAATCTTAAAAACAGCATTTCTGTATTTGGGTTTTCCATTGCCTATTATGGCATAATCATTGGCATCGGCATGTTGTGTGGTGTATTGCTGGCCACCTTCCTTGCCAAAAAAAACGGAGAAAACGTGGACATGTATTATGACTATGCCATGTTTACCCTTGTGGCGGCCATTATTGGTGCCCGCATTTACTATGTGATTTTTGCCTGGGATGAATACAAAGACAATCTTTGGGAAATTTTCAACATCCGGGCAGGGGGACTTGCCATATACGGAGGGGTTCTGGCCTCTGCGCTCACCCTGTTTATTTTCTGCAAGGTGCGAAAAGTCAGCTTTTTTCAGATTGGGGATAATGCAGTTTATGGCCTTCTGCTGGGACAGGCCATTGGGCGCTGGGGGAACTTTTTCAACATGGAGGCCTTTGGAGGGTATACGGACAACCTGTTCGCCATGCGCCTGAATCGGGCAAAGGTGTACAGTTCTATGATCACAGCGCAGCTGAATGCGGATATGGAGGCCAACCTGCCGGATCTGGCAGCGGATTATATTCAGGTACATCCCACCTTTCTTTACGAGTCCATGTGGAATCTGGGGGTTCTGTGCCTTATGCTTTTCTATAGAAAACACAAAAAATTTCAGGGAGAACTTACCTGGCTGTATTTCCTGGTCTATGGCCTTGGGCGCATCTGGATTGAGGGGCTGCGTACGGACCAGCTTAAACTTTGGCATACCAGTCTGGCAGTGTCCCAGTGGCTTTCCCTCCTGCTGATAATTCTAGCAGTCATCATGATTATCCGGGGCAGAAAAAAGGCCCGGGCGGCATCCACTTCCCTCCCCGTGGGAGAAAAAACAGCGGAAGACGAGACAAAAAACTAAATTATTTGGAAAAAAATTCCACTTTCGTCAAAAACCGGTGCCTGTGCACCGGTTTTTTTATGCCCGTATCTCCCCATTCCCCCACTTTCCACATAAATGGAGAAACTGAAAAAGCTTGTAAAAACAGGGATTTTCCTATTGCACTTTTTCCAGGGATGCTTTAAAATGATACCAAGTGGTTTAAAAGGGATGAATTGTGGAGAGAAATGGTTTAGAGTGGGGAGGTGATGCAGGATGTTCATGAGCGAGTATTATCATTCGCTTGACCCCAAGGGGCGTTTAATCGTCCCTGTCAAAATTCGTGAACAGCTGGGGGAAGAATGCGTCATTACCCGTGGCCTGGATCGCTGCCTCACCATTTATCCTCTGGAAGAGTGGGATCTGTTCAGGACCCGACTGGGAGAAAGTGTGGACTTGTCCCAGGAAAAAGGCCGAATGCTGGAGCGGTTCTTTATTGCCGGAGCAGCTGGTCTGGAAATTGATAAGCAGGGACGTATACTCATTCCTCCAAACCTGAGAAACTTCGCAGGACTGAACAAAGATGTAGTACTGGCTGGCGTTAGAAACCGGGTAGAGCTTTGGGACAGGGAAACCTGGGAACAGAAGAATGTATTTGATGATATTGCCAGCTGGGCAGCAGAGATGCCCGGGCTGAAACTATAAGAAAGGGGCACCCATGGAATTTGCCCATACCTCTGTCTTGCTGGAGGAAACGTTGGAAGGTCTGGCCATCAAGCCGGACGGCACATATGTGGATGGGACTCTTGGGGGTGCCGGACATGCTTCGGAAGTGGTGAAGCGGCTGTCTGCAAAAGGCAGATTCATAGGAATAGACCAGGATGGAGATGCCATTGCCGCAGCTAAGGAACGACTGGCCCCTTGGCAAGACCGAGTGAGTATTGTTCGCAGTAATTATGAGCAAATGCCCCAGGTCCTGGCAGAGCTGGGAATAGAAGGTGTGGACGGCATTTTACTGGATCTGGGAGTTTCCTCTTTTCAGCTGGATCATGAAGAGAGAGGATTTACTTACAGAGATCCTCAGGCCCCCCTGGACATGCGCATGGATACCCGGCAGGTTCTGACGGCAAAGACCATTGTCAACACTTATTCGGAACAGGCTCTTTTTGAAATAATTACCCGCTATGGGGAAGAGCGCTTTGGCAGGAGAATTGCCAGAAACATTGTGCGGGAAAGAAATGAGCATCCCCTGGAAACCGCAGGGGAACTGGTGGAGATCATAAAGAAGAGCATTCCGGCCAAAAACAGAATGGTGGGGGGGCATCCCGCCAAAAGAACATTTCAGGCCATACGCATAGCCTGCAACCGGGAACTGGAGGTTTTGGAAAACTCCCTGGATGCAATGATCAATTGCCTGAATCCTAAGGGGAGACTGGTGGTCATCACCTTTCATTCCCTGGAAGACAGAATCGTAAAAGTCAATTTCAAAAAAAATGAAAACCCCTGCACCTGTCCGCCGAACCTGCCTGTGTGTGTATGTGGAGCGGTGAGTAAGGGGCACATGGTGACGCATAAGCCCATCCTTCCCGGGGAGAAGGAACTGGAAGAGAACAGTAGGGCAAAAAGTGCAAAGTTACGTATATTTGAACGTGGTTAGGTAAGGGAGGAAGAGGCAATGGCAGCAGAAAGAAAATATGAATATGAATATGAGGGGAATGCCGCCAGACAACTGGAGCAACCGGTAGTTGAGCCACGAAGGAGACAACCCCAAAGGGAACTGCCATCCAAACGTCAGTCCCACCTGAACCAGGAAAGAGCATTACAGTTTCGCCTGATTCACATGATACCGCTTACTGTGGCTCTGGCCATTGCAGCTGTATTGTGCATTCAATATATGGAATTGCAAAGGACGGTGGCCTTGCGTCTGCAAAATATTGCTGCTTATGAAAACCAGCTAAAAGAAATGCAGCTGGAAAATGACGCCAGGGAACTGGAAATTGAAAATTCAGTGGATCTGAATGAAATTTACAGGCAGGCAGTAGAGGAACTGGGGATGGTAAATCCTGGTAAAGACCAGTACATTCAGTATGAAAAGATAGAAAGTGAGTATGTACGCCAATATGAAGATATTCCAAATTCTTAAATGGCCCTTTTCTCTGTTAGGCAGGGGACTGGCATATGGCCGATACGCATTGCAAAAGAAAAAAACACCGAAGCGGATGCAGAAAAAACTAGTGGTACTGTTTGGGGCAGTGCTGCTAGTTTTATCTCTTTTAGTGGTTCGATTGTCCGTGGTGGCCCTGACCAAACATGAGGATTATTCTGTAACGGTTCTGAATAAATTGAATTATGCCAGTCAGATAATATCGGCAGCAAGAGGAGAAATCACGGACCGGAATGGTACAGTGCTGGCCACCAGTGAGCCCCAGTATATCCTGATTGTGGAGCCAAAGACCATTCTGAGCATGAAGGAGGCCAGCCAGAGTACGCTGATCGAGGCACTGGCCGCCAATTTCGATCTTTCTGTTTCAGAAATCACACAGCTTCTTAATGAGAATGCTGACAGTTATTATCTGCGGCTGATCGGCAAGACCACCCATACGCTGGAAGAAATCAGTACATTTCTGGCATGGGAAAAAGAAAACAGCAGTCTGACTTCAGGTGTTTACTTTGAAACAGAGTATTCCAGAGTCTATCCGTATGATTCTCTGGCCTCCAAAGTCATTGGATTTACCACAAATGACAGCAGTTCCGGTTTATGGGGACTGGAAAACAGCTACAACAGTTATCTTCTTGGGACGGAGGGGAGAACTTACGGATTTCTGGATGAAGATATGAATCTGGAAAGGGTGACAGTGGATGCTGTGGATGGGGATACACTAGTCACGACACTGGACCTGCATGCACAAAGTATTATTGAGGAAAAACTGGAAGAGTTTATGGAAACCTATGGTGCGGACAATCTGGGCGTTATTTTAATGGATCCCAACAATGGAGAAATCTTGTCCATGGCCACAGACCATTCATACGATTTGAATAATCCCAGAGATTTGACTGCATTTTACACGGAGGAAGAAATCAGCGCCATGACGGATGAAGAACAACAGGCGGCGTTGAATGAAATCTGGAGAAACTTCTGCATTAGCGATACATATGAGCCAGGCTCCGTGTATAAGCCTTTTACAGTGGCGGCTGCTCTGGAAGAAAATGCCATTCAGGCAGATGATACCTATTACTGCAATGGATATAAAATTGTGGCAGGATGGAAAATACGCTGTCATGAAGAAGAGGGGCATGGCCTG
>CAYRQT010000006.1:11245-24103 GCA_964426655.1 uncultured Cuneatibacter sp. | reverse complement strand
AGATGCGTTTGCAGATTATCAGAGCCGTTATGGATTCGGGCGACTGACAGGCATTGATTTGCCAGGAGAGGCTTCTGCGTCTAAACTGATTTATGAAGCAGAAGATTTAAAAAGTGCAGAGCTGGCTACATCTTCCTTTGGACAGGGCTTTAATGTGACCATGATTCAGATGGCGGCAGGCATGTCTTCCCTTATTAATGGTGGATATTATTACCAGCCCCATGTGGTCAAGGAAATTCGGGATGCAGATGGAAATCTGGTCAAGAACATCTCCACGGAAGCCCAGTACAGCACCATCAGTGCCTCTACCAGCGATTTTATTACCGAAGCACTGATTCAGACAGTGGAAGATGGTACCGGGCATTATGTGGCTCTGGAGGGCTATACGCTTGGAGGGAAAACAGGAACAGCTGAGAAACTTCCCCGTGGTTCGGGGGAATATGTCATTTCCTTTGCCAGCTTTGTGCAGACCGATGAACCGGAACTGTTGCTGTATGTGGTCATTGATAATCCTGGCATAGCTGATAAGAACAGCAGTATGTGGGCTCAGTTGCTTTCGCAGGAGATTTGGAAGGAATTGCTGCCATATTATAACCTGTTTTCTGAAAGCGATGAGGATTATATTTCAGAAACGGATGAGGCGTATAATCCCTATGAGGATGACAGCATCAATCAACCCTGGATTGAAAGCGTGGAAGATGACAGCGATGAAACCGATGCGGAAGGCACCGTATGGGAAACGGAAATAGATGAAAACGGAGAGGTTTCGTGGTATTATACAGATGAACAGGGCAACCGGATAGAAGGAGAAGGGCCTTCCGGCGAAACCGGAGAGGGTACCCAGAGTGAGGAAAGTGCGGAATCTGACGGAGAAGAGGCGGCTGAAGTATCGGAAGAGGCAGAGGAGGCCTCTGGAGAGTTGCCCTGAATATGAAAATGCAGAAAAGAGGCGGATCTTATGAATCTATTGGTTTTGGGATTGGGAATGAGCGGTTATAGCGCCGCAAAGCTGGGCGGACAGCTGGGGGCTTCCCTTCGGCTGTTCGACAGCCGGCCGGTAACCTCTGAGGAGGTGGAAGAACATCTGGGGGTGAAGACGCCCTTTATGTTGGTCACGGGGAAGGTGACACCGGATTTTCTTCTCAATGGAGATTTATGCGTGATCAGCCCCGGCGTTTCTCCGGAAGACCCGGCAGCTCTTGCGGTGAAGGAAGCTGGAATTCCAATCATCAGTGAGCTGGAATGGGGATACAGGCATGCCAGAGGAAAGCTGGCGGCCATTACCGGGACCAATGGAAAAACCACCACCACTACGCTGGTGGGGGATATTTTTCGGGCCTGGAATCCGGATACACATGTGGTGGGCAATATCGGAAATCCCTATGCCGCAGAGGCTCTGGAAACATCGGATACCAGCCTGACGGTGGCAGAGGTCAGCAGTTTTATGTTGGAGGCGGTGGAATCCTTTCATCCACAGGTGTCCGCTATTTTGAACATTACGCCGGATCATCTCAACCGGCATGGCACCATGGAAAGATACATTGCGGCCAAGGAGGCCATTGCCACCTGTCAGGGGGCGGAGGATACCTGTGTCCTCAACTACAGGGATTCTGTTTTGCGGGACTTTGGAGAAACGCTGAAAAAGAAAACGCAGGTGCTCTACTTCTGCGCCCAGCATCCCCTTGAAGAAGGGGTGTATATTGAAAATGGCATGATCAGAGCCAGGTACAAAGGGGAAAACTATCTGTTTGGAAGCACATCCGATCTCATTTTACTGGGAGAGCACAATTATGAAAATGTGTGTGCCGCCATTGCCATCAGTTTGGCTGTGGGAGTGCCGGTGCCAGTGATACAGAATATCGTGTGGCATTTTCAAGGGGTGGAACATCGCATTGAATATGTAGCCACAAAGCAGGGCGTTCGCTATTACAATGATTCAAAGGGAACCAATCCGGATGCCGCCATTCAGGCGATAAAAGCCATGCCAGGCCCTACCGTTCTTCTGGGGGGAGGCTATGATAAAGAAGCAGATTTTGGAGAATGGATTTCCCTGTTTCCAGGAAAAGTTAAGGCACTGCTTTTGATGGGTGCCACCCGCTACAAGATTGCAAAAGCCTGCAATGCGATTCATTTTCAAAACTACCAGTATGTGGATTCCATGGAGGAGGCGGTGATGATTGCGGCTTCTCTGGCAGAGCCCGGGGATTATGTGCTGCTTTCACCGGCTTGCGCCAGCTGGGGTATGTTTAAAAACTATGAAGAGCGGGGGAAACTATTTAAAGAGTATGTGAGGGCCTTATAGGCCAGCGGAAATGTCAGGAGGAAGACCATGGCGCAAACAATCGAGAAAAAAAGTATGGGGCAGGTGCGCCGACAGGAAAGAAAGAGCGGAAAAATCCGCATGTACGATTACAGCATGCTGTTTGTTATTCTGTTTTTGTGTGGGTTTGGTTTGCTGATGGTTTTTAGCAGTACCAGTTATACCAATCAGATTCAGGGGAAATCCATTTATGCGTCCGTCATCAAGCAGGGGCTGATTACTCTGGTGGGACTTGTGGGAATGGTAATTTTGTCTAAATTGGATTATCATAAACTGCTGGTCCTTGCCCCCTTTGCTGCCATGGTCTCCTTTGTCCTTTGCATAATGGTGCTTGTTATTGGAACTGACGCAAACGGTTCCAGCCGATGGCTGAAAGTGGGGCCTTTATCCTTTCAGCCTTCAGAAATGGTCAAAATATCGTTGATCATGCTATTGGCCTGTTTTCTGAACAGACATTATCGCCAGATTGCAGAGAACAGGGAGTTCATTGGTCTGCGTGGCGTGCTACTGACCATTTTTCTGGTGAGTCCCGTTATTGTGGAGAACCTTTCCACAGGCGTCATTATTTTGGGCATTGGCTTTCTGACCTGTATGATCGTTTCAAAAGATGTCAAGCCCTATCTGATTTTTATCGGGGCTGGTGTTGCCTTTGCACTTGCCCTGTATTGGGGCGTATTTGATAATATTGGTTTTTTAAAGGTATACCAGATGAAACGGATTATGGCCTGGAGAAATCTGGAGGCTTACAGCGACAGCCTGGGGTATCAGACCCTGCAAAGCCTGTACGCCATCGGTTCAGGGGGCTTGTTTGGAAAGGGGCTTGGACAAAGCACCCAGAAGCTGGGGGCACTTCCGGAAGCCCAGAACGATATGATTTTTTCCATTGTCTGTGAAGAATTAGGCTTTTTGGGTGGATTGTTCTTAATTATTCTGTATATTCTCCTGCTATACCGCATACTATATATTGCCATCAATGCACCGGATTTCCTGGGATTTGCCCTGTCAATTGGTGTGATGTGCCATTTGTTTTTGCAAGTTACCTTTAACATTGGCGTTGCCACGAACCTGCTGCCAAACACCGGCGTCAGCCTTCCTTTTGTCAGTACGGGGGGAACGGCTATCCTGTTTGTGCTGATTGAAATGGGGCTGGTGCTTAGTGTCTCCAATCGCATATTTATTGAGAAAATCAGCCAGGAGTAAGAGGTGAAGATGAAGGAGAATAAACCGGGGGCGGGCAGAAAAAAAGGAAAAGTAAAGATTTGGGTCCTGGGCGGACTTCTGCTGGTTCTGGTATTGGCACTCATCCTGCTTCTCCCCATTCGTCAGGTGACTTTTGTAGGGAACAGTGCCGTAAGCAGTGAGGCCATAGATGGGGCGCTCTTTACCAGTGTTTGGGACAAAAGTCTGCTTTTGCGCGTCCTGACAGAAAAAGCCGGCTTACAAAAAGAGACCCTTTATCTGAGTTCTTATAATTTGCAGGTCACAGGTTGGGACAGCGTGCAGGTGACGGTGACAGAAAAGCCGGTCATTGGCTACGTAAGTTATATGGATGCAGAAGTTTTTTTTAATGAGGCGGGTGTTGTGGTGGAGCCGGCACAGACCGACAGGGAAAATGTGCCAAGGATTGAAGGACTTCAGTTCAATTATGTGGTTCTGTATGCACGATTGCCGGTTGAAAATGAGACATTATTTACAGTAATATTAAATGCTACGCAGATGCTGAGAGAACTGGAAATACCTGCAGATGTGATTAATTTTACGGAAGAGGAAGAACTTTGGATTCAGGTAGATGATATCGTGGTCCATTTGGGAAGCAGTGACTATCTGGAAGAAAAACTTCTGGAGCTGTCCGCCATGCTACCTGCTTTGGAAGGCAGAAAGGGAGACCTTTACCTGGATACCTATGATCCGGACAATGCCTCGGCTGGCTTTATTTTCAAAGTGGAAGAAACATCCGCGCAGGATGAGGAAACCCACCAGGAAGAAGGCGTACAGGAAGAAGGCATACAGGAAGAGAGTACTGCATCTACAGGAGAAACAGAACCGGAAGCGGAAATGGCGCAGGAGACCACTGCGCCTGTGGAGGAGGTCACATCGTCAGCCGTAGAGGAACAGGCCCCAGAAACACAGATCACAGCGGAAGCCGGGGCCCAGGAGGAAACAGAAGAGGTTCCTGTGCAGGGGGAGACATCGTCTGCTACACAGGTCACAGAGGAGGGGGGAGAGACATTACCATTGCAGGAAGAAGCACAGCCGGAGGAAGGAGAGCAGACGGCTGCTGCGACCGATCCTGAACCGGGTACTTAACAAGAACTTTACAGACTGGGAGCCAGGAAAAGGATTGTTTTTTCCAGGAAGGGAATTGGAGAATCAAAGAAAAAACCATGAAATACTAGTTGATTATTTTGGGGAAATCAAGTATCCTATTAAGTAGCATAATTTGTATGACTCAGCAGGACTATTTGTCAGGGGAAAGCAAATAGGACTGCTGGTTACTTTTCATAGGGTAAATCACCACAGAGTACAGTAGGTTGTGAGGAGGAGCGTTCGTGTTAGAAATTAAAATGAATGAAACAGAAAATACGGCAAGAATTATTGTCATTGGTGTGGGGGGTGCCGGTAATAATGCCGTAAATCGAATGATAGATGAAAATATTGTGGGTGTGGAATTTGTGGGCATTAACACCGACAAACAGGCCCTGCAGTTATGTAAGGCGCCGAATGCGCTGCAGATTGGCGAGAAACTGACCAAGGGACTTGGTGCAGGCGCTCGTCCGGAAATTGGAGAAAAGGCAGCTGAAGAGAACCTGGAAGAATTAAAAGAAGTGATGCGGGATGCGGACATGGTCTTTGTCACCTGCGGCATGGGGGGCGGTACCGGTACTGGTGCTGCACCAGTGGTTGCCAGGCTGGCCAAGGAAATGGGCATTCTTACCGTTGGCGTGGTAACAAAACCGTTTAATTTCGAAGGCAAGGCCAGAATGGAAAATGCCAAACAGGGTATTGAGCGTCTGAAGGAATCTGTGGATACACTGATTGTCATTCCCAATGATCGTCTTCTCCAGATCGTGGACAGGCGGACAACTATGCCGGAAGCTCTGAAAAAGGCAGATGAAGTGCTGCAGCAGGGCGTACAGGGCATTACGGATCTGATCAACATTACGGGTCTGATCAATCTGGACTTTGCAGATGTCAAAACCGTTATGGAAAATAAGGGCATTGCCCATATTGGGATTGGAACTGCCACAGGTGATGATAAAGCCATTGAAGCCATGAGAGCAGCTGTTTCCAGTCCGCTTCTCGAGACAACCATTGAAGGGGCCACGCATGTGCTCATCAATGTGAGCGGAGATGTGAGCCTGATGGAAGCCAATGAGGCAGCCAGCTATGTGCGTGAGTTGGCCGGAGAGGATGCAAACATCATCTTTGGTGCCACATACGATGACACGATGCAGGACACGGCCACCATTACGGTGATTGCCACAGGTGTGACAGATAAATCAGAAACGGAAGGCACGCAGATTAATGGAGCCGGTCGTTTTGCAAATACTTACCAAAGTGGAGCAAAGAGCCAGCCAGCCGCTAAGCCTGGATATGGAACCGGAAACCAGAGCCATTATGGCGGCCATGGCAGCAGTAACAGTGCCCGCTCTGAAGCTACGCCCAGTGCACCTTCTTACAAGAGCAGCTACAATGTGCCCCCCAAGCCCACAGTAGAGGAAAAGCCTATTAAAATCCCTGGATTTTTAAAAAAATAATAGTCAGTAAAAATCCCCCCGTCATTTAAAATGACGGGGGGATTTTTTTGAACAACGTCAGGGGCGGGATATAATGCCAAAGGTATATCCTTCCGCCCGGGAATTCTCAATAAACTCTCCCAGAATGGAAGTGTTTGTAGAAGAAACGGCATGGAGCAGGTAAATGGCCCCATTGTGCCGTTGACTTTCCAGTGAGGTAAGGGCTGTAGCCGGGTCCGGCTGATCATCTGTTACCCAATCCCGATGGGCAAAGCTCCAAAACACTGACTGGTATCCAAGTCCCTGTAGGATGGCCAGGGTCTGTACGCTAAAGATGCCGGCCGGGAAGCGGAACAGGTACATGCTGTATCCAAAGGTATCTACCATATAATTATGCATTTCCACGATTTCACTGGCCACGCCTTCTGCGCCAAGAGATGGCATCCCATCTGCCGGGTGAGAGATGCTATGGCCACCCACCACATGCCCTTCATCAATCATTCTCTGTACCAGTTCAGGCTCTTTCTTTGCAAAGGACATGGTGACAAAGAACACGGCTTTGACGTTTTCCTGTTTTAAAGTGTCCAGAATGGCTGGAGTGTATCCGTTTTCATACCCTTCATCAAAAGTGAGGTAAATTACCGGGGTGTCAGCCGGTTCTTCCAGGAATGAAGCACCATATGCGCCATATTTGTCCTGATATGATACTGCTGCAAGGGGACGATTGCTTTCATCCCGTTGTGTACTGGAATATCCCCAGCTGATGGAGGTGTTATCCAGCGCAGAAATGGCGGACATATCCAGAACAGCACTGCTGATATGCGTCAGAGAAACGGCAGCCGTGGACGGAGCGGAGGATTCTTCTGCGGCAGTGGTTTGCTCGGGTGCGGGTTGTACATCTGTGGATTCTTCTGTAACAGATTCTGTATCGGTGGTTTCTATCGTACCAGATTCTGTAGTCGTGGAAGTCTCTGCAATGGTAGTGCTTTCCGTCACACTGATTTTAGCACCTTCCTTCGGACTGCAGGCGCAAAGCCCTGCAACCATGCAACAGGACAACAAAACAGAAACAGTTTTTTTCATTTCTTCCCCTTTCAAATTTTCCCTTTAAGTTTAATTCCAGTATAGCACTTTTATCTTGTGAAAACACGGAGCAATTCTTACAATATTCTTATAATTGCATACAATAAAAACCTGCGGCAGAAAAACCGGCCGCAGGGAAAAAGCAGAGTATGGAGTTACGGAAGGCGCCAGTCCAGGTCGCCGTTGGCTATGCCAAGGACAAGGGCTTCTCCGGAAGCAATGTTGGTGGCAATGGGAATCAGATACTCATCACACAGCCTGGTAATATAATAGGCATCCAGGTAGTCGTTCTCCAGTCGTTCCGGAGGAACATCCGGATTGATAAAATAGAATAAAGCATCCAGTTCACTTCGCTTGATCTGAGAAACCAGCTGATTGACCCCCCCTAAAATGCCGGGCAGGTATTTATAGATGGACAGATTGGTGGCCTCCTCAATACGACGACCGGTCTGCTCTGTGGCAAACAGCTCATGGTTGCGTAAAATCATTTTATAGGCTACACAAAAATCCACCATTAGTGAACTTTTGGAGCGGTCTGCAATAAAACCCAGTCTCATGGTTGGCCTCCTGTCAGGTAGAAATCACTGTGTTTATTATACGGCACCGGGCCAGTCCCGTCAAGGCATGGTGAGTCTAGGAGAGAAGAAGATTATCCGGCTGCAAAAAAGAATATTGGGAGATATAAAGATGATAATACTCCCCTTTTTCCTGCATTAAAGTATCATGGGTGCCCATTTCCTGAATCTCTCCATGATCCACATATAAAATGCAGGAGGCATTCCGGATGGTTGAAAGTCTGTGGGCAATGATAAAGGAAGTGCGGCCCTCTAAAAGTCTGGCCAGCCCCTTTTGCAGCTGCAGCTCTGTCTCTGTGTCAATGCTGGAGGTTGCCTCGTCCAGGATCAGTATGCGGGGATCTGCCAGGAGGGCTCTGGCAAAGGAAATCAGCTGTCGCTGTCCGGCGGAAAGCCGGCTTCCTCTTTCCTGTACCAGAGTCTGGTACCCGTTCTCCATGGACATGATAAAGGAATGTGCACAAACCGCTTTGGCGGCAGCGACTACCTCATCATCGGTGGCATAGCGATTGCCATAACGGATATTTTCTGCAATGGTTCCGGAAAAAATAAAACTGTCCTGTAGCATGACCCCCATTTGTTTTCTCAGGGAAGTAAGAGTGACAGAGGAAATATCTGTACCATCTATCAGAATCTGACCGCTGTTCAGATTATAAAAACGGCTTAAGAGATTGATGATGGTGGTTTTCCCGGCTCCTGTGGGCCCGACAATGGCATAAGATTCACCCGCCCGGGCCGTAAAGGAGATGTGTTTTAGAACAGGGATATTGTCTTCATAACTAAAGCAGACATCCCGAAATTCCACATTCCCCACAATGGGAGACATGGGTTTCGCATTCTCCAGGTCCTTTACCAGGATTGGTTCATCAATAGTCTCAAAAATACGTTCCAGATAGGCAATAGCTGTCAGTAGAGAATTATAAAAAGAGGCCAGGGTATTGATGGGAGCCCAGAAGCGGCTGATATAGCTGGTAAAAGCAATCAGCATACCCGCCTTAATGGTGGTGCTACCGCCCATGAGCCAGTACACGCCCAGCATGTATACCGCAGAAGAAGTGAGCACGGAAATCATATCGATGGTGGGCCATAACATCAAATTGTAGCGGACGGCATCCATCCAGGCTTTTCTGTAGGAACCACTGAGTGAGTTGAAAATTTCTACATTTCGTTCCTCCCGGACAAAGGACTGGGTGACCCGGATGCCACTGATGCTTTCGGCAATATAGGCATTCAGGTTGGACTGCTTATTGCTGGAAATCTGCCAGGCGCTCCGCTGTCTCGTTTTGATAAAAAACATCATGAAGGTGAGAATGGGCAGGCCGCACAGGCAAACCAGCGTCAGGCGCACATCCAGGGAAAGCATAAAAAAGATTATAAAAATCAGAGAGCATAAATCGGTGATGGTGTTGACGATTCCGTTGCTGAGCAGGTCACTCAGACCATTGACGTAGTTGACCAGTCTCACTTGAATTTTTCCGTGAGGACGATTGTCGTAGTAGGAAAAAGGAAGGGCCTGCAGGTGGACAAAGAGGTCTCTGCGCAGCGCATGGATAATGCCCTGCCCGATTTCATTGGTCAGTTTCACCTTTATGACCAGAATGCCGGCGGTAAGCAGCGTGATGCCTGTCATCAGCAGGGAAATGCCAATCACGCCCCTCATGTTTCCGGCCGGGATGTAATCATCCATTATAATGGCGATAAATTTAGGAGAATACATGCCCAGTGCTGCGGAAATCAGCATCAGCACAATGGTCAGAATGAGTTTCCCTTTATAGGGGCCCACATAAGCTTTTAACCGCAGTAATTGCTGTAGGTCAAAATGGGTTTCCAAAGTCTCATCAATGTCGTATTTGTTTCTTGCCATTAAAGAGCGCCTCCTTCCCGGTACTTCAGAGAGGAAAATTCATTAAACTCTCCATACTGATGATGGAAAACGGTGTAATACATACCGCATCTGTCTAATAGCTGCTGGTGGGTTCCCTGCTCAATGATTCGGCCGTTATCCAGAACCAGAATTTGATCCGCATGGATAATAGAAGAAATGCGATGGGCAATAATAAAGACTGTCCGGTTATCTGAAAGGCGGGTCAGTTCTCCCTGAATCTGGGCCTCTGTTTCCATGTCAATGGCAGAGGTGGTATCGTCCAGAATCAGTATGGCAGGGTTTTTCAGCAGGGCTCTGGCAAGGGAAATTCGCTGCTTTTGACCGCCGGATAAGCCCACGCCCCGTTCACCGATAATGGTATCATAGCCTTCCGGCATCTGGCGGATAAAGGCATCTGCATTGGCAATTCTGGCAGCTCTTTCCACATCTGCAAAAGCACAGTCCGGAGCGCCATAGGCAATATTACCTTCAATAGTATCTGAAAACAGGAAGACATCCTGCATGGCCATCCCAATGTTGGCCCGCAGTGTGCGGATGTCCATTTTTCTGACATCTATACCATCTACCATAACCTCCCCATCGTTCACATCATAGAATCGACAAATCAGGTTTACCAGACTGGATTTCCCGGAACCTGTGGCACCAATTATGCCGATGGTTTCTCCTCTGTGTGCTTCAAAGCAGATGTCTTTTAATATGACATGGTCATGGGCGTGGAAGAACACGTGGCGAAAGGTGACATTTCCCTGAATAACATCCGGGTGGATGGCATTATCCGGAATTTGAATCTTTGGCTCCATGGTATAGGTGCCATAAATTTTTTCCAGTGAAGTGATAAAACGCAGAGTATCATTGATAAGCCACCCAATCATACGAAGGGGATTGTTCAGCATCCACAGATAGCCATTAACCGTAACCAAAGCGCCAAGGGTCATTTGTTTCTGAATGACCAGATAACCGCCGGCCAAAAATACCAGCACTGTCAGGGCATTGGAAAGCAATTCAAAGGCGGGAATATAACGCATCCAGACGCGGGCACTCCTCAGCTGTGCATCCCGGTAGGCATCGTTTTCCCGGTCGAATTTTTCCAATTCATAGTCTTCCTTGGCAAAAGCTTTTACCACCCGGTTGCCGCTGATATTTTCCTGGGCAAAGGTATTCAGGCTGGAAAACCGGTCCCGTATTCTGGCAAAGCTGGGTTTAATGGCCCGGGACTGAAAATAGGTACAGGCAGCGGTAAGAGGGAGCACCACCAGCATGCAGAGCGCCAGTCGGACATTGACGGTAAAAACCATAATCAGGGCAAAAATAAAAAGAGATCCATTTTCCAGCAGTTGATAGATCACATAGGCGATGAAATGACGGATGGCATCCATGTCGCCTGTCTGCCGGGACATCAGGTCTCCGGTGCGGTTGGTGTTAAAAAAGCTGAAATCTTCCCGCAAAAGTTTTTTGTAAATTTCCTCACGCATGGAATACAGGGTGCCCTGGGAGGCTTTTTCAAAAAACATGGTAAAGTTAAAGCGAAGGATGCTACGCAAACAGGTGGCTCCCAGAATAATAGCCAGGTAGGGCAATAGACGGTCATATTCCTTTCCGGTAATCACATCGTCCACGATCCAGCCGGTGATGACAGGCGTGATGGCAGCAATCATACTGGCCAGGAGTACCATGAGCATGGCACTGATCAGATACGCCCGATATTTTTTCAGATAAGTTAGAAACCATTGCAACGGTGTCATAATTTTCCCCTCACATCTATGTTTGCAGATAGTATAGTACATTGCACGAAGAATGTGGATGGACTATTTTTCCCCGGATATGTAGATTCCTATAAAATAAAAAGAACGGAAGGTTTTGGGGAAAACCGTTGTTTTTGTGTGGGTTTCCGATATAATAGAAGTAGATTGAACGGAAAAGGAGGGGAGACCAATGCAGCAGGAATACGATCTGACTTATGGGGATCTCAATCCCACACTTTTATTTGCCTGTAAAAATCTTTGTACTGCCCCCATAGACCGGCATGCGCATGATTACACCGAAATGTTTATCATCCTTTCCGGACAGCAGACCATTGTATGGAATGACAAACCATTTGAGCTGGGCATTGGGGATGTGCTCATCTGCAATCCGGGAGATTATCATCGGGAACTGGTCTCTAACCCCATGGATCCGGCCCTTCGATTTATTGTGGGGTTTAGTCATTATCAGTTTCGGGACATGCCTGCAGACAGGATTGTTCTTCCGGAAGGACCGGTATTGCGGTTAAGTTCTCCGGCCAGAAAGAATGTGATTTCCCTTTGCTTTGACATGGTGGCCGAAGGGTATACCGGTCAGATGGGGCAGTATTTTATGCAGAAGGCCTACCTGATCCAGTTGCTGATTTGGATCATGAGGGATGCGCTGGGGACTTCCCTGGAAAAAGGTGAACAGAGCAGGTATGCTTTTGACAGTTATGGAAAGACCTATGCGGTAAAACAGATACGCCGGTATCTGGAGGAGCATTATCCGGAAAAAATCAGTCTGGACCAGATCGCCCGGAACATGTACCTGAGTTCTGTTTATATCTCTAAGATCTTTAAAGAGGAAACGGGAGAGACGCCCATCAATTATCTGATCAAGATTCGTCTGGAAAAAGCCAGGGAATATCTGGAAAATCCGGGAGGAGAGAGCATTAAGGAAATTGCGGAAAAGGTGGGCTATGACGATGCCTACCATTTCAGTAAGCTGTTTAAAAAGTATTATGGAGAGGCACCTGCATTTTATAAAAAACATGCCTAGCGGGCAGAAGTTCTCTTGAAAACCCATATAGATTCTGCTATCATAGCCCTAGTTAAAGGAAAGGGATTTCATTATGACCGTGTATGAAGCGATTTACGGTCGCTATTCCGTAAGAAAGTATCAGAAAGAGGGTCTGGGAGATAGCCAGTTGGAGCATATTCATCATTTCATGGAAAATGTGACGCCCCTGGAAGACAAAATCCCTTTCACATATGAAATTGTCTGCCTGGAACAGATGCCCGGTCGATTTACCAGAGGGTATCGGGTTCATGCACCCCATTATTTCGTGTTGTACAGTCCTGAAGTGGATAATGCCAGGTAGAATGCAGGTTTTATTGCAGAGCAACTGGTGTTGTATCTGACCACCAAGGGCATTGCCAGCTGTTATCAGAGCAATCATTTTATCCGAAAAAGCGGAGATGTGCCGGCTTACATGAAAATCATGATCATTGTGGCCTTTGGTTCTTCCAATCAGTC
>CAYRQT010000006.1:5051-11235 GCA_964426655.1 uncultured Cuneatibacter sp. | reverse complement strand
CTACCAGGAAAGCTTCTAAAATCAAACGACTTTCTTTAAAAGAAATTGCATTCTTTAAGGAGGAGGCAGGAGAGGATATGCTGGCTTGTCTGGATGCTGCCCGGGTGGCACCGTCCTGTCTGAATCTGCAGCCCTGCAGATATGCTGTTTACAGCAATCGCCTTCATATTTTTGTGAAGAAGCGACATGCCATGTATACCTATCTTAATAACCAGAGTCGCCTGGATGCAGGTGTGGCCATGTGCCATCTGATGCTGGCAGCGGAAGAAGAATGGCGGCAGCCTTCCTTTTTCAAAAGTGAGGTCCTGGAAGAAAAGGGGCTAAAGAACAATACATATGTCTATTCTTTTAAAATGGAATAAAAAAAGAGCCGCTCCCGGAAAAATCCGGAGATGCGGCTCTTTTTAAGCGGCTAAAAATTAAAGAATAACGACATTTACTGCTCTGAATTTACGAGAATCCTTAGGATCCTGTTCTACTTCGAATTCTACAGCCTGTCCCTCATTTAAGCTCTTGTAGCCATCTGCCACAATTGCGGAAAAATGTACGAATACGTCACTTCCGTTTTCGTCGCTAATAAAGCCGTAGCCTTTCTCTGAGTTAAACCACTTAACTGTACCCTTATTCATCGTAGGTACCTCCTTAAAAAATTAAAATTATATCCCGTACGAACGAGACTTTAGTGCTTAGGCAGGCAGATCTCGTAAAAAACTCGCATAGGGGCCGTCATGTAATATGACTTCCGTGCTATGCGAGTTCAGTCAGTACAATGCGAATATAGGTGCAGTATAGCATGATGTTTTGAAAGTGTCAACTGTATTTTCAGAAGAGTGTGTAAAATTGATGTTAAAATGTTACAACTTTTGAAAAAGAGGAAAAGAAAGAGAAGTTTTGACGGAAACGCCCGTTCCATGCTATACTGATTGAGATTTTATGGAAAGAGGTATGCACATGATTTTAAACGTGGAAGGACTGACCCATGGATTTGGGGACAGGGCCATTTTTCAGGATGTCTCCTTTCGGCTGTTAAAGGGGGAACATATCGGACTGGTAGGCGCCAATGGCGAGGGGAAGTCCACTTTTATGAAAATTGTTACCGACAGGCTGATGCCGGATGAAGGAAAAGTGGAGTGGGCCAGAAATGTCCGGGCAGGATATTTGGACCAGCATACTGCACTGGAAGCGGGCATGACCATCAGAGATGTGCTAAAATCTGCTTTTGGGTTTCTTTTCGATCAGGAAGCTCGTATGAATGTTCTTTGTGATGAAATGACAGAGGCCTCCGAGCAGGACATGGAGATTCTTATGGAAGAATTCGCCCAGATTCAGGAGAGCCTGGAGGTGCATGACTTCTATACCCTGGATGCCAAAATCGATGAAATTGCCCGGGCTTTTGATTTGGATCAGATTGGTCTGGAGCAGGATGTGACGGCTCTTAGCGGTGGACAGAGGACAAAGGTGCTGCTGGCAAAGCTTCTGCTGGAAAAGCCGGACATCCTTCTACTGGATGAGCCCACCAACTATCTGGATGTCAACCATATTGAGTGGCTGAAAAGATATCTTCAAAATTATGAGAATGCTTTTATCCTGATTTCCCATGACATTCCCTTTTTGAACAGTGTCATAAACCTGGTCTACCATGTGGAAAATCTGCAGCTGGCCCGATACGTAGGAGATTATGACAGGTTCCAGGAGGTCTATGCGGCAAAAAAAAGCCAGCTGGAGGCTGCCTACAAGCGGCAACAGCAGGAAATTGAACAGTTGCAGGACTTTGTAGCCAGAAACAAGGCCCGTGTATCCACCAGAAATATGGCTATGTCCCGGCAAAAAAAATTGGACAAAATGGAAGTGATCGAGTTGGTGAAGGAAAAACCGAAACCCTCTTTTGTCTTCCTGCAGGCCAGAGCGGCCAGTCGCTATATTCTGCAGACACAGGATCTGGTCATTGGCTATGATACACCCCTGTCTGCCCCCATTGGCATGACGTTGGAAAGAGGAGAAAAGGTGGTGCTGACAGGAGCCAACGGCATTGGAAAAACCACGCTTCTGAAAAGCATTCTTGGTTTGCAGCCACCCCTTGGGGGAACGGCAGAACTGGGTGATTATCTGGAAATAGGATATTTTGAGCAAGAGATGACCGGTGATCTGAGTCACACCTGTATAGAGGAGATGTGGCGGCATTTCCCCTCCAGAACCCAATATGAAGTGCGTACCATGCTGGCCAAATGCGGGCTTACGACCAAACATATTGAAAGCCAGGTGAGGGTGTTAAGCGGCGGAGAACAGGCCAAGGTGAGGTTATGCCGCCTGTTAAATACGCCAACCAATGTGCTGCTTCTGGATGAGCCAACAAATCATCTGGACGCAGAAGCCAAGGCGGAACTGCAAAGAGCATTGAGCGAGTATAAGGGCAGTATCCTTTTAATTTGCCACGAGCCGGATTTTTATGCTCCTTTTGCCACCAGAGTGGTGGATTGTGAAAAATTCAGCACCAGAATATAGGAATAAAGATTGACAACCACCTCTTGCGTGATTACAATCGAACATAAAACAAACAGACAGTTTGGGGAGAAGGAGGGTATATGGACAATCGAAAACTTTTTGTGAATCCCAATAATCACCTGATACAGTTGGAAGAGCATATTTACCAGCTGGTGGATGTAGACAAACCAAATGTGTTTCGGAATTTGTTTCCTTATGACGAAATTCCCCGCATTGCTTTTAATGACCGTATCGTGCCCCATAATATGCCGGAAGAAATCTGGATTACGGACACCACCTTTCGGGATGGACAGCAATCCAGGGCCCCGTATTCCACAGAGCAGATTGTACACATATATGACAGCCTCCACAGACTGGGAGGCCCCAGGGGCATTATTCGGCAGAGCGAATTCTTCCTATACAGCAAAAAGGACAGGGATGCCGTATATAAATGCCTGGAACGGGGATACGATTTTCCTGAGGTGACAGCCTGGATTAGAGCCAGCAAAAAAGATTTTGAGCTGGTAAGGGAAATTGGACTGAAAGAGACCGGGATCCTGGTAAGTTGTTCAGACTATCATATCTTTTATAAAATGAAGATGAACCGCAGGCAGGCCATGAATCATTATCTGTCCGTGGTACGGGAATGTCTGGAGACAGGGGTATCGGCCCGCTGTCATCTGGAGGACATTACCCGTTCTGATATTTACGGCTTTGTCATCCCCTTCTGCCTGGAATTAATGAAATTGTCTGCAGAATATGGCATTCCCGTAAAAATACGGGCATGTGATACCATGGGATACGGGGTGAATTTTGCCGGAGCGGTGATTCCACGCTCTGTGCAGGGCATTATTTACGGGCTTCACACCCATGCAGGGGTGCCCAATGAAATGATTGAATGGCATGGACACAATGATTTCTATAAAGCGGTCACCAACTCTACTACCGCCTGGCTCTATGGGGCCTGTGGGGTGAACTGTTCCCTTTTTGGAATAGGAGAAAGAACAGGCAATACCCCTCTGGAGGCCATGGTGTTTGAATACGCCCAGATGAAAGGCACTCTGGATGGAATGGATACCACTGTCATTACGGAACTGGTAGACTATTTTGAAAAAGAAATCGGCTATAAGCTTCCCTCCAGGACCCCTTTTGTAGGTTCCAATTTTAATGTTACCAGAGCGGGCATTCATGCAGATGGGCTGTTGAAAAACGAGGAAATCTACAATATTTTTGATACGGATAAATTCCTGAACCGACCTGCCATCGTGGCAGTGTCCAACACTTCTGGTCTGGCAGGCATTGCCCATTGGATCAATACCCATTTCCGCCTGAAAGAGGATAAGAAGGTCACCAAGCAGGATCCCCTGGTGGAGCAGGTAAAGGCCTGGGTGGATACCCAGTATGAAGATGGACGGGTGACGGTGATTACGGATGAGGAGCTGTTGGCGGTCATTGACAGAATCTGTATAGATCTGGGAATTACTCTGCAGTGATTAAAAAGGTGTAAAAAGGAGTGCAGCATGGATGAGCAGACAAAAGAAATTTGCAGAAAACAAAGAAAAATGATGCAGACCCATTTTCATCCGGGCATCAGTGATGAAAAGGAAGGGGTGGAACAGCCTCTTTTGGAACAACCTGCGCCTGATGGCTGGCGACTGGAACTGCCGACCCCTTCTGCCCGGCTGATGCAGGGAAAAGGGATGTTTCAGGTGCTGGCCAGTCGGGTCAGCCACAGGAAATTTGACGAGAGGCCTCTTTCTCTGGAGGCTCTTTCCATGTTGTTATGGGCCACACAGGGGGTGAAAAAAGTTGTGGGAAAGGCGAAAAAAGCCACCTTTCGTACAGTGCCTTCTGCTGGGGCAAGACATCCTTTTGAAACATATCTGTTCGTGAATCGGGTGGAGGGGTTACAGCCAGGGCTGTACCGGTATCTTGCCCTGTCCCACGAACTGGTGCTTCTGCGCCCCCGAACAGAAAGTATGTTCCAGGCCTTGGAAGAGGCTTTTGCAGGGCAGCGTTTCTTTGCACAGGCACCGGTGGCCTTTGTGTGGAGCGTAGTACCCGGTCGGGGAGAGTGGAGATATGGTGTGAATGCCCACAAGTACATGCTCATTGATGCAGGACATGTTTGCCAGAATCTGTATCTGGCAGCAGAAGCCATGGGACTGGGCGTGTGTGCCATAGGGGCATATCAACAGGAGGCCGCTGACGCCCTGATGGGTTTTGCGGCCTCCGAGGAAGAGTTCGTGGTCTATGGAGCGGCCGTGGGAGGCCAGCCAGAAGAGGAATAATAAAGAGGATGTATCAGCTGCAAAGACGGGTCACTACTTCGTTGATGACTTTCCCATCGGCTTTTCCCTTTAATTCAGACATAACAGCTTTCATAATCTGGCCTTTGTTCCCGGTGGCCAGAACATCGGCATATTTTTCTTTGAGGATCGCCTCCACCTGCTGGGCATTCAGAAGGGTGGGGGCGTATTCCTGTATAATGGCATATCTGTTCTGATATTCTGCCAGAAGCTCCGTGCGTTCTGCGGGACAGGTGTCGATCTGCTCCTTTAGAGTCTTTAGCTCCTTGGTAATAACCGCATTCACAATTTCAGGGGTGATGTGGTCTCGCACACCCTGGTCAATGGCCACTTTTTTTGCACCTGAGACCAGTGCACTGATGGCTTCTTTACGAACCTTGTCCTTGGCTTTCATGGCAGCAATCATATCTTTTTGCAGTTGTTCAAATTCCATAACAGACTCCTTTGCATACACTGAATTGATTTCCCATTGAGTATAGCACAATGGGAAAAAGGGGGGAAGGGTTTGAACCAAACAAAAAAGCAGAAACCATAAAGGGTTTCTGCTGAAAGAGCGCGAGACGGGATTCGAACCCGCGACCCTCGCCTTGGCAAGGCGATACTCCACCTCTGAGCCACTCGCGCACACAATTGTCAGCACCTTGGCTGACCCGAACAATGGGTATTATATAAAATGCCCATAGATTTGTCAACCGCTTTTTTCAAAAAAAATGCGGGAAAAAAAGTGGCTTTTTTTTGCAACTCCTGGGGGGTTATGGTATACTAGATTGAAAACGTCTGCGACCGGGAGGTAAATAAATGGTATTACATATTAAGAACGGCCGAATTCTGGATCCTTACAGTGGAAGAGACAGGATCGAGGATATTTGGGTGGAGGAAGGAAAAATATGCGAGCCTCGTCCCCAGGCACCCCAAATTCAGGAAATAGAGGCAGAGGGGCTCTGGGTCATGCCGGGGCTTATTGATCTGCACGTACATTTGAGAGATCCGGGTTTTACTTATAAGGAAACCATTTCCACAGGCACAAGGGCTGCTGCAAGGGGAGGGTTCACCACCATCTGCCCCATGCCCAACACGGACCCTGCCGCAGATTCTCCGGAAATTATTCGGTATGTACTGGAAAAGGGAGAAAAAGAATCTCCAGTGCATCTGGTGCCGGTGGGGGCCATTACAATTGGACAAAAAGGGGAAACCCTGGCAGATATTGGTGCTTTAAGGGAAGCGGGAGCCCTGGGCATCAGTGAGGATGGCAAATCTGTCATGAATGCCGGCCTGTATCGGGAGGCTATGCGGCAGGCCAGAGAGGCAGGTGTTGTGGTCATGGCCCATTGTGAAGACAAGAACCTGGCAGGAAAGGGGTGCATGAACCAGGGGGCTGTGTCCAAACGGCTGAG
>CAYRQT010000006.1:0-5041 GCA_964426655.1 uncultured Cuneatibacter sp. | reverse complement strand
GTAATTGTGGCCCGGGATATTCTGCTGGCAAAAGAAACAGGGGCCAGGCTGCACATCTGTCATTGCTCCACGGAATACAGTGTGTACATGGTAAAGGCGGCCAAGGCCAGGGGCATTGCAGTGAGTGCAGAAGTGTGCCCCCATCATTTTGCCATGACAGACGAAGAAATTCCCGGAGATAATAGTATGTATAAAATGAATCCCCCTTTACGCAGCCGTAAAGATGTGATCACTCTGCGGGAAGGCCTGCGGGATGGGATCATGGATTGTATTGCCACGGATCATGCCCCTCACAGTGCCGAAGAAAAAGCCCAGTCCATGGCGATAGCCCCTTTTGGTATTGTGGGACTGGAAACGGCAGTGCCCCTGACCATCACCCATCTGGTGGAAAACGGCTATCTTACTCCCTTGCAGATGGTAGAAAAAATGAGCTGGAATCCGGCAAAGGTGCTGGGTATCCCTAAAGGGACCCTGGCCATGGGGGCAGAGGCAGACATTACCATCATTGATCCGGAGCAGACCTATGTTGTAGATGCGGAACAGTTTGTATCCAAGGGGCGAAACACCCCCTTTCAAGGGCATAAGGTAAAGGGCCGGGTGGCCTTTACCATTGTCTCAGGAGAAGTGGTGTACGATTTTGCAAAGCAAGGATAAAGGAAAGGAAGAGCCATGATCGATCAGTTGGTAAAGAAAATCAAAACATTGCAGGCGCCTGTGGTGGTGGGACTGGATCCCATGCTTTCATATGTGCCGGAACATATACAAAAACAGGCATTTTCTGCCTGCGGAGAAACCCTGGAAGGTGCAGCGGAAGCCATCTGGCAGTTTAATAAAGGCATTGTGGATGCAGTGGCAGATCTCATTCCGGCAGTGAAGCCCCAGATCGCCATGTATGAGCAGTTCGGAATACCTGGCCTTGCTGCGTATGAAAAAACGGTGGCCTATTGTCAGCAAAAAGGTCTGGTAGTCATTGGAGATATTAAGAGAGGCGATATCGGTTCCACCTCTGCAGCCTATGCTGTGGGGCATTTAGGTCGGGTACAGGTAGGAAGCCACACGTTTGCTCCGTTCCATGAAGATTTTGCTACGGTTAATCCTTATCTGGGATCGGATGGGGTGGAGCCTTTCATACAGGTCTGCAAGGAGGAAAAGAAGGGGATTTTTGTACTGGTAAAAACGTCCAATCCCTCCAGTGGTGAGTTTCAGGATCAGAAGGTGGACGGACGGCCCCTGTATGAGCTGGTAGGAGAAAAAGTGGCCAGCTGGGGGGAAAGCCACATGGGACAGGATTATAGTTATGTGGGGGCAGTTGTGGGCGCCACATACCCTCAAATGGGTGAAATTCTTCGAAAAATCATGCCAAAAGCCTACATTCTGGTGCCCGGATATGGCGCACAGGGAGGAACAGCTGCCGCTTTGCGTCCCTATTTTAACGAGGATGGCCTGGGAGCCATTGTCAACTCTTCCAGAGGTATCATTGCTGCCTATAAAATGGAAAAATACAGTCATTTCGGTCCCCAAAATTATGCCGATGCCTCCAGGCAGGCTGTGGTGGACATGATTGCAGATATTGCAGGTATATTTTAAAGGGGACGGATTATGAAACATTTTACACAGGCAGTTGTCATCGAGCAGGCCCGGCTGGGGGAGGGAATCTACAGCCTTTGGCTGGAATGCCCGGAAATTGCAGGAGAAATTCGGCCGGGACAGTTTGTTTCCCTATTTTGCAGGGGAGAAGCCCATCTTCTGCCCCGTCCCATCAGTTTATGTGAGGTGGATGCTTCCAAAGGCAGGATTCGCCTTGTCTATCGTGTGGCCGGTTACGGAACAGCAGAGTTTTCCGGCTATCTGCCGGGAGAAAAAGTGAAACTGATGGGCCCACTGGGCAATACTTTTCCGCTGATGGAGGGAAAAGCCATGCTGGTAGGCGGCGGGATTGGCATCCCGCCCATGCTTGCGCTGGCCTCCGCCCTGCCTGGACAAAAGGATATGGTCCTGGGCTACAGGGACGCACTGTTTCTCACAGAGGATTTCGCACCTCTTGGACAGGTGCTCGTGGCTACGGAAAGCGGCCGTTATGGCACAAAGGGAAATGTGATGCAAATCCTGAACAGATTATCTGTTTTGCCGGATGTGGTATATGCCTGCGGGCCCACGCCAATGCTTCGGGCCATTAAAGTATTTGCAAAAGAACATCGGATCCCCTGCTATCTGTCTTTGGAGGAGCGAATGGCCTGCGGAATCGGGGCCTGTCTGGCCTGTACCTGTAACACCAAAGAGGTGGATGCCCATTCCCATGTACACAATGCCCGGGTATGTGCAGATGGACCGGTATTTTCGGCAGAGGAGGTGGAGCTTTGATGGAAACGCTGCAGCTTGAAGTAGATATTGCAGGGGTGAAACTGAAAAATCCGGTTATGGAAGCTTCGGGTACTTTTGGCTCCGGGGAAGAATACAGTGCTTTTGTGGACTTAAACCGCCTGGGGGCAGTGGTTACAAAAGGGGTGGCAAATGTGCCATGGAAGGGGAATCCCACGCCCCGCATTGCGGAAACGGCCAGTGGAATGCTCAATGCTATAGGGCTGCAAAATCCTGGAATGGAAGTGTTCTGCAAAAGGGATTTGCCTTTTTTAAAACAATTTGATACAAAAATAGTAGTGAATGTGTGCGGACACACCACATCGGAATATCTGGAGGTGGTGGAGTGTTTGTCTGATGAACCAGTGGATCTTCTGGAAATCAACGTGTCCTGTCCCAACGTAAAACAGGGAGGCATTACCTTTGGGCAGGACCCGGCCTGTCTGGCAGATATCACTAAACAGGTGAAGGCAAAGGCCAGGCAGCCCATTGTCATGAAACTGAGTCCCAACGTGACCGACATTACGGAAATGGCAAAAGCGGCTGAAGCTGCCGGTGCAGATGCTCTTTCCCTGATCAATACCATAACCGGCATGAAAATTGACATTCACCGGCGGACCTTTGCCCTGGCGAATAGAACCGGCGGCTTGTCCGGCCCGGCCATAAAGCCCATTGCGGTGCGCATGGTCTATCAGGTGGCAAAAGCTGTCAGAATTCCCATTATCGGCATGGGGGGAATTGCCACAGCGGAAGATGCCCTGGAATTTCTGATGGCCGGTGCCAGTGCCATCAGTGTGGGTACAGCCAATTTTTATAATCCCCTGGCCACGCTGGAAGTGGTGGAAGGCATTGCTGCTTTTATGAAGTTGGAGGGCATACAAAACATACAGGATATCATTGGAATTGTGGATTAGGAGGACCCTTGAATGGAACAGTATAAGGAAGATTTTATTGCATTTATGGTGGACTGCGGTGTATTAAAATTTGGAGATTTTATCACCAAAAGCGGAAGAAAGACCCCGTTTTTTGTCAATACCGGATTCTATCGTACAGGCAGCCAGTTAAAAAAACTGGGAGAATTCTATGCCAGTGCCATTTATCAGCAATTTGGAAAGGAATGGGATGTTCTGTTCGGGCCAGCCTACAAGGGCATACCTCTTGCGGTAACGGCTTCCATCGCATTAAGTGACCGGTTTGGCGTGGATGTAGGGTATTGTGCCAATCGAAAGGAAGTTAAGGATCATGGGGATAAGGGTATTTTATTAGGAAGCCCCCTCAAAGATGGAGACCGTGTGGTCATCATTGAGGATGTGACCACTGCAGGGACATCTATTCAGGAGACCCTTCCCATCTTAAAGGCCCAGGGTGAAGTGAATGTGCTGGGACTGGTGGTATCAGTGGACAGGATGGAAAGAGGACAGGGAGAAAAAAGTGCTTTGGCCGAAATTCGGGAGCAGTACGGCCTGAAGACCACTGCCATTGTTACCATGGATGAGGTGGTAGAGTGTCTGCATAACCGTCCCCATAACGGAAAAATCTATATAGATGATCAGATGAAAGAGGCGATTGATGCCTATTATGCCATTTACAGGGCAAAAGCTTAGGAGGAAAATATGGAGAATGAAAAATTATACCGCTCCATGGGGCGAATTGGCGCAGGAAATGTGGTGATTGGCATTATTCTGATTGCTGTTGGAACGGCTGCAGGGATTTTAAGCATTGTCGGTGGAGCCAGATTGTATGCTCGCAGAAAAGAACTTTCTTTTTAATCTGCCACATGGCAGGCGGGCGCAGGAAGGAGAAAAAATGTGCCAGGGAAAGAAGAAAATAGCATTGACTGTGCTGTTCCTCCTGTATTTGTGCGTGCTCTTTTATCTGCTGTTGTTTGCAGAAGCTCTGGGCAGACATGTGGAGCATCCGGAATATCGCTACAATCTGATCCTGTTTCAGGAAATCCGACGTTTTTGGACATACCGAAACAGCATAGGATTTGAAGGCGTTTTCCTGAACCTGGCTGGTAATGTGCTGGCATTTATGCCTTTTGGATTTGGACTGCCATATTTGTGGATTCGCAAAAAAGAATGGCTCCTGGTCTTCCTGTTGTCCGCAGGACTTAGCTTTGTTATGGAATCCCTCCAGTTCCTGCTCAGAGTGGGCAGCTTTGATGTGGATGATCTCCTGCTGAATACTTTGGGGGGACTTCTGGGATATGGCTGCTTTTGTCTGTACAGACACCACAATAGAAAGAGAAGCAGTGGAAAGAAGAATGGAGCAAAGAGGTGACAGAATGAAAGTGTTTGAGGAAGCGTATTTACAGGAAAGATATGAATTGGCCACAGAGCGGATCAGAGGCATGAAGGAAGGGACGGAGCTGTCGCTTCCTTTCTCTGCCTTCTACCAGGACGCAGCTCTTTTTTGGGAAGACCTGATCCGATTACTGGAAAGGCACAGAACACCCGACAAATACAGGGAGTTGTCCCTGGAGGAATGGGAGGAGGAAAACCAGCGGTTATATCATCGGCTTTTACCGGCCCATTATGAAAACAGCTTCTGCAACCCTTCCTTCGGACGGAAAAAACTGGGGGCTTCCGGGCCTCTTCTGGCAGCCGTATTCACCCAGCTGCACTCGCTGATCGGAGAAGTATACGAAGGAAAGACCATGCCCCTTTTGCTGTGGATGGAG
>CAYRQT010000005.1:76582-82488 GCA_964426655.1 uncultured Cuneatibacter sp. | reverse complement strand
GCTATACCCTTTTTTATTGGCTTACCTCTACTTTTTTGTTTCAAACTTCTCCTCCTGTTTATACGTGATTCACTGTAATCTGATTTTCCGGATTCAGGGTGTAGTCATAGGTGTTCAGATCTTCCCTGAAAGTCCAGCCGGCATGCTGCCAGAAGGTATTGCCAATGTGATTCGACACGAACGCCACCAGATTCACCTTGCTGATGCCTTCCTTTTTCAAAGCATCCAGTACAAATGCCAGCATTTTATGGGCAATGCCCTGGTTTCTGTAGGCCTTATGGACACACACATGATAGAGGCCCCCCCGACGGCCGTCATGACCGCTGAGGATGGCGCCGATGATTTTTCCTTCCACCTCTGCCACTACGCTAATGCCGGAATTGCGTGCCAGAAACCGGACAATGTTTTCCTGGGAATCGTCCACACTTCGCAGGGCAAAGCCGTCAATGGTTTTCCAAAGGCCATAAACCCCTTCATAATCTTCTGCTGTCATTGCCCGTATGGTCATGGTGCCTGCCTTTCTATGGGAACATGGGTACCTGTAAAAGCCCGGTGGTCTCCGGAAGGCCAAAGAGCAGATTCATGTTCTGCACTGCCTGTCCTGCTGCCCCTTTTACCAGATTGTCTATGGCTCCCATCATAATAACCCTGCCTGTTCTGGGATCCAGTTTCGCATTAACATCCACATAATTGCTGCCCCTTACCCAACGGGTCTCCGGCACGGTTCCCTCCGGCAATACCCTGACAAAAGGCTCCTTTTCATAATAGCTTTCGTAAATTCTTCGGATTTCTTCCTGGGTCAGGCCAGCTTTGGCTTTTCCATATGCCGTCACCAGAATGCCCCTGTTCATGGGCACCAGATGGGGCGTGAAGTTGATGAGCACCGGTTTCCCTGCTGCATAGCTTAGCTGTTCTTCAATTTCCGGTGTATGTCTGTGGGTGGCAACTCCATAGGCCTTCATGGATTCATTCACCTCACAGAATAAATTATCCACTTTTGCCCCTCTTCCAGCTCCTGAAGTACCGGATTTGGCATCCACAATAATACCTTCTGTCTCAATGGCCCCTTCCTTTAATAAGGGATAGATGGACAATGTAGAGCAGGTAGGATAACAGCCTGGATTGGCAAGCAGCCTTGCTCCCGGCACCTTACTGCGATTCAACTCACATAACCCATATACCGCCTCCTGAATATAGGCTTTGGCCGTATGGGTAAGGCCATACCATTGTTCATACACCGCCGGATCCTTGAGACGGAAATCTGCACTCAGATCAATGACCTTGACCTTTTGCAAAATATTCTCTGTCAGGATGGAAAAACAGTACCCTTGGGGCGTAGCCGTAAAGATCACGTCACAAACTTCACTCATTTCTTCTATTTTGTCATCCAGGCAAAGATCTTCCACCAGCCGGAACATGTTCCTGTACACCTGGGCATAGGGTTTTTCAATATAGCTTTTGGACCCATACCACACAATTTCCGCCTCGGGATGCTGTAAAAGAAGCCTGACCAGCTCGTTGCCGGCATACCCGGTAGCGCCAATGATTCCTACTCGTATCATATGCATACCCTCCTGTATTACGTGCATATTTATGCATATACGTCTATTTTCTTTCAAATGATCCGTATATTTATGGACATCCGTGTATATTTCTAGTTCAGTATACACCATCCTTCCCCGGGATGCAAGCCCTTTTTTCTTTCATTTCTGCATATATTATGAATATTATTCACAATTACCCGGTTTCTCCTGGGGTATTATGCTATATCAATGCATTTTTATAAGTATTTTGTCTCTTTTTTTCTTCTTTTCCTATTGCATTTCCTTCTATAATGATGTATAGTACTGTTTGAGCGGCTCCCGCATTGAACGTGACCTGCTGAAAAATAGAGTTCTGATTGATTAAGGAGATTCCTATGAAAGAAAAAGTTGTATTGGCTTACTCCGGCGGTCTGGATACCACCGCCATTATCCCCTGGTTAAAGGAAAATTTTGACTATGAAGTGATTTGCTGCTGTATCGATGTGGGCCAGGGCAATGAACTGGATGGTCTGGAAGAACGTGCCAAATACTCCGGAGCAGAAAAACTATATATTCTGGACGTGGTGGATGAGTTCTGTGATGAATATGTGGTCCCCTGTGTACAGGCCGATGCGGTATATGAAAACAAATACCTTCTCGGCACATCCATGGCCCGCCCTCTGATTGCCAAAAAGCTGGTGGAAATTGCCCGCAAGGAAGGCGCTACCGCCATCTGCCACGGCGCAACCGGCAAAGGAAATGATCAGGTGCGCTTTGAACTGGGCATAAAGGCCCTTGCCCCTGACCTACGCATAATTGCCCCCTGGCGCATGACGGACACCTGGACCATGCAGTCCCGTGAGGATGAAATTGCTTACTGTGAAGCCCACGGCATTAATTTGCCGTTCAAGGCGGATTCTTCTTACAGCCGTGACCGGAATCTGTGGCATATTAGCCATGAGGGCCTGGAACTGGAAGATCCTGCCAACGCTCCCAACTATGACCATCTGCTGGTTTTAGGCCTTACCCCGGAGAAAGCACCTGAAGAAGGGGCATTTCTCTCTCTGACCTTTGAAAAAGGTGTGCCTGTGGCATTGAACGGGGAGTCCATGAAGGTTTCCGATATAATTAAAGCCCTGAACACTTTGGGGGGTGCCAATGGCATTGGCATTGTAGACATTGTTGAAAACCGTGTTGTGGGCATGAAATCCCGTGGCGTATATGAAACTCCCGGCGGTACTATTCTTCTGGAAGCACATTCACAGCTGGAAGAACTGGTTCACGACCGTGACACCTTTGCCATGAAGAAAATCATTTCTGCACGGTTTGCAGATCTGGTCTATGAAGGAAAATGGTTCACTCCTCTGCGGGAAGCTCTGCAGGCTTTTATTGAAAAGAGTCAGGAACGGATAACCGGTGAAGTGAAAATGAAACTGTATAAGGGCAATATTATCAAGCAGGGAACCACCTCTCCTTACAGCCTGTACAGTGAATCTCTTGCTTCCTTTACCACCGGAGATCTGTATGATCACCATGATGCAGAAGGGTTCATCAATTTGTTCGGGCTTTCCTTAAAAGTACGGGCTATGCTGGATGCCAAAAGAGAAGATAATGAATAGTTTTTTTTGAATAAAATGCACGGATGCCTCTCCTTTGCGAAAGGCAGAGGATGCTGCAGAATCGGCTGAACCGGTTTTACAGCATCCTCTTTTCTTTCTCCCGTGCAGAACTATTGTTTTACCTTAAAACTATGTTATAATGAGCAGAGATTATACATGCACTTTACATTTCGCTGAAAGGAGTTTTCATGAACCGGCCTAACTTGAAAAGACTGCATCTGAAACGATTCCTGCGACTATTTTTCAGCCATAACACGGTTATTGTCCTGCTGCTCCTTTTGCAGATTTGCCTGCTCCTGGCCATTGCACTGTTTTTCCAGCCCTATCAGGTTTATTTTTACAGCATTTTCACTGTATTAAGTGTCATCTTATTCATTGTGATCCTCCACGAAGAAAGCAACCCTATGTATAAACTGGCATGGGCTATTCCAGTTCTGGTTTCCCCTGTATTCGGATGTATCGCTTACATTTATGTGCGCCTGGCGCCGGAAACCAAACTGATTAACCGGCGCATTCACATGATCATGCAGCAGACACGTCCCCTCCTGGAAACCTCCATTGGCGTGGAAGATAACCTGAAAAAAGAATCGGAGCAGGTTTTTGGACTGTCTCAGTATGTGGACAACTGGGGGGGATATCCCATTTATCAAAATACCTCCGCACATTTTCTTCCTATTGGAGAAGACTTCTATCTCTCCCTGCTCTATCACATTGAGCGGGCAAAATCTTTTATTTTTCTGGAATTCTTCATTATTGAAGAAGGCATGATGTGGGACAGTATTCTGAATGCTCTTGTAAAAAAAGCAAAGGAAGGCGTTGAAGTACGTGTGCTTTACGACGGCCTTTGTTCCTTTCTGCTACTGCCCTATTATTACCCAAATAAGCTACATGCCCTTGGCATCAAGTGCAAACAGTTCTCTCCTATCCGGCCGGTGCTGACCACCTACCAGAACAACAGAGACCATCGAAAAATCGTGGTCATTGATGGAGAGTATGCCTATACAGGGGGAATTAATCTGGCTGATGAATATATTAACCAGAAAGAACGGTTCGGTCACTGGAAAGATACTGCCATCCAGATTAAGGGAGATGCCGTGGACAGTTTTACACTTATGTTTCTGCAGCTGTGGAACATCCACGAAAAGGAACAGGATGACTACGGTTTATATCTGAACCGGCATGGCCGTCAGCTGGGGTACGTAATGCCCTATGGGGACAGCCCCGTAGACGGGGAAAACATCGGGGAATTTGTGTACCTGCATATGATCCAGCAAGCCACCAGGTACATCCACATCATGACTCCCTATCTCATTCTGGATCATGAAATGCAAATTTCTCTGGAGTTTGCTGCCAAAAGAGGGGTGGATGTAAAAATCATCATGCCCCACATCCCAGATAAGAAAATGCCCTTTTATCTGGCCCGGACCTACTATTCTCAGCTGATTCAGGCAGGTGTTCACATCTACGAATACACTCCCGGTTTTATTCACGCCAAGGAATTCATTGTGGATGGCGAAGCTGCTACTGTGGGTTCTATTAACCTGGACTATCGCAGCCTGTATCTGCACTTTGAATGTGCCTGTTATGTCTACCGCAATCCGGTAATCACAGAGATTGAGCAGGACTTCCAAAAAACCCTGGAGGTTTGTCACTGCATGACCTTGTCTGACTGCCGGCATCTGCCTCTATATCAGAAAATTGTAGGGCTCTTCTCCAAAATGATTGCCCCCATGCTTTAATTCCCTTACGAAGGAGGGTTTATTATGACGCAGTCTTTTCAATTGCTCTCTCCCTTTGACCAGCTTCCCCTGGCTGTACTGACCCAGGAAGCCAAATCCCCAAAGGGAATCGTGTGTATCATTCACGGTATGGCAGAACACAAGGAACGCTACCTGCCTTTTATGACGCAGCTGGCACATGCCGGCTTTCACAGCATTATCATGGACCTTCCCGGCCATGGAGAGAGTCTGGCTTCTCCGGATGATCTCGGGCATATGGAGGGGGGCGTTCCCATGCTGATGAAAAATGTGCACGCCCTGGTCTCCCAGGCTAAAAAGCTCTGGCCCGGTCTTCCCCTAGTGCTGTTTGGCCACAGCATGGGCAGTCTCATTGCCCGGGTGTACACTGCCGGTCATGATGAGGATCTGGATGGCCTTCTTCTGACAGGTGTGGTCTGCCAGAACGGCAGCATTTCCTTTGCGGAATGGCTGGCAACTTCCTCCATGAAAAAAAATGGCCCCCGATACAGGAGCCGTGTCATGGATACACTTGTACTGGGGGGCTATCAGAGCAAATTCCTGATAGAGGATAAAAATGCCTGGCTTTCCAAAAACCAGGAAAATGTAGCCAGGTACAATGCAGATCCTCTATGCGGCTTTTCTTTCACTGTTTCCAGTTATCTTACCTTGTTCGCCCTTCATGATGAGGCCTTCGAGCCGGACAACTGGCAGCTGAATAACCCCACCATTCCCATACTGCTTCTTGCCGGTGAAGACGACCCCGTCATTGGGGGAGAGACCAGTTTCTATTCCAGTGTATCTTTTATCCGAAATCGGGGATACAGCAACACCAGGCAAAAACTTTACCCGGAACTGCGCCATGAAATACTGCAGGAGGACGACAAGGCCGTCCTCCCGGATATTCTGGAATTTCTTAATTTTGTTGTGAGTCCCGGTTCAGACGGGTAATTTCCACCTTGGCAATGGCCTTATTGTCCAGCTCCATTACCGTAAAACGCAAATCATCTGTTACCACCACCACCGGG
>CAYRQT010000005.1:66252-76572 GCA_964426655.1 uncultured Cuneatibacter sp. | reverse complement strand
TGTCATCCATGGGAATATACCCCAGCTGTTCGATGACAAACCCGGAGACGGTGTCATAATTTTCCGACTCCAGCTTCGTGTGCAGCTGTTCGTTCAGATCATCCAGAAGCATACCCCCATCCACAATATAGGTGTTGGGATCCAGCTGGGTAAATTCCGGATCATCTTCTTCATATTCGTTGTTAATATCCCCCATGACCTCTTCCACCAGATTCTCCACCGTAACAATTCCGGAAAACCCGCCGTACTCGTCAATGACAATGGCCATGTTGTTTTTCTTTGACTGCAGTTCTCTAAAGAGGGCATCTGTATTTTTGGATTCCGGAACAAAAAAGGGCTGTTGCAAAAGTGCCCGGACATCCACCTCTGTAAAGGATGTTTTCTTTGCCTCAATGTAAAAATCCTTCATATAGAGGACCCCGATGATATTGTCGATGTTATCCTGATAAACCGGCACTTTAGAAAACCGTTTCTCCAGAAGCTCATCCACATAATCAGCCAGCGGCTCATCAATGTCAATGGTATAGACCTCTTTACGGGGTACCATAACGTCCCTGGCCACCTTATCATCAAAGGAAAAGATGGATTGGATCATTTCTTTTTCGATATCGTTGAAAACCCCCTGTTGGCTGCCGGATTCCAATAAGGCTTTAATTTCCTCTTCCGACACCTTTTCTTCGATATCTGTGGACTTCATCCCAAATATTTGCAGAATCAAATTGGTAAATACGGACAACAGCCATATGAAGGGCGCCATGATTTTGGAAACATAATACACCGGTGTCACGCATAACAGGCTAAACTGCTCCGCTTTCTGTAAAGCTATCCGCTTGGGCACCAACTCTCCTAATACCAATGTGGCAAAGGACAGAATAATGGTTACCACTACCATGGCAATGGTCTTAGCAAAAGGCACCTCCATGGCGCTTAACCAGTTGGCCAGGACAACGGAAATGCCGGAAGCAGCCGATGCACTGGAGAAGAAATTGGCAAACGTAATGGCCACCTGAATGGTGGAAAGAAACCTGGTGGAATCCTCCATCAGTTTCAGCATGAGCCGGGCTTTCTTATTGCCCTCCTCCGCCAGCATACGGATTTTGTTTTTGTTTACAGAAACAACCGCCATTTCTGCCCCTGCAAAAAAAGCATTTATGGCAGTTAACAACACTAATACGAACAACTGCATCCCTATCGTATTCGCGTCAGGGTCTGGGTCCATGAAAATATATCCTCCTCTTTTTTTGAGAGCTATTATAGCATACCTTTATCCCAATATGCAAGTATCCCCTGCAATCAGGCTTTTTCTCCTGTGCGCTCCAGCACTTTTGTCATATTCTCCTTTAAGACCGTCATGTTTTCCCCTCTGGGATTAAAGACAACCCCATCGGCCTGCTTCATCAGCGGCATGATCTCCTTTAAGGTTACCAAAAGGCCTTTCCATTTTTCCAGCTGATATACCTTAAGAAATTCTGTCCAGTCTGTAAAAACTGCCAGAAATTTTTTCTGATCCGAGGCGGTCAGCAATGGAATCTGAATGGGCGTATTCTTGGGGAGAGGTTCTCCCTCCTTCAAATTGGGGGGCAGACCTTCAGGAGGTCTTACCGCCACCAGAAAACGGGCATCCCGCATCACCTCAAACAGGTCTTGTTCCAACTGCCGAATCACATCCGCCCGCTGCTCATATTTTACTGTCCATCTGATTTCCTGCATGTATTCCAGCAAAGCCTCCCGCAACAGAGGATTTTCCAGTTTAGCCGTTCCCCTAGGCAAAGGAATGACCGGCGTCGGCTCCAGCTCCTTTCTGTCCACCATTATTCGGAAGGCACCATTGTCCACCATAATGGCGTCCATTCCCAAAAGTGCAAAATAAGCAAACAGATTCTCACCATATTCCACAGGCTCCCCTGCATGAATTTCCCTGATTTCCAGCTTGCGAAATTGCTTTTCCAACGCCTCTTTCCCTTTTTCTGCCAGCTGTTTTTCCGAGAACAGGTCCACTGCTCCCCTGTTAATAAAAGGAAAACCCGTGGACTTATCCATCAACACATACAGGGTCTCTGCCTCTTTGATTCTTTTAAGCAAATGCTGATACAGCACGTCATATTTTTCTTCATAATTGGATAGAGCAGACTGCTTTTGAAACTCCTCCATGGTATGAAGCAGAAAGATGTTTTCCTGAATGGAAAGACTTTCCAATGCCTCCGGTGCCCACTCCTTCTGAAAAATCATGGGACTTAATTCTCTTCTTCTTTCTTCCGTCATCTGACTTCCCCTTCACATTTTTGTCCGTATTTCCGGCACATGCCTTCATTATACTCCATGCCCCTGTGAAATGCAACGCAGGCCTGTTGTTCTCCTGAACGATCTCCTGAGAGCAAAAGGACCGGACAGTACTCTGCCCGGTCCCAGCTATATTTATCTACATGAATTTCTTTTGTAGTTTCAGCCTGGTCATGGCTCTGGCCATGGCCGCCTGAGAATGGTGATATTCCTGGGCACTTTGCTGCTGCCTTAACCGTTCCTGTGCCCGCTCCAATGCCTCCTGTGCCCGCTTGGCATCGATCTCTTCAGGAAGCTCTGCCGTATCCACAAGAACAGTGGCCCGGTTGTTTACAATCTGGGCATATCCATCTCCCACTACCACATCCGTGGTTACCCCATCCTCTGTGGTGTAGCGAAGATCACCCATGCTCACTGCAATGAACATGTTTTCATGATGAGCCAGCACCCCTTTTTCTCCATCCACTGTAGGCAGTGTCAGTTTCTCCACTTTTCCCTTAAAAAATGTACGGTTGCTGGCAATGACTCTCAGATAAAACGAACTCATGGCCATCTCCTTTCTAAGCAGTCAGTGTTTTTGCTTTCTCTTTTACATCTTCAATCGTACCTACATTAAAGAAAGCCGCCTCCGGATATTCATCCAGTTCCCCGTCAATGATGGCCTTAAACCCTTTGATGGTATCTGCAAGAGGTACATATTTTCCAGGTACGCCGGTGAAGTTTTCTGCCACGTGGAAGGGCTGGGATAGAAATCTTTGGACTTTTCTGGCCCGATACACCACCAGTTTATCCTCCTCGGACAACTCCTCCATACCCAGAATGGCAATAATATCCTGCAGTTCCTTGTACTTTTGCAAAATGGCCTGTACCCGTCTCGCAGTGTCGTAATGATCATCCCCCACTACCTCTGCTTCCAGAATACGGGAAGAGGATTCCAAAGGATCCACTGCCGGATAAATACCCTGTTCCACAATTTTACGGGACAGTACGGTGGTGGCATCCAGATGGGCGAAAGTGGTGGCAGGCGCCGGATCTGTCAGGTCATCCGCAGGCACATACACTGCCTGCACAGAAGTGACCGAACCGCTCTTTGTGGAGGCAATCCGCTCCTGCAGCTCTCCCATCTCTGTGGCCAGAGTGGGCTGATATCCAACTGCAGAAGGCATACGGCCAAGAAGAGCCGAAACTTCGGAACCAGCCTGCACAAATCGGAAAATGTTATCAATAAACAACAACACATTCTGATGCTCCACATCCCGGAAATATTCTGCCATGGTCAGCCCGGTTTCGGCCACCCGCATACGGGCACCCGGTGGCTCATTCATCTGTCCAAACACCAAAGCTGTTTTCTCCAGAACCCCGGAAGCTTTCATTTCTGTCCAAAGGTCATTTCCTTCTCTGGATCGTTCTCCCACACCGGTAAAAATAGAATAACCGCCATGCTCTGTGGCAATGTTTCGGATCAGTTCCTGAATCAGCACCGTCTTGCCCACACCGGCCCCTCCAAAGAGGCCGATCTTTCCTCCCTTGGCATAGGGGGCCAGCAGATCAATGACCTTAATGCCGGTTTCCAGTATTTCCACCACCGGGCTCTGGTCTTCAAAAGAAGGGGGATCTCTGTGTATGATCCATTTCTCTCCGTCTTCCAGCTGCCCATCTCCGTCAATGGTATTGCCCAAAACGTTAAACAGACGGCCAAGGGTCTGTTTTCCCACGGGCACCTGAATGGGTGCCCCAGTGGCCGTTACTTCCATGTCCCTGTAAAGGCCATCGGAAGAGGCCAGCATAATACAGCGGACAGTGTCATTTCCCACCTGCTGGGAAACTTCCATCACCCTGGTCTCTCCTTCTACCTCAACTGTCAAAGCATCTTTAATATAGGGCAGTGCATCTATTCCGTCAAATACCACATCCACTACGGGACCCAGTACCTGTACTATTTTTCCTTTATTCATATGCTTATCCTCGTTTATTTTTCTGTGCTTTCGCACCGCTGACAACCTCTGTGATTTCCTGGGTTATGCTGGCCTGTCTGGCTCTGTTATACATAATACCCAGGTCATGCAGCATGGACTTAGCACTTTTTGTGGCCGCTTCCATGGCCATCATTCTCTGATTCTGTTCACTGGCATAGGATTCTACCAGTGCCCCATATACAAAGCCGGTGACATAGATGGGCACAATGTTATTCATGACTACCTCTTCCGAAGGGTAGAAAGCAATCTGCTCCATGGGAATTTCACTGGGGATGGGTGTACTTAATTCCGCCTTTTTTAATGGCAAAAGCTGAATTACTTCCGTTTTTGTGACAATGGGGGATTCCATTTTGGTATACACAATAAAAATGTCATCCAGCTCCCCTGCACAAAAAAGGGCAATCATTTCTTCTGCAATATTTCTGGCCCGGTTCAGAGTAGGCCGCTGAACCGTGTATAAAAACTCTCCAGCCACCTCCACCTGTTTATGGATAAAATACTGCCGGCCAAGCATCCCAAGCACATAAAGCTTATTATGCCCGCCCTGATCCAGCCGCTCCTGCACCAGCTTAATTACATTGTGATTATAGGCCCCGGCCATTCCCTTATCGGCAGTGACCACGATATAGCCCACTTTCCTGTCCTCTTTCGGAATGGAAGGTCTGGCATCAAAATAGGGGCTGTTAAAGCTTTCCACATCCTCCACATGCCGCAGGATCCGGCTAATGGTAGACTGCGTGGAATAGAAATAGGGCTCTGTGTCCGCCAGTTTTTTTCTGGCTTTTTTCAGCTTGGATGAGGAAATCATGTACATGGCATTTGTGATTTTCATGGTATCCTGGATACTCTTCATTCTGCTTTGAATTTCCCTTGCATTCGCCATGGTCTCCTCCTTTTATGCCGTTTTTGTTTTGTATTCCTGCACCATACTGTCTATCTGGGTAATGAGTTCCTCCGAAAGCATCTTCTCCCGATCAATGGTTTCCAGGATCTGAGGGTATTCCTCTCTGGCATATTCCAAAAGAGCCATCTGGAAAGCTTTCAGCTTTAGAATATCCACATCCAGGAAAAGCTTGTTGTTAGCAGCCACCAAAGTGACCACCTGCTCTGCCAGAGAAAGGGGACGGCCAAGAGGCTGTTTTAACACCTCCATCAATCCCTTACCATATTGAAGCTGTTCCTTGGTGGCCGCATCCAGATCCGAGCTAAACTGGGTGAACACCTCCATTTCCCGATACTGGGCCAGGTCAATTCGAATGCTGCCTGAAGCTTTTTTCATAGCTTTGGACTGAGCGGCTCCGCCCACACGGGATACGGAAAGCCCTACATTTACAGCCGGCCGCATTCCAGCGAAGAACAAATCACTTTCCAGGAAAATCTGTCCATCTGTAATGGAAATAACATTTGTAGGAATGTAGGCGGAAACATCTCCTGCCTGGGTTTCAATGATGGGCAGTGCCGTGATAGAACCACCACCCAGGGCATCACTCAGACGGCTGGACCGCTCTAGCAGTCGGGAATGCAGATAGAATACATCTCCGGGGTAAGCTTCTCGGCCAGGTGATCTTTCCAGTAAAAGGGAAAGGGCTCTGTACGCCACAGCGTGCTTGGACAAATCATCATACACAATCAGCACATCTTTCCCCTGGTACATAAAATACTCTGCAAGGGCAGTGCCTGCATATGGAGCGATGTATTGCAGGGGTGCGGAATCACTGGCCGTGGCCGCCACAATGATGGTATAGGAAAGGGCATCATGCTTAGTCAGGGTATTCACAATTCTGGCAATTGTGGAAGCCTTCTGCCCAATGGCTACATACACACACAATACATCTTTTCCCTTTTGATTTAAAATGGTATCCATGGCAATGGATGTTTTTCCAGTCTGGCGATCCCCGATAATCAACTCTCTTTGCCCCCTGCCAATGGGGAACATGGAATCAATGGCCAGGATGCCTGTTTCCAGCGGAACATTTACGGATTTACGATCTACTATGCCCGGTGCATCATGCTCAATGGGCCGGTAATCTGCTGCCGCAATGTCTCCTTTACCGTCAATGGGTGCGCCCAGAGCATTGACCACCCGTCCCGGGAACCCCTCTCCGACTGGCACACCTGCTTTTTTTTGGGTCCGAAAGACCTTGGAGCCTTCTCGGATCTCTGTATCTTTTCCAAACAGGATACAACCAATATCCGTATGGCGAATATCCTGTACCATGCCCTTTACTCCGGATTCAAACTGTACGATTTCTCCGTACATTGCATGCTCTATGCCATACACGGTCGCGATGCCGTCACCTACATACATGACGGTACCGGTTTCTTTTTCTCCGGATTCCAGGTCGAAGTTCTCTATTTCACTTTTTAAAATGGATATGATATCCTCTGAACCCATAGAACTCACGTCTTTTACCTCCGTGTCAATCTTTCTTGCAGCTGCTTCAGCCGTCCTTTGATGCTCCAGTCCGCCTCAGTGGCCAGGGCCTCCAGCCGAAACCCACCGATCAGTGACGCATCCTGCACCATTTCCAGCCGCACATCCTGTCTGTGATGCTTTTTCTGCAAATACTTCCGAATCTGTTCCACCTGGTTTTCTTTTGGCGGATGAACATACAGCAGTCTGGCCTCCAGAATGCCTTCTTTTTCGCAGTAGACCCGATGATAGGCTTCCCAGATTTCCGGAAGTAGCGCCATGTGACCGTTTCTGCATAAAACAGAAAAGAATCCCTGCATTTCCTGAGGGAAAATCCGGCGGATCACTTTTTCTTTTTCTCCCTCTTCCACAGCCGGGCTGGAAAGCACGCGGGGCAGGAACGGGGTGAGCGCCAAAAGTTCCTGGCACGCCTCTACTGTTTCCGGCTGAACATGCAGCAGGTACAGGACCTTACCATAATTAACTGAGATTGTCTTCATTTGTCTCACCTACATTTCTCAGGAATGTATCATATAGGTGCGCATCCTCCACCGTTTTTTGCTGCAGGACTTTTTCTGCCACAGCTACAGCTACACGGGCAATTTCTTCCTCCCGCTGCTTCATGGCGTTTTCCCGCTCCAGAAGGATCTCTTTCTGCGCTGCCTGTTTTAACTGATCTGCCTGTTGTCTGGCCTCAGCCAGGATAGCAGTTCTTTCTTCCTCTGCCCGTTCTCTGGCCTGGGTCAGCAGCACTTCTTTTTGCTCTCCCACCTTCTCCAGGGCCTCTGTCTGCCTGGCCACCAGTACTCTGGCATCTGCCTCCTGTTTCCTGGCCTCCTGTATTTGGGAATCTACCAGTGCCTTGCGTTTATCCAGGATATCCGTCACCGGTTTCAGCAGAAACCTGCGAAGGAGCAGACACAAAAGTACCAGATTCAGCACAGTAAAGAATATGGTCCAGAAATTTAATTCCAGCATAATCTTGTCCTTTCTTTTAGAGAATAAAAGGCTGTCCGGATCATGGTTTTACTTCAGCAGTAAAATCGCCAGCAGACCAATAACAAAGCCATAGATAGCCGTTGCTTCGGCAAGTGCGCAGCCTAACAGCAATGCCTTGCTGATCTTGCCTTCTGCCTCAGGTTGTCTGGCAATGGCTTCTACGGCCTTTCCTGTTGCGATTCCGATTCCAATACCTGCACCAATACCTGTCAAAACTGCCATTCCGGCTCCGATTGCGATTAACATATTCATTTCTCCTTTTCAAATAAAATATAAGTTTTATTCTGCTGTTTCTATGGCTTCCTTAATGAAGAGGCCTGTCAAAAACACAAATACATAGGCCTGGATCAAGCCGTCAAAAATGTCAAAATACAGGCCAAACACTATGGGAATTACAGCCGGTACGATGATTTTAATGAGCTCCATAATGACAAAGGAACCAAGTACATTACCAAACAACCGCATACACAAAGACAGGGGGCGGATGAAAATTTCCAGAATGTTGATGGGCGTAATCAAGGCCAGAGGCTCTGTGAAGCTTTTTAACCATCCCTTCAACCCTTTTTGATGAATCCCTGCGTATTCAATCATGACAATACTGGTCAAAGCCAGTGAAGCCGTTACGTTCAGATCTTTTGTGGGGGGCTTGAACCCTAAAATACCAATGAGATTGGCTATGGCAATGTACAGGACAACCCCTGTGAGATAAGGAATGTAGCGCTTCCCTTTTTCTCCCACCATGTCTGTAAAGAAATTCTGGATGCCTACTACAATGGTCTCTAATATCACCTGTTTTTTTCCGGGATTTTCCACCTGGAGATTTCGAACAAATATCACACAAAGCAGCAGCACCGCTGCCATGATGATCCAGGTGACCACTACGGATTCTGCAACGGGAATGCCGCCAAAGAGGGGAATGGTGAAGACCGTTTCCACATTCAGCTCCTGCAATAGTTCTTCTACTATTTTATCCATAGGTATGCCTTTCTTCTTTTCTTCCTTCTGCTAAATGCTGCAGATGGTACCTTTTCCTGCCGCTTTTCTGAATAACGAACCATCTCCCTTCCGGAAAAATTCCCGCCAAAAAAGAAGAGGGCACCCGGCGTAATTGACCGCTGCGCCCATTTTCCTTAGCTGTTAACAGATGATACCACTTTGTAAAAGTTTGTCAACCTTTTTTTTAACCATGTTAGCAAAATGGACCGCTTCCTATTATAACATGAAATCATAAATATGAAAAATCATCTTTTTCCACTCTTCCATTGATTTATTTTCCTTTTCATTTATAATTAAAGCAACCCCATACTTTATAAAAGAAGGAATTATTCATGAGTGAACAAATAACCCAAAAGGATGCCGATCGCATAGCAGAGGAAATTCAGCACAGAAAACTGGTCATTCGCAAAGAAGCCATCGCTGCGGTGCAGGAAGCCAGAGCCCATGGCGATTTAAGCGAAAATTTTGAATACAAAGCCGCAAAACAATACAAAAACCAAAACGAAAGCCGCATACGATATTTGGAGAAGCTGCTGAAAAACGCTGTCATTGTCACGGAGAGTACCACCAATGCAGTGGGGGTCAACACCAGAGTGCGTCTGTTTTTCCCGGAGGATCAGCAGGAAGAAACCTATCACATCGTAACCAGCATACGGGGAAACACCCTGAAAGGGAGGATCAGCATTGACTCTCCTCTGGGAAAAGCACTGCTACACCATAAAAAAGGAGAAACCGTAGAGGTCGTGGTAAACAGCGATTACAGCTATCCTGTGGAGATTCTGGATGTGGTTCCCTATGAAGATGACGGTTCCGAAAACATCCGACGCTTCTGACGCCCCCTGGCAGCCGTCCGATCACAGATGGCTGCTATTTTTTTGTTTCATTTCTGCCATATATGCAGTCAGCTGTCTTTCATACTGTTCCATACGGGCATAAAAATCAGAAAAGAAGGAAGGCTGGTATTTTTTCCCATAGAACACCTCCACAAAATGAGCCAGCATACTTTCCAACCAGGATGCCTGTTGTGCCGGTTTTAAAAGAAGGAGTCCCTTTTCCAGACAATGCTCCAGTTCTGCCAGAAGGTCATGCCAGGCCAGTACAAAACGCTGATAGGACCAGGGGTCCTTCTCCCCCAGACAAAATTTAACCTTTGCAGAGCCCCTGTTCGGATGAGGACATTCTTTAACTTGCAGAAAATATCTGACTCCCATTTCATCATACAGTCTTCCCAGGGGGAAAAGCCTGCAAAAACCCGGGCGAACCGGATGAATGGTACAGCGTCCTTCCCCACTTAAAAAACCGCACGCTTCTTCCTCCCCCCTGTCCATCATCAGGTGTGGCAACAGGAGTCTGCCTGCCGGAGAAAACCCGATTTTCCCCTCTTTCACCAGATCGGACATGGATTTATCCAGGGCCACGGTCATACGGTCCACATCATAAGGATCCAACCGAACAGAGTCTCCCATGCCAGTGCAGCACAAATGACATCCGCCGCATCCCTTACAGTCTGCTTCCACCCGGTCGTTCAGCCCATAGAGCTTTCCATCAGAAATATCCTCTAAATTCACATTTCTTTTCATGTCCCTGGCCTTCCCTCTCCTTAAGATAATTTTATTATAAAAAAACCCCTTTCATTTTGCAATCCGAAAAACGCTG
>CAYRQT010000005.1:60849-66238 GCA_964426655.1 uncultured Cuneatibacter sp. | reverse complement strand
CCCTTGCTATTCTTTTCCGGCATGCGTATAGTCATGGATAGAGTATGAAAAAAACAGGAGGCCGCAATTGAATATTTTTGATATCATTGGCCCGATCATGGTGGGCCCTTCCAGCTCTCACACAGCAGGTGCCGCCAAAATAGGCTATATTTCCCAGAAACTCCTTGGAGAACCGGTGCAGGAAGCACGCATCGGCCTTTATGGCTCCTTTCTCACTACCGGAGCCGGCCACGGCACAGACAAAGCGCTGGTAGCTGGCCTTTTAGGCATGCGGCCGGACGATCCCCGAATTCCCGGGAGTCTGGAACTAGCCAAATCAGCCGGATTATCTGTTTCTTTTTTTCCTGCCCATATAAAAGATGCGCATCCAAATTCTGCGTTACTGCAGTTAACAGGCCGAAATGGGCGGCAAATTGAAATTCAGGCATCTTCCCTGGGGGGCGGACGTATCTGCATTAACCGGATCGATGGGCTGGAGGCCAATTTTTCCGGGGACTATCCCACCCTGATCGTGCACAATCTGGACCAGCCAGGACATGTCACAGAAGTGACTTCCATGCTGGCCCATAAGGCCATTAACATTGCCACTATGCAGCTTTACCGAGACAAACGAGGGGGGAATGCAGTCATGATTCTGGAATGCGACCAGGAAGTCCCTGCTGATTCCCTGCAGTGGCTTTCCCACCTGGAAGGCATTCAGAAGGTCACCTATCTGAGATTGGAGGAACGGATATGAGTTTTTCATCCATACGGGAAATACAGGAAACCTGCACTTCCAGCGGTCTATCCTTTGGAGAAGTGGTTCTGCAAGAGCAGATGAACGAAATGGCCTCCACCAGAGAAGAGGTTCTGGAAGAAATGCACAACATTGTGCAGGCCATGACGGACGGGGACAACGCCTATGATCCCCGGCTTTTTTCTGCCAGTAAACTTTCCGGCACTGATGGGGCAAAATTAGAAAAAGCCCTGCAGGATGGAAACCTTCTCTCCGGTTCCTTCTCAGGACTTGTGATGGTAAAAGCATTAAAAATGATGGAATCCAATGCCTGTATGAAATGCATAGTGGCCGCACCCACTGCCGGCTCCTGTGGCATTCTGCCAGCTGTCTTGTTAAGTTGCAGAGAAATGCTCCACACACCGGATGAAACGCTGATTCTTGCCCTTTTTGTTGCAGGTGGTGTGGGACAGGTCATTGCTTCCAGGGCCTCCATTGCCGGTGCCACAGGAGGCTGTCAGGCAGAAGTAGGCAGTGCCTCTGCCATGGCGGCAGCAGCCCTTACCTTTATTCGGGGAGGTGATGCCACTGCCATAGGACACGGGGCTGCCATGGCTCTCAAAGGCATGCTTGGACTGGTCTGTGACCCGGTAGCAGGCCTGGTGGAGGTTCCCTGCGTCAAGCGAAATGTTTTCGGAGCCATACAGGCTGTGACAGCCGCAGATATGGCCATGGCCGGCATCTGCAGTCGGATTCCTGCAGATGAAGTCATTGACGCCATGGCGGAAATCGGGCATCAGATGCCAGCCTGCTTAAAAGAAACTGCAGAGGGAGGGCTGGCCATGACCCCCACCGGCCAGAAAATTGCCAATAAACTTTCCCTTAAACATTCTCCTCTGTAAGCCGCACACCTCTTGGTTTTACCGCTGTGGAAAAGACAATCTGTGTCTGGGTATTCCCAAACTTCTGCAGCTGTCCAATAAACGCATCCAGTTCCATAGTACTGGGGAATGCCACCTTAACCAGCATGGAATAGCTGCCTGTGACACAGTTGCACTCCAGCACATTGGGACAGGATTCGATAAAAGGATAAAACTTAGGTTTCAGTTTAGGACTCATTTCCAGGTTAATAAATGCAGTGATGGGATACCCCAGTTTAAGCATATTGACCTGGGCCTGATAACCGGTAATATAGCCTTCTTTTTCCAGCCGCTCAATTCTGGCAGAAACGGCAGGGGAAGACAGGAAAACAGCTTCAGCCAGCTGCTTCAGGGAATACCGTGCATTTTTCTGTAATAAGCCGATTAGTTTTTTATCGATATTATCCATAGCTTTTCCTTTCATTTCCCTCTTAAAATACTGAAAAAGGCGATACGCAAAACACGTATCGCCTTTGATTCATGAGGAGTATACCACATAAATCAAAACTTGTATAGCTTTTTATTTTCTTTTTTTAAAAAACTTCCAAACTTTCCGATTATTCTTAATTGTTTAGGAAAATGGTGAAATAGGAGGAATAAAATCTGTCTGTCTACGTCTTTCTTCTTTTGGGGGCAAAACCCCTGCTTTTTTGCCTGCTTCAATAGACTTTAACAGCCAGGCCATATTTCTGCCCAGCAGGCGCATGGTCTGCATCCCCTCCTGATCTTTCTGCACCTCCTGGGGCGTGTGCCCATATACCTGGCACCAGTATTGGGAATGAACCACCATCATGCCCCCGGTGGCATAATACCTATACAGACATTCCAGCACCCCGGTAGCGCCTGCCCTCCTTCCGCTGACCACCGCACCACCCAGTTTGCCTGCAAATCGTCCGGCAGCTGCAAAAAAAAGTCTGTCCAGAAAAGAAAGCAGGGGGCCACTGGGAGAGCCGTAATAAGTGGGCGATCCAATAATCATGCCATCGGTTTCTGCAATGCCATCCAAAAGCATATTGACCTCATCGTGAATATAACAGTAGCCAGTTTTTCTGCATTGTCCGCAGGCAATACAGCCTGGCATCCCCCTGTCTGCGCCTGTCAGCCCCACATGCAACCACTCTACCTCTATTTTCTCTTCCTGAAGAGCTTCTGCCACCTCTGCCAGGGCTGTATATGTACACCCTGACTTATGGGGACTTCCATTAATCAGCAAAACCTTCATTCCTCAATCCCCTTTCCAAAATCATGTAAAAGATGCTCCTTTTCCAAAGAGCATTCCCCCTTTTGCCAGGCACCACTGAGAAGGCAGATAAAAAAACCACATTCCAAGTCCAACTGCCACTCCCACTCTGCCCGACCATGGTACTGTATTGTACAGCACCACGCACAAATCACATCCGGCAAAGAGGCAAAATCCCAGGAACAGCCAAAAGCCGTCCTTTTCTCCACCTGGGTCTTTTTTCCTTTGCTCCACGCACAGCTCCAATGCAGCCCCCCCATTCATGAGCAGGTTTCCTCCGTAGGCTGCCCCCAGCCAGAAAAGCATATTCTGCTTTCCCATCAGTCCGCCCACCAGTGCCAAAGCTGCCATTAAACGCATGATCAGCCATTTCTTTCCGGAAAGCCCAACCTGACGCCCCCTGTAATACAGATACAGGCCATAACTGGTCTGCGCCAGATAAAACAAGCCAATACCTGTTAAGGAAGCTGTATTTCTAATGAGTAAAAACCAGTCAGCTGCAGGGGTCAGCAAATAGCCCAGGCACAGCCAGAGGCCATAATGGAAAGGCCTGGTTTTTGCCCTGATCAGTGTACCTGCAAACCCCACCGCCAGGCACATCAAAAGGGCACCATACTTGATCTGGGCCGTTTGTCCCATTCCCTGGATGTCCATCCCCATGTAGAGGATGTACAAGCCGATTTCCAAAATCCAGAACCAGATCATTTGTGCCCCCTCCCTTTTGCCTTTTCAAGGTTTGATTATAACATATATCCACTGGACAGAAAAGACATTTCCCTGCCTTATATTCCCTCAATTCCTTGACTTTCCCATTCCCGATTATATATAATGAACTCATCATAGATGAAACATTATTGATGGCGTGTGCACTGTCAATATTGCTGCTCTAAAAAGGAGGATATATGGACAAAGCATTTAAAGACCGCCTGAAAAAAACAACAGGGGCAGTAAAAGAAAAAGCAGGAAAAGTATTGGGCGACGAAGGCCTTGAGCTGGAAGGCAAGCTGCAGCGCTTCGGTGCGGAATTTTCCATCTTTGCCCGTAAAACGGGGAAAGTAGCAAAACGGGAGTCTGCAAAGACCATTAACCGCATGCTGGATCAGCTGGAAGAAGTTTTAAAGAACCGCAAAAGGCTGGATGAAGGAGACGATGACGCCTCTGAAAAAGAATAAGAATAAAAAAAGGGCACTGACATAAAAAAGTCAGGCCCTTTTTTTATTCTGCTGCCGGAGATGGCAGTCTTCATACCATCAGGCTGTCAGGACAGCGTTTTCCTTTACATCCGGATGATGTTTCTGATGTCCCTTTTTCCCAGCGGAAAAAAGCAGTGTCAGTGCCAGGAACCCTGCAAAGAACAGTAGCAGTATGACAATGGCATGATTGGCGGTTGCTGCGTCATATCCACTAATGGTTTCCTTAAACAACAGAACCGAATAAGTCATGGGCATATAAGGATACAGCACCTGGAAAAATTTGGGTACAGTTTCCATGGGGAATGTGCCGCCACAGGATGTGAGCTGCAGAATAAGCAACAGCATGGCCAGGAATTTCCCTGCATCTCCCAATATAACAAAGAAGAATTCCACTATGGTGATAAACACCATGGACACCAGGATACAGGACAGATAATACATGGCCGTATTGGCAATGGTCAACCCCAGTGCATATTTGACTAACAATGCCAGAAGCAGTGCCTGCGCCACGCCAATCAAAGCAAAAATGGCTACCCGTATAAATTTATTTTCAGAGTTTCTTGCCAGAATTTTAATCTTCTCGTCAATATCCAGATACAATCCTACAAACATGATCAGTGCCCCAACATATAGAGAAAGAGACATGAAATAAGGAGCAAAGGCCGTACCATAATTAGGCACTTCATATAATGGAGATTCCTCCACATTTACCGGATCTTCGGCATATTCTGACAGTCCATCCAGTGCCTCTATCTGAGTCTGGGCTTCGGCCACTGCGCTATCCACTGAAGTCTGGGCCGTTTCTATGCCATCTGAAAGGGCCGCACTCCCCTCTTCCAGCTGGGTTCCCGCATCCAGAAGGGTCTGTGCCCCACTGACCAGGGCTTCACTGCCTGCCTTGGCCTGTGTTAGTCCTGCCTGCAGCGTGCTGCTGCCACTAACTGCAGAAGCAGTCCCTTCTTCCAGCTGGTCAAGGGCAGTGGACAAGGTCTCCAACCCGGAAACCAGGGTATTTAACCCCCCTGCTCCGGAGGAAAAGGCCTCAATCCCTTCTTCCAATGCCTGCGCCCCTGTCGTCAACTGGGGACCTGCTGCAGCCAGCTGGGCCAGCAGTGCCTGATTATCCTCCGTATTCACAGCTGCCAGCACCTGCCCCATCATGGCCACTTTCTGATCTGATGTGAGCGTCTGAGAATTGAGGATTCCCGCCATATTTTCCGTAAGAGATGTATTGGCGGCCAACAGCTGATTTACACCTTCGGTGTATGCCTCCACGCTGCTGCTCAGATCCGCCGCACCCTGCTGCAGATTAGCAATTCCC
>CAYRQT010000005.1:53398-60838 GCA_964426655.1 uncultured Cuneatibacter sp. | reverse complement strand
ACGCTGCTTTCCACCTGGGCCAGCATCTCTTTTGTTCCTGCATCTGCCGTGGACAAACCTTCATCCAACTGCGCTAGCCCTGCCTGCAAATCGGTCATCCCCTGTACCAGTTGGGCCAGTCCGTCATCCAGCGAAACGGTGCCGTCACTTAAGGTCTGCTGCCCTGCTGTAAATGATGTAAGGCCGGTCTCTAATGTAGCAGATCCATCTGCCAGTTCGCTCAGGCCATCCGACAATTCACTCAGGCTGTCCGGGACGCCCTCAATCTGCTGTGCCAGCTGAGCTGTTAATTCTGCATTAATGCTGGACTGGAGTTGACTTTCCACTTCCAGCACGGCCCGGTTAATGATTTGCGTAGCCAGAAAATTACGCTTTTCATTTGACGTATAGGTAATGGTGGGTACCTCTTTATCCGTGGTGGCCGCACTGGCTATATCGGCTGTAAAGTCTTCCGGAATCAACAAAACGGCATAATAGTCCGTACCCTCCACACCGTTTATGGCATCTGCTTCATCTGTAAAAACCCAATTCAGCTCTGCATTTTCAGAAAGGGTGGCCACCAGCTCATCTCCCAGATTTCTGGTGCTGCCCCCAATGGTTCCTCCTGCATCGTTATTGACCACTGCTACCGAAAGATCCTCCAGTCGGGAATAAGGATCCCAAAAAGCCCCCAGATAAAACAGGCTATACGCCAATGGCAGGAGAATGACCCCTATGATGACTGCGATCCCAAATATGGGATTCTTTTTTTTCTGTTTTTTTTCCATTTCCATTCCTCCTACATCCCCTATTCCAGGGTATGGGCAAGCATCATCTCAATGACATGGGCACTTTGCCGCTCATCCACAGGCGGGTGTTCTTCTTCCCAGGCGAATGCCAGGGCTGAGTAAGCCTTCATGACCACAAAGGCAAAGAGTTCCACATTCATTCCGGCTTCCTCCACCCCTTTCACATTGGCAAAACGGTCTACCAGGTAATCCTCCACCAACTGATCCAGTTTTTTTACTCCCTTTTCCATGGCATGGGTCTTCAGTTCGCTGGCCTCCTGAAAAATGCGATAAAGAAATTTCTGGTGGTTGCGATAGCGTAGCAGACGATACACTACCTCTCCCACCTCCCGGGGCAGGGGCAGCTGCTGGGCTTTTACCTCTTCTAACATCTGGCGGATATCACCCAGAAAATCCTCTAAAAGGGCGTTGAACAATTCTTCCTTGTCTTTAAAATACAGGTACAGGGTCCCTTTGGCCACACCGGCCCGCAGGGCGATCCTATCCATGCTCACCCCCTTATAGCCATATTGGGTAAACAACTCTCTGGCGGCAGATGCAATGCTGTCTCTTTTGCTTTCTTTTGTCTCCATGGGCTCACCTCTTTTCTCAGAAATGACTTACTGACTATTTTTGTTTTTTAGTCATTTTGTATTATACCCCTTTTCTCTTCTGGTTCAAGCTGCATTTTTCACGAAAAAAGCCAGGACTTTTTTGCCCTGGCTTTCAATATGCACAAATCCATTCCTATATTTCTTTTTTAACAAAAAAGAGAAGCATCCCAAAGGGGGATGCCTCTCCAAATCAACCACAGAAACTGTCCCCTGCCTATTTGCTGAAATCAGGGGGTAAATTTTCGCCGATATCCCGTATCAGGTCGTGAAAGCTTTCATCCTCACTGACCACCAGAATGGGTTTGCTAAAGTCCAGGGCGAACATGCCGATATAGCTTTTGGCATCAATGATGATAGTACCGTCCTCCGAATGGAGACCTACATCCGCATCACTCTTTGTGGCGTAATACTGTACCTTTTGTAACTCCTCAATGGTATGAAATTTTTTTCTGCTTACCATGTGCTCACCTCAATTTTCATAAATGGATTTTGAACCATTCTGTGCTTTTTTCATTATAGCAATCCTTTGGGGAATGTCAACTTTCCTTACTTATGATCCTGACCATAATATGCATTTTTTCCGTGTTTTCTAAGGAAATGCTTATCCAAGAGCACCTGCTGCATGGGAGAAAGTCCGCTGTCCAGTGCCTGGTTATGCCATGCCATAAAAGCCAGCTCTTCCAGTACCACCGCATTGTGCACCGCATTGTGAGCATCCGTTCCCCAGGTAAAGGGACCATGACTGGCCACCAGACACGCAGGAATCTGGCTAGGGTCCATCCCCCTAAAGGTCTCTACAATGACCTTTCCCGTTTCCTTTTCATATTCCCCCGTAATTTCTGCTTCTGTCATCAGACGGGTGCAGGGAATTTCTCCATAGAAATAATCTCCATGGGTGGTACCATAGGGGGGAATGCCTCTAAGACTCTGGGCATATACCGTGGCCCAGCGGCTGTGGGTATGCACGATGCCCCCGATTTCCGGAAAACTGCGATACAGCTCCAGATGGGTCGGGGTGTCACTGGATGGCTTCCATTTTCCCTCCACCACCTTTTCGGTGTGCAGATCCACCACCACCATGTCCTCCGCAGTCATGCCATCATATTCTACCCCACTGGGTTTGATGACAATCAGGCCGCTGTCCCGGTCAATAGCGCTCACATTGCCCCAGGTAAAGGTCACCAGATGGTAACGGGGCAAGTCCAGATTGGCCTTCCACACTTCTTCTTTTAATTTTTCTAACATTGGCCCCTCTTTCTTAGATCCTGTTTATTTTTTCAGTCTCCAGGCAAGATCTGCCAGAAGCAGCTCCTGCTCCAGCTTCTCCGGTGTGCTGTTTTCATCAATCAGAACGAACTCGATATCCATCATTCTTGCCCAATCACGCATCATTTCGCTGTCCACATCATAGCTAAGGACAGTATGATGTGCGCCACCAGCTACGATCCAGCATTCTGCGCCAGTGACCAGATTCGGTGCAGGCTCCCACATTACTCTTGCTACCGGCAGATTGGGCATGGTCTGGGTGGGATCCACACAGTGGATTTCCTGTACAATCAGGCGGAGACGGCCGCCCATATCTACCAGACTGGCCACAATGCCCTTGCCCTCTTTGCCTTCAAACACCAGACGGGCAGGATCCTCTCTGTCTCCAATGCCCAGAGGGTGAATTTCAATGCGGGCCTTTCCTTTTCCCACACTGGGGCAAACTTCCAGCATGTGCGCACCAAGAGAGATGCCCCTTGCCAGATCATAGGTATAATCTTCCATGAAGCTGGTGCCCCCGGTCATGCCCTGGGACATGGCTTTCATAATGGAGGTCATGGCTGATACCTTCCAGTCCCCTTCACCGCCGTAGCCATATCCATGGGCCATCAGGTTCTGGGTAGCAAGTCCGGGCAGCTGCTTCATACCGTACAAATCCTGGAAGGTGTTGGAAAAGGCCTTGCAGCCTTCTGCATCCAGCATTTTTTTCATGGCAATTTCTTCCCGGGCCTGATACTCCACTGTCTGAAGATCTGTAGTGGCAAAGTCATATAATTCCCGATATTCTGCCATTTTGGCGTCTATTTCATCCTGGGTTACGGCATTCATGGTTTCTGCCAGCTGCCCAACGGGCCAGGTGTTCACCTGCCAGCCCAGTTTAATCTGTACTTCTACCTTGTCGCCCTCGGTAACGGCCACTTCCCGCATGTTATCGCCAAAGCGCATTACCTTCAGGGATTTGCTGAATGCTACACCTACGGCAGCCCGCATCCACTTGCCGATGCGCTTCTGCACGGAAGCCTCTTCCCAGTAGCCTGCCACCACCTTGCGGGGAATGCCCATTCTGGCGCCGATAAAGCCATGCTCCCGGTCTCCATGTGCACTCTGATGCAGGTTCATATAGTCCATATCAATGGCTTCATTTGGAATGGTCTGATTGAACTGGGTGTGGAAATGCAGGTAAGGCTTCTGCAAAATAGCCAGGGCATTGATCCACATTTTACTGGGAGAGAAGGTATGGCAGAATGTAATGATGCCCGCACAGCTGTCATCATAATTGGCTTCCTTCACCACTGCCAGAGCACCCTCAGCAGTTTTAATGGTGTCTTTATACTCTACAGGCCAGGGCAAAAAGCCGCCGGCATTCAGTCCGTCCACAATTTTGCGGCTATTTTCCGCAACCTGACGCAGAGTTTCCTCTCCATAAAGGAACTGACTGCCTACCACGAACCAAAAACGATATTGTATGTCTTTCATGTAATCCTCCTTAAATTTCCTTTAGCTGCCGACCTGCCAGCGCTTCCACCGGCAGTAAGGCTTTGTATCGCAGCATATATTGGTCAAAGCCCTTTGCTTGGCCCTCATCCGGTGCCAGTGTATATACCTCAGTCCCGGCAAACACCCTGTAATCCAGGAATTCGCCCAGACTTTCCCCTTCATTGTGATGAATCATGTACGCCCCCAAAAGTGCCATACCCCAGGGGCCCCCTTCTCCTGCCGCTTCCATTACTGATAATGGTACCTGCAGGGCTGAGGCCATGATTTGCTGTGCCACATCCGGAATCTTAAAAAGCCCGCCATGTCCTAATAAACGGTCCAACTGTACATGTTCCTGCTCTGTCAGAATGTCCATGCCGCAGCGCAGTGTTGCCATTGTGGCATATAACAGGGTCCGCATCACATTGGACAGTTTCATCTTTTTATCCGGCAGCCGGCAAAACAGCGGACGTCCTTCTTCCAGTCCCGTAATGGGTTCCCCTGACAGATTGTTAAAGGACACAAGGCCGCCCCCATCCGGCTCTCCTTTCATGGCCTCATTATACAGGCCTGTATAGAGAGCAGTTTTATCTACGGAAGTACCAAACAACGTTAATACCTCTTCAAACATCTGAACCCAGCTGTCAATATCAGAGGTACAGTTATTGGCATGGACCATGGCCACCGGTGCCCCGGCAGGTGTGGTCACCATATCGATTTCCGGATAGACCCGGGACAGCGCTTTCTCCAGTACCACCATCAAAAAGATGGAAGTCCCGGCAGACACATTTCCTGTTTTTACCTGTACACTGTTGGTGGCCACCATGCCGGTGCCTGCATCTCCTTCCGGAGGACATGGGCACCCCCGGCTGCAAATGGCCGGTGAGATCCAGAAGGGCTGCTCCTTCGGCTGTCAGCATCCCTGCCGCTGCCCCCGCAGGAAGCACACGGGGAAGCAGTTCCAAAATGGGTTTTTGAAACCCTTCGGCTTTAGCCAGACGGTCAAAGATTTCTGTCATGGTCCTGTTATAACTGCCGGTATGACTGTCAATGGGGAACATGCCGGAAGCCTCTCCAACCCCTGCCACTTTTTGTCCCGTGAGTTTCCAATGCACATATCCTGCAAGTGTAGTGAGGGAGTGTACCTGCATGACATGGGATTCCCGGTTCAAAAGGGCCTGATAAAAATGGGCAATGCTCCAACGCTGCGGAATATTGAACTGCAGCGCCTCTGTTAATTTCACGGCTGCCTCTTCCGTAATGGTGTTGCGCCATGTCCGAAAAGGGACCAGAATCTGATCCTTTTCATCCAGGGCCAGATACCCATGCATCATGGCAGAAACACCGAATGAAGCCAGCTTTTTCACAGGTACATTATACTTGTTTTTGACCTCCAGCACAAGGCTTTCATAGGCCTTTTGCAGTCCATTCCAAATGTTTTTTGTAGAATATGTCCAAATGCCATTTTCCAGTTGATTCTCCCAGTTGTGACTGCCAGTGGCAATGGGAAGGAAATCCTCTCCAATGAGAACCGCCTTAATGCGGGTGGATCCAAACTCTATTCCCAGAGAGGCTTTCCCCTCCTCAATGGTCCTGGAGATGCGGTTATTTTGTTCCATGAAAAATGCTCCTCTTATTTTTTATGTTTTCTGGATGTGATCACGCTCTGCAGCACAATGAAGAAGCAGAGCAATGCACTAAGGGCAATGCGCACCCACCAGCTGGACAGGGTTCCCTGGGTAGTGATGAGGCTGTTGATGGTGCCCTTGATGAGCACACCGAACAGAGTCCCTATGGGGTTGCCCACACCTCCTGTCAGAAGGGTACCACCTATAACGGAGGCAGAAATGGCATCCATCTCCAATCCTCTGGCCTGCTCCACAAATCCGGCACCGCTGTTTAAGCAGAACAGGAAGCCGCCAAGGCCTGCCAGAAAGCCACTAAGCACATAGGCCTGAAAACGGGTCCGTTTCACATTCAGCCCCATCATCAATGCACTTTGCTCATTTCCGCCAATGGCATACAGTTTACGGCCAAATTTGGTCAGCCGCAGCAGAACAATGACCAGTACCAGTACCGCAAGGGCAATGATCACAGTGGGATATATATAGGCCTGCTGATATTCTCCCTTTTTATTATAGGTCCCAAAGGGCAGGTAAATCCGAAATTTTGACCAGGATAAGAACACTTCGTTTTTTATGGAAATCATTTCCGTGCTGACCATGGCCGTCAGGCCCCTCCCAAAGAACAGTCCCGCCAGTGTGATAATAAATGGCTGTATTTCCAGGTAGGAAATAAGAAAGCCCTGCACAATGCCGAACAAAAGACCGATACCAAGGGATGCTGCCACAGCCATATAGGCGCTGGCCCCCTGCTTTTCCATCATGTAAGCAGAAACCATACAAACCAGTCCCACCACAGAGCCTACGGAAATATCAATTCCACCGGCAATCATGACAATGGTCAGACCGCAGGAAATGACAATAAGGCCTGCATTCGTGATAAAAAGATTCAGGAACATCTGTGGTTTTGCAAACCCCTTATCGGAAAAGGCAATGATGCCCCCCACATACATCAGAATAAATAAACCAATAGTAACCAACAGCAAAAAGGATGTATCGCTTAAGCTGCGTTGTTTTTTCTGCGCCTTCATGATTATACCTCCCTGCTCTGGAGAGCTTTTTTGCCATGCCCTCTCTTACTGCGCCATATTTTCAGATATTTCTTAAAGATCTCACTCTGGAGTACCACAATGGTTACCACCACAATGGCTTTATACACCGGCAGCTGATCCGCAGACACATTCATGGCATACAGGGTGGTGCTCAGGGCCTGGATGGTAAAGGCACCAATGACGGAACCTGCCAGGCTGAACTTACCGCCACTTAACAGATTGCCTCCCAGGGCCACCGCCAGAATGGCATCCATCTCCATCATCAGACCGATGTTATTGGCATCTGCAGAATAAATTCGGCTGGAAGCCACAAATCCTGCCAGACCTGCCAGAAGGCCACAGAGCACATAGGTAATAAATTTTATTTTGGTGGCGTTTAATCCCACCAGACGCGCCGCATTGCTGTTAATGCCCACCGCTTCAATGTAAAGCCCCAAAGTGGTAAATTTCAGCAGCAATGCCACCAGAATCACTGCCCCGATGGCAAAGAAAATGGGAGCTGGAATGGGAATGCCAGGGAAAAAGCTACCAGGGATTTTATAGGCCTCCACCCGGATATAGGTAATCTGTCCTTTGGTAATCAGCTGGGCAATTCCCCGTCCGGCGGTGTATAAAATCAGCGTTGCCACCATAGGCTGAATAT
>CAYRQT010000005.1:28668-53388 GCA_964426655.1 uncultured Cuneatibacter sp. | reverse complement strand
AGGCACCACAAAGGGCGGATGCAGCCAGTGCAGCCACAATGGCCAGAATCAGCGGATTTTGAAATTCGGAAACGGAGGTTTCCCCGCCGGAAAGGATCTGGCAGCACACCGCACCGGAAACGGCCATAACCGCCCCTACACTGATGTCCTGTCCCCCGGAAGCCGCTGTAACCAGTGTCATGCCAATGGCCAGAATGACCAGCTCGCTGGCCCGGTTGAGCACGTCAATGATGTAGCCGTAAAGCACCCCGTTTTTAATGGATACTGCAAAGAAATCCGGGGTTTTGATCACATTGATCAAAAGCACCACCGCCAGGCAAACCAGAGGGAAAAAGAGGCGATGTCTCGTTATGGCTGCTAGTTTATTCTTCTTTTCCATCTTTATGATCACCTCCTGCAATGGTATGCATAATCTTGTCCTGATTCAGATCTGCTCCGGTAAGCTCGCCCACCTTTTGTCTGTCCCGAAGAACAATCATCCGGGAACAGGTTCTAAGCATCTCCTCAATCTCAGAAGAGATAAAGGTTACGCTCATCCCCTCTTCTGCCAGCTGCAGCACAAGCTTCTGAATTTCCGTTTTGGTTCCAATGTCAATCCCTCTGGTGGGCTCATCCAGAATCAGATAATCCGGATGGGTCAGCAGCCAGCGTCCAATAATGGCTTTTTGCTGATTCCCGCCGGATAGGCTTTTGATGGGCGTCTCCCGGCTGGCCGTCTTAATGTTCAGTTTTTCAATATATTCGTCTGCAAAGGCCTCTGTTTCCTTTCTGGAAAGGGGCTTAAACATGCCCCGTTTGGTCTGCAGGGCAATGATGATATTTTCCCGAACGGACAGGTCTGCAAAAATGCCGTCCACCTTTCTGTCTTCCGGCAGGTAGGCCATTCCCAGCTTCATGGCCCCCAGCGGGGTGGTATGCCGGACAGGCTTCCCTTTTACCTTCAAAACACCGCTGTCCATCCGGTCCGCTCCGTAAAGGGTGCGTACCAGTTCACTTCTTCCTGCCCCCAAAAGTCCGGTCAGGCCAATAACTTCTCCCGGATAGATGGAAAGGTCAAAGGGCTTAATTTTCCCTTTGCTGCCCACACCTTTTGCTTCAATCAGAGGCTCCTGCCTTGTTTCTTCCTGCTTTTCCTGACTATCTGTTTTAATGGCGGCCAAGTCATCAAATTCCTTGCCCATCATGGCGGCCACCAGTTTCAGCCTGGGCAGATCCTTTATCTCGTACTCACCCACCAGTTCTCCGTTTCGAAGCACGGTGATTCTGTCACACACCTCATACACCTGCTCCAGGAAATGGGTAACAAAGATGATGCCCACCCCCTGTTTTTGCAGCTGGCGCATCAGATGGAACAACTTTCCCACCTCCTCGTCATCCAGGGATGAAGTGGGTTCATCCAGAATCAGCACCTTACACTCCATATTCACGGCACGGGCAATGGCAATCATCTGCTGAATGGCAATAGAACAGTCACTCAGCTGCCGGGTGGGGGGCACCGGTATTTTTAATTCTTTTAAAAGAGCATTTGCTTTCTGGTTCATGGAGCGCCAGTCAATAAATCCAAGCTTTCTGGGTTCCCGTCCTATAAACAAATTTTCCGCCACTGTCAGATTGGGACAAAGGCTGATTTCCTGGTATACGGTGCTGATTTTATTTTCCTGTGCTTCCTCTGGAGACCGATTTACAATAGGTTCATCCTTTCCTTCTACCCGGATCTCTCCATCGTCTTTGCTGTAAACACCTGTCAGTACCTTGATCAGGGTGGATTTTCCGGCACCGTTTTCCCCCATCAATGCATGGATTTCTCCTTTTCTCAAGGTAAAATCTACATTATGCAGGGCCCGGACACCTGGGAAAAATTTGGAAATCCCCCGCATTGTCAATACCACATCATTTTGCATTATTCCTCACCAACTTTCCTATTTTCCGCCTTTACGGCCCTGTTTTTTTCACAAAAAGCGCAGTGGGGGCGCCCAGAGCTATCTCCGGATACTCCACACTGCGCTTTCACTTCCATTAATCGGTTATTTATTTTGTTCCTCTCACCAATTAATATGCACGTTCGTCAATCATTTCCTGTGTAATGGTTTCGGAATCGAATGCAGTTTCATCTACATATTGATTTTTCTCCGGTGTTTCACCAGCCTCTAATTGCTGAATGATGGATTCTACACGAGGACCATGTAAAGGATTACACTCTACATTGTAATTAATTTTGCCTTCCAGGGTCATTTCCAGACCGGCTTTTGTGGTATCGAAAGAAATAACCGTCACATCCACACCGGGTTCATAGCCTGCAGCTTCCAGTGCATCAATGGCACCAAATGCCATATTATCGTTCTCGCAATATACCACATCAAAATCGCTGTACTGCTTTAACAGGCTTTCCATAACCTCCTGGCCTTTTGCCTGTGTAAATTCACCAGTCTGCTGTGCAATAATTTCCCAGTTCTCATTGGCTTCCACGCCAGCTTCCAGACCTTCTGTACGGCCGATCTGTGCAGAAGAACCAATGCTTCCCTGTAAATGAATGATCTTTACTTCTTCATCGCCAAATTTCTCTTCCATCCAGGCTACGGCGGTGTCACCTTCCTTACGGAAGTCACTGCCCACCCAGCAGGTATACAGGCTGTCATCGGACACATCTACCATACGGTCTACAATGATGACCGGAATGCCCGCATCCTTTGCTTCCTGTAAAACAGTATCCCATCCGGTTTCAGCGGTGGGGGCTAATACAATGTAATCCACTTCCTGCTGAATAAAGTTACGAATTGCAGTAATCTGATTTTCCTGCTTTTGCTGTGCATCATCAAAGATCAGGCGATAGCCGTTTTCTTCGCTGAAGGTTTCTTTCATGGACTCGGTATTGGCTGTACGCCAGTCACTTTCTGCACCTACCTGGGAGAAACCAACCACAATCAGGTCCTGATCATCACTTCCTGCAGTGGTATCTTCTGCCTCAGCTGCCGTTGTGGTATCCCCTGATGCTGCGGTGGTAGTGGTAGTTCCGGAACCGCTGCTGCAACCAGCCAGTGCACCGATCATTGCCGTTGCCAATAAAACTGACCAAAATTTTTTCATGTAAATCCTCCTTCGTTTTCGAACAGTTTTGATGGTTTCAGTATACAGAATTCTGTTCTGTTCTTCCATTCACATTTTTATGAGCTTTTTGGAAATATTTATTTTCTTTACTTCAGCCCGGCAAAAAAGTTGATTTATTTTCGGATGAGGGTGTTTTTCTTTGGAATACGGACTGTCACCTGCGTCCCTTCCCCTGCCTGGCTTTCAAAAAAGAGGCCATAGCCCGGTCCGCAGTACAGGGTGATCCTTTTATGCACATTGATCAGCCCCAGCCCCGTGTGTCTGTCTTCATACACCTCTGCCCGCAGCTCTTCCAGTTTTTCCGTGGTCATGCCTCCCCCGTTATCGGCTACCACAATGGCAATGCCGTCTTCCTCTTCCACGCCCGTAATGCTGATGCACCCAATGCCCCGTTTATGTTTGATGCCATGATAAATGGCATTTTCCACCAGGGGCTGCAGGGTCAGCTTGGGAATGGTATAGTTCAGGAGACTGTCCGGAATTTGAATTTCATATTCCAGGATATCGCTGTAGCGGATTTTCTGAATCTCCAGATAGCTTTTGACCTGCTCCTGTTCCGCTTCCAGTGTAATGATGTCCTGCCCCTTGCTTAAGGAATTTCTAAAGAATACGGAAAGGCTGGTCACCATCTGAATGACCTCGTCATCCCGATGGGTTTCTGCCAGCCAGACAATGGAATCCAGTGTATTGTACAGAAAATGGGGATTGATCTGGGCCTGCAAAAGCTCCATTTCTGTCCTGTGCAATATTTCCTGGTCCTGAATCCGGCTCTGCATCAGGGTGTTGATGCGGGCCACCATTTCCTGAAAGCCCTCATCCAGCGTCTGGATTTCCTGAATGTGGGTTTTTACTGGAGCAATGGCAAATTTTCCCTCCCCCACCTGCTCCACATTTCGGGACAGCTGGCTGATGGGATCGGTTATTCTGCGGGTAAAATGAATGGCATACCAGACAATGAGCACAAACAGGACTATGGTGAAAGGTATCGAAACCACAATCACCATCACGACCCGTTCATTGATGCTTTTCTGCAAATCTGTAAGATGATTGATTTCATCGTAAATATAGTCATGCATGTAGGTTTCAATGTTTTTGGTTACTGTGTTGATATTGTTTTCCAGCTTTGTGACCCGTTCGTCGTACTGGGGCGTATTGGCAATGTCAATCATGTAGGCGGAAAGATACTCACACATATTCAGCATACTGTTGATGCGCCATTTGTTCTCCCGGGTGGTGGTGGTTTTCTGCAGTTTTTCCAGGAGCTCAACCGTCTGATTGACCACATCCCAGGGCAGATCCTCCACCGAGGTTTCCGTACGGGGCTTATAGACATGCTTAAGCATCTCCCCATCCAGGGTGGTTTTAAACTTATTGTTGAATTCTGCAGCAATATTGGCATTTTGCAGGGACTTGGCATATTCATTGTTAAAAGCCAGCAGCGCATACAACAACGCCGCCAGCATAATCACCAGCGGCAGTGTTGTGATCAACAACAGCACATTTAATTTTTTACGGAGCTTTCCGGTTTTTTTTCCTCCGTTCCGGTAGCCCTTCTTTCTTTTCATACGGATTCTCCTTTGCCTGCCCTGAAATCCCTGGGGGAAATTCCATGGATTTTTTTAAAAAGAAAACTGAAATAATGAGGGTCATTGTATCCGATCCGAAAGCTGATTTCGCTGCTGCCCAGGTTGGAATATTTTAACAGCTCCCGGGCCTTTTCCATGCGTAGCTCTGTCAGGTACTCTACAAAGGTTCTGCCCCTTTCCTGACTGAACACTGCGCTGAAATGGGTGGGGGTCATGTTGGCCACCTTGGCCACTTTACGCAGGCTGATTTCCGGATCCGCATAATTTTCCTGCATGAATTTTTCCACTTTCATCAGCATGTCCTTATATCTGCCGGTAACCGCCTGTTCTCTCCGGTGAATGGCTTCCTTAAGGATGCGCACCAGATAATCTCTGGAAGCTTCCTCTGAGGAAAGAATCTGTTCCAGCTCCTCTGCTTCCGGCAAAAGTCTTTCCCTGGGGTTTTCCGCTGAGAGTTTGGATAGGAATTCCTCTACCACATATTGGATGCTCAGCACAATGTGGTGGCGAAAAAGCAGGGAACGCATGCTGTCCTCCCCCAGTTCCGCAAAAAAGCCATCCAGCACTTCCTCCACTTCTTCCTCCTGCGCATTGGTCAGCATATTCATGACAGAGGGAAGGGTGTCTTTGGCCAGATTGGCATCTGAAATGTCATAATCCAGACCGCCCCCTGTCCCCCCATCATAGAGAAGCTGCTTTCTGGCCGCTTTATAGGCATCTGCAATGCCGCTCAGCCGCATGACCGGATAGCCCGCCTGCACCCGCCAGCGAACCCTGCTGTGCAATGGCTCACACAGTGCCTGCAATTTTTCCACGCATTGCTGGGTATAGGCTTCAATATCGTTTTTGTCGCTTTTCACAATGATGGCGGTAATATCCAGACCATCATGAAACATGATATAGTGGTCCCGACCAGTGAAGAACTGATTCATATTTTCCTGCAGCCTGCCCAGCCTGGAAGAATAATGGTCTTCTTCCAAAATCTCATCTAAAAGCAGCAACACCACATTATAAGCCTCGGCAGAAACATCCAGATCCAGCTGGGCCGCCCGTTTAAGTAACTGGGGCACTGCATATTTTCCGGAAATGAGGGCTTCAAAAAAATCCCGTCTGGAGGCAGAAAGATACGCCTGCACCTCCATGGCAAATTGCTTATCATAGTCAGAAACGGACTCCTCCTCCTCTTTTTTTCGTTTCACCTCCAAAAGCACTTCTGTCAGCTTGTCCTTGGACAGGGGTTTTAACAGATAACGGTTTACGCCTATATTGACAGCCTGCTGGGCATATGCAAAATCATCATAGCCGCTTAAAATAATGATGATGGTGTCGGGAAGTTCCTTCTTGATGAGCGCACTCAGTTCCAGCCCATCCATAAATGGCATTTTGATGTCAGTAATGACAATGTCCGGTTTTTCCTTCTGAATGGCTCCCCAGGCCAGCTCCCCATCCGGCGCCTCCCCACAAAAACGAAAGCCGTATTCCTCCCAGGCCACCAGTTTCTTAATGCCTTCCCGTATGACAATTTCGTCCTCTACCAAAAATACGCTGTACATGCTCGTTCACCTGCTATGTCCATTCTGTTTTTTCTTTGTAAAGTATAGCATCTTTCATGCAGAATTCAAACCATTTTCCATGTACTATGCACGAAACAGGCCGCCGGTTTCCCGACGACCTGTTTCTGACTGGGCCTATTTAAATTTTTCCTAACATTTGTTCCGGATTTTCTTCCGCCTTTACTTTTCCGATGACCTCTTCCACCTTGCCTTCTTCATTAATTAGGTAAGTGGTGCGAATAGTCCCCATAGAAACTTTTCCATAATTTATCTTTTCTCCCCAGGCCCCGTACATTTCCAGCACCTGATGTTCCGGGTCTGAAAGGAGGGGGAAGGGTAAGCCGAAATCCCCTTCAAATTTTTTATGAGATGCTACGGAATCCTTGCTGATGCCTAAAACAACAGCACCCTTTTCCTGAATCTGAGGGTACCTGTCCCGAAACCCGCAGGCCTGTTTGGTACAACCTGGTGTGTTGTCCTTAGGATAAAAATAAAGGATGACCTTCTTCCCTCTGTAATCAGACAAACTATGTAAAGTGCCATTTTGATCCGGCAGTGTAAAATCCGGTGCGGTGGTGCCTATTTCCAGCATAACTGACCTCCTTAAAAGTAATTTTTCTTTATCTTACACCATTTTTCCGTGAAAAGAAATCCCTTCTTTTTCACAGAAGTTTATGTCCTCCAAAATTGACATCCCAGTTTGAAACTTCTATACTGAAAGTAACATCGTGGTTTCATCACTTACATCAGGAGGATACATGGACAATTTTACATTTTACAGCCCTACAAAATTTGTTTTTGGAAAGGACACGGAAACCCAGGCGCCGGACCTCATTCGGGAGTTTGGAGGCACGAAGGTTCTGGTTCATTATGGCAGCGGCTCTGTCATCCGCTCCGGCCTTTTGGACCGGGTTTGTGCCAGTCTGGATGCCGCCAAAATGCCCTATGTCACACTGGGCGGGGTACTGCCCAATCCCCGGGATACCAAAGTATATGAGGGCATTTCCCTTTGCCAAAAGGAACACGTGGATTTTATACTGGCAGTAGGGGGCGGTTCTGTCATCGACAGCTCCAAGGCCATAGCAGCCGGCCTTTGCTATGAGGGTGACTTCTGGGATCTGTATGACGGCACTGCCCTTCCCAAAACAGCACTGCCTGTGGGGACCATCCTTACCATTGCTGCCGCAGGGAGTGAAGGCTCCAGAAGCTCTGTCATCACCAGGGAAAAGGATATGCTCAAGCGCTCCACTGGCGGCGATGTGATTCGCCCCCGTTTTTCCATACTAAATCCTTCCCTGACCTGCACGCTCCCTCCCTATCAGACGGCCTGCGGGGCCACAGATATTATGGCTCACGTATTAGAACGCTACTTTACCAACACCCGGGAAGTAGAAGTTACAGACCGTCTTTGCGAGGCACTTTTGCTGACCATGCGCAAAGAAGTGCCCCGGGTCATGACACAGCCGGATCATTATGATGCCAGAGCCAACATCATGTGGGCCGGTATGATTGCACATAACAATATTGTGGGGGTGGGCCGCAGCCAGGACTGGAACAGCCATGCCATCGAACATGAACTGTCCGGGTTATACGATTGTGCCCATGGTGCCGGACTGGCCGTGGTCATGCCTGCCTGGATGGAGTATGTGATGTCCCATGATGTCATGCGTTTTGCCCAGCTGGCCACCCGTGTCTTTGGCTGTGCAATGGACTATTTCCACCCGGAAGAAACCGCCCGGGCCGGCATCGCCGCCTTCCGCCGTTTTCTTGCCTCCATTGGCATGCCCATTAACTTTGAGCAGCTGGGTGCCAACCCCCGGGATATTCCGACCCTGGTGGCCAATATGCACATGAAGGGCCCCACCGGGGGCTTTGTATCCCTCACAGAAAAGGATGTGACCGCCATTTTAGAGCTGGCCGCATCAGCCCGGTAAGAAGAGGAGCAACCATATGGCATTTGTAGAATTTAAACACGTCAAAAAAACATATCAAAGCGGAGAAGTGGCCGTGGAAGCGGTAAAAGATGCCACCTTTACCATCAACGAAGGGGAACTGGTCATTATGGTGGGCCCCTCCGGAGCCGGGAAGACCACGGTACTGAATATGCTGGGCGGTATGGACACCTGTTCCGGCGGAGAAATCTGGCTGGACGGCGCGGAAATCAGCGGTTTTTCCAGAAAACAGCTCATTGGTTACCGGCGGGAAGAAATCGGTTTTGTGTTTCAGTTCTACAACCTGATTCAGAACCTTACTACAGTGGAGAATGTGGAGCTGGCCTCCCAGATCTGTAAAAACCCCCTGAATGCAGTGCAATGCCTGGAGGATGTGGGACTTGGCCACAGGCTGTCCAATTTCCCGGGACAACTCTCCGGCGGCGAACAGCAGCGGGTGGCGATTTTTGCCCGGGCCCTGGCCAAAAATCCAAAACTGCTTCTATGTGACGAGCCCACCGGCGCCCTGGACTACCAGACTGGCAAAACCATTTTGAAGCTGCTGCAGGATACCAGCCGCATACAGGGAAAAACCGTGGTCATCATCACTCATAACACCGCTTTTGAAGCCATGGGGGACCGCATCATCCGCATCAGCAACGGGACTGTATCCGACATCCGGGTCAATGCCCATCCCCTTTCTGCAGAAAGGATTGAATGGTGATGCTTATGAAACAAAGGGCCTTTTTGAAAAGCGGGCTGCGCACCGTCAGAAGCACCTTTCCCCGCTTTCTTTCCATATTGATTATTTCTTTTCTGGGCGCCGGTATTTTTGCGGGCCTAGCCGCAGTGGCCCCCAATATGCGGGAGCGGGGGGATGCCTACATGGATGAATACCAGGTGGCTGATGTACGACTGGCATCTGCCTATGGTTTTTCGGAGGAGGATGTGGAGGCCATCCTGAACACCGATGAAGTGAATGCCCTCTTTGCCACTTACAGTGTGGACAGCGTAGGCACTGTGGACGGCAAAGACTACACGTTCCGCCTGACGGGACTTCCAGACGGCACAGACAGCAGTACCCAGCAAGGTCTGAATCAACTTTCCCTCCAGGAAGGGCATTATCCGGAAGCTGCGGATGAAGCCCTCATTGTTCTGCCTTCCATCGGCCTGAAAAACATCACCCTTGGCAGCACTGTAACTTTAAACACCGCCTCAAATGAAGACATTTCTTCACAGGTTTCAGAAACCACCTATACCATTGTGGGAATTGCCGCCTCCCCCTATTATTTGTATTTTTCTCAGGGAACCACCTCCATAGGCTCCGGTATGATTAACTATGTGCTCTATATCCCTTCAGAAACCTTTACAATGGATGTTTATACCGATGTTTTCGTTACCTTTTCAGGACTTTCCCAGGAGAATGCCTTTTCCGACACCTATAAATCCCAGCTGCAAACCTTGCGGGATCCTCTGGATACCCTGGCTGGAGAACGGGAGGGCCTTAGACAGGCAGAACTGGAAGATGAATTATCCCAGGCCCAGGAAGATTATGCCGCCCAGAAAGAGGCCTTTAACACCCAGCTGGAACAGGCTGCTGCCCTTCTGGGAACGGACAGCTCCCAGTATTTGGCCATGAAAGAAGAGGGTGAAAGTGCCCTGTCCGACGCAAAAGAACAGATTGAAGAGGCGCAGAATACCCTCGAGCGTTTGGGTAAAGGAAAATGGTATGTGCTGGACCGGTTCCAGAATGATGCTTTTTACACCTTTTATGACGCCACGAACCGCATGGAATCCCTGGCCACTGTTTTCCCCGTCATCTTTTTCCTGGTGGCAGCTCTTGTCTGCCTGACCACCATGACCAGAATGGTGGATGAGGACCGGATTCTCATTGGTTCCTTTAAAGCCCTTGGCTATGGCAATGGCAGTATCGGTGCCCGCTACCTTCTTTATGCAGCTGCCGCCAGCGTGCTTGGCAGCCTGCTTGGTGTAATGGCCGGTTTTCAGCTGCTGCCTTCCATTGTCTGGAACGCCTATGGCATTATCTTTACACTTCCTGCACTGACACCCGCCTTTTACCCGGTCATTGCCCTGGGCGCTATTCTTACCACTGGTCTGACTACCACCTTTGCCACTGGTTTTGCAGTAGTCAAGGCCCTGAGGGAAGCGCCGGCATCCCTTATGCGTCCCAAGGCCCCACCCAAGGGAAAGCGGGTGCTGCCGGAATACATTCCCTTTTTGTGGAAACGCCTTTCCTTTACCCGCAAAGTGACCATTCGCAATCTAGGGCTGAATAAAAAAAGGATGCTTATGACCCTTGCCGGGGTCATGGGGTGCACAGCCCTGCTGGTGACGGCCTTTGGTACCCGCAATGCCATCATCAACCTGTTGGATAAACAGTTCGGCCGTATTTTTCACTTTGATGTATCCGTAAGCTTTTCCGGAGATACCCCCTCCGATGCCCTGACCACACAGATGGAAGATGAGGATACCTTCACCAGCTCCCTGCTGGTACTGCAAAAAACGGCCTATGCGGGCCTTACTGAGGATGCGGATAAAACCTATAGTGTCAGTGTGATTTCTCCTGAGACCAGCAGTGCATTAAGCGACTACATCACCCTTTTTGACACATCCGGAAAAAACACATTTTCCTTACAGGAAACGGATGTGATCATTACCCAGAAGCTCTCCATGAATCTGGATATTGGGGTAGGCGATACCATCTGCCTGCAGTATCTGGATGATTCCGCCTACTATCCTGTCACCATAACGGGCATCGCCCAGAATTTTGCCTTCAACTACATATATGTGGGCAGTGAGGCCTATGCCTCGTTTTTTGGAGAAGCGCCGGACTACAACCAGTTCTTTGCCCTGCGGACAGAAGGCGTTACAGACGATGACATTCAGTCACAGCTCAGTACCCTGGAGGATGTGGGTGCCGTCTCCTTCCAGGATAATCTGATGGGCAATCTGCGCACCACCATGCAAAGTATCAATGCGGTCATCTGGATTTTGCTGGTAGCTGCCGCCCTTCTGGCTTTTGTGGTGCTCTATAATCTGACCAATATCAATATCGGAGAACGGCAGCGGGATCTGGCAACCCTGAAAGTTCTTGGCTTTTACGACAAGGAAACTTACAGCTACATTTACCGGGAAACCATTGTACTGTCCATACTGGGCTGTGCCCTGGGCCTCTATGCCGGTATTTATCTCTACCGGGCAGTGGTGCGCACCGTGGAGCCGGAAATGGTCTATCTGACCCGGCAGCTGACCTGGCAGGGATTTTTGGGTGCAGCGGCACTGACCATGCTCTTTACCATACTGGTGAACCAGGCGCTAAAGCCCCGCATTCGCCACATCAACATGCTGGAATCTTTGAAATCAGTGGACTGACAGGGAGGTAAGAATGACCATTCATGAACAGGGAAAAGAAAATGCCAGAACCATCGTGATGCTGCACGGCCTTGGCATGTCATGGGATATGTTTGGTGCTGCCATAGAGCAGCTTTCTGCCAGCTTTCATCTAATCATTCCGGCCTTGCCTGGGCACGATCTTAATTCCCCTCATGATTTTACTTCTGTTGAGGAAACGGCCAGGGAGCTGGAAAACGCACTGGCAGAGAGAAACCATACGGAAATTGAGTGTCTGTATGGCCTTTCTCTAGGGGGGGGCCATTGCACTGCATATGCTATCCCGCCGGCGCATTTCTGTCCGCTATGCAATCATTGACGGCGGCATCACCCCCTATGAGCTGCCCTATCCCATTACACGACTGATTCTTTTTAAGGACTGCATGTTGACGCAGCTGGGGCGGCTCAGCCGCAGCATGCTCTGCCTGGCTTTCCCGCCGGAACGGTACACCAACGCACAGATTGATAAAATGTACAAAGTTCTGCGGCATATGTCCTTTAGAACCATGTACAGGGCTTATGACTCTGCCAACAACTATTCCATGCCCAAAGTCTTTCCCGTGTCTGATACCAAAATCTTCTACTGGTATGGAGCCAACGAAGCAAAAGAACGCAGGCCGGATCTCCAATATATCCGCCGTCACATTCCTCAGGCACAACTCTGCATGATTCCCCAAATGGGACACGCACAATTTGTCTGCGCAGAACCAGCATCTTATTCCAGAAAATTACGCAATGTTCTTCAGGATAAAGGCCTCTCTTTTGCTGATCCCTTGCCATAATGCCTTTCTATTCCGTTACATGTCCCTGGTCCGACAATGTGCCATACAGGGCAATAAATCTTTCTATATTCTGAAAATCCGCCAGCCTTTTTTTCAGGGTATTGTGATCCCAGTCCCACCACCTGGAGGCCTCAATGCCCCGAATAATGGCATCTTCAAAACGCATGCGTATTTTTCTGGCAGGAACGCCCGCCATCACTGCATAAGGCTCCACATCATGGGTCACAACGGCCCCACTTCCCACCGCTGCACCATTTCCGATTCTCACCCCGGGCATGACCGTTACATTATGTCCCAGCCACACATCATGTCCAATACATACCTTTTTTTCTCGTCGTTCCTGAAAAAAAGCCCCATCATCCTCCCCCAGACCATACTGGCTGCACCGATAGGTAAAATGATGCTGGGCCACCCTGGTATAACAGGGATGGTTGCCGGGATTGATGCGCACAAAGGTGGCAATGGAACAAAACTTTCCAATCTCAGCCCCAAAAATCTGATTGTATCCGGCACAGTAGGAATAGTCCCCAAGGAATGTGTCCTCCAGCAAACTGTTACTCTGAATTTCCGTATATCTGCCCAGATGTACATTGCGCAGCTGCACATTCTCTTCAACCGTAGGCCGTGCTTTTAACATATGGCCCTCACCCCGCTTTCTTCAGAAATATATTGCCCGGGCAGAGGTCCCCCCGGTTCATACGCTCCGTGGAAATCACTTCCTCCGGTCAAAAACAAATCATGGGCTCTGGCATATGCCCTGATCACCTGCTTGTCCGGTTCCGTATTTGCAGGATGATGCAGTTCCAACCCTTCCAATCCTGCTTTAACCAGCCCCAGAATCAGGGTGAAATTTTGCTGCTGTCCGCTATGAGCCAGTACAGCCATCCCACCGGCTGCCCGAATGACGCGCACGGCCTCATATGGATCAAGATATTGAATATCAAAGGCGCAAATTCCCCCATTCTTGAAAAGGCGTTTATAGGTTTCCCCCAGTAGATCCGGGGATTGACCGGTCCTTACCAGGTATTCCATAATATGCTGTTTATAAATATAACGGCCATCCGCCCGATAAAGCTGGTCCACTTCTATGTGAAACCCATTTCTTTGCAACACTTCTATTTGTTTCAGGGAATTTTCATGTCGGGCCATTAACAGCGGATGCACAAAGTCTTCCACCTTCTGTCTGTCCTTTATTCCATAGCCCAGCAAATGCACACGCATATTGGTCTGAACATCCAAGCAGGAAATCTCAATGCCCGCAATCACCTCCACCGGCAAATTTTTCGGTATTTTCCCTGCCTGGGAAAGGGTATCATGGTCGGTAACGGCAATCACATCCAGTCCTCTTTGGGCTGCCAGATGCGCCAGTTCCGGTATGGTATAACTGCCGTCTGATATTCTGGAATGCATATGCAAATCTGCCCGCTTCATATAAACGTTCCCTCCGAAATGTTAAACACTTTATCACATAAACCATCCATAAATTCCAGGTCATGAAAAATGCCGATCATGCTTTTTCCTTTGTTTTTCAGACTGACCAGCATGTCTTTCACCAAAACCTTGGTTTTATTGTCAAGGGAAGCCGTAGGTTCATCCAGTAGCATCATCCGGGGCTGTCTGACCATGGTGTGGGCCAGATTCAGCCGCAGTCTCTCCCCTCCTGAAAAGGTATTGGGATAGATATCCCACAAATCACGGGGCAGACGGAAATATTGTAGCATTTCCACTGCTTTTTCTCTGGCAGTCAGCGGATCCTCCCCCACTTCCAGCAGGGCATTCATCACATGTTCTTTGGCCGTGGTACGAGGCATCACGTGCAAAAACTGAGAAACATATCCAATCTCATACTTTCTCAGATAGAGCATTTCTCTTTCTGTGGCAGAAACCAGATCCAGAGGCCCAAAAGCCAGGCTGTTGTAAAAAATATGGCCCTGGGTGGTGAGATAGGTTCTGTGAATGCACTTCAGTATGGTGGATTTTCCTGCCCCGGACAAACCCACAATGCCCACAAATTCCCCCTCCTTTAGCTCCAGGGAAATGTGCTGGCAGGAATGTATGGTCATATCTGCATGATAGAGCTGAAAAGTTTTTGATAAATCCTGAATGGACAATATTTCCATAGTCTATGCTCTCCTATACTCCACTCTGGAGGTGGGCCGGCCATCCACCAGCACATGGGTGATAACGGGATGGCCTTCTAAAAGATCAACAATCAGCAAATCTGCCTTTTTCCCCGGTTCAATGGCCCCGTATAAACTGCTCTTTCCCACGGCTCTGGCAGGATTAAGGGTGGCTTTGTTCACCATTTCCGGAAGCGGCAGACCATATTTAAGATGCATGATGAAAATACCATGTAAAATGGCCGGGGGATAATAATCCGAGCACAGAATATCCGCACAGCCCGCCTGAATCGCTTCTGCAGCAGCCATATTTCCGGAGTGCGAACCTCCCCGCAGAATATTGGGCGCCCCCACCACTGTGGCAAATCCCAGATCGTGGGCCTGCCTGGCCGTTTCCATGGTGATGGGAAATTCACTGATATCTACTCCAATTTCCTGATTAATCTGCAGCTTTTCCCAGGTATCATCATCATGGGAAGCCACTGCAATGCCATGTTTGTGGGCCAGCCGGCAAAGACTTTTCAGCTGTTCAAAAGAAAGCCTTTCCTTTACCTTCTCCTTGGCCAGAAAGGACTGAAATATCAGGTCATCCGTGGATTCTCCAGGACAGTCTGCCAGAGATTTTCTATACATTTCCAAATCCCTGTACTGTCCCTGTCCAGGGGAATGGTCCATAAATGAAATCTCATGTACCATTCCCTGTTCAATCATATCCCTGGCAATATCAAAAGCCTTCAGATTATCCAACTCAATTCGCAGATGAAAACGATGCCGCAGCAAATGAAAACGGGTGTGCATACGCTGGATTAATTCTGCCATTTTGTATACATTCTCATATGTCCGCAGAGGGCTTTTGCCAAACCGCTCATCCTTATACAGGGAAAATGAATGATACATAGTGGTAATGCCCTGGTGCAAAAGCTCCCGCTCACACTCCATCAGTGCCAGGGCAAAATCGAACCTGGCGGTGGGTCTTGGCAGGATGAACTGTTCAATTCGGTCGGAATGCATATCTATAAAGCCTGGCATGACAAAACGCCCATGGGCATCTATACATTTCTCCGGATGGGGGGGCATGTGCTCTGAAATGGCCTGTATGGTATCCCCCTCCAGCACCAGGTATTTTTCTTCCACAATTTTGTCCGGCAAAACCAGTCTGCCGTTTTTGATGACAATCATATCTTTCCTCTCCCTATAGCAAAGAATGGACCAGCTGCTGTGTATACGGATGCTGTGGATCTTCCATAATCTGATCGGTCAGCCCACTTTCAATTATTTTTCCATCCAGCATCACAATGGTACGGTCTGCCAGCATCCGAATGACTGCCAGGTCGTGAGAAACCAGCAAAATCGAGATGCCAAATTCTGCCTTGATTTTTCGAATCAGGTCCAGTACCTTTGCCTGTACGGATAAATCCAGGCCGGTGGTCACCTCATCCAGCAACAGGAGGGAGGGATTATTTGCCAACGCTTTTGAAATCTGTACCCTCTGCTGCATACCGCCGGAGAAATTTCTGGGGGCCTCTCCCATACGGGAGGTGAGAATTTCCACCGCCTGTAAAAGCTTTCTTGCACGCTCTGTCATTTCCCCTGCATTGCGGCTGCCGGCCGCTATGATTTTTTCCGCAATATTGGACGCTGCAGAATACTCCATCCGCAGTCCCAGAATGGGATTTTGATACACCATGCCCATGACCGTATTTTTGATATGCCGTTTTTGTGCGGCACTGGCCTCCCAGATGTTCTTTTTTCCGCTTTCATAGTTTTCCAGATAGGCCTCTCCACTGGTGGGCTCCAAATCAAAATACAGGCTTTGCATAAGGGTGGACTTTCCTGATCCGCTTTCCCCCACTATGCCCAGCACCTCTCCAGGATACACTTCCAGAGAAAGATGACTGCCTGCCCACACTGTTCCGCACAAACTGCAGCGATTCTTTTCCATATGGCTGGCACATAGTGGACAACCAGCCCCATACCGCACTGTCAGATCTTTCACCCGAAGCACTGGCTTTTCCTTTACATTCATCTGGAACGCACCTCCCTGCAATAGGATGTATCCGAACACTGGTAATACCGTTCTCCGGTGGCCCCGTCAAACATTTCATCCAGATATGTATCGGTGCTGCCGCAAAGCCGGCATTTCTTGCCATAAAAGGTTTCCTTTTCAAAGGGAACATCCTCAAAGGCCAGGGATACCACTTTTGTATGAGGGGGAATGGCATAGATTTTCTTTTCCCTGCCTGCGCCAAAAAGGTACAGGCAGTCGGCATCATTTAATTTGGGATTGTCAAATTTGGGAATGGGACTGGGATTCATAATATACCGGTTCTCTACCATGCAGGGGTATTCCGTGCTAAGGGTGACCTTTCCGTATTTTACCAGGCTTTCGTACAACTGCAGCCAGATGGGGGCATAATCCATTTCTCCATGCATTTTTCTAGTCACTGCTTCATGGGGTTCCACAATACGCAACGGCTCCGGGATGGGCACCTGCAGCACTAGGATCTGCCTATTTGTCAATGGGATTTCCGGAATCCTGTGCCGGGTCTGGATGAGGGTGGCTTCCTGGGTCCGGGTGGTGCAGGGCACACCTGTACACATCTTCACAAAACGTTTGATGCTGACCGCATTTACACTTTCATCACTTCCCTGGTCAATGACCTTTAACACATCTTCCGGACCGATCAAAGAGAGGGTCAGCTGAATGCCACCGGTTCCCCATCCCCTTCCAATGGGTAATTCCCTGGAGCCAAAGGGCACCTGATATCCGGGAATGGCCACTGCCTTTAAAATGCTACGGCGAATTTCCCTCTTGGAGCCCTCGTCCAGGAAGGCATAATTATATTTCTCCATCATTGGTTTTCCTCCGGGTTTTGCGTACTGCGTCCAGTTTGGACTGGAAGGTCACATAATGGGGCAGCTTCAGATGGGAGATAAAACCATTCATTTCCAGACTATCCCCGTGCAATAATACAAACTCCTCATTCTGTGTGGGATATGGCCCCTTTGTGCCCAGTTCATGATCCAGTACCGCCATGGCAATGGCCTTATTTTCATTACGACCCAGAACAGCTCCATAGCCACAGGCCAGTTTCAGCTTATTCTTGTCATCTGCCTCATTAAACACTTCCACTTCCGTCAGCAGGATTTCTCCAATCCAGAGACTCTGTCCGGCATCTTCCAGATAAGGCACTTCAATTTCCAGATATCCGGTGCGCAGTTCTCCCACCGTGGGATGCACCTGGCCAAAGCCACGAAGCACCGAATAGGCCAGTCCCGAAATAAACCCTCCGTCCGCCCGGGACAAAGTCTGCAGTCTGGCACTGCGGGGCGCCGGAAATTCCAGCAGATGCTGGGTGACGTCATAAGGGCGGGTATCCTTTTTCTGTGCCCTGTCAATAAGCCCTTCCTCTTTCAGCTGGTCGGATACTCTCTTACAGGAAAGCACCTGTACAGGCGCCTGCCCCTCTACCATCTCCCGCATCTTTCTGGCCAGAGCCGGCGCATCTTCCTGCTCCAGCTCAAACTGCAGTAAACGGTGGGTGTAATCATAGGTGGCTCCCAGGATCTGTCCCCCCGGCACATCCTTAAAAGCTGCAGAAATTCGACGAACCAGCCGCATGGTCCCGGTATCCGCCACCAGAGAATCATAGCTGCGCTGAAGAGTGGAACGATAGGCCCGTAAAAGGAAGACCGCTTCCTCTACAGATCCCTCACATTGCTTAAGGGCCAGGGCCGCATAGGTTTTGGCATACAATCCCGCCTCGCTCATGACCCGATCTACCAGCAGCCCCATCTTTTCTTCAATCACCTCCAGATCCAGATCCTTTTCTGTTTTACTGCGGTAATACTCCAAAAGACGAATGCTGGCTTCTATGGCCTCTTCTCCTCCTGAAACTGCAACATAGCCCATATCACTCTGCCTCCATTCGTACAAGTCTTGGCACACAGCACACTTCATCACCTGGAAAAAGGAATATCAGATCTATTCCCCTGGGATACTCATACCCCTGCTGTGTCCGACAGGTAAGTGCCCTGCTTACCACCGCAGGCATATAAACCCGCTGCTGCCCATCCACGCCCGGGCCCCTGATAGTAAGTGTATGTTCTGCTTCCCCTGTCGGTTTGGCAAGAATAATGGTCGCGGATTCATGGGGATTTTCCAAAGTCCCATCCTTTGCCGCAACCATACATTCAAAAAGCACTTCTTCTGAAGAGAGGAAAATGTAATCTGCCCGACCAGGAGATGTTTCCCTGGCGTGGGTCAGCAGCACAATTTGTTCTGTCAGCTCCGGATTATTGGGGGCTGAAAAGGAAATCCCATTGTCCAGCAGGGTCATGGCCACTGCCAGCAGTGCCGGCTGCTTTCCATATAACTTCTGGCTTTGTTCTTTGATGGAACACCGCCGTCCAGGATTTGCCATCGCTTCCAATAAAAGGCGGAAAACCTTCTGGGTATCCAATACTTCATCAAATGTATGCAGTGTTTTCATTCTGTCTCCTCTGTATCCATGCTCTGAAAATTCACCATTGTCTGCATGAACATGGCATTCTCTTTCTCCATTGCCTCCCTCTGTTCTTTTTCCCAGGTTTCCAGCAAGCCATATCTTTTAAAAACTCCCTTATTACAGGCCCCGTCAATGATAGCCATATGAAGTACTTTTTCATAATGATCCCCCATCAGCACAGCCATTCCCTTTACTCCTTCAATATCTACGATGGATTCACTGACCATCACTTCCCCCAGATAAAACAGACTTTCTTCCACCGGCTCCTGCATCCGAATCATGACCAGGGACTTTTTCGGTGCCTTTATAATGAGGGGAGTATGCTCAGCCATAATTTCTTCAGCCAATGCTTTGACTGCCTCATCCCTGGCCCGGGCCAGGATTCTTGAAATTCTTTTTTTCTCCATCATCTGCCTCACTTCACCTTCCCTTTAATTTTGGTGGATACCATTTCCAAAAGCACAATGGTAATCACCACGATATAAGTAAGCATACCCATTTCATGAAGATCGAAGTAAAAACTGCCGGCCATGAACAGGTTAAAGCCGATGCCTCCTGCCCCTGCTGCCGCCCCCATGGCCACTGCATTTGCAAAATTAATTTCAAACCGCAGAAATGTCCAGGCCACCATGGATGTAATGGTGGAGGGCAAAATAGCCTGAAAAATAATCTGCCAGTACTTTGCCCCGTTTGATTTTAAGGCTTCAATGACACCTGGATGAATTTCTTCAATAGATTCCGCATAAGCCTTTGTCAGATAGGCAAAGCTGTGAAAGGTCAGCCCTGTCACGGCTGCAACGCTGCCAAGCCCTGCCGAAACGGCAAAGATCAGGACCCAGAGAACGGTGGGCACCGCACGTGCCACCGCCACCAGACTTTTTATAATGTACGCACAAACCGGATGAGCCAGGTTGCGGGCACAAAGGAGGGCACAAAAGAAAGCCAGTACAGCCCCGATCACTGTGGCCAGAATGCCCAGGCAAAAGGTTACCAGCAACTGGTACAAAACACCCCTGAAGGTATCTCTGGATAGTTCCGGTTCCAGAAAAACGGTTTTAATATTGTGAAGGGTATCTGCAACTGCCTTTCCAAAATCAATATCCTGGTAATCAAAGGTGACAAATGCCACAATCGTCAGACCTAGCAGTGCCAGAATCAGGACATATATGGCAAACTGACCTTTTCTCTTTGCGCCGATTTTAATTTTCCCTCTTCGGGACCGGCTGATGTACCCTTCCAGGTTTCTGACCGGCATTGGAGGGTCATATTGTATAATTTCTATGCCAAGGGCCGACATCTCATTGTTCATAGAATCACCTGCCTTATTTTATTGGAAATGGTTTCTATGGCTAAAACCAGCACCACAATGGACAGCACCACCAGACTGGCTGAAGAAAAATCCAGTCGCTTGTAATACAGGTCGAACAGATATCCAATGCCCGTTGCCGTCAGGATGCCTATGAGGGTGGAGGAACGAATATTGGTCTCAATCATATATAATACCCAGGTGGTTAAACCCGGAAGAGAGGAAGGAATAATGCCTTGAAACACCTTTTGAATAAAATTAGCTCCGGAGGCATCCAGTGCCTCCGCACAATCGGCACTGACTTCATCAATGGTTTCAATGAATGCCCGGGTCAGTAAGCCAAATGTGGTAAAAAACAGGGCAAAGAAACCTGTTAAAATATTTTGCCCAAAGGAAAACATCAAAAGCATGGCCCAGACCACATCCGGTACATTTCGAAAAAAAGCGGCCACAATGCGTACGGCCCGCTTCAGTATTTCCCTGGAACCTGTGATGCCGGAACCTGGCAGGCTGAAAAAGAAGGCGGCCACCGCCGCCGACACGGTTACGGCTACAGACAGCAACGCCGTTTCCAAAAGCTCATTCAAAATCTTGGGCAGCCGCTTTATGGCATTGGCATCCGGCACCAGATTGGACACAATCCATCGAAATGCTTCCGGAAAGGACAGCAGACCCTCTGCCGGATTGAAATCTGCCAAAAACGACGCTCCTGCAAAAATGGCAATACACACCAGGAACACCATCGAATATGTCCATTTCCGTTTTTTGAATACATCTGCATTTTTTCTCATATTTCGCTTCCCTGCACATCTGTAATCAGATCATGTTCACTGGACTGATAGATATTATGAATCATGCCCTTCGTGAGTCCTTCTGTCGGCCCATCGTATACAATTTTTCCTGCGGTCACCCCCATGATTCGTTCGGAATATTTTATGGCAACATCCACCTGATGCAGATTCACCAGACAGGTGATATTTTTGGTCTGATTGATGGTTTTTAAGAGATCCATGATTATTTTTGAAGATTTAGGGTCCAAAGAAGCAATGGGCTCATCACACAGAATCAGTTTGGGGTGCTGCATAATGGCTCGGGCGATACCCACCCGCTGTTTTTGTCCCCCGGACAACTCATCGCATCGTTTATAAGCCTGCTCTGCCAGTCCCATTTCTTCAATCACCTGAAAGGCTTCCTGCTTTTCCTCTTCGGTGTACCACCCTGCAGCACCGCTGAGCGTGGACTTTTGCCCCAGACGTCCATGCAGAACGTTTTCAATCACGCTTAAGCGTTCAACCAGATTATAATGTTGAAAAATCATGGCCGTTTTTGTTCGCAGCATTCGAAGCTCTTTTTTTCTGCTGGAAGTCACCTCCTGCCCATCAAAAAAAATCACCCCCTGCGTGGCATCCACCAGACGGTTGATGCAGCGCAGGAGTGTGGATTTTCCAGCTCCCGAAGGGCCAATGATGGACACAAACTCTCCTTCTTCAACAGAGAACGTGACATCCTCTAATGCCTTGGTGACATTGTTATAGGTCTTATCCACATTCTGAAAACTGAGAAGCGCCATCTTTTTGTCTCCTTTTTATTATTTGCTCAGTTCCCGAATCGGGTCATACCAGGAATCCTCCACCAGTACAAACCTCTCATCACCTTTCTTTTTGAACATCCCCACATTTTCAGAATCTTCCGGCACAAATATGGCTTCATTCTCTGCCACTTCATCGGAAGTGAAGAGCGCCTGAATGGCGGTTACATCTGCCGGATCCAGGGTATCGGCATTATAGGCAAAGGGACCATTGAGCACGGGGATGGACTGCAGAACTGTAAATTCCTCTCCGGTAACCGTATCAAAGGGTGCACTGGCATCTGCATTGATTTCGTATACTGCGCCTGCTGTGTTGGCTTCCCCTTCTACCACGGATGCATATGGATCAATTTCCGTGTCACAAAATGCCGCTACATCTGCTTTTCCTGAAAGCAGGTTGTAGGCGGAACCCTGGTGAGAACCTCCAAACATTACCTGAGAAAAGAATTTATCGCTTCCCCCTTCAATCAGGTCATCTTCTGTCAGATTCAAATCACTAAAATGTGTAATGATGTAATTGGTGGGCACCTTAAAGCCAGAGGTGGAGCTGTTGGATACAAAGGACATTTTTTTGCCCTGTATATTATCGATGGAATAGCCATCCCCATCCTGATACTCTGCTGCATCTTCTTCATTTACTGCCAGAAAGCTGTAATATTTTGCATCATCCAAAGTACCGGACTCTCCGGAATTCACAAATAACGGCTGAACAGACGAATTCGCTGCATTGGCCTCAATATACCCCTGGGCTCCCATAAAACAGATCTGGGCGGTTCCGTTGGAAAGAGACTCAATGGCAATGGCATAATCGGTCGTTAATTTCTGTTCCACCTTTTTTCCGGTGGCCTGCTCAATGAGCTTGGCATATTCTTCACGGGCAGCATCATAATCCTCAGCGGATTCATTGGGATACCATACCAGGGTGATGGTCTCTGCATAATCGCCGCTATCTGTTGTATCCACACTCTTTGCTGCACCTGCAGAGGCAGAACATCCGCCTAAAAGGGCAAGAACCAGTCCTGTACACAGCACAGTCGTAAAAATTTTCTGGGGTCTCATTCTTTCTCTCCTTTGTAATTGCTTTCCTTTTTCTTCTCATTTACACCTCCATTTTATCGGAAAAAGAGGATCTCACTAGCACAGTGGGGTAAAGCATGGGTAAAAGCCAAAGCATGGTCGTTAAGCTTTGGTAAAGAACCGGTGCATGAAATTTAAGCCCGGTAAAAATGGATACACTACCGTTAACCTCCGGTAAAGAATGCATGTGGCGCCGTTAAGGTTTGGTAAAGGGCAAAAAAACCACCGGCTTTATGCCGATGGTCTCCTTTTCCCCTATTCACGGAAAGTAATGTTTTATTTTCTCAATATTCTGTCGGATGACCTCTGCCGATTGGGCAAACCGTTTTTTCTCTTCATCCTGCATATGTATTTCCAGAATATCGGAGACGCCCTTTCGGTTCAATATACAGGGAACCCCTGCAAAAATGGCTTTTTCTCCATATTCTCCTTCCAGCAGGGCAGATACCGGCATAATTATATTTTCATCATACAGGACGGCCTTTATGATTCCTGCACAGGCAGAGGCAATTCCATAATAGGTCGTTCCCTTTCGATTGTAAATTTCCCAGCCTCCCCGGGCTGTTTTATCCACAATATCCTCCATATTAAATAGAGACATTTTATCCCGATTATCTGCAATCACATCCTGAATGGGCTTTCCGGCTATGGTCACTGCCGACCATGGCACCATCTGAGAGTCCCCATGTTCTCCCATGGAATAGGCAAACACACTTCGGGGATCCACACCTACAATATCTGCAATCTGATTCTGCAATCTGGCTGTATCCACCGATGTGCCTGTGCCAATGACCTGATTTTTCGGTAATCCAGAAAGCTGATATACCAGAAAAGAAAGAATATCCACCGGATTGGATACAACAATAAAGATTCCCTGAAATCCGGATTTCATTATGGGCTTCACAATACTGCTGACAATTTCAGCCCCTGCCTCCAGGGTGTCCAGACGGGTCTGCCCGGGCCTGGGAGGGGGCCCCGCCGTAATCACTACCAGATCTGCATCCTGGCATAAGGCATAATCCCCTGCCGTCACCCTTACATTTCGATTCAGATACATAATGGTATCCCGCAGATCCAACACCTCTCCCACTGCCTTCTCCGGATTCCGGTCGATAAGCAATACTTCATCGCAAACGCCCTGTGTCACCAGACTAAATGCAGTGGACGAGCCTACCAGGCCACATCCCACAATGGCAACTTTTGATTTTTTGATGTTCATCCTTGTCCTCTTCATCTATGACAACTGGTCAAAATTTACCCTGACGCCCAATCCGGGCCCTCCTTCCAGGCAGATTAGCGGCTCTGCCCAGGTAAAGCCCCCCTGCAGATTGGGATTGTCTTTCAGGCATAAAAAGCTGTCCAGATCACAATATGTTATATTTTTACAGGCACTGGCCACTGCCGCAGCTGCACTGATGCCCACCGGACTTTCCATCATGCAGCCGATCATGCAGGATATGCCTGCCGTTTGTGCGATGGTGTGAATCTGCAATGCCCGGAAAATGCCTCCGCATTTCATCAGTTTGATATTGAAGCCATCCACTGCTTCCTGACAGGCCAGCTGCCAGGCATCATGCAGGGAAAAGCAACTTTCATCTGCCATAATTTCCACAGTCGTCCGGGCCCGCAACCGCCTTAAGGCCCCCTGTTGGTCCGCCCTGCAGGGCTGCTCCAGAATATGGATCTGCTGTTCTGTTTCCTTTAATACCAAAAGGGTCTCCTTTTCTGCCCAGCCCTGATTGGCATCCACTTT